>JALHMH010000003.1 GCA_022844165.1 Lysobacterales bacterium
TCAGCAGACCGCGATCGGCGACGACGACGATGTGCTTGACCGCAAAGCGCTTCAGCGCGTGCTTGAGCATCGGCGCCAGCGTGGTGGTCTCGCCGACATTGCCCGGCGCCACCGTGTGCGAGACGACAGCGCGGACGAGACGACAGCGCGGACATCCAGTTTTTTTGATTCTTCATGCGAACCTGTTAGACGTGCAAACGTTTAGACGTCTGGATACAAGATTCAAACCGGGATGATTTTCGGCGCGCGATCAACGCCTCCAGACGCCAGCGGCGCCAGAAATCCCATGTGAGTATCTCAGCCGGTCACAAGGCTCCGGGCATAGCCATGCGACAACGCGGACATCCAGTTTTTTTTGATTCTTCATGCGAACCTGTTAGACGTGCAAACGTTTAGACGTCTGGACTAAAGATTTGAACCGGGATGATTTTCGGCGTGCGACCAACGCCTCCAGACGCCAGCGGCGCCAAGAATCCCATGTGAGTCTTTCAGCCGGTCACGAGGCTCCTGGCGTAGCCGATGCCTTTGAGCCACTTCCGTTTCCACTCTGCGGCTTTGGCCTCGAGTGCTTCAACGCTGGCAACGAAGCGCCAATATCCAGAGCCGACGCCTTTGACATGCGCGGTCCAGTAGTTGGTGTCGAGTCCGAGCTTGCTCAGCGCAGTCGGCTCACGCTCATCGATCTTGCCGCGTTTGCCGGGTCTGAGTTGGCGGCCGGTGTAGTCGACCAGCTCAATGTACTGGCGATTGCTCATCGCCAGTCTGGCGAAGGCTTGGTCTTTCAACATATCTAATCCAAGCCGAACGCCGGCAATGGGTTGGATCGGCTCGTCCGCTTTGCTGGGATCTTTGCGCAGATCCTCGGCGCGCACCTGCACGCTGGTGTGATCGCTGCTCTCGATACTGTCGGCGATCCCGGCTCGCACGGGATTGAGATCGACGTAGGTCATCGCAGCGGCAAGTGCGGCTTCGTCGTCCAGGAGCTGGCACTTGAACCGCCCTTCCCAGAAGCGCCCTTTCACGTCATCTTCGGCATTCGCTTTGCGCGCGACGTACTCGTCGAGACAGCGCATGAACCAGGACAGATCCGCGAGCCGATCGCGGCGAGCCTCAAGTGCGGCTTTGTCCGCGCACAGCGCTGCGATTTTCACCGCGTTCTGCTCGGCCTCGCGCGCCGGGAACAACTGCACCCAGCGACTGGCAACTTCCTCGTCAGACCATTCGCGCGCGGCGGTCGGTTCAATCGACAGCACCACGTGCAAGTGGTTGCTCATCACGGCATAGCTGTAAACATCGACCGCAAAAATCCCAGCCAATTGCAGGATGCGCGAAGCGATCATTGGCTTGCGGTGCTCGTAGTCCACTCCCGTGATCGGATCAATGCCGCACAGCCACGCGCGCCGCACGCAACGTGCGACGCAGTGATAGAGGCCTTGCTGGCCTTCGGCGACAGTGAGGTGGCGGGCTTGAGTCATGCGGCGATCATTGCGATGACCGCTGAGCTTGTCTGTAGGGCGTACGCTGAAAGTGGTGTCAGAATTTTCCGACAGCGAATGTGATCGGGGTCATTTCGCCGCTTCGCCAGGTGGCTACGGGATTCCAATACCCATGGCGGCGAAGAGTGGTTGTCTCGGATCTCCACGGATCTCCATGGTCTCGGATCTCCATGGCTGTCTCGGACCTCTGCAGCATAACCAGGCGCGTCGCACGCAACGTGCAATGCAGTAACAAAGGCCTTGCTGGCCCTCGGCGACGGTGAGGTGGCGGGCTTGGGTCATGCGGCGATCATTGTCGCGACGGCAAGGCGTGTCTGTCAGGCTAACGCCGAAACTTCTGTAGGAATTTTCTGGCGGCTGGTGGATGTCCGTGATCTAGGATCTAGTGATCTAGGCACTCTGAAACTTCTGTAGGAATTTTCTGGCGGCTGGTGGATGTCCGTGATCTACGCCGTGATCTACATCCGGATCTACGTCCGTGATCTACGTTCGATCCAAGTTACACCTCGGCAATCGCAGCGCAGCTTTGGTCTTTCAGATTTCGCGCGAGGCGGCGGAGGATCAGAGCGTCTCTCCACGGTCGTGGTTGTCGTCCGCTCGCAACAGATCCAGCACGGCGCGTGCACTGTCCTGATGGAGGAGGGTCACTGCCGAGTGATCGAGGAACGTGGAAGCGTGCTGAGTCAAGGCCGCGCGCGTCGCGGGATCGGCGGCCAGGGTGTCCAGATCGACGTCATTGAAGTAGTCGGCGCGGGTAGCGCCGCGGCGGGTTTCAGCAACCAAGCCTTCAGCCGTCAATCCGGTATCGAACCGCAAGTGGGCCAACAGATTCGCACGGAAAGGCTCAAGGCGTTCGAGCAGGGTGGCGTTCAATCGGGTGAAACTGTCGGTGAAGGTGTCGTAATCCCTCAGCGCGTTGCGCAAGCGCTCGTCGCGCAGGATGCCGAGCTGCGCAGCGGACAGCATTTCGACATAGGTGGCTGCGCGTGGCGGAGCCGGATTCATGCTGGTGACGTTGTTCAGATCGATCAGCATCGCGAATTTGTCGCGGGGCCAACGGCCCAACTTTTGCCAGCCGTCCAGATCAGCCAACAACTGGTTGGCTGAAGCGAGGTTTCTCTGCCATTTCATCGCGCTGCGGCTTAATCGCGCATCGATTTTTTCGAAGTCCAGGACAAGGCGGTCAATGACTTCCGCTTCGCGTTGCTGGGATTTTCGTTCCTCATTCCAGTTCGCCACCTGGATACCCAGGAACACACCCAGCACCAGCAGCACGAACTCGATGCTGATCGCGGTCCAGTTCTGTTCCTTCAGGTTCTGGGCGATGCGGCGAAGGATCATGGCGTATCCGTTTTCGGAGAACGGCCAAGTGCCGTGTCGATGCTGCGCTTGAGTTCGACGCAAGTGGCGCGCTGTATCCGGAGGATGTCGACGATTTGATGCGCCGAGTCCATCCAGAAGTTGAGCTCCGCCACCAGTTGCGGGTGGTCTGTGTACTTGCGCAGCACGCCCAGCGCGACCGCTTCATCCACGGGAGCCGCGCAGTCCCTGTGTTCCACCACCGCAAGGTCAAAGCACTGCGTGGCGATGTGGCGACCAATGCGATAGGGCGTCAGCCCGCGCACCAGCCTTCGGTATTCCGGGTTGAACTTCAGGATGTAGTCGGCGCGCGCAAAGGTACCACTCACAAAATACTCGGTGAGTGCGGTGCGCAAAGCGGTGTCTCGCACCAAGCCGAGTTCGCCCGCCGAGCGCATCTCCTGATAGGTGCTGTCGACCGGCGAGTACGGCAGGATGCGGCTGGCCTGGGCAAATGACAGCACGGTCTGCCAGGCGGATCCGTCGGCCAGCCTGCCATCCTCCGCCCATCCGAGCGCGGCCTCGCCATAGGCGATGGAGCGACCGACATAGGCCGAGCGCTTGTCGATGGACGCCAACTCCTGATCGAGATCGTTGGATAGCCGTTCCAGGAAGTCGTGCGCACGCCGGTCTTCCAGTCGAGCCTCATTCCAGTTCGCCACCTGGATACCCAGGAACACACCCAGGACCAGCAGCACGAACTCGATGCTGATCGCGGTCCAGTTCTGTTCCTTCAGGTTCTGGGCGAGGCGGCGAAGGATCATGGCGAAGCCTCCAGTTCGGCATCGATCAGCGTCACGATCTCGTCGATCATCTCGATCTGTCGCTGGCGCTGCGGCAGGGAATTGAACGCGAAGCGCCGCAGCATCCTGACCGCCACCCCGAACTCACGATCGCCGCGCATGGCCGCAAGGTCGTAGACGATCAGCTCCTCGCGGATGCCGGACAGCTGCGTGTCGTCCGCGACCGTCCGGCTGGTGACGTGCCGCAGCAGGATGGGAATCTGGCGCACGGCGTTGTCGTTGGTCATCCGCATCAGCTCCAGCATCACGCCGTGGAAGCGATCGTAGTCCGTGAGGCGGTCGCGAAGCCGGGGGTTGGCGATGCGGCTGAGCTGGCCGTTCGAACGCATTTCCACATAGGTCGCCGGCAACGGCGGCGGATTCCGGGTCTGCGCCAGCGCATCCAGGGCGCGGGCCATCCCTGCATGGTCGATCGGGGTGTCTTGCGAAGCCGCATCGTCGGCGAGCACGCGCGTCATCAGCAGCTCGCCGCCATCGATCGAGTCGCGGTAGAACCCGACGTGCTGCTGGGTTCTCTCGCGGATGCCGATCAGGTCGATCCGCAGCCGCTCGAGATACTGGGCCTGCAGGGCCGTCTGCTGCCTATCCTCGTTCCAGTTCGCCACCTGGATACCGACGAACACGCCGATCACCACGATCGCGAAGTCGATGCCGATCGCGGTCCAGTTCTGCGTGCGGATGTGTTCGGCCACGCGCAGCAGGCGGGTTGGGCGCGGTGTGATGGCCTCGGCGGTGCGCTCACTCACAAGATAGCCCCCGTTGTCGTCCTTGCGACACAAATACAGCGGGCCGTCGATATCGCCCAGCCACGCGGATCACGTTGCGGCGTTTCATCGCGGCGAGCTGTTTCACTGGGTCAGGCTCGCACCGTCGCCCAGCGCAGGGTCCGCGGTGACGGCCCAGTGCAGGATGTGGGTACCCAGGAGAATGCGCATTACGACGCGCCGAACTCGGCGGCTATCTCGGCATTGTCGGCGTCGATATCGGCAGGAATGATGTACTTGCCTTTGAGCACACCGAGTTTCACGGCCTGAGTTTCGATCGGCACCAGGCGGGCTGCCGGCTTGCCGTTGCGGGCAATAATGGTGTCGCGCTGCGCACCGCTGGCGATGTCTTCAACCAGGCGCGACAAATGGGTTTTAGCTTCCAGGATGTTGACGGTCCTCATGCTTGCGCTCGTGGACTGCATCTTGGTCAGGTCAGGCCAGACTAGCATGGATCGCACGCAGCCTGGCCGTTGCCTGCACGCAATCGTCTTCTTTACCCGCGCCGGTCTTGAGCGCATCGCGAGCGATAGTCGCCGCTCGCGTCCTTGTGATCGCTGTTCTGTCCACAAACTTGTGACGCGCGCCTGAGCAGCATGAGCGCGCATTGAAGATGTTTTTCGTGCTGCTGGACGCTTCGTCTTTCAACATTCCAAGCCGAACGCCGGGCTGGATCGGCTCATCCGCTTTGCCGGAATCGTTGTGCACTTGCGACCAGACGCCGCCCTAGAGCTTAAGTAGTTCCTCTGAAGGGATCAACTCCATCATCCAACGCCTTACTTAAGCAAACAACTTCCGAACACGAACCGTGCCAATACGGCCGCTTTTTTGCCGTATCAGCTATTTCCATAACCTCCGGGCGTCGAGGATAACCCGCGTAAGGCGGATTCCCGTGTGGGGTGGAACCCGCACACACTTCATCGTGCGGATTCCACCGCCCCGCGCAGGGCACGATGGACGATGGTGTGTCGGGGCCGGATGGTTCGGAGGGGTTCCGGACATCCACTCGTCGTCTCCTCAGCCGATGTCCGCCCATGGCGCATCGTCAGGCGTATTCACGGCGCGCTCCTGAGCGAACTCATCGAAGTGTGCCGCGAATCGGTGGGTGCGCCAGGATGCTCTGGACGGGCGGTGCGCCAGTGAACTCACTCGAAGCCGTCCGCGAACACGCCGTCGACCACTTCGCCGATCAGTTCCACGCTCGCCTGCTGATCGTAACCGGCGGCCTCGTTGGACAGTCGAATGCGAGCATCTGCCGTTTGCAGGCCCACGCGCGAGGGATCGCCAGCGAGCCGGTACGCGTAAGTGCAAGACGCGCCGGGCGCCAAGGTGGCGGGACAGGCGCCGACCAGGGTGAACGGTGTGGCCAACGATCGATTCACGGTGAGCGTCACATCGCTGGTATTGACGATAGTCACCGAGGCGCTGTTGCTTGCATCGACCGGAATGCGGCCAAGATCGATGCGAGTCGGCGTCACTTGCGCCAGTGTGCCGCTGCCCTGCCCGTTCAAGCTGATCATCACCTGGCGCGACTGCGCGCCTTGCGAAACGGTCAGGAAGCTGTTGAGCGCGTAGCGAATCGCCGCACGCGGCAGGAAGCTGAAATCGATCAGACAGCTATTGCCTGGCGTGGTCGGGTTTGCGCACGGCGGACCGCGTAACCATGCCACTTCGCTGGGCGGAAGGTTGCCGCCGCTGACGCTGATGTTGCTGGCCGACAGATTCTGGGTGGCGGTCAGCAAAGTGGCGCTTTTTCCGACTGGGACCAGGCCGAAGTCGAGCGCGACCGGACGCGTCGAGCTGATTTGCGCGCCTACGGCGCCGACGCCGAGCAAGCCAATATCGAAGCTGTCGCTGAAGTCCGAGAAGAAGGAGTCTTCGAAGAAATTCAGGCGCGAGCTGCTCGCAAACCGGCCCGCAACGCTTGGCTCGAAGCGGTAGACAAGGCTGCACGATGCGCCCGCTGCGAGCGTGGCGCCGCAGCTCGATACTGGACCGGCAAAGCCGACACTGCTGGTGAGTGCGCCGCCGCTCAAGCGCAGTAGTGCGGTGGTCGGATTGGCGATGGCGATACTGACTGACGTGCTGGTGCCGACGCCCTGCGTGCCGAAATCGATACGCGCCGGCCCCAGATCGACCAGCCGTCCAGTGCCGGTGCCGCGCAGATCGACGTTCGCCAGCGTGGTCGGCGCGCTACCGATCGTGGCGCTCACGCGCGCCAATCCGGCAAACGTCGCCCCGGCTCCCAGGCGCGGCCGGAAGGTCAGGTTCAAGGTACACGAAGCACCGGCCGCCAGCGGCACGGTGCAGGCGCCATCGTCGACCGAGAACGCGGATGAAAGCAGCGACACTGGATCGCCCAATAGCTCGATCGTTGGATCGAACGGCGCGCTCGAATCGTTGCGCACCAGCACCGGCAAAGTCACCGCTCGACCAACGCGCACCGCACCGAAGTCGATGCGCGTGGGCGTCACGGTGAAACGCTGCGGCGCTTGCGCCTGCGCTGCAGCGACGCTGAGGGTATAGCTGCGGCTGGCGCTGGCGCCTGCGCTGTCGATCGCGCGCACGGTAAAGGTGAAACTGCCTACCGCTTGCGGCCTGCCGCTCAACACACCACTTTGCGCTTCGAGCGCCAATCCCGGCGGTATCGCGCCGGCGCTGATCGACCAGCCGCTGACGATCCCGCTGCCCCCGGTGGTCTCGAAATCGACGCTGTACAACGCTCGCTCGGTGGCGCCTGGGAGCGGTGGGGCGTTGACGATCGCCAACGGCACCGGTACTGGCACCACTTTGAGTGTGTACTGGCGGTAAGCAATGTTGGAAGCGCTGTCGTTGACCCGCACAACGAACCCAACATCGCCGACCGATGTGGGTGTGCCCGACAAAATGCCGCTGGTGGACAGCGAGAGGCCCACCGGCAAGCTGCCGTTGGCGATGCCCCAACCACTGTAGACGCCGCTGCCACCCACGGCTTGGAAGCCCAGCGAGTAAGCGCTGCCGACCGTCGCCGGCGGCAGCGGCGATGGCGTCGCGATGGCGAGCGCCGGCAGAGCGCCCACCGTGATGGCGTAGCCGCCCGTGGCCTGCGTACCGTCGCTATCGGTGACACGCACCGTGAAGTTGAACGTGTCGACCACTGTCGGCGTGCCGGACACTGCCCCGCTGGCGGCCAGCGTCAGTCCCGTGGGCAGGCTGCCGCCTACGATCCTCCAATCGATGTAGGTGCCGGAGCCGCCGATCGCCTGGAACGAGAGCGAGTACGGCGCTTGCAGTGTCGCTGGCGGGAGCGGCGGCGGCGTCGAAATCTCGAGTGCGCGTGTCACCGTTGCCGGGGAGGAAAACTCCGAGGTGTTGTTTGCTGCGGAGAGCGGTTGCGGCGGTTGATCGCCGGCCGGCGGCACATCGACCAGCAGCAGATCCGTCGCCGTCGCCACCATCGCCTTGCCGCTGGTGTCGCCACTGCCGCCCACGGTGGCGGTACAAACGCCGGCCACGCAGCCTGCGCCGATCGCCACGCCTGCGGTGTTGAGGGTGACCGTCTGCTCGCCGAGATGGGTCATACCCGCGCCGTCGGCAGCCAGCTCGTAGAAGTCGATGCGCAGCGGCCGCGATGGCGAAACTGGCCGCAGCGGCAAGGTCCAACGCAGCGAGGTGCCATTGCCGCCGAAAGTGGGGCCGGCACCGGCGCCGCATTCGACCGGCATCGGACTGCCGCTGCACAGGATCGGGGCGATCTGATCGAGGTTGGCGTAGTTTTGCGGCAGAGCGTTTGGATTGAAGCCGTCGGGCGCGTTCGGCACCCGTTCCAGATCGATGCCGATGCCGCTGCCGCCGCGCGCGTTGCCGTAGATCGCGTTGCGTTGAATGACGTTGGCCCAGCCGGTGGCGGCCGAACCTTGGCGCAGCGCCACGCCATTGCGGCCATTGCCGGCAATGATGTTGATGTCGTTCGGTGCCGGGCCACCGATCTGGCTGCTGCTGGCTTGAAAAAGGTGCACGCCATCGCCGACATTGCCGAGCCCGATGACGGGCGCCAGACCGGTCGGCGGCGACACGCCGATGAAGTTCCCTTGCACCTGGGTTCGCAGCGCTTCGTTGCCGCGCAACAGGATGCCGTGACGCCCATTGGCGAGAATCAGATTCAGGCGAACGCGCACATCAGGTACGGTGATCACCATTCCATTGCCGCTGTTGCCGTATTGCAACTGGCCGAGCGGCGTGGAACCGGCGGGAAACGTGGCCAGGCCGACCACGTTGGCGAACACATCCACACCGCGGCTCGCCCCGCTGATCAGCATGCCGCCCGAGGTGTCGTTGGCGACGACATCAAGATCGGCGCCGCCGGCGTCGCTGAGGTTGTCGCTGATGGTATTCGCCGGGCCGATCAACGCGGCAAATCCGGTTGGGTTGTCCAGACCCGGATCGTTGGGGCCGTTCGGATGCGAATCGAGCGTGATGCCGTTCTCGGCGTTGCCGACGCTGGTCGGCGCACTGCCGAGCCCGACGAGGTTGCCGGCCACGAAATTCGGCAACAGAACCGCGCCCGATTGCAGCGCAATGCCGCTTCCGTTATTGCCGCTCACGAGATTGCCGGGGCCGATGAAGTTACCCCAGGCCGTGCCTTGCAGACGAATGCCATCTTTGTTGCCCGCGCCGCGGCCGTTGGGCACCGCAGACAATCCATCGGCGCTCAAGCCGACGATGTTGCCGACGATAAAGGTGTTCACCGTGCCCTGACCGGTCAGCAGAATGCCGACACCCTGGTTGCCCGACACCACGTTGCCGCTGATGATCGTCGGATTGGCCACCACCGACAGCAACGATTGCAGCGCTGACGAGTACGCCGCGATCGCGCCAAACGTGGCCGGCGGATCGGCGATCAAACCGTCGATATTGGGTGCGGATGCGGGCGGCACCACGCTTCCCGACACCAGGATGCCATCGCCGGTGTTGGCATCGCTCGCCGAGGACGCCGCGCTGGCGCCAGGGTTGGTGCCGATGCGATTGCCGCTCACCACATAACCGTTGCCCGCCAGCGAGAGGCCCGAACCTTGGCAGCGGCGCAGCACAAAATTGCGCACCGTGGAGTTGCGCGCGCCGTTGGGACTGACGGCGGTGGGGACATCGCGCAAATCAAAGCAGCCGTTCGCCAACGCACCGTCGATGACCATGCGCCCGCCGCTGGCAGTATTCGCCGGGTTGCTGCCATCGAAGGTTGTGCGGCTGGTCACCGTCGGCAAAGAGGCGCTGAGCACGATGGTTTGCACCGAGGCATCGAAGGTGACGGTGTGTGGGCCGGCCAGCGCGTTGCCTTGCAAAATCGCTGCGCGCAGTGTGCAGGTGGCCGCATTGGCGGGCGAGACCGTGCTGCAAACATTGTCGGCGGTGTTGCTATCGGCCCCCGAGCCGTTGCTGCGAACCACGAAGTTGGCTGCGGGCGCAGACCCGATGGTCGCGCCGAGCGCCAGAGCGAAGGCGTAGATGCGATGCATTGCTTGGACTCCCGGTCGCAAGACGCGACTCTGGAGGCATGAATGCTGTCGAGAGCGCGAAGCGAACAGGGCGCAGCGAAAACCGAAGCGCGCGGGCCTGGCGGTTACCCCGACGCGGCGCTGAGCGGTCGTTGCAGCGACATCAGCCGTGCGCAAGTCGGTTTCGCGCATGTCCGTATTCGCTCGCTATGGATTGGGCGCTGTGCTTGATCCCTGCGCGAACGATCCCTGAATGCGCGACCGCGTCTTGCGCGAACTGCGCTTTGAATCGATGCTTTGATAGAGGCCTTGCTGGCCTTCGGCAACAGTGAGGTGGCGGGCTTGAGTCATGCGGCGATCATTGCGATGACCGCTGAGCTTGCCTGTAGGGCGTACGCTGAAAGTGGTGTCAGAATTTTCTGACAGCGAACGTGATCCGGGTCATTTCGCCGCTTCGCCAGGTGGCACGGGATTCCAATACCCATGGCGGCGAAGAGTGGCTAGTAGACAGTCCCGCGTAAGGTCGCGAGGAAACGCCCGGATTCGTCGTGCGGGCTAGCCCGGACTAGCGCTCAAGGACGACCAGATCGTGCGTGTAAATGTAGCCGGGAATGACCTCGACTGAGGCGAAGTGTTTCTGCCAATGCCGATGGATGTAGTCGCTGTGATGGAAGACGTTCACGTATTCGTCGGGCTCTGGAACAAAACCTTCGAGCTGGTTGTTGGCGCTCGCAACAAAGAACTGCTCGCGCTCCAGCCGAGCAACGGCTGCCTCGATCTCCGGCGCCGGGCGGCACCCGTACTCCACTGCGGTCCGCCCGTGGACCGTGACGTAAGCGCGGCCACCCGGACGCAACAGACGACGAATCTCGGCGAGCCAGTGATTTTGCAAATCTTCTCGCAGATGCGTAAACACGGACACGCCATAGATGACGTCGAATTCGCCGCCAGCGAACTGTGTGGATTCGCGCAGCAGGATGGATTCATAGCGTCCAGGCAGATTCGTCGAACACCAACGCACGTTGTCGGCATCGATGTCGACGCCGGTGAATGCACCGAATGAATCGCAGGTATGTCGCGCAACGCGACCGCAGCCGACGCCCCAATCGAGAACACGCAAATCCTCTAGCGCAGGGAAATCAGCCGCGATGAGCGCCAGCAATTTGTGAGCATCGGTACATCCGATGCGAAGGAAGCCGCTCAAATCGCGGTTGCCGATGACGCGAAAGCGTTGATCGGCGGAAGGTACGGCACGGTCTATCGCCGGTCCCGACAGCGGAACGAACGCGCTGTTGCGGGCGCGAGTCCGCGGCGTGTCGAAGCGCGAGGCGCAATGCAGCTCAAGCAACGAATCCGACAGATCAATCGGGTGTTCCAGATGAAACCCGCAAGACCGGGCGTTCTTGCGGCGCGCGAACAGCTCCGCGACATCGGGTCGATCCACAGCTTGCACAATATCGGGCGGCTTGCCGTTGATCGAAAAGCGCGATTCGATCGCGTTGTCGATCTCTGGAAACACCCACCCGTCCGCATATAGCCGGCCATCGACGATGGCGAGCCCATCTATAGACCAGGGTTCGGCCTCAAGACGGTCGAAGCTTTGCATTAGATCGTTCCTCCGGTTGGCCTTGAAATAGCAGGCCGCACGAATGCGGCCTGCCAAAAAACGTCGACGCCCGGCGCCGATGGATATCGGCGCGGGAGTTGGACCAGACTAATAGCACATCGTTCCGGTCCCGAGGCACAACAAAACGTCTCGCGCCCGTGCCCGAAGTAGCGGCGATTCGGTGGGCGAGATGTTTCCGCGCAGGCCAACCGGGCTGGTACATGACGGGCCGTAATTGCCGAAGCAAAGGTCGGAATAGAGGAACATCAGCAAACCATCGACGCGCGGCTGCGTTTGCGTCAGCGACTGGTAGTAGGACAATCGATTGCGCATCGTCGCAAGCTTTGGCGCCGGATTCACATCGTTTCCTCCGATCCAGCCTTCGGCGACCACGAAAAAGCGTGCCGACGGTTTCGATATCTGTTCCAACTTCGCAAAGAACTGCTGATCGGTGAATCCGTTGCACGCCGACAGTGACGGACTGCTGTAGTTAATGGGATAGCAGTTCACGGCAAGCAAGTCGTACATCAGCGGGTTCTGCACGAGCGTCTGGGTGCCCAGAGGGCCGTTTCCGGCGATGCGCGGACTCAAAACGCCACCGATCTTGGTCGAACTGGAAGCGCCGGCAGGCCGGAACTTGCGAACCATGGTCTCGAAACTCGACATGTCGGCAGCCGTGATGCACTGATGCAAATCGGGTTCATCCACCGGAAGAACCGCCAGGATCTTGGCGTATTGCTGTGCCGTAAGTTGCGCCATCAGCGATGTCCACTTCTGCTGCGCGTTGTCCAGCACATCGAAATGCAGACCCGGTTCGCTGATGGTATTGCCCTCGCCGCAGGTGTTGCACGGCCAGGTGCGGCAGCCGAACAGGAAATTCGTGGTGTCCAGAAGCAGCTTCTTGCCGGGCGGAAGCGAATCCAGAATTCCGGCCAAGTGCAGATCTGGGCGCTCCAGTTGGACGTACAGCGTATTGGTGTGTTCAAGCACCTCATTCGAATAGTCGAGGTTCAATTCCATATCGCCTGGAAAACTGGGGTTCAGCGTCTTTCCTCGGAAGTAAGCCGTAAACTTCGGGCTCGGCACAGCGCGTGTTCCCGTGACAGTAACGCGCGCCAATTCTGCTGCGGAGGGATTCGAGGGCGGGCCACCGCGCAACGCGATCACGTAGGTACCCTCGGCGATCTGGCCGAAGGTAAGCGAATTGCTGAGGTTGTGGTCGATCCATTGACCTTGCAGCGTGGGACCGGACAGGATCCATACGGTTGCGTCGGAAACGCCTTGCGCGGACCACGTCAATTGCGTGGTGCAGTGCTGCGCTCCAACCGGGATAACGCAGGACGTAGGATTGGCGGTTAATGTCCCAGTCGCGGTCTGCTGCGGAATGCCTTGCAGGGTAACGCGAGCGATCTCGGGCGCGTTGGGCTGCGCGGGCGAACCGGCGCGAAGAGCGAAGACATAGGTTCCTGCAGCTATGTCATAAATCGGAATCGAGTCGTTCTGGGCATAGTGAATCCAGGTACCGGCGCGTGTAGGACCGGAGACACCCCACAACGTGACCTCGGGATATCCAGAGGTCTGCCAATTCAAGTAAACCGAGCAATGCGTCTGGCCGCTCGGTATGGTGCAGTTTGCGGGCGTCGACCAGAGGCTTGCGCTGGTCTGAACTTGCCGAATGCCGGTGATCGACGTGCGGGCCAGTTCCGGCGCGTTCGGTTCGGCCGGGGAGCCTGCACGCAACACGAAAGTGTAGGTACCTTCGTGGATCCAGTAGATTGGAATGGTGTCCGCCACGGCAGTGTGAATCCAGAGCCCGGCATTCGTTGGACCCGACAGTACCCACAACGTCGCGCTGGCGGCGCCTTGCGTGCTCCAACTCAGAGACGAATTGCAGGTGTCGCTCCCTTGAGGAATCGTGCAAGTCGACGGACTGGCGCTGATCTGCCCGGTTGCGGCACCAGACGATCCTGGCAGGCCAGTCACCGACCGTCTGGCCAACACCTTGCCGTTTGGCTGATTGGGTGCGCCGGCGCGTAGCACGAAAACCGTTGTTCCCTGGCGAATCCAAGGAATCAGCAGCGTCGCGCCAGGGGCGTGGTGCACCCAGCTTCCCACGTTGATCGGGCCCGATTCGACCCACAGCGTGGCTGTAGTCGTCCCTGACGATGTCCACGTCACAGTCGTCGAGCACTGGCCTTCAGAACTAATGGTGCATGTTGATGGGCTGAAGCTCAGCGTTCCCGACTGCGCATGGGCAGAGGACGCCCAAGCAAAGAAAACGAACAAAAGTAGCGCTATTCGATTCACAATGTTTCCATTGGTTATTGGCGTCCGGAGAGCATAGAAGCCCTCAGTCGAATAAATGCACGAGCCAGCATTTATTGCACGTGCGTTACAATCTGACCTTTAGGCCGAAATCGCCAACTGCTCGCGGTGATAGAGCCGAGAGGCCACGAACACCACGATCGTAAATGCCGAACGCTGCCGAACGCGGAGCCGAACGAACGCGGACAAACGCGGACATCCCGAACGAACACGGAACGAACACGAACGCGGAACGCGAACGCGGAACGAACACGCGGAACGAACACGGACATCCAGTTTTTGACTCTTCACGCGAACCAGTTAGACGTGCAAACGTTTAGACGTCTGGACACAAGATTCGAACCGGGATGTTTTTCGGCGCGCGATCAACGCCTCCAGACGCCAGCGGCGCTAAAAAAATCCCATGTGAGTATCTCAGCCGGTCACGAGGCTCCTGGCATAGCCGATGCCTTTGAGCCACTGTTGCTTCCACTGTGCGGCTTTGGCCTCGAGCGCTTCCGCGCTGGCAACCAAGCGCCAATAGCCAGAGCCGACGCCTTTGACGTGCGCGTTCCAGTAGTTGGCATCCAGTCCAAGCTCGCTCAGTGCCGTCGGCTCACGCTCATCGATCTTGCCGCGTTTGCCGGGCTTGAGTTGGCGGGCTCTTCGGGACACCCAGCAGCCGTCAGTAGGGGCTCTTCGGGACACCCAGCAGCCGTCAGAAAATTCCGACACCACTTTCAGCGTACGCCCTACAGACAAGCTCAGCGGTCATCGCGATGATCGCCGCATGACTCAAGCCCGCCGTCTCACCGTTGCCGAAGGCCAGCAAGCCTTCTATCACTGCGTTGCACGATGCGTGCGGCGCGCGTGGCTGTGCGGCATTGATCCGATCACGGGCGTGGACTACGAGCACCGCAAGACGATGATCGCGGCGCGCATCGTGCAATTGGCCGGGATCTTTGCGGTCGATGTTTACAGCTACGCCGTGATGAGCAACCACTTGCACGTGGTGCTGTCGATTGAACCGGCCGCCTCGCGCGATTGGTCTGATGAGGAAGTTGCACGGCGCTGGGTGCAATTGTTCCCGGCGCGCGAGCCCGAGCAGAACGCGGTGAAAATCGCAGCGCTGTGCGCGGACAAAGCCGCACTTGAGGCTCGCCGCGATCGGCTCGCGGATCTGTCCTGGTTCATGCGCTGTCTCGACGAGCACATCGCGCGCAAGGCGAATGCCGAAGATGATGTGACGGGGCGCTTCTGGGAAGGCCGATTCAAATCTCAGTTGCTTGACGACGAAGCCGCGCTCGCCGCGGCGATGGCGTACGTCGACCTCAATCCGGTTCGAGCCGGGATCGCCGACTGCATCGAGAGCAGCGATCACACCAGCGTGCAGATGCGCGCCGAAGAACTGCGCAAAGATCCCGGCAAAGCGGACGAGCCGATCCAACCCATTGCCGGCGTTCGGCTTGGATTAGATATGTTGAAAGACAAAGCCTTCGCCAGACTGGCGATGAGCAATCGCCAGTACATTGAGCTGGTGGACTACACCGGCCGCCAACTCAGACCCGGCAAACGCGGCAAGATCGACGAGCGTGAGCCGACGGCACTGAGCAAGCTTGGCCTCAACACCAACTACTGGACCGCACACGTCAAAGGCGTCGGCTCTGGTTATTGGCGCTTCGTTGCGAGCGTGGAAGCACTCGAAGCCAAAGCGGCTGAGTGGAAGCGACAGTGGCTCAAGGGCATCGGATATGCCCGGCGTCTTGTGACGGGCTGAGAAACACACATGTGGACTTTTGGCGCCGCTGGCGTCTGGAGGCGTTGGCTGCGCGCCGAAAATCGCCACCATGGGAACCACCATTTCGTACGCCTAGACGTTTACGCGGCAAAAATCCTAAAGGACTGGAACGGAAAGTGGGTGTCCGCGGAACTTCTAGGAATTGTCCCAGTCCCGCGGCTCCGCGCCTTCGAGTAGCAGCAGCGTGATCACCCGGTCCCGGTCAGTGTAGGAATGCTTGAACTCCCGCAACTTCATGTGTGCGCCCTCCTCGGCGCACCAGATCGCCGCGGAGCACTCCACGCCATCGAAGCATTGCACCACGCTGGCGTCTGCGGCCAGGGTGCCGGCGAACGGCTCTTGCGCGGAATCTGTTTGGCGGACTCGGGCGCGGGTCTTGAGGGCGTTGCGGCTGGCTCGCTGGTACTTGAGGAAGCCCTGATCCCAGTGGATCAAGATCGCGCGCTGGTCCGTGGCTTCGATGAAGCGCAGGCACAACGCTTCGAAGGAGACTTCGAAGGTGCGCGCGATCTCGCTCAGCAGGTGCAGCGTGACTTTGCGTTGATCGCCGAGGAAGCGCCGCAGCAGATCCATGGGCATGAGCAGGTTGCTGGCGAATTCGTTGGCCTCGCGTTCGATGTTGCGGCCATCGAACTGCCCTGAGGTGACACCGCTGTTGTCGCATTCGAAGCGGTCTTGCAGCGCACGGTGCAGGATGAAGTGGCCCAATTCGTGCGCGATGGTGAAGCGGCTGCGCTCGGGCGTCGCGTGTTCCTTGAAGAGGATGCCCCATTCGGCGGGATCGTCCGGGTTGCGGACCAGGCAGCCCTCGAAGGCGCTGATGTCGAGCGGCCTCGGTGGCTTGATCTCACGGACGCCCTTGCCGTACGGCGTTTCCGGAAGCATTTGGCCAAGCACATCCAGATCGGTGGCTTCGGGCATGGTCGCGCCATGCCATAGGCGCAACCACTTCAGCGCGGTGGTGGCCGCTACGAAGGGGGTAAGGTCCTGCGCGTTCACGACTTCGGTTCACCCTCGCCGCGACCCGGGAACATCAGCTTGAGCGCCTGACGGTAGCGCTCCTTCTCCTCGTCGGTCATGCCAGCGTATTCGCGAAAGAACGCGACGTCCTCGGGCTTGGCCTCGTGAGCCTCGCGGGGCGTTTCCTCCATCAGGTCCTCGACTGTGACGCCGAAGGTCTTGGCGAGGAGGAAGACGCGTTCGGCCGACGGTCGTTGGCCATCCTTCATCTCCAGTTCCCAGATGTAGCCGCGGGTGCAGCCGACCGCGTCAGCCACCTGCTGCAGGGTCATGCCTTTGGCTTCGCGTAGGCGCCGAAGCCGGGTTCCGAGTGTGGTTGCCATCGGTCTGCTTCTACTGGACAGGCGTCTCAAGACGTGAGCCACGAAGTATAGCCACGAGATACATGGACGGGGTGAAGCGCTCTCGATGATTGACAAGCGGAAATCCGGGTACTAGCCTTTCGCTGTATCTCGCTACACGACAAACCAAGGGAGCATTGCCTTCAAACACTGACACCCGTTGTGCCTGATCTCGTGCTGTCCAGCTCCCGACTGCCAGTCCTTTGAAGGAACTCCCCGCAATGAAGAAAACGTTTGTCGATGTGCTGCTCGAACTCCCAGTGGACGCCACGCTCCAGCAGCTCCTGACGGAGCACGCGCTGCCTGTGCCCCTGGGCTTCGCCTGGGACGACACCCCCGAAACCTCGCGTGCGCTGCTCGACTGCGTCCGCCAGTGGCCCGATATCGATGCCAAGGATCGCCTGGTCGGCGAACTGAATGCCTGCCTGCCTTTGGCTGACGCACCGGGGCAGCAGGCCATCTTCCAAGTGGCCGCCGGTGGCGGAAGCGCCCTGATCGGCCTCGCGACCTGCAAGAGCGACCTGCATCGCGCCTTCTGGTTCTACCGGCACCATCCCGACCTGTTCCGCCACGCGCTGGATGCCGACTTCATCGAACGTCGTGGCAGCCAGGCCCAGCAACATGCGTTGAGTATCAAGCGCCATCCAAACATGACCAAGCCCGCGCTCGCGGCCTTCGGTCAGGCCGTCGCGAAGTTCTATCAGCGCATGCTGAGCTGCGGCGACGGCGTGGAGACCACTATCTTCCAGCGCAGCCCCGGCGTGTTCCTGCTGACGACGCACGTCAAGGGCTTGGCGATGCTGCACCTCGAGTTCCAGGGCACGTCGCTGACGCGCCGCGTCGGCAACCCGAGCATCCACGGCATGCTGGAGTACTCCGAGAAGACGGGCGTGGTGCGTACGTTGATCAAGGGTGGCGCCGCCTACCACCAGATGCTGGCCAGCGAGTTCGCTACCCACCTGCTGGGCCAAGCCGTGGATGCCAAGCGCATCAAGCCGGAGAAACTCGACCTCACTCAGTTCCGTGCCGGCGTCGACTTCCCGCAGGCGATCAAGGACGGGTTCGTTGCCGTGCAACTCAAGCAGATCACGGTGCTGAGTCCGACCGGCAAGCTCAAGGTCGAAGCCACGGCGACGGCGATGGCTCAGCACCAGTCGGTCACCGAGTTGATGCAGGAAGAGATGTCGGCGCCCCTGGAAGGCGGCTGGACGGTGACCGCGGTGCAGATCAACCTGTACTACCCGGGTGAGGCTGGCCGCAGGAACCGCGTGATCACCGCCGAGTTAACCAGCATGGGCCGGCTGCGGCTTCCGATGCGCGATCCCGTGATGAAGGCCAACGTCGAGCGCTACCTCGTCGAGAAGGGAATCCTGGCGCGCGGCCAGACACTGGATGCGGACGACTTCCCGCATGTCGACGAGCAGCCGCAGTCGATGGTCGAGGGCTGACCGTTGTCGGCGCATGCGGAGTGGGCGCTGGTGTGTCGTTTGTTCTCGACCGGCACGCCGGTGATGAGAATGCGGCTGTCGGAGAGCGAGGCTGCCTTGCTTCCCGGACTGACCAAGGCGGTGAAGCCAGCATCGATCAACGCCAACATCGTGCCGTGCCCTTACTGCGGGATGGCCGGTGGCGAAGTGCGGCGGGGTCGAGACGGTTGCCTGGAGTGCTGCTGCGTCGAGTGCGGGCCGGTCTCGGTCGATCCCGACGACCTCACGGCGTTCGCGCTCGACGATCAGTGGCTGCACAGAAAGCTGCGAGCGGCGCTGGATATCGATTCGGATGGCGGTTCGACGATGCTCACGGCGGGGGCTTGGATGCTCGGCAGCAGCGGCAAGACGCCTGTGGTGTTGACGCGCGACATCCCTCGGCTGTGGCGCGAAGCAGGACTGCTGGATCGAGTCCGGATCGCCAACGGCCCGGTGCGCGTGATCGCGCCAACCCGGCAGATCTCGGCGGGTGTGCCAACAGATGCGGGCGTGGAGTGGCTGGCGCTGGAGGAACGGTTCCGGCTGCGCGGCGAAGTCGTTTCGTTTCTCGCGCCGCCAGGGGCTGCGATCACCCGGCGCAAGAACGACCCGGCGGCACCGGTGCATGGGCCGTTCTCAGGTGACTTTCGGCTCGTGTACTTGGACGGCGAAGACAACCCGCCGATTCGCTGCACGAAGGCTCAGTCAGAAGTGTTTCGCGCGCTGTGGGAGTTCGGAGGTCATGATCGACGAGCTGAGGATGTGAGGCGGCGCACTGGTCGCAGTACTACGAAGCCCATCGACCTGTTCAAGGCGCATCCCGAGCCCAAGCGCGCCTACGAGGCCTTGGTCGTGACCAACCAGAAGGAAGGCTTGTACCGCATGCCGTGCGCAGTCCGGTGACTGCCGACCCTCCGTTCTCTCAACCCGATTGCTGCTCCAATCGTCCCTGCCAACCGCTCTTGGCGACACCCGTTGCCCTCGGCAAAGGCCTTGGCCTCGGGCGTGAAATCGCCCGTGGTCACTGCTGATCCCGCTCCGGAGTGAGTGACAGACTCCCGGATCGAATTGGAGGCTCAGTCGACTGACGCCGCTGCGACGCCGATTGGAAACTCGATGATGACCGCTAGCCCCGGCGACGCAGACATGAAGTGAAGTCGCGCGCCGTGCAACTTCGCAATCGCGGCGACCAGGCTCAGCCCGAGGCCACTGCCGCTCGTCGCGCGCGCCGCGTCGGCGCGCACGAACGGCTTCGCAATCTCGGTCATGAGCTCGGCAGAGACACCTTTGCCGTTGTCGCGCACACTGCCGCGAAGCTGCGCGCCATCCGATTGCAGGCCGACAAGGATCACGCTGCCGGGCCCAGAATGGCGGATCGCGTTCTCGATGAGATTGGTGAAGATCTGCACGAGAAGCGCGCCATCCCCGGAAAGCACGAGACCTTCGGCGATTTCTGCAACCAGCTCCTGGCCAGCGTCCTGGGCGACGGCTGCGTAGTCTTCTACGAGCCGAGTCAGGCACGCGCTCAGGTCGACGCGCGTGAATCCCGCCTTGCGCGCACCTGACTGGATTTCCGCGATGCGGAGCAAGGCGGCGAAGGTCTCCTGGATGCTGTCTAGGATGGCGATGGCTTCTTGAACCGGGTGATCAGGCGCCGCCGCTGGGGATGCGGCAGCGAGATCTTCAAGCTTCAGGCGCAGCCGCCCCAGCGGTGTGCGCAGGTCGTGCGCGATATGGGTGCTCACCTGTTGCACATTGGCGACCAGTGATTCGATGCGATCGAGCATGCGATTGATCGTGGCGGCGAGTTGGTCAAATTCATCGCCGCTGCCGGTGCGGCTGATGCGCTCCGACAGCCAGCCCTCGCCAATGCGCTCGGCAGTGCGGCTCAACCGGTTGATCTCAGCCAGAAAGCGCCGGCCGAGCCAGAGGCCACCGCCGGTGCCGAGAACCAGCGTTAGCGCCAGGGCCAGCAACACGCGGTTGCGCATCGCCTCGCCGAGCTCGCGCTCCGGCGTCAGCTCGGCGGCCACCAGCAGCAGGTAGCCGTCATTGAGCGGGCTGCCTTTGATCAGGAGGTCAGCCTGGTCGACGCGCGCGATACGCTGCCAGCCGGCAACAGCAGCCGGGAGCTCGTCGAAGATGCCGCGCCCGTCGGCACTGAGCACGCGGTAGAAGAGGCGCGCACCCGGATGGTTCTGAGTGCGCTCGCGAATGTCATGGCGCAGCTCTTCGAGGCCATCGTCGCGGTAGTCGCCGAGCAACTGCGCGGTTTCCGCCTCGATGTGATTGCGCGCCTGGTCTTCGAGCGAGCTGCGGATGGTCAGGAACAACAGCAGCGCGAGCGCCGCCACCGACAGGCTGAAGAGCAGGGTGTACCACGCGAGAAAGCGAAAGCCGGCACTGGCGAGCAGCTTAGCGCGCATCGAGTACATAGCCCGATCCGCGTACCGTGCGGATGCGTTCGCTGCTGAAGCCGCGATCGATTTTCGAGCGCAGTCGACTGATGTGCGTCTCGACGATATTGGTCTTGGGGTCGAAGTGGAAATTCCACACCGATTCCAACAGCATCGTGCGCGTCACGACGCGGTCGGCGTTTCGCAACAGGAACTCGAGTAGCCGGAATTCCGTCGGCTGCAGATCGATCTCCTGCCCCGCGCGGCTGACCCTGCGCTTGATCAGGTCCATGATGATGTCACCGGCGTGCAGCTTGTCCTGGCTCGCAAGTGGCGGGCGCCGGCCCAATGACTGCACACGAGCGAGCAACTCAGCAAAGGCAAACGGCTTGACCAGGTAGTCGTCGCCACCCGCCTCGAACCCTTGCACCTTGTCGCCGATGCCGCCCATGGCAGTGAGCAGCAGCACTGGCGTACCGATTGCACTCGCGCGCAGCGCCTTCAACAAGGCCAGCCCGTCCAGCTTCGGCAACATGCGATCGACGATCAGCGCGTCGTAAGCATCGCCGATTGCCAACATGAGGCCTTCGTGGCCATCGCTGGCCAGATCGACACTATGGCCGTGCTCCCGCAAACCGCGGGCGACGTAGCTCGCCGTTTCGCAATCGTCTTCGATTAGCAGAATTTTCATGCTGTCTCCGAGCGCTGCGGGAGGCTTGCGACTCCCGCAGCAGTATCGGACCCGTTTGGATCAGTCGTCGATGTCTTCGCGAGCGCCGATCACAGCGCCGCTGATGCCATCCACCGCAACATCGAACACGCGCTCGCCGACCACCACGCTGACCTCATAGGCGGGCTTGAAGCTGTCGTCATCGAGGCTCGCCTCGATCGCACGCCCGCCTTGGTGGTTTTCAGCTGCAGCAATCGCCTGCGTGAGACTGATGCTGGTTTGTTCGAGCAGACGGATGTCGCCCTTGTCCGCGGCAACCGCGGCGACCGAAACGCCACCAGCCAGCAGGGCAACGATGAAACCAAGTTTGTAGTTGAGGTTCATGGGTCAACTTCCTTTTGGACAGGCACACTGCCTGGGTGCTGACCTTTCTACCCGGTCAACGTCGAATTCCGATGTCCGCTCCTATACAGCTTCACAATGTTCGGGCCGATACGCCAGATCGCAGCCGGCCCGCCGATGGATGGGGGCATGGAGTACGTGGCGCTGGAGGAGCGATTCCACCTGCGAGCCGATGTTGTCTCGTTCATTGGCGCACCCGGGGCCGGCGTACCGCGACGTCAGAATCGCGGACAGCCACGGTGCAGAATCGCGGACAGCCACGGTGGCGGAATCGCAGCCACGCGGCGAACCACCCTAGGGAGCCGGATCACGTTCGCTGTCAGAAAATTCCGACACAACTTTCAGCGTTTGCCTGACAGACAAACGCATTGGTGATCGCCATGATCGCCGCATGACCCAAGCCCGCCACCTCACCGTCGCCGAAGGCCAGCAAGCCTTCTACCACTGCGTTACGCGCTGCGTGCGGCGCGCGTGGCTGTGCGGCATTGATCCGATCACGGGAGTGGACTACGAGCACCGCAAGCCGATGATCGCGGCGCGCATCCTGCAATTGGCTCGGATTTTTGCGGTCGATGTTTACAGCTATGCCGTGATGAGCAACCACTTGCACGTGGTGCTGTCGATTGAACCGACCGCCGCGCGCGATTGGTCTGATGAGGAAGTTGCCCGGCGCTGGGTGCAATTGTTCCCGGCGCGCGAGGCGGAGCAGAACACGGCGAAAATCATCTCGTTGCGCGCAGACAAAGCTGCACTTGAGGTCCGCCGCGGTCGGCTCACGGATCTTTCGTGGTTTATGCGCTGTCTCGACGAGCACATCGCGCGCAAGGCGAACGCCGAGGATGACGTGACGGGGCGCTTCTGGGAGGGCCGATTTAAATCTCAGTTGCTTGAAGATGAAGCAGCGCTTGCCGCGGCGATGGCGTACGTCGACCTCAATCCGGTTCGAGCCGGGATCGCCGACAGCATCGAGAGCAGCGATCACACCAGCGTCCAGGTGCGTGCCGAGGAACTGCGCAAAGATCCCAGCAAAGCGGACAAGCAAATCCAACCCATTGCCGGCGTTCGGCTTGGATTGGATATGTTGAAAGACAAAGCCCTCGCCAGACTGGCGATGAGCAATCGCCAGTACATTGAGCTGGTCGACTACACCGGCCGCCAACTCAAGCCCGGCAAACGCGGCAAGATCGACGAGCGAGCGCCGACGGCGTTAAGCAAACTCGGACTCGACACCAACTACTGGACCGCGCACGTCAAAGGCGTCGGCTCAGGTTACTGGCGCTTCGTTGCCAGCGTGGAAGCACTCGAAGCCAAGGCAGCGCAGTGGAAACGGAAGTGGCTCAAAGGCATCGGCTACGCCCGGAGCCTCGTGACCGGCTGAGAAACTTACATGGGATTCTTGGCGCCGCTGGCGTCTGGGGGCGTTGGTCGCGCGCCGAAAATCATCCCGGTTCGAATCTTGAGTCCAGACGTCTAGACGTTTGCACGTCTAACAGGTTCGCATGAAGAAACAGAAACTGGATGTCCGCGTTGTTGCCCCAAATCAGCGCAAATCGCCCCACGTCGATCCCGCAACATCCAACCGCGACGATACCGCCACCCATGACATCGAATTCGACCGATGTCGCGACGACACCCTCCAAAAGCTATTTCCTTGGGCGTGACAGACGCCACGCAGGGGCTCGTCCAACAAACGCTTCAGATCGCGGCTGCGCGCGATCTAAGCTTATTCGTTAAGCATCAGGGCTGCTAGCGGCCAACTGCATTCCAACCAGGTCTACCGCTTCTTCGCAGCTCGCTCGGGCACTACGTAGAGGTTGAATGCAAAGACGTGGACTGTGACCTCTCGGCCAGCGTCCTCCTGCGATTGGAAGACGAAACGCCACTCGCCTGTCCGACCCGCGTTCATGGCGCGCAGAAACTTCGGATGTGCTCGAAGCGACGCTTCGATCGTGGTTTGTATACCGGAGAATCCGGCAACGTCCTTGTTGAAAATCAGCAATGCTGCCTTGCAGTCGCGCCATGTCACATAGCCAAGCAACTGAGTCAGCGCGTCGAGCAAGACTTTTTCACCTCCCCACAGCTTGCACTCTGCCACGAACGCAGATCGAGACTCTTCCTCAAGCCGGACATCAGTCTTGCCGTACTTCCGAAAAGTCTCGCCGGTGGCCTTACCTTCAAACACTACGTTTATGTGCGAAAGAATGTTATCGCGCAGCCCTTCTTCGCCGAGCGGAGCGTAGGTCTGAGGAGTTCCTTCGAAGGACGCTCCCGCGTGGCGAATGATTGCCAGCAGTTCCTCGTACGTCTCACTTGTGATTGCAGGTTCCGGCTTATAGCCCGCGGCTGGCGGGCGGGGTAGCGGGCGCACTATGCGCTTTGCGACCTCAATGGGCTTGAACTCAGGCATGCCTGACTTCTTCACCATCGGGATGTTGAATGCAGAAGTCAAGCCGTGCAGCTTCTCGATCTCGGCGCGGCGGTGTTCGATGGCCGACCGAAGTTCACCGGGGATACGGTTGTGATGCTGATCCAGCAGTTGCTTCTGCGATGCAATCAGCTGGCGGATACCGCTGAGAGATGACTCAAGTTCTTGTTTGTATCGTTCTGGCTCGGTATTGCTGGTGTTTGTGAACGACAGCGTTAGCATCGAACGGCGTGAATCAATTTCCCCGCGAGGCATGACGCTTATCCACATGTTTGGGCGGAGTTTCCAGAGGCTATGGTCACCTGCAAACGGGATGTAGAAGGTCAAACGGTGCCCCGTCGTGTGCACGCGTCCGCCGCGTCCCATGTCGTAATCAAAACGCCCAGTGACGTCAACCTGCGTCTCGGCGTGGTCCATCTGCATCTGCTCTTCATGTAGCACGAGCGGTTCAATGACGAGAGGTGAGCTCAGGTGTTCTATAAGTGTCTCGACGGATGTTGCCAGGAACTGCTCGCGAGGAATGTTGTGCACCGATGCTTTGATGCCGCTGAGCTTGTTGTCCAGTGCAGAGCTCAGGTCACCGTCGCTGAACAGTTGATTGGCGCTAGTTCCTCGCACTTGTGCTCTCCCAAGGTTTGCGCGCTGATTATCCTAGGAGATCCTAGGTATTTTGCTTACTGCGTCACCGCTGAAGAGCGCGACAAGCGCGCTACATTGCGGTGTGCGGCTGGGCGTGTTTCTGATGCCTAACTAAAAATAGACGACACGAAGCCAACGCTGGGATGTCGCCTATTCTGAATGGGTCTTGCGCTTGACCTGTCCACCGGTGCTTCCCTCATCAGTAATCAAACCTAAAGTTTCGTGGATGGAGAGCGAACGAGCCCTCCGGGGCCAGCGCTGTGCGGATCCATCGGGATTGCAACAGTTTGCACTTTGAGACGGCGTGTGTCGATCTTGACGGACACTGAATGATCCGGTGTCACGACCGCCGAGTCCGACCTCGCTTGGGCGCCTCAGTGGCTGGACAGCGCGTTGCGCCGGGCAATCCAACCCGGGTCGCGATCGGGCAGGGGCGATTCGAACTGCGCGATGACCGATCGTCGTGCCGCCTCATCGCCGCGCGCCTGGGCGACTTCGGCGTAGAGCGTCCGGTAGCGACTTGCGTCGACGACGCCCAGCTCGGGTACCCAGGGCTGCAAAGCGAGCAGCGCCTGCCATGCACCCTCGTGGTCATTGAACTGATGGAGCGCATCGGCACGCAACAATTGCCCGTTACGCCCGGCGGCGCTGTCCGGCCCGAGCTCACGGATGCCACGATCGAAGGCCGCCAGCGCCTCATTCCGGTCGCCGCGGCGGGTCGCGATTTCGCCCAGCACGAGAAACGGTCGCCCCACTTCCACGCCGTGGTCGCCGAACATCGCAATCGCATCGTCGCGAGCCCGTTCCGCGTGGCGTGCAGCCGACTGCAAATCGCCGCGATCGAGTGCGATGCGCGCCAGCGCGATCTGCGTTCTTGCACAGTACGGGTGGCTGAAGTTCGGCATCGCGCAATTACTCGCGGCGCGTTCCGCCAAGGTCCGTGCTGCCTCGAAATCGCGCGCTGCATGATGCGCGGCCGACAGTTGCAATCGGGCGATCACCAATCCGGGATGCGGATCGGTAAACAGCGCTTCGCGCATCGTTAGCGACGCTTGCGCATGCTCGATCGCCGACTTGTCGTCGCGCTGTCTGGAGGCCAGCATGCTCAGCGCCGAGTGCGAGTGGGCAATGCGATCGTCGGGTGCGGAGAAGATCTGTCGCCGCAGATCCAGCGACTGTTGCAGGGCTCGTTCCGCCTCCTCATATCGGCCGAGTCCCATCAGCGCATAGCCGTATTGCACGAGGTCATTGCCGAAATGCGCATTGGGCGGCAGCTTCAGCAACGCCCGACGCCGGATCAGCGGCGTCAGCAGCGCTTCCGACGCTGCCCACTGCTGGCGGGACCCATAGTAGTTCGCGACGTCGGCGTGGGCTTCGATCGCCTTCAGGCTGTCGACGCCATCCAGCTGTTCGAAGTGTTTGGCCGCGAGTTGCAGCAGCCGCAGCGTTTCGTCGAAGTTGCCTTGCTCCCATTCGATGAAGGCCAGGGTTTGCAAGGCATCCCCGCTATGCGGCTGCGGACCCTTCTCCAGCGCCGGCAGCCAGACGCGCAGCTGTTCGGCCCCGGCGTCAGCCTGGTTGTTTGCCAACAACCGCTGCGCCTCCAGCGTGGCATGCCGCAATCGATCCTCGTCCGCGAGCAAGGGCTTGGCGGTGTCCAGCGCCCGCTGCGCGTCTGCGAGCGCTCGTTGCGAAAGATGGATGTTGGCCAGCGTCAGGAGAATATCGGCACGCAATGCCGGCGCTAACAATGGGTCGGCGAGCACGCGCTTTTCTGCCATCGCCGCCAGCACGTCGGGCGTCGGTTTCTGGTTTGCCGGCAGGTCGGCACTCGAGGTCTCGAGAATATCGATCAGCACATCGCGAACGGTGCTCGCACGCTGCGCCTGTGCGCGCGCTGCCGTCGCCTCCGATGTGGCGCGAGCGCTTTGCTCGATGGCCAGCGCCAGGCTCAGCAGCGTGGCCAACGCCAGCGTGGCGGTGACCGCGCTGGCCGCCCGATGCCGCGCAACAAACTTGCGAAAGCGATACCAGCGCGACGGCGGATGCGCGACCACGGCTTCGCCGCGCAGATAGCGTTCGATGTCGTCGGCGAAGGCGGCCGCGCCGTCGTAGCGCGCCGTCGGTTCCGGGGCCAGGGCGCGAGCCAGGATGTTGTCGAGATCGCCGCGCAGCGCTCGCGCCAGCGCTGCTGGCGGCGCCGGCAGCCGGCCGGATTGGAAGTCGCTTTCCGGCCGCGTCGTGGCGCTGGCCGATGGACGCTCGCTCAAACCATTGAGGTCCGGGCGATGGCCGAGCAGCAGCTCGTGCAGCAACACACCGAGCGAATACACGTCGGCATAGGTCGTCACCGGCTCGCCGCGACGTTGCTCCGGCGCCGCGTAGACCAGGGTCATCAGGGCCTGTCCGGTTTGGGTCGCGGCGTTGCTGTCGTCCAACAATTTGGCGATGCCGAAATCGAGCAACTTGACCTCACCCGACGCGCTCACCAGCACATTGGCCGGTTTGATGTCGCGATGCACGATCAATGCGGCGTGCGCGGCGGCCACCGCGCGACACGCGCAGGCGAACAGGATCAAGCGCTCGCGGAGCGGAACGGCCCGACGTTCGCAATGCGCCGTGATCGCGATGCCATCGACATGCTCCATCACCAGATACGGAACGCCATCGCTGACGCCGCCATCGATCAGACGGGAGATGTTCGGGTGGTTCAGGCTCGCCAGGATTTGCCGCTCGCGGCGAAACAACGTTCGCTGTTGCGCGGTCTGCAGACCGCGATGCAGAAACTTGATCGCCACCTGCTGCTCGAAGTCTTTGTCGCTGCGTTCGGCCAGATAGACCGAGCCCATGCCGCCGGAACCCAACGGACGCAATAGTCGATAGCCGCCGATCTCATGGCCGATTGGCTCATCCTCGGTGTCTTCGTCGAGCGCCAGCAACCACTCGCCGATCGGCACGTCCAGCATGCCGCTGCGTTCGCTGGCGGCAATCAAGCGTTCCAGGTCGCCGCGCAAGGCAGCATCGAGCGATTGTGCTGCCAGCCACGAGGTTCGCTCGCTTTGCGCGACGGCGCGGTAGCGATCGAACCAAAGGCGCAGCGCATCGGTCGTGGTGGTCATAGCTGCATCTGCAAATAGGCACGCGCGAATTGCCAGTCGCGATCGACGGTGCGCCGCGAGATGCCCAGCAGGTCTGCCGTACGCGAGAGGTCCTGGCCCGCGAAGTAGTGCAGCTCGAACACTTGTGCGGCGCGTGGATCGGCCGCGGCCAGCGCTTGCAAGGCGCTATCGAGTTCGAGCATGCGGCGCGGATCGGCCACGAATTCGCCCTCGGCGAGCGCATCGAAATCCACGCGATGCAAGTCGCCGCCGTGGCGCAGGCGCTCGCGCGAACGCGCGCGATCGATGAGCAGATGGCGAATGGCGCGTGCCGCGTAAGCATAGAACTGGCGAGGGTGTTCGAAGTTCAACTCGCCACCTTCGACCATCGCCAGATACAGTTCGTGCACCACACCCGTGGTGTTGAGCGTGTGCTCCGACGCGCGGCGTTTGCGCCGCGCGATCAGCTTCAGTTCGGCATACAGACGCGCGAACCGGGTATCGACAGACTGCTCGGTTTCGGTCATCGAAGACGGCCGCCACAGGAGTGCATCAGGATGCACGCAAGCGGGCGGATTGTGCCAGCGATGCCTCGCGCAGGACCGAGCCTCCGTACCGTGCAAGCTGGTGCGCGGATACCCCAGCAAGACGATGCGGACCGCGCCGGAACTTGCGGTTTGCGCATTCGCCTATTCGAAACCGTTGGACAACAGCACGTCGTCGATCAACTTGGATTCGTAAGCACCCGCGTCGAAGTTGCCGAATCCCAACACGATGGATGGATTGGGCAGCCCGCGCGGCGTCAGATCCAGATCGAGCGCCATGCCAGTGCCGGTCGGTCCGTCGCAATAGTCGATCTGCGGGCCGTTCGGCGCTGGGCGGAAATCGCCATTGGCGGCGTCGACGAAGGCGGCGGGCAGCGAGGTCAGGCGCGTTTGATTCGGCAAGTCGCCGATCCGGCGCACCAGCGAACAATCGGCGCTGACCAACATCGGGTCGCCGGTACCGACGTCGAGTAGTTTGAAATCCGTGTCGTCCAGGATCGAGCTGCGAATCTGCACGGTGCTGAGGACAGCGGGGCGGCTGACCAGCGCATCACCGTTGACGACCCGCGCATTGATCGAATTACGTGCGCTGGTGACGTACGTGATTGTGGCGCCAGCAGCCAGATGCAGGATCGACCCCGTCTCGCCATCGGCGAGGTTCTCCGCGATCACGGCATGCCGCAGCGTCAACGCATTGCAGCCCACAAACAACGCGGCGCCGTCGGCGCGGTCGTTGGCGCCCGGTGGCACGACGAGCGCAAGCGCCCGATTGCCGGAGATGGACACATGCTCGATCAGGCAGGCCGAGCCGGCCAAGGCAAAGATGCCGCCACCGCGCGCGTCAGTCCCAGTAAACGAGCTCGATCCCGTCGAACCAGTGTTGTCGACGCGGTTGTCGTCGATTTGATTGCACGGTTCGTTATCCGGGCAGCTTGGGTGTAAGCCGACCAGTAATTCCGCGCCTTGGAACGGATCGTTCAAGTAGATGCCTGCACCACCGTCGCTTACGCATGTGCCCGTACCGATCGAATCGTTGCCGCTGACCACGGCGCCGCGAAGTTGGATTCGGGCAGACCCGTTACCATAAATGCCCGCGCCCCCATTGCAGGCGCGGTTGAAAACAAAGCGCGGGCCCAGCGCTGCGGGCACATTCAATAGAAGCGGCCCGTCAGGGTCGATGCGTGTCGATTGCAGAATTGCGGTGTCGGTCACCGAAGCCCCGCCACCGCGCTGCGCTTGATTGGAGGCGACCAGACTTGCGCCCGATACCGAGAGCGAACAAGCCTGCGCAGCGCGCATCCCACCGCCTTCCAACGTTGCCGTATTGCCCTGCACCTGAGAGTCGATCAGCTTGACCTGACTGGGCGTCAGGGTGGTCGCACCACCACAATAAATTCCGCCACCATACTGTGCAGCCGTGTTATTCGAGATGAAGGTGCCAAGGCGTGTGGTCAAGCTCGAGCCGAGCATTGCGAAGGCGCCGCCCGAACGCAGGGCTGTGTTGCCGACGATCGACACACTTGAGCCACCGTAAAGATTGACGATACAGCCATTCACCGCGGTGATCGCACCCCCATCGCGGTTCGCTCGGTTGTTGCGCCATGTGCTGGTCTGGCTGGTGTTGCCGGGCACACCCTGGATCACGCGACCGCCGTCGCAGAAGATTCCACCACCGTCGAAACCAGCCGTGTTGCCGTCGATCAATGCTCGATTGCCCAACAGCAGCGTAGCGCTCGTCAAGTGGATGGCGCCGCCATGGCTGCCGGCGCTGTTCGCAAAAACACTGACGTCGGGGCCAAACTCGACGACCGTCGCTGAGCCCCGCGCTTCGATGGCGCCGCCCAGGCCGTCCGTGTTGTCCCGGCCGCCGGTCAGACCGACCCGTTCGAGATACAGCCGTGGGCCCACGATGAACTGCACGACGCGAAAAATGGAGCCGTCGAAGCCGCTACCGTTGATCTGCGATGAGTTGGTCGGTGTGCTTGCTGCGCAGTTCGTGAAACCGCCCACGATCCGCAACTGGCCCGACACCTGCATAGGTTCGGTTGCATGCGTGCCCGTCCGGACCTTGATGATGTCTTCGCCAGCGCCATTGCTTTCGCTGGCTCGAACAGCGTCATGCACCGTGGCGTGGGTACGCAACGGGTCGCCGCTCGAATCGCTGACACAAAACGTGGCGGCAAATGCTAGTGAGGGAAGGGCGGTTGCAACCAAAGCAACCCACAGCAATCGAAAACTCGACATAGCGTTCTCCTGGACGATATGTCTTCACTAGCGATTTTTTTCAGCGAAATGCGCCAAGCCAATTTGCAGCGTCTGTCGATCCCCAGCGTTCGGCTTTGAGCCGCAGGTGTCGTGGCGCATCCGACTGCCAAACAACGCCTGTGGTCGAAGAAGCCGATCGCTTCCGCGGTCCGGATGGTCCGCGTTCGCCGTTCTCTACCCGAAGGAAGAAGTCATGAAACGAACCCAGGTGTGCTTTGTGTTGCTGGCGTTGTTGAGTTCCGCCCCGGCCTTTGCGCTACCCAGCCAACGAGAAATCCGCGAAGCCATTTGCCGGATGGGATGTGTCCTCTACTATGGCGACTGCCTGATTCGAGACCCGCGTGATCCGGACGTGATTCCGCTCAAAGATCCGTATTGCGAAGAACGGCGTGCCGACTGCCTGAGCTCTTGCAGTAACGGCAGTATCGCCACCGCGCCGGCGCTCCGGCTGCCGACAACATCGTCGGCGCCAGCCTTGGTTTGCAGCGTGCCGTAAAGATCCCCGCCGCACGACCGCAGCGGGTTGGGCCCCTGCGGTTGTGCGGGCAACAGCACAAGCTGGCCAGGGACGGGCTGACGTTGTTGCCAATGTTGGCGTCGGCAGGCTGTGGACGAGCGAGTGTTAGGTGACAGCATCAGGACACCCACAGCTTCAGGACACCCACCCCGCCGGAGAGCTTCAGGACACCCACCGCCCCAGCGAACGCCTTTTCACCCCGAACAGGTTGAATACGCAAAGTCGATGCGCATCTCTTTGCCGTCTTCGCCGGGCCCGGCGATGCTGGCTTTAAGCTGGTTGCCTTCGCGCCGGTATTCGATGTGCTGCGGGAAGTCGTGCGCGGGATTGCTAAAGCGCATCCAGCTCTCGCCGCTATCGCTACGCGCGAATGCGGTGGGCGCAGCGCCGCCGGGCTGGGCGATGTAGGTGGGCACGCCGTTGGCGCTCTCGATACGCAGGAACTCAAATTGCGTGGCGCGTCTGCTGGCGACGGTGCGGTTCACGCCGAGCATCAAGCCGCCAGCGGCTGGGAGCCAAAGCTCTTCGCCGGATTCGCCATCGGAGGAATTGCACCAGTGGCCGGCGAGCCAATCGGGCAACGCGGCATCGGCGGCATGGGCGGAAGTGGCGCTGGCGAGCAGTAACGGAGCGACGATCAGCAACTGGCGCATATGAGTCTCCTCGATTGACGGGCGCGCAGTTTGTGTGCAGCGTGGCGTGGCTGGATTGAACAAATGCGCAAACGACAGAGGGAACATCGGCGTGAACTATGTTGAAGTCCCGCCGCCCGATGGTCTGCGGCGCCAGGTGCAATGTGTGTGGCGACTGACCGCTGCGAACGCAGCGATGCCAGTCCAGACCGTTTATCCGGATGGCCGTTGCGAATTGATTGTGCACCTCGGTCAGCCGATGAGTCGCTACCGACTCGATGAGGGCTGGCGCGTGCAGTCGCATTGTTTGTTCGCAGCGCAAATGCGTTCGGCCATACGTTTGGCGGCCAACGGCGCGGTCGACTGTTTGGGCGTGCGCCTCACACCTGTCGCCAGTCGCGCGCTGCTGGAGGACGCGTTGCCAACGCTTGCCGACGAGATCATCGACCTGACGCAGACTCAGCCCACATTCGCGCAATCCTTGATCGCCGCCTGTCGGGCGTACGCGATCGACAGCAACGCCACGCACCTATGGCAGTGCATCGAAGCCTTAGTCGTGCACATTGAGTTGGACGATCAGATCGAGCAGATCGTCGCGGCCATCGATGCCGCCAGTGGCGACATCGCCATAGCCGAACTGGCAAAGGCCGGGCGGATGAGCTTGCGCAGCCTGCAGGCGCGTTTTCTGCGCAGCGTGGGGCTCACGGCGAAAGAGTACGCACGCGTGCAGCGTTTGCAGGCCACGATTCGCCAACTCGACGGGCAGGCGCCATCGTTGGCACAAATGGCGGCAGACGCTGGATTCGCCGACCAGGCGCACGCGACTCGCGAAGTGGTTCGTCTCACAGGGCTGACGCCGGGCAAGCTGCGCCGCGCGCTGCAAGCCGAGCGCGACGGCGACGCAACGCGCGCATGGCCGCTGCGTTTGTGCGCGGGCATGCGCGCCAGGCGACTGCGGAAAACGCGCTTTCTGGCAGCGCAGTTCAGTCCTGATAATCCGGCACGAATGGTCGGCAATCAGCCCGATAGTGCGGGCGCCGTGAATAGCGCCCCTACGCTCGCCGAGTCCTGCAGGGGCACTCTTGCGGTCCGTCAGTTCGCCACACTCGCTGCTGCGGCACTCAACTCCGCTGGCGTTTTCTGTTCGCTCGAATGCACCTTGGCATCGATCAGCTCGGGCTGCAGCGGATTGCGCCACGGCGCATCGACGCTATCGCGATAGACGCGCGTGCGCAGCGTCAGCGTGGCCTGGCGCAGCGACTGGCTGGGCCAGTCGATATGCGGCGCGTCAACCAGATAATTGAAGGACACGGAGGTTGCATTGTGCCATTCGAAGTTGGGCGGCTCGGCCATGCGGAAATTCTGCGGCAAACCGCCCAGGCCAGCGGGCATGTAGTTGAGCTTCGCACTCTGCAGAATCTCTAGCAAATCGTCGCTGTCGGGATCGGGGATGCCTTCGTAGGTGTTCCAGGTCACGAGGTCGCGTTGGTAGCGCCAGCCGTTGCCGTCGAAAACCCACAGACTCAAGCCGCCAACTTCCAGTGTTGCGTCGTCGAAACCTTCGATGTTTGCCGGCCGTTTCACGATGTAGCCGCGCTGGTAGTACCAGGTCAAGTCGCGACCGGACCAGACGATCTCGCCCGCGCCATCGCTGAGTTCGATCGAGTCCGCCCCGTTGATGCGGCCGCGCATTTCGCTGAGCACCGTAGCGTCGTCAGGAATGCCGGTGGTGCTTGGAGCGGGCGGGGCGTTGGGGTCGGCGGCCGATTGCACTGAGACCTCGTTGCCGCAGGCGACACAAGCGAGCACCAGTGATGTGATCAGCGCGATTCGGGTGGGCGATTTTCTGTGCATGGTCCGGCTCCTTCGTCAATCGATCTAAAAGGCTGTTGAAGAACGCGCTTCCTGCGCATTTCTCAAGTTTCGAGTCCGAGGCAGCTACGGATTCGCTCATCGCAGATAAGCCACTTGCGCGCTCGATCCGAGTGCGAACCGTCCTTGGTTCGCAAATGCGCCTATTCGAAGCCATTGGCAAACATCGAATCGGGCGAGTCGTTGTCGATGATGGTGATGGTCATCTGGTCAGGGGACCCGACCGTGGCGCCGCCGCTGGGTTGCACGATCTGCAGCGTCAGCGTCTCGTTGCCCTCGATCAGCGCGTCATCGACGATTTCGAACTCGAAATTGGCCGGCGTGGTCTGGTTATCGGCAAACGTCGCGAACGTGCCAGGCGTGTTGAAATCGTTGCTTGAGGCGCTGATCGGAACGACGCTCGCGCCCACGCCCACAGCGCCTTCTGCGCCACCGCTGCGCACCACGGGAATCAGCAGCGTGCCGGCCCCTTCGGAGACGTTGAGCGTGGTTGAGGTCAGCGACAGGACGCCCGGATTGAGCGTGACCAGCATCAGATCGAAATCGTTGTTGCGATCGAACTCGCCCAGGGGTTGATCGGTACTCAACACCGCCATTGTGCTGGATGCCACGCGCACCGCCACGATGTCATGCGGCGCGTTGTCGGTTGCATAGATGTTGCTGCTGGTGCGCAGCAACTCGCGCAGCGAAGCGGCAAAGACGTCGTAGCGATAGGCGATGGAACTGCCGGCATCGTTGGCGATCAGGCTCAAGTAGCGCCCGTCGCGACCAAAGCGCGCGCCCAAGGTGTTGACGACAGTGCCCGAGGGCAAGCCAATCAAGCGGGTGGCCAAGGCGGTGCGATCGTAGAGGTAAATACCGCGCTCGTTGCCGCTGCCGTTGTAAAGGTAGGCCACGAAGCGACCATCGGGGCTGATCGCAGCCTGGGTGCTCGGCGAGGGGCGTTGCATGCCCGCACTATCCAAACTGACGCGCTCGGTGACGCCGCTGACGCGGTCGTGCACGAAGATGTCGATTGCGCTGTTGCTGTCGCCGGTCACCAGGTTGTTGGCGGCGGAGGAGAATGCGATCCATTGGCCGTTGTCGCTGATGTCCGGCGCGTCGCTGCTGGCGGTCGCTTGTGCGCCGCTGCTGCTCACGCTGACGCGGCGGATGCCGCTGACGCTATCCCACACGAAGACATCGGAAGCGCCATTGGTGTCGCCGGCCACAAGATTGCTCGCAGTGCTCTGAAAAGCCACGCGTGCGCCGCTGCCATCGGCCACCGGGGCGGCGCTGCCGCCAGCGCCGAGATTGTCGATGCCCAGGCTGACCAGCGTCGGCACGCCGTTGGGTAGCGTTTGTCGATAGACGTTAACGCCACTGGCGCGCGCGTCGAGGTTGGTGGCGCTTGTAGTGAACGCGACCACCGCACCGTCGGCCGACAGGCGCGCGGCGATGATGCCGGACGGCTGCGGCAGGCTGCCGTTTGCCGCCCGCCCGAGAAGACGGATGGCGCCTGTCGATGGCACGAACTCAGGCAGTTGCGGTTCCGCCCCGCCGTTGCTTCGCACCAGCGCACCGAGCTCATTGAAGCTATCGGCATCCAGATCCACCGCACGGCTGACGGCGATGGCGCGAGTTGCATCGCGCGACACATCCATGATGTTGGTGCGCCCGCTGCCATAGCCCACCGGCACCACGGCATTGGCGACGCTGATGCGGCTGGACGCGGCGCTGGTCAGATCGAGGCGGTACACATCGCGCTGCCAATTGCCGTCGGCGAGGTCGAGCGCGTCGGCGGTGACGATGCAGGCGGCGTCGCCCGCATCGCTGATTCGCGAGCGAAACACGCCGAACATCGTGGTGGTCAGGCGCGTGGTGGTGCTGGTATCGAAGTCGCGGACGAACAACTGCTGCGCTGTTCCGGATCCGCCAATGTTGATGCCGACGGTGTCGAAGAACACATAGCGGCCGGCGGCGGTAACGCCGGCGGCATTGCTGTCGCTGCTGGATTCCTGTCCGGCCGACCCGATGCTGGCGCGCAGCAGCGTTGCGCTGGCGATTTCGTAGCGGAAAATGTCGGTGCGATTGTTGCCATCGCCGGCCACGAGATTGGTTGCGCCGCTCTCGAATATCACAAAGGCACCGTTGCTCGAGACCTCCGGATTTCGCGCGTCGCGATCTGCAGCGATGCCGGCGGCCGATTGCGACGCGCGAACCACCGCGCCGCTGCTGATGCGCTTGACGAACACGTCCACAAAGCCGTTGTTGTCGCCGGCGATCAAATCGCCGTCGGTCGCCGCGAAGGCAATCAAATCGCCGCTGTTGTCGATGGCGGCCAAACCCGACACGTTATTGCTCATCTGCCCGCCGCCGAGTTTGGTCGACACCCGCAGCAGCGTGCCGGTCTGCGTATCGAAGCGGAATACGTCGGAGGTGCTGTTGCTGTCGCCCGCGACCAGATTCGCGTCGGCGCTGACAAAAAGCACATAGCGGCCATTGCCAGACACCCGCGGCCCATCGCTCACGGTCGCCGCCGTGCCGCTCAACGTCGTCGCGGCGCGCAGCAGCGTGCCGGTTTGCAGATCGCGATGAAACACCGTGTTCGGCTGCTCAACACCGCCGCCCGTCTCCAGAAGATCGTCGGCGCTGAGGAACGCCGCATATCGGCCGGTGTTGCTCAAGTCCACGCGCACCGCATTGCGTCGGCCTTCGCTGCCGCCGACGCGTCCGCTGATCCGTTGCAGTACGCCGGCCGCACCGACAAATGCATCCGACCGCCCGTTGCGATCGCCAGCCACCAGATTCACCGCAGCGCTCTCGAACCCGACCACCAGACCGGATCCTGAGATCGCGCAGTTAAATGCGGGCTCGTTGGCGGACGTGCCCCAGATCAAGGGGTCTTCGATATTCGACAACGGCGTCGACGTCGCCGCGCTGGCAGCCAATGCCGACAGACACGACGACAACACGAAGCCACCGCGCAAAAATCGCAGCCAAACAGAACTATTCATGGCCTCAGCTCCGGTCGATGGGCAATTGTGGATTGACCCGGCGCAGCGCCTGCAACAAGTCTTGGATTTGTTCGCCGCTGAATGCTGTGCTGGCGAACTGCGTGAGCAACTGGTCGCCAGCGCCGATCAATTGAACCCAGGTGCGGTTCTGCACCGTCCCGCCCACCTGCGCGCGCACCGTGTTGAAGGCGACACGCTGCAAGGCACCAGCAGCAAAGGTCTGGGTCTTGAACGGCAGCGTGACCACCAGCGATCCATCCTCGTGCACCGCCACCGCATACCGCCCCATCAACCGCTTCAGCCCCCACATCAGCGCCAACGGAAAACACGCCGCCAGATAGAGCAGTAACAACCACGGCGATTCAGGCACCGCGCGCAGCGTCATTGGAATGACGATGAGCGGAAAACTGAAGACCACATACATGACGAACTGGATGACCTTAGGCACCGGCAACTCGCCGGGGTTCTGCATCACAAATAGCGGCTGGCTCATTGGGCGGCTCCGACGGATGGCGACGCCAGCCTAGGAGTCAGGCGCAGCCGAAGTCCTCGCAAAGCCTTGAGCGAGTGTTGATATTTCTATGAAATCAGCGTGTTGGATACGCGGCCGGGGCTATCGCGCCAGCGGAACGAGCTTGGTGAGTCCCGCAGCCTGCACTTGCGCCACTGCCAGCTGCCAGGCGCGCATCGCGTCGGCGCCATCGTCGTGAGCCAGCTCACCTTGCGCCTGCAGTGCGAGCAGCCGCAGCCCCTTCGCCTGCGCCTGGGCGGTGGCCCATTGCAGGCGTTCGCGGCGCGCGTTCTGGTTGCGATCGAGGCTGGCGCGCAGGAGCACCACGCGCAGCGCATCTTCGGCATCGGGTGCCTGGGCGAGAACGTGATCGACGGCGCTGAGCTCTGCTTCGGCCTCGTCGCGTCGGCCCTGAACGAGCAGCGTTTGAGCCAATAGTAGTTGTGCGTCGCGTTTGAGGGCTTGCGATTGTGCGGTTTCCGGGCGCTTGAGCAGTTCGCGCAGCTCTTCCTCGACCGCCACGCGCTCGTTCAACGCCAGGCGCGTGCGCAGTGCGTCGAGCTGCGCCTGACGGGCGGCGATCATCTCCTCGGCGTTCTGCAAGGCCTGCGCCTGCGCATCGAAGAGCGTCCGCGCATTCGGGAAATCGCCGCTGGTGAAGGCGATGGCGCCGGCCAGGCCGGCTTCTGCGGCCCGTGCCAGAGGTCCGGCATCACGCAAACCTTGGATGTCGACCAACTGCGCGCGTGCCCCTGCGAGATCGGCGAACTGCAGCCGCAAAAGGCCCAGCGTCGCGCGTGTCATGGCTTCCTCTTTGCCGTTACCGACGCGCTTGAAGCCCTCTGCAGACTGCGCGGCGACATCGATCGCCTTGATCAAATCGCCGCGCGCGGCATGCACCCGCGCCAAACGCGACTGCGCATAGGCCTCGCCTGAAGGACTGTTCTGCGCCCTCTCCAGGACCACCGCCTGTTCGCTGTATTGCGCCGCTTCGTCCATACGTCCGCGCATCGCGGCGACTTCGCTCAAATTGCCCAACGCGGCCGCCTCGGCGCGCTTTTCGCCGCTGGCGCGAAAACTCTCCAGCGCGCGCATCAATTGGTCGTGTCCACGCTGCAAGTCGCCGCCGCGCACGTAGTGATTTCCCAGCGAGCCGTGCAGAAATCCGACGGTCGATAGCGCCTGGGCGCGGCTCGCCAGCTGCAGCGCGCGCTCAATCACCGCCGGTACTTCGCTGTTGCGGCCGAGCAGGTAGCGCGGTTCAACGGTGGAATTGAGCGCGTTGGCCGCGCCGCCGCCGTCGCCAATGGCTTCGTAATCGGCCGCCAATTGTGTGAAAGCGTCGATGGCGGCCGTGTGGTCGCCGCGGGCGGCGAACAGTTGCGCACGCAAGTGGCGCATGGTGATGACGCCGATCGGGTCGCGGCGGCCGTCGAGCAATTGTTGAATGCGCGCCAGGTGTTGCTCGGCAAGGTCGAGCTGGTCCTGTACGCGCGCGTTCCATACCGCGTCGCGCAGCGAGCGAACGGCGGGGCGGCTAAGGCCGAGCGTTTGCAGCGCTTCGCTGGCCCCGATGGCCAGCGCGGTCGCGCCGGGAGCGTCGCGCTGCAACTCCGCGGCACGCGCCAGTTCGCCCTTCGCAATTGCCGCCAGCGCCGGGTTGACGGCGCCGATTTGCGCAAGAAGGGACTGCGCGTGTTCGCGTTGCATGGCGCTATCGCGACGATCGCCAGCGATCTGCGCTGCCAGCAACAGGCGGCGCAAGGCCGGCACCGTGCCAGCGGACTCGAGTTCTGCCGCCAGCGCACGAAGGCGTTCGGCCGGGATCTTGCGGCGCAGATCCCAGGCGAGCAGCTTAAGGTCGAAGTCTTGCGGACGCAGCGCCAGCAGAGGATCGAGATTTGCCCAGGCTTCGATTTCGCGGCCCGCAGCTTGCGCCGCGACAGTATCGACCCACAAACGGCCGGGGCGATCGCCGGCGTCCAGATGCTCGCGCGCCACCGCGAGCGCGGTATCGATGCCGTCGCCATCGGCGCGCAGCATTGCGATCCGGGCTCGCAGCAACTGCGTTGCGACTTCATCTTGCGCCAATCCAGCGAGCGCGCGTTCCGCGGCGTCGATGCGGAATTCGTCGAAGGCAGTGTGCGCCGCGCGGTAGGCCGGATCGCTGCTGTAGGCGAAGGCATCCGCCGGCTGCGGCCACCAGGCATCGCGGAAGAACCAGAACACCAGCGCCTGCAGCAGCGCGACAAGCAGCAGCGCCGGGACAATCCAGCGCGCCAGCGGCGCTCGTGGCGCGCTCGCGGCGGTTTCGGATGCCTGCGGCGTCGGCTGCGCGACAGCCGATTCGACGTCAGTCTCCGTCGAAAGCGCGTTCGTGACGGCCTCGGGGGGCGATGCGGTCGCGATCGCTTCGACACTGGGTATCCAGCGATAACCCTGGCGATGGCGGGTTTCGATGTACGTCGACTCCTGCGCCTGATCGCCGAGCAGCCGCCGCAACTCGCGAATCGCCTGCGGCACCGCGCTCGGCGAAATTGCATGTCGCCCCCACACCGCATCGAGCAACTCGTCGGTGGACACCAGCGCCGGCGCGCGCGTCAGCAACACCAGCAGCGTCTGCGCCACCTGCTTGCGCAACGGTATGGCGCCGCTCGGGCCGTAAACGATGGCGGTGTCTACATCGAATTCGATGCCGCCCGAGCGATAGCGCATGCATGGTTCCGTTGTGGGAAGGGCGATAGCTTACCCTTGGTGCTGTTGATGCGGCACCAAGCAGGCATAGAAGTCCCGGCGCGCCCACGTTTTCCTGACGATCATCGACCCAACGTACAGATTTCGGTCCCGCCAGGAGGGACGCCCAACGCCGGTGACCGCAGGTATTCTGCGGCACTGCGGATTGAATCCAGGCGGCAATGAAAGCGGCATCGGAGACGAACGTCGAACTGCACCAACGTGCTCTGTTTATGGCGGCGCTTGCGCACGCCTTTCGAAGCCGCCTGAACGCGGTTCTGGGCAGTTTGGAGTTGGTTCGTCAAACCGATCTCAATCGCGAGCAATCGGGTTTCGTGGCGACGGCTGTTGACGAGGGGCGCGAGTTGTTGACGCTGCTTAACGATGCGCTCGACGTCAATCGCATTGAAGCCGGCGAGGTTCGTCTCGACGACTTGCCCACCGATCCGGTGGCCATTGCGGAGGGTGCTCTGGGTGCTGTGGCCGCAAGACTCCACGAACGCGGTGTGGCGGCAGCGAGCGTGATCGATCCGCAAACGCCAGTGACGCTACGCGGCGATCCGGCGCGGCTGCGTCAAGTGTTGACCAATCTTCTCGCGAATGCGGCGAATGCGACGGATCTGGGCAGCATCATGTTAAAACTGCGTCCGCTGGCTTCGGACGTACGTGGTGAGCATCTGCAGTTTGAGATCATCGATACCGGGCGTGGGGTGCCTGAAGGCTTAAGGGAGGGACTGTTCGCGCCTTTCGTTCCGCAGGGTGGCCGGGCGGACTGGCGTTCGACGAGCCTGGGATTGGGTTTGGCCTTGTGCCGACACCTGGTTCGAATGATGGGCGGCGACATCGAATACGAAGCCCGTCGCGGCGGCGGCAGCATTTTTCGCTTCGACGTCTGGTTGCGCCGCGACGCCGAATTCGAGCGCCTGGCGGACGTTGTTGGCGAAGCCCACGATCGCCGCGTGTTGTTGGTTGACAGCGATCAGGTTCGACGGGTGAGCTTCGCCGAACAGGTGCGTCGCTGGGGAATCCGTGTAAAGGTCGTCGCAGACGGCGAAGCAGCGTCGGTGCTGATTCGAAGCGGTCAACGCTTTGATTTGCTGTTGGTGCATCAAGACGCGAATGGCGCCGCCGATGCGGTGGCCTGCAGCGCGCCATTGCGGGTTTCGGTGCTGGTGCCCGTTGGCCAATCGCCCGCCCAGGCGTTGGTCCCGCGCGACCGATCCGTGAGCTGGCTGTCGGCACCGATGCGGCGGCGCGCATTCGTCGATGCGTTGATGGGTCGCCCGGTGCCACTGATCGATTCGCCCGACCTTCCCGAGGCGACGCGCAGCACTCGCGCCAGAATTCTGGTCGTCGAAGACAGCGATGCGAATCGCCGTGTCATGAGCGCACAGCTGGAGCGTCTTTCCTGCGACGTGGACGCCGTTGCCAACGGATCCGATGCCATCCGCCAGGTGAGCCAGCGCCGTTACGCGTTGGTCCTCACCGATCTGGCTTTGCCCGATATGAGTGGACTCGATGTCGCTGTTGGCATCCGGCAACTGGGTGGCGACGCGGCCCGCGTACCGATCGTTGCCGTCACAGGCGGCACCCATCCGCGCGATCGCGAACGCTGTCTTGCGGCCGGTATGAACGACTATCTCGCCAAACCTGTGGCACGCGATGACTTGCGCCGAGTGGTTGAACGCTTTGTACCGAGAGACGGCGCGGTGCCAGTTTGGTCCCCAGCGGCGGTCGCCGAGATGGCCAGCGACTTTGGTGCCGAACGCACGTACGACCTGGTGGCAGCTTTCGCACGGGAACTGGCGCAGCGACTGGACCGCCTGGCGATCGGGACCAGCGCCCAGCAAATCGGCCATGAAGCGCACGCGCTCAAATCCGCCGCGTTGGTTTTCGGCGCCGAGTCCTTGGGAAAAGCGGCGCTGGCGCTGGAGCAAAATTGTCGCAACGGCCTGATGGCCGACGTGCAGCAAGAGACACAAGACGTCGTTGCGTTGGGCCGGCAGGTGTACGCTGCGGTCCAGTCGTGGCTGGTAGACCGATCGGAGCAGAACCCTTGAGCGAACGCATGCAGACTCTGCTGGCGCAGGCCAGCGTGCTGGTGGTGGAAGACAGCGAGAGTTTGCGCTCTTTGTACCTGGCGTATCTGCGCCAACAGCCTTGGCGCAGCAGCGGCGTGGGCAGCGCAATGGAGGCGGCGGCCGCAATCGAGGCCGACCCACCAACGCTGGTCCTGCTCGATTTGCAGCTCCCGGATGCCGATGAGCTGGAGTTTCTGCGACTGTTGCGATCCCAGGCGCCGCAGATCGGTGTGGTCGTCGCCACCGGTCACGGCAGCGTCGATCTGGCCGTCGACGCACTGCGGCTGGGCGCCAGCGACTTTCTCGAAAAGCCGGTCAACAAAGATCGCCTGATCCAGACTTTGCGTAATGCGCTCGAGCGGCTGGTGCTTGAACGACAAGTGACGCAGCTGTTGCAAACGGAACACCGCGAGCGCTTTCACGGATTCATCGGCCGCAGTCTGGCGATGCAAGCGGTGTACCGGACGATTGTTGCGGCGGCGCCCAGCCGGGCGACAGTCTTTATTACTGGCGAAAGTGGCACCGGCAAAGAAGTCACGGCACGTGCGATACACGCCGAAAGCCCGCGGCGGAGCGGCCCATTCGTCGCGCTCAACTGCGCGGCAATTCCTCGCGATCTGATGGAAAGCGAATTGTTCGGTCATCAAAAAGGGGCCTTCACCGGCGCTCAGCAGGCGCGCGAGGGTGCCGCCGAGCAGGCGGACGGCGGCACCCTGTTTCTCGACGAAATCGGCGAGATGAATCTGGAGCTGCAAAGCAAGCTGTTGCGCTTTCTGCAAACGGGCGAGGTCAAGCGTTTGGGCGCAAATCAGGAGCGCCGCGTGGATGTTCGTTTTTTGTGCGCAACCAATCGCGATCCCTGGGCCGAAGTGCAAGCCGGTCGTTTTCGCGAAGATCTGTACTTCCGCCTGCACGTGATCCCGCTGCATTTGCCGCCGCTGCGGGAACGCGAAGAGGACGTGGTGTTACTCGCCGAGGAGTTTCTGGCGCGTTTCGCCGCCGAAGAAGGTCGGCGCTTCAGCGGATTCAGCGCGGCCGCGCGGGAGGCATTGCTGCGCCACCCGTGGCCGGGCAACGTACGTGAACTGGAAAACGTCGTTCGCCAGGTCGTGGTCCTTAACAACGGGGGCGAAATCGATGCCGACCGGCTGTTGCTGGACTCGCGCCGCTGGTCGCGCGAGATGCAGCAACCAGCGACGGCGCCGCTCGATGCCCAGCGAGCATCCGCTGGCCCCATCGAGCCGCTGGCGCTCACCGAACGCCGTGCCATCGAAAACGCCATCACACTTTGCCGCGGCAATGTTCCCGAGGCGGCGCGGCGACTTGAGGTTGCGCCTTCGACGTTGTATCGCAAACTTGCGCAATGGAGCGACGGTTGAGCGCCAGTTATTCGGCTGCTACTGTGAGCGTGAGCGTGTCTTCGTATCGCCCCGCAGCGCGCCGTTCCACCTCGCCGATCTGAATTTGCAGCTCGGCGCGCGACAGCGCACCGCGACGATCCAACAACAGATTGGAGGCGCCGTTGATGCGGCGGCCATCGACGCTGAGCGCATAAGGAATGGTCCAGCCGCTGCGGTCGGGAATTCGCAGCTCGCCCCAGCGCTGTTCGATGCTGAGCTGAGCCGCGGCGTTGCCGCGGACCTCAACGGCCAGTCCATGAACGCTGCCGGTGCGCAATTCGCCCAGGTCGAAGTGGGTTTGCGTGCCGGCCAGGGGCGCACGCAATCCCGCCGCGACGATATCGACACTGAGAATGGCCGGCACCTGGACGGTCAGGTTCGTGTCCGCCTGTGCGAGCGGGCTAGCGATCAACGAGGCGCTATCGAACAAACGCCAGCGCAGGCGCAGGCGTGCCGGCCCCGCTTCGAAAGGCACGCCCTGAGCTGACCATTGCAAGGTCGGCTGCAGCGTCGCGTTGCCTTGCGCGTCCGCGACCACCGGCAACAGCGCCAGCCCGCCACCCGGCACAAATCCGACCTCGGCACCATTGGGGCCAGTGCGGATGACTGCTGTTGAATCGGGATGGTCCAAAGGAGCGGCCTCCACGCCGAGCGACAGCGGTGGGCAACCCGTCATGCCGCTAATGCGCGCGCTCAACGTCTCTTGCAATCGCCCGCCTGCTGCAAGTTCAGCACCAAACCAGCTGGCAACCGGTTGATCTGCAGCGACTTGCAATCGCGGCTGACAAGTTGACGCGGTTTGCATGTTCAGCGCGGACAGCAGGGCGATCCATGCGGCATTCATGGCGACAATGTTCCAAGGTCAATGGTGCCGCGCGCGTCCGCGGGTATTTGCAGCAGGTGGCGGCGAACGGGCCGTGTTTGCAGCGTCAATTGCCAATCGCCTGCGATCAGTCCCTGCGCGCGCAATCGACCATCCCGCCCGACGAATACCGGCATGGCGTCGCCGCCAGCCTGCGGTTGCAGCTGCCCGGCCACCATCGACAACGGCTCTCCGCTCGCATCGACGATTTGTAGCAAAAGCCCGATCGTCGGTCGACCACCGGCGGCGACCACAACGCCGCCCTTGTAACCAGGGCGAACCACCGGAAACAAATTGCCCGGATCGCGATCGGCAGGCAACTCAGGCAACGACAGCGCCAGTGCCCGCGGCTCGTATGCGCGCAGGTTGGCCACCACCGCAGGCCCCGGCCCCAGACTGCTGGCGAGATAATCATCTTCCACCGGATTGACATAGACCGGCCCGGAGGCGCGCGAATCCCAGGGGTCGATGACGGCAAAACCACCCTGGACTTGTTCGGTCATCCCAAAGACGCCATCGGCGAATACCAGCGCTGTGCGGACTGCGAGCCGGGTATCGCGACTCGACGTTCCGTCCGGCGCCGACAATTGTGCGATCGCCAGATCGGCGCCAACGCGTTCGTGCCGCCAGCCGACGGCGCCATCACGAACTGCGCCGAGATCGCTGCGCGATTCGCCGAGGTTGGCGACGTATCCGCCGCGCTGGTTCTGCCGATTGAATTGCCATCGGGCACCATATCGCGAGAGCTCCGATTCTGCCTCGACTTGCAGCGCCTGCCGCGCCTCGTCGAACAACCAGTTGAAACTGACGTTGATTCGCCTGTCGACGGTGCCAGAAACATCCGCTTGCTCGATTCCGATCCGCAACCCCAGACCACGCCCGAAACGACTGGCCCACTGAGCGCTGAAAGCGTACTCGTTCGATGGATCGCCTGACCATCGTGCGCGAGCACCAAGGGTCAACTGGTGGCGATCGCGTAGGGTCCGGCTGCTGCGCCACTGCGCTTGCAGCGTTCGGGCGCCTGGCGTTGAGGCACTCAGCAGCTCGGCGTAACCGGCCTGGCGCCATCCCAGCGCGCCCTCGTGTTGCCAACCCGGCATGGCGTCGGCACCATCGGTCAGACGCCAGCGCAGATCGGCGCGGCAGCCCTGCGCGTCGGCATGGGCACACGCCACAGCCGCGCCCGTCAGCCACCGTCCCCACGCCTGAGTCAGGCTGATCTCAAGGCTGTGCTGCTGAAGTTCTGGAATGCTTGCCACGCCAAGTCCCAATGTTGTGCGCGGACCCAGGCCGCGGCCGTAATCGGCAGCGAGTACCCAAGGCCGGACGATCGCGTTGTCGAGCAATGCCGGCAAGGCCATCTGCCCGACGCTGATGCTCTGCCGCACGCGACCGGCATGGAGCAACGCGAGATCTACGAAAGCCTCAATGAACCGACTCTGGGTGCGCCCCGCCGCATCCGTGATGCGCAGCTCAGCGGCATTCGGGCCGAACCCCAGCGGAAAATCGGAAAGCCGATAGCGCCCGGCCGGCAAGTCGTAACTCTGCACAATCCGCCCATTGACCAACACCTCCACCTGCGCCGGTTGTTGCAGTTCCAGCGGCGCATCGAGATTCGGCGCAAAACTTTCGTTTGGCGCAAGCTCGAACGAGGTACCCACACTCAACCCGCGCAAGGCAGGCAAAAAAAGCCCCCCTGCGCGCGCCTCCGACAGATCGCCCAGACGCCAGCGACGCAGTTCATCTGGGCGGTCGTAGACCAGGGAGCGAAGCCCCGGAAGGCAGCGCCCCTCAGTGCACAAACCATCGAACTCCAGGGTCTTGCCGAACGCGCGTACCGCGCCATCGAAACCCAAACCGCGATCCTCAAAACGCCCGGCATCCTGCGAACTGCGACGTACGGCAGCACTGAGATTCAGATAGGCCGAGACCGCTGCGTCGCCAGCCACCGTCGTGGCCGCCTGGCGGGGACGCAACTGCAAACTTTGGACGCGCCTCAGGCTCGGTTCGATACTTGCGAAGACGAGCAGCATTCCTGGGTCGTAGCGCAGGGCGATGCCACATCGTTGCGCCAAGGCCAGCGGGTTCTCGTGTGGCGGCTGCAAACAGTCGAGCGCCGATTGCTCCAGCACATCGGCCAGGCGATCCCGCAGCTGGCTGAGATTGACGCCGATCAGCCGATGGCCCTTGACCTTGACCTCGACAGGATCGAGGCGTTGTCCATTCAAATCCAGGTCCGCGGACAACGCTTGCTCCCGCTCCGCACGTTTCCCGAACACCTGTTCGCGCAAAGACTCGTTAGTCGTCTGCGCCGCGAGGCCGGTGCAAACCGCCAGGAAAATGACAGCAACAAGCGTCTGGTTGAGGGACATGCCTGATCCTGGTCGGTGCTGCGCACCTCTGATCAATCGCCCGGTGGCAACCGCAATTCGATCGCCAGCGGTCCGCCATCGAGCGCTTCGCTCCAGGGGACCCTGAGCTCACGCTCGGCGCCTGCAAGAACATTCTTGCCATGCACTGCCTCGCGCTGCTCGGCGTTGAATTCGAGAACGCGCTCGCCAGCGCTGATAACGAACATTGGCGCTTGCACGATCGCATGCGCGTTGCCGTCGTTCTTCAAACGTACCAGCGCGTAGCGAGTGTCGGCGGCCTCTTCCCGGCTGATCTGTGCACTGACCCGCGCGTCGGGCTCCGCGGGCCGCACATACAATGCCGCAAGGTATTTGACCATCAGGCGCAAGCCACTGCGCTCCGCGCCGTCGCCAAGATCGATGGGCAGTTGTTCGGCCATGAGCCGATAGGCGATTTCCGTTGCTGGCTGTTCGCTGCCGGTCCATTGCACACGCACGCTCTGCGTTTCGCCGGGCTGCAGAACAATTTGATCCGGATAGATGTTGAAGTCGTCCGGTGCTGCTGTCAGCACATCGCTGCCATCGATGGCCATGTTGCGACGATGCACGGACAACTCGATCGCTGCCGGCAAAGCGCCGCCGTTCTCGACCTTGAACGTTTGTACGGCCAGGCGGGAGGGCCCGAATTCCGCCTCAATCGGCGTGAGTTTGAACGCATGGGCCGGAAGAGCTGCCGCCAATACGACCAGGCTTAGGTAGCGGATGAGCGAAGTCATAGAGTTCCTCCAAGAGCTGAGCCCGGCGTTGCCGGGCAAGGTTAGGATCGCTCGACGCGGCCGGCAATGGGCGCCGGCCGCATCATTCGTGGTCATCAGCTGGCAGCGATGGTGACCGTTACGGTGTCGCTGTAGCTGCCGGCCGGCAATTGGTCCTGACCGTCGACATTCACCGTCAACTCGTAGGCAGCGTTCCACTGCGGATCGGGGCGCGGGAGCAATGCGTCTGCGGCGAGGCTGTGGTTGCCGATCGAATCGTAGTTGATGCGATACGCGCTCTCTGCATCGCGTGGTCCAATCATCTTGCCGCCGCGGTCGCTGGTGAAACTGACCGAGTAGCCATCCGGATCGTTGCAGGTTTCCGTGACCTTGCCGACCGCACGGTTGGTTTCGCCGGTCACCAGATCCAGGTTGGTGCCGTAGTCGACAACACCAATCTCGCACAGGTCGCCGACGGTGCCTTTGATGATGATCTGACCGCTGGTCGAGCTGGCTGCGAATGCCGAGTTGCCGAACGCCAGTGCGGCGACCAAAGCGGAAGCGGAGAGAAGACGTGTGTTCATGGTAAAGCTCCTTAGTGAGGTTGTTTGGGCCCCGGTGGATCCGGGCACGGACCTCTTATCAAATCGCGTGCCAACCTTCTGACATCGCATAAAATATTGATATATAAGCACTTTTTTCGAAAATCCTCGAACCGCCTTCTCCCGAAAACGCCGCAGTCATTGCAAAATGCAAAACGCGCGACGCAGATTGCGAAGCGGCGATACACTGGTTACCCCAACGCGCAGGAGACCGCTATGTCGATGGATCGCCGCTCATTTCTTTGGACCAGCGCTGCGCTCGCCGCGATGGCGTCCAGCCGCGCCGAGGCGGCCATGGGCAAGGGCCTGGCCGAACACGCGCAGCGGGCGGATGGCTCGTATGCCGTTGTGGATCTGAAAAAGCCGGTGATCACGCTCGGTGTGGTGCAGTCGCGAATCAAAGCGATCGATGCGGCGAAGAATCGGCATGCCAAAGAAATGCGCGCCAATCTCGATCACATGTTGAGCTTGATCGACGCCGCGTTCTATTACGGTGCGCCACCCGATGTGCTGTTCTTCCACGAATTCCCGCTGTCCGGCTGGAAGAAATGGACTCGCGAGGAAATTCTGCGTTTTGCGATCGAAATTCCAGGGCCGCAGACCGAGGAGATCGCGAAGAAAGCCAAACAATATGGTTGTTACATCGTATTCGGCGCCTACGCCCAGGACGCCGCCTGGAAGAACCATGTGCTGAGCATCACCACGATCATCGGGCCCGATGGCAATATCGTCGACAAACACTGGAAAGCGCGCAACATCAAGGGTGTGTTCCCAGGCTTCGAACTGTTCACGACCACGATTTACGATGTGCTCGATCAGTACATCGAAATGTATGGCGTCGATGCGGTGATCCCGGTCACGCGCACGCCGCTCGGGAACTTTGCAACCAGTTCCGTGCAGCGCGAACCGGAGCTGTTCCGGGCGATGGCGCTCAAGGGCGCAGAGATCATGTTGCGCACGGCATCGGGCGGATTCACGCCGCTCGATATCCAGGCCACGAGCCTCTACAACGATGTGTACACGGCCATCGTCAACAACGCCGCCTCACCCGGCAACTGGCCGTTTTTCGAAGATTCCGGCAGCGGTGGCACGGCGGTGTATGGGCCAGACAGCAAGGCCATCGCGGAAGCGAACGGCAAGCTGGAGCAGCTGGTGACAGCGCGTATCCCGATGGCCGAGTTTCGCGCCCGCCACCGCCAGCCGATCGTGCACTGGGAGATGTTTGCGCCGGTGTTCGCCGGCTATCGAAGCAAGTACGGGCCAAATTTGTTTAGTGACTACCAACCGACGGATTTGCTCGATGCCGCACGTCATCTTAAAGATAAATCGCGCTGGTAAGCTGGCACCCGCATTTGCGCCAGCGCGTTTGTCGAGCCTGAAAACAGAGAGAAACCCATGCGTCCCATCTGGCCATTGATTGCGGTGTTTTCTGCGCCCTTGTTGGCATCGGCGCAGTCACTGGAAACCGACCGCGCGATCGCCGAAATGCTGCGCGAAAAAACCTCGCGATCGAGCGCAGATCTGGTGCAAACCACTGACCCGGACGGCGGCGTGTCGCTCAATCTGGGGCCCGGGTTCAAACACGTTTATCTGGCGCGGCTGGATCAAAACGGACTGCAGGCCAGTTGTGTCGCCAGTGTGCCGGAGGCCAACCAGTTTTTTGGCCGCAATCTGGAGACCGGCAAGAAGCTGCCGCGGTATCTGCCGCCGGCGCCGACGGCCGATGCCCAAGCCGCGCAATTGCACGGTCTGACGCTCGAGCAATATCAGTTTTACTGGAACTTGATCGAGCAGGCCAAGGTCGACAAGGCGGCCAAAGCCGTGAGCATTTCGATCCAGAACAACGATGGCCCCGGCGAGGGATTCAACGACAACACGCTCGTTTCGCCTGAGGGTGGAAACAACGGCGCAACGCGCGGTCAGCAGCGACTGAACGTGTTCGACGAGGCCGCGTCGATCTGGGAGGCGTTTTTGGATAGCAACGTGCCGATTGTGGTCGCTGCCACTTTCGATTCCTTTCCGGGTCAATGTGGTCCGGGTGGCGGGGTGCTTGGTTTTGCTGGCGCCACCACATTGCACCGCGATTTCCCGAACGCCGAGGTGCCTGGTACATGGTATTTCCAGGCGCTGGCCAACAAAATGCGACGCAGCGATAACAGTGCGGCACAGCCCGATATCGTGTCGGCATTCAATAGTGATATCGACACCGGATGTCTGGGCGGTGGGTCGCGGTTCTATTACGGGCTGGACAACGCAACGCCGGCCAATCGCATCAATCTGCTGGTCACCGTGCTGCACGAAATCGGCCACGGTGTCGGCTCAGCGAGCGCAACCGACGAAAGCACCGGCGCATTCCCTGGCAGTCCACCGTTCCCGGATATTTGGGCGCGCTTTCAGTTCGACACAGACGCCAATCAGTTGTGGGCCGCGATGACGCCCGGCCAGCGTGTCACGTCAGCAATCAACAGCAACGATTTGGTGTGGAACGGCCCGAGCACCCGAATCGCTTCGGGATTCTTGGTGGCCGGGCGTGAAGCCGATGGCAGCGTTCAGCTGTTCACCCCGAATCCGGTGCAACCCGGATCGTCGGTCTCGCACTGGAATGACGTAGCGTCGCCGAATCTGCTGATGGAACCCGCCATCAACCCGGGCCTGCCGCTGACGCTGGATTTAACGCGCCAACAGATGCGCGACATCGGCTGGTTCCGCGATACCAATACTGCCGACAGCACACGCGACAGCATCACCGGCGTTACACCAACCAATGGCACCAGTGTGACGCCGGGTAGCAACGTCAACATCAGCTGGACGAATGTCGGTGGCTTCAATCGCAACGTGACCATCGAGTTGTCCACGGATGCCGGACTGACGTTCCCCACGACCATCGCCAGCAATGTGGCGAACAGCGGATCGCGCAGCTGGATCGTTCCCAGCAGCCCCACGGCGACGGCACGAATTCGCGTCCGCGAGCACGATTTTGCTGCTCCATCGGGCGTTTCCAGCGAGAATTTCACCATCGGCACCGCCAACAGTGCGCCGACATTCACGCCGGGCAGCGCCATTACGCGCGTGCAGGGAAGTGCACCTGGCGCAGCGGTCACGATCGGCACGATCACTGATCCGGAATCGTCGGTTGGCAGTTTGACCGTGACGGCCGTGTCTGGCGGCACGGCGAGCGGTTTGACGGTGACGAACATCAATAACCCGGGATCGGGCTCGGTCAGCGCCAATATCGCCGCGTCCTGCACGGCCGGTCCTGGCACACAGCGATTTCGGGTTTCGGATGGATCGTTGAACGACGAGGGCGACTTACAGGTCAACATCACGTCGAACCCGCTGCCAACGTTGAGCTATAGCAACCAGACGGTCAACGGTGGTTCACCGCTGAACGTCAATCCCACGATGGGGCCGAGCGACAACGGCAGTGTCGCGTCAGTTGCGGTGCAAAGCGTTGGCACCTACACCGGCACGATCAGTGTGAACGCGGCGGGCGTGATTGCGTTGAGCAACACCGCGCCGGTGGGGGCGCACACCATCACCATCCGCGCAACAGACAACTGCGGCGCCATTCGCAACGCGAGTTTTACGCTCACCGTGAATAACACCGCACCCAATTTCGTCCCTGCTGGCAGCATCACACGACAGGAAGGCAGCCCGGCTGGCCCAGCGGTGGTGATTGGGGCCGTCAGCGATCCGCAGCAAAGTGCCGGTTCCTTGCTGGTCAGCGCGGTCGCCGGTGGCACGGCGACCAACATCAATGTCGGTGCGATCGTCAACAATGCAGGTGCCATCAGTGCGCCGCTCGCAGCGGCGTGCGGCGCCGCTGTTGGTGTCCGCACCCAGCGTTTCCAGGTCTCCGATGGCAACTTGGCGAATACTGGGGACCTTGCCCTGAATGTCCTCGCCAATGAAGCGCCGATTCTTTCGGCCTGGCCGAATGCACAGGTTGCGAATGGCGGCAGCGCCAATGTAACCCCCGCAGCCGCCCCAACCGACAATGGCTCGATTGTCTCAGCGACAGCATCGGCCAACCCAGGTTCGTTTACTGGAACGCTGAACGTCAATCCCAGCAGCGGCGTTGTGGGTGTGGTCAACGCCGGACCCGATGGCGTTTATGTCGTGACGGTGCAAGTCACCGACAACTGCGGATCGGCCAACACCACCAGTTTCAATCTCACTGTGGGCGACGGCGTGTTCGCCAACGGCTTCGAATAGGGTCACTGAACATGCAAACTCGGATTGTCGTGCTGCTGTTGGCGGCCCATGCTGGGAACGCGGCCTCGAACGATGGTTGGCGCGGAATCGCGCACGATGATCACGAGCCGATGATCGATTTCGCCGTGCCTCGGGCGAAAGCACTGCTGGATCGCCTCGCGCCGGACGCGTACGGCCTTGAGGAGGTGCCGAGTGTGCGGGCCATACTGGATGCGCCGAGCGATCAAAAAGGGCATCAAGCTATCCTCGGTCAATGGCGCTGCGCATCCACGCAAATCGATCCCAATGGTGTGTTCGCCTACCCGCCATTCAAGTGCGAGATCGCGTTCACCGAGGACGGGACACTGACGTTTCGCAAGACCAGCGGCTCGCAGCGGCGCAATGGGCAACTTTGGCCGGCGGATGGTGGCTTGGTCCTGCTGGGCGGTTCCTCGGTCAACGACGATCCGTATCGAAGCTACAGCGCTACCTACGAATACGCCGATGGCGAAGATGCGGAAGTCGATACCGTGGGACTGCTGCAAACGCTCCGCGACGGTCGCATGCGCATGATCCTCGATGCCGACGAAGAACGTGTAGAGCTGTACACGTTGACCCGCTGACGCATCTGTCGATCGCCGTTACGCACTGGTGAACCGCCGCCGCTTTCGATGGCAGGCCTTGGCCGCGAGACATCAAAAACGGAACTTGCGCACGGAATCACCGTCTGATGGTGCGTTGTCATCAGAGCACTTCCGATGTGGCGTCTTCCCCGAATGCTGTTTCGCCAATCTGAATCGCCAGTTTTACTGCTCGCTGGAAATCGTCTGGAGGCCTGGCGGCTTGTGCCGGTGTTACGCGCACTGCGCGCGGCGGAAGGTGGCGGCGCGCTGCTGGTCGATGCGGGCTGTGGCGATGAAGTGAGCGCCGCGCTGCGCGAGTTGGGCATGTCGGCCGACATCAAGCTGCCTGCATGTCGCGCGCTCACACTTGCGTTGTACCGACTCGGCGCGAAGATTTCACCAGCCATGTTCGTTGCCGGCGGTGCATCGAAGAGCGCCATCGCAGCCGGTTTGGCGGCGCGCAGTCTCGGAGTTCAAAGCGCGTTATTGGGTTCACCGATCGATCAGAGCTCACCCTGGAGATGGCGCACCCTCGGCGCGTTGTTTACGTGGTCTTTTGCTGGCGCAGAGGCACCGAAGATTGGCCGGCGCACGCTTCAAGTTGGCGATCCATTCTTCGACTTGTGCCGGGAACAGGCAGCGGCGACCGATGGCGCGCAACAGGCGCAGCGCGTCTTTTGGCACGAGCGTTCCCTCGCCAATGCGGCGGTTGCGATGCGCGAGTATCTGTCGCAACACAGCGCTTGCATTGACTGGATGGGTGCATGCGGAGCGTCGCTGGATGGCGTTCGTCAATACGGCGCCATACCGCACTGGCGGCGTCTGGCTTTGTTGCGTCGCGCCCAGGTGGTCGTCACCGACGATACCCTCACCGCGTTTGAGGCGCGCTTTATGGCGCGTCCCGTGCTCTGGATCGGACCATCGCCACCGCGCGGCTGCGTCGCTGCGGGCGACGATCTGCCGCGTGCGCTCTGGCAAGCGCAGACCGGCGCAATCGCTGCACGACCGCTGATCGAAGATGGCCGCGCAGCCACGCGTATCGCTGCACATGTATGCGAACGAATCGACAACCTGGCGCTCGCAGGTTTGCTCAGCAGAGCCGCTTCGTCCTGACCTCGATCACGAACCGCCGGTGCGTCCTCACTGTGATCCCCGACCTGGCGCGCAGCGGTCAAACCATTCTCGTCCGATCGCCGATTCTTGAAATCGACCAGGGCGCCATAGCGTTTCGCGGCGGCGCAACAAATGACCCTGGCCTCCGTGCCGACACACAGAGGACTTCGGGTCTGCTTCCGAGGCCCGCGAGCGCGCCTCGGGGGCTTTGTCAATCCGCCTGGCGACGCAAAAACGCCGGAATATCGAGATAGTCGATATCGGGGTTGCTGGGCTCCGTTACCGTGGCGGTCGGCGCGCCGAAACGGCGAACCGCCGGCTGCGGCTGCGCGGCAGGACGCTGCGTGGGCTGATGCGGCGGCGCCGGCAGTTCGCCATCGGGGCGCACGACCCGGAAGCTGTTGCGCTGCCCCTGCGCTTGATGCACCGCCGGATTGAAGGTGTCGACCGGCTGCCGCGCGGTTTGCCGATTCAACCCGGTGGCCACCACTGTGACGCGGATCTCGTCTTCCAGGTCCATATCGAGCACGGTGCCGATCTTGATGTTGGCGTCTTCAGCAGCGAACTCCGCCACCGTTTGACCGACATCGTTGTACTCGCGCATCGACAGATTGGGTCCTGCCGTGATGTTCACCAGAATGCCGCAGGCGCCCTTCAGGTTGATATCTTCCAGCAGCGGATTGCCGATGGCGGCTTCTGTGGCTGCGACGGCCCGATCATCGCCTTTGGCGCGGCCTGAACCCATCATGGCGAGGCCCATTTCGCTCATCACGGTGCGCACGTCGGCAAAATCGACGTTAATCAGACCAGGACGTGTAATCAAGTCGGCGATGCCTTGCACGGCGCCGAGCAACACATCGTTAGCTTCCTTGAATGCATTCAGCAGCGAGACCTCGCGGCCCAGCACCGACAGCAGCTTTTCATTCGGGATGGTGATCAGCGAATCGACATGTTGTGCGAGCTCGTCGATGCCCTTCATCGCCACTGCCATGCGCCGCTTGCCTTCAAACGGAAAGGGCTTGGTGACCACGGCGACGGTCAAAATATCGAGATCCTTGGCGATCTGCGCGATCACCGGTGCGGCGCCTGTGCCTGTACCGCCGCCCATGCCGGCGGTAATAAACACCATATCCGAGCCGCGCAACGCTTCGCTGATGCGCTCGCGATCTTCGATGGCGGCCTGCCGGCCGATTTCCGGATTCGCGCCGGCGCCGAGTCCCTTGGTGACGTTGCTGCCCAGATGCAACAAGGTAATCCCCTCAGCGCGCTTGAGCGCCTGGGCGTCGGTGTTGGCGACGATGAACTCAACGCCCTCGATACTGCCGCCGAGCATGTGAGTGACTGCATTGCCACCGCCGCCGCCGACGCCGATGACTTTAATGACCGCATTCGGTGTTGCACTTTCCATCAAGTGGAACATGGTCTGACCCTCGCAATGAAGTACCGCTGTTGTTGTTTCGGCTCTGCGCTTCCTGCGTCTGGCCGATTGTCTTTTGGGGCACGGGCCACGCGACGCGGGGCACGGGAGTTGCGCAGCGCCGAATGCTCTTCGGCTTCTCCCGTGCCCCGTGCCCCGTGTCGCGTGTCCCGTGTCCCGTCCATCAAAACTCCCCACCCACCCACTTCTTGACCTTTTCCCAGGCACTCAGCACGCCCGCTGTCGGCCCACTGCGCACTGGCGTGCGCGGCCGTTCGACTTGCGTGCCGTAAACCAACAAACCGACGCCCGCTGCATGTATCGGGTTACCCACGACATCGACCAGACCGGTGACATGTTGCGGTATCCCCAATCGCACAGGCATATGAAAAATTTCTTCCGCGAGTTCCACTGCGCCTTCCATCCGGGCTGCGCCGCCGGTGAGCACCACGCCCGCGGCGATCAAGTCCTCGAAGCCGCTGCGACGCAGCTCGGCCTGCGCCAGGGTGAAGAGCTCCTCGTATCGCGGCTGCACCACCTCGGCGAGCGTTTGTCGCGCCAGGCGACGTGGCGCACGCTCGCCGACGCTGGGCACTGAGATGCTCTCTTCCGCAGTCGCAAGCTGTGCCAGCGCACATGCGTATTTGAGCTTGATCTCTTCGGCATGTTGCGTGGGGGTGCGAAGTGCAACGGCGATGTCGTTGGTGACCTGATCGCCAGCGATCGGCAACACCGCAGTGTGGCGGATCGCGCCTTGCGCAAAAATCACGATGTCGGTGGTACCGGCGCCGATGTCGATCAACGCCACGCCCAGTTCGCGCTCGTCGTCGGTCAACACGGCATGGCTGGCCGCCAGCGGCTGCAAGATCAAATCGTCGACCGACAGCCCGCAGCGCGCAATGCACTTGGTGATGTTCTGCGCAGCGCTCGCCGCTGCAGTCACCAGGTGCGCGCGTACCTCCAGGCGGATGCCGCTCATACCGATGGGATGACGTATGCCGTCCTGTTCGTCAATCACATACTCCTGGCTGAGCACGTGGAGAATTTTCTGATCGGCCGGTATCGGCATTGCGCGTGCCGCGTCCAGCGCGCGGTCGACGTCGAAGTCGGTGACCTCTTTGTCGCGGATCGCGACGATGCCGTGCGAATTCAGGCTCTTGATGTGGCTACCGCTGATGCCGGCGTAAACCGAGCGAATCTCGCAGCCGCTCATGGCCTCGGCTTCCTCCACCGCACGCTGGATCGACTGCACGGTCGATTCGATATCGACCACGACGCCGCGCTTGATGCCACGCGAGGCGTGGCTGCCCAGACCGATGATATCGACCGCTTCGCCAGGCGCGTACTCGCCGACCATCGCCACCACTTTGCTGGTGCCGATATCGAGGCCAACGATCAGCGATTTGTCACTCTTTCGGGTCATGGATTTGCAGTACTCAAGACGGGAATCGCCGGCACAGCCGGGTCGGCATAACGCACGGCGAAGCCATGGGTGTAACGCAGATCGGCGCGAGTGATCGGGCGCGGATCGGATTGTTGCAACGCATCCAGGCTGGCCACGAAACGCGCGTAGCGGGCGAACTGTTCGCGGCTGCCCAGACGCACCAGTACGCCGGTGTTCAACCGCAGTTCAATGGCGCCGCGTGCGCTCATCGTCAGGCTTTCGATTGGGTTGTCGTCGGTTGCCGAGAGCGCGCGTTGATAGAACGCGACCAAGGCCGGCATTTGTTCGGGACGTGCATCGAATCGCGGCAGGCCCGTCAGTTCGCCGCTGCCACGCGCCGGAAACAGTGCGCCGGCAACATCGACGAGTGCATCGTTGCCGCTCCGTCCAAGCACCTTACGCTCGGTAGCGCGCACGCTCAGCACATTCGGCCAGTGTTTGCGCACTTCGGCCGATTCGACCCAGGGCAGCATCAGCACGCGCGACCGGGCGTCTTCCAGGTCGACGAACAAGAAACCGCGCGCGGCCGCCGGTGCGATGGCATCACGAATCTGCGCATCGCTGACGCGTTGGAACGGCGCCGTAACATCGATAAAACTGATCGGCAAGAAGCCAACGCCGCCGGTTCTCGCGAAGTACGCGCCGATCAGCAGCAAACCGATTGCGAACACTGCCAGGAGCGTCAGCGCTTGCGCCAGGAAGGGCCGGGTGGTCATCGCCGGTCCTCCAGGCTGGTGCGCAAAATGCGTACACACAGCTCGTCGAATTCGATACCCGCCTGGCGTGCGGCTTTTGGCACGAGACTGTGACTCGTCATGCCTGGTGTAGTGTTGACCTCGAGCAAGAAGCACGTGCCGTGAGCGTCTTGCATGACGTCGATTCGACCCCAGCCGAATGCGCCGACGGCATCGAACGCGCGCTCGCAGAGGCGTTGCAAGTCCGACTCCTGAGCGCCGCTCAAACCCGGGCAGAAGTACTGGGTGTCGTCGGAGATGTATTTCGCGTGGTAGTCGTAGTACTCGCCCGGTGGCACGATGCGGATACTCGGTAGCGCTTGTCCATCGAGGATGCCGACCGTCAATTCGGGCCCTGCGATCAGCTGTTCGACCAGCAGCTCGCCATCGTAGCGCGCCGCCAGAGCGACGGCCGCCTGGATGTCGTTCGCCTGGAAAACGCGGGTCACACCGACGCTCGAACCCTCGCGCGAGGGTTTGACGATGGCCGGTAACCCCACCGCTGCCAGCGCCGCCTCGACATCGTCGCCGGGATGCAAAACGGCAAAGTCAGGTGTCGGAATGCCGAGCGACTGCCAGATGCGTTTGGTTCGCACCTTGTCCATCGTCAAGGCCGATCCCAGAACTCGCGAGCCGGTGTACGGTACGCCGAGAGATTCGAGAGCGCCTTGCAGCATCCCATCCTCGCCGCCGCGGCCGTGCAGGATGTTGAAGACGCGATCGACGGCGCCGGCGCGAACCGCATCGAGCAACGCCGGAATGCCGTCGATGGCCACCGCATCGATCCCGCGACGCTGCAACGCCGCCAGCACATTGGCACCGCTGTTGAGCGACACCTCGCGCTCCGATGAAGTGCCGCCGAGGACAACGGCGACGCGGCCAAAGGTGGTCATCCTCGGCCTCCGGGGGCGGGGGGCGGGGCACGGGGCACGGGGCATGGGGCGCCTGCGCAGGTGAAGCGGGGCACGGGGCGCGGGGCACGGGGCACGGGAGCGCCCCAATGCTGGGGCATCGATCGGCCGAAAATGCGTCTTCTCGCGCCTGCCGACCACCCGCTTTTCCCGTGCCCCGTGCCCCGCGCCCGGTGCCCCGTGCCCCGCTTCACCTGCGCAGGCGCCCGTGCCCCGTGCCCCGCGCCCCGCTTCACTTGCGGCCCACTCATCGCGCCCCTCCGACCAAGCCGTTCGCTTCCAGCTCATTCGCTGCCGCACCGATGTCTCCCGCGCCCTGCAACAGCAGCAGATCGCCGTCGCGCAAAAGATCGGGCAGCACCGAGCGCAGTTCGCGCGGGTGTGCAATGAATACCGGGTCGACACGACCGCGTGCACGGACTGCGCGCGCCAGGGCGCGACCATCCGCGCCGGCGATGGGCGTCTCTCCCGCGGCGTACACGTCGGTCAGCACCAGCACGTCGACCTGGCTCAATACATCCGCGAAGTCGTCGAACAAATCCCGGGTGCGCGTGTAACGATGCGGTTGAAAGGCGAGCACCAGGCGACGCTCTGGCCAGCCGCCGCGTGCCGCCTCGATGACCGCCCGCACTTCGCGCGGATGATGGCCATAGTCGTCGACGAACATCGCCTCGCCGGTCTGCAATGTCACTGGCGGGTGTAAGTGGAAACGTCGTCCGACACCGCCGAAGCGCTCCAAACCCTGCACGATGGCATCGGCCGACACGCCGATTTCGACTGCGATTGCCGCCGCCGCGCAGGCGTTTTGAACGTTGTGCCTGCCAGGAAGCCTGAGGCACACCGTGCGCGGCGTTTCTTCCGGCAGATGCAGCGTAAAGTGCATTTCGCCGCCGCGCTGTATCACGTCGCTGGCGCGTACATCGGCGTCCGCGGCGAAGCCGTAAGTGCGCACGGCACGCGGCGAGCGTTCGCCCAACGATCTGGTCTCCGCGTCGTCGGCGCAGAGCACCGCGAGGCCATAAAAGGGCAGGCGATGAATGAATTGATCGAACGCGTGCTTCAACGTCTGGAAGCTGTTGCCGAAGTTCTCCAGGTGATCGGCATCGATGTTGGTCACCACGGCCATCAGCGGCTGCAGCAACAAGAACGAACCATCGCTTTCGTCGGCTTCTGCTACCAGATACTCGCCGGCACCCAGGCGCGCGTGCGTGCCGGCGCTATTGAGCAATCCGCCGATGACAAACGTTGGGTCCAGGCCATCGGCCGCCAGTACGCTTGCGATGAGGCTGGTCGTGGTTGTCTTGCCATGCGTGCCGGCCACCGCGATGCCGCGGCGAAACCGCATCAACTCGCCGAGCATTTCGGCGCGCGGCACGATTGGCAAACGCCGTTCGCGCGCCGCAGTGAGTTCGGGATTGTCGGCGGCGATTGCGCTTGAGACCACCAACACGTCTACGTCATCGACATGGCTTGCGGCGTGACCGAGGAAAACGCGCGCGCCCAGTTGTGCGAGGCGGCGCGTGGTTTTGTTGTCGGCCTGATCAGAGCCGGAGATTGTGTATCCCAGATTGAGCATCACTTCGGCAATGCCGCTCATGCCGGCGCCGCCGATACCAATGAAGTGCACACGGCGGAACGCGCGCATCGAATCTTGTCCAGGACGAAATCGGGCGGCGAGGCTCATGCCGATACCTCAATGCATGCCGCCGCAACCCGTTCCGCGGCATCCGGGACCGCCAGTGCGCGCGCGCGTTCGGCCATGACCCGAAGGGCATGACGATCACTCAGCGTTTGTAGTTTTCTTGCCAGCGACCCGGCGCTGAGCGTCGCCTCCGGCAACATCTCCGCGGCGCCGGCAGCGACCAACCAGCCCGCATTCGCGGTTTGATGATCGTCGACCGCGTATGGATACGGCACCAACCACGCACCGAGCCCGGCCGCTGTTAATTCGGCCAGCGTCAATGCGCCAGCGCGGCAAATAGCCAGATCGGCCCACGCGTAGGCCGCCGCCATGTCGTCGACGAAAGCGCTCACTTTTGCCGCCACGCCGGCCTTCTCGTAGGCGGCCACTGTCGCTTCCAAACCTGCTTGTCCGCACTGATGCCAAACTGTTGGCCGGTGCGCCGCGTCGACCAGTGCCAGCGCCGACGGCAGCGTTTGATTCAAGACGCGTGCGCCCTGGCTGCCACCGAGAACCAGCAGATTCACGGCACCCTGACGTGCGCCGAAACGCTCCTGAGGCGTGGGCAGTGCGGCGATTTCCGCGCGCACCGGGTTGCCGACCCATTCCCCGGCAGCGAATACATCCGGAAAGCCGCTGAGTACGCGCCTGGCGAGTTTCGCCAGCACGCGATTGGTTAAACCCGGTATGCGATTCTGCTCGTGCACGACAAGCGGTTTGCGCGAGATCAGCGCCGCCAGACCGCCGGGACCTGCGGCGAACCCGCCGAAACTGACAACGCATCGCGGCGCGGTACGTTGCAGTACGCGTCGCGCTTGCCAAACGGCGCGCAACAGATCGATTGGCAACATCAGCTTGCGCATCGCGCCCTTGCCGCGCAGTCCGCGCACGGCGATGCCTTCGAATGCAACACCACGGCCTAGCACCAATCGCTCTTCCAAACCACCGCGAGCGCCAAGCCAAACCACCGGCACCGCGCGGCGCTGTAACGCCGCGGCAACCGCCAGCCCCGGAAAGATATGCCCACCGGTGCCGCCGGCCATGACCATCACGGGCGCGCTCATTTGGCGCCTCCCGATACACCCTCGTGGGCGCCGACCGCGCGCGGCTCTCGCAAACTGCCGCTGACGCGCAACAACAGCCCGACGGCGCAGCAGCACATCAGAGTGCTCGAACCTCCGGAGCTGATCAACGGCAGCGTCAGTCCTTTGGTCGGCAGTGCGCCGATGTTGACACCAATACTGATCGCCGCCTGCAGCGCAAACCAAAGACCAATGCCGTAAGCAAGATGCGCTTCAAAGGCACGACCTTGGCGCAGCCCTTCGATGCCCAGATAAAACGCGCGAGCAACAAAAACGGCAAACAACCCGATCACCATCAGCACGCCCAGAAAGCCGAGCTCTTCGGCAATCACCGCGAAGATAAAGTCGGTATGCGCTTCCGGCAGATAGTAGAGTTTCTGCACGCTGTCCCCGAGGCCCACGCCGAGCCACTCGCCGCGGCCGACGGCGATCAGCGCCTGGGTCAGCTGGAAACCATCGTTGAACGGATCCGCCCAGGGATCGGTGAAAGACAGCAGGCGCCGTACGCGATACTCCTTGCTCAACGCGGCGAATGCGACCACCGGCATTGCGACCAGAGCCGCGCCGGCAAGGTGGCGTGCGGATCCACCTGCTAACCACACCATGCCGCCAACGATCGACATTAACAACAAGGCACTGCCGAAATCCGGCTGCGCCAGCAATAGCCCAAGCAGCGCGCCAGCTACGATCAACGGCTTCATCACACCCAACAACTGATGTTGCAACGCCTCCTGATGGCGGACGAAATAGCCGGCGAGGTACACGATCATCAGTACTTTCACCGCCTCGACCGCCTGGAACGTGGAGACGCCCAGGTTGATCCAGCGTTTGGCGCCTTTGACTTCAACGCCCAGGCCCGGTACGAAAACGACGAGCAACAACGCGAAGGCGGCTAAAATCAACAGCTGCGAGTAGGTCTTCAGCCACTCAAGATCGACGCGATAAGCGATAGACCCGAGCACAGCGCCCGCCGCCAGGAACACAAGGTGTTTCTGGACAAAGTAGAACGGACCGACGCTCAGTCCTTCGGCGATAGCGATTGAGCTCGACGTCACCATGATGATGCCGAACGCCACCAGACCGAGCACGCTCACGGCGATGTACGGGTCGAGCACAACGCCCGGCGCTGGGGGTAATTTGCGGGCCTGAATCATGGTGTGGCTCCCGCTGTGCTTGCGTGCTCGATCGACGAGGCCGGGGCGCGGGGCACGGGGCACGGGGTGGGAAACAGCCCGTGCCCCATGCCCCGTGCCCCGCCTTTTGCCCGCGATCCGTCCATCACCGCACCTTCAACGTAGCAAGACCCATCAGCACCAGCACCACGCTGATGATCCAGAAGCGCACGATGACGCGCGGCTCGGGCCAGCCTTTGAGCTCGAAGTGGTGGTGCAGCGGCGCCATGCGGAAAATTCGTTTGCCGGTGAGCTTGAACGAAGCCACCTGCAACATCACGCTCAAGGTCTCCAGCACAAAGATGCCGCCCATGATGACCAGCACGACCTCCTGGCGGACGATGACCGCGATGCAACCCAACACGGCGCCAACGGCGAGCGCGCCGATATCGCCCATAAAGACCTGCGCTGGATAGGTGTTGAACCACAAAAAGCCCAAACCTGCGCCGGCCAACGCGCCACAAATGATCGTGAGTTCGCCTGCGCCAGGGATGCGCGGAATGCCCAGGTACTTTGCGAATTCCGCGTGACCCGAGGCATAGGCGAAGATGCCAAGCGCTCCTGCGACCAACACTGTCGGCATGATTGCCAATCCATCCAGACCGTCGGTGAGATTGACGGCGTTGGAAAAGCCGACGATCCAGAAGTACGCAATGATCAAGTACGCCATCCCGAGCGGAATGGCGATCTGTTTGAAAAACGGCACATACAACTGCGTTGCTGCCGGCGTATCGGCGGTGACGTACAACACAACCGCCGCGGTGGCGCCGAAAATCGATTGCAACAAGTATTTGTAGCGTGCCGCCAGACCTTTGCTGTCCTTGAGCACCAGCTTGCGGTAATCGTCGATCCAGCCAATGAAACCAAACGAGAGCAGTACGCCGAGCACAATCCACACGTACCGGCTTTCGAGGTTGCACCAAAGCAAAGTCGCGATCGCCACGGCAAGCAGGATCAGCATGCCGCCCATCGTCGGCGTACCGGCCTTGGACAGATGCGATTGCGGGCCGTCCTTGCGTATCGTTTGTCCGATCTGTTTTTCCGTCAGCGAACGGATCAGCTTGGGGCCGAGCCACAGCGAAAGGCCGAGTGCTGTCAGCGTGGCCAGAATGGCGCGCAGGGTGATGTAGCCCACCGCATTAAAGGCACTGAAGTACTGTTCCAAGTGGTCGGCGAGCCAGAACAACATCAATGAACTCCCTGGCCGGCACCGAGTCCAGCGAGTACGCGCTCCATGCGCGACGAACGCGAACCTTTGATCAGCGCTGTTGATCCGGGGCGCCACGCCAGGCGCAGCGCCGCAAGCAACGGTTCCAGCTCATCGAAGGCGTATCCCCCGGCGCCAAATCCGCGTGCTGCCTCGCGGCTCAGGGGCCCGAGTGCGAATAGCGCATCAATACCCGCCACGCGAGCCGCCATGCCGCTGGCGTAGTGCATCGAAGCGCCGTCTGGTCCAAGTTCCTTCATGTCGCCAAGCACCAGAAAGCGAGGCGCAGGTTCGAGAGCCAGCGTATCGAGCGCGGCGGCCAGTGAACCCGGGTTGGCGTTGTAGCTATCGTCGTAAAGCACGCCGTCATTCCAGTCGATGCGTTTCAAACGACCGCTGACGCCATGGGCCGCATTCAAGCCAGCTTCGATGGCATCAATGTTGGCGCCGACCGCGAGCGCGAGGCTGGCGGCTGCGAGCGCGTTCATCACGTTATGGCGCCCAGGCAGTGGCAAGTCGATCTTTGCGCTCCCGACGGGCGTGGTCAGTGTGAAGCGCGAATGGGCGCCGAGCTCGATATCCATGGCGCGAACATCCGCCTCGTGATCGATACCAAACCGCAACACGCGGTGTTCGCCGATGTCACGCTCGAATGTGGCCACAAAAGGCTCGTCGGCGTTGAGTACCGCAACACCGCCTGACTTCAAGCCGCGATAGATTCCGCCTTTGGTTGCCGCTACGCCCTCCAGGCTGCCCAGACGCTCCAGATGCGCCGGACCGACATTAGTGACCACTGCGGCATCGGGTGGTGCGATGGTCGCCAGCGCCTGGATGTCGTTCGGTTTGCCGGCGCCCATTTCGATCACCGCGAATCGGTGGTTTGCGCCCAGGCCCAGTACCGTCAACGGCACTCCGATTTCGTTGTTGTAGTTGCCCGGCGTCGCCAGCGTGTGGCCGACGCGCTGCAGGATGCTCGCGGTCAGTTCCTTGGTGGTTGTCTTACCGTTACTGCCGGTCAGCGCCAGCACCTTTGAGTTCAACGTCGAGAGCCAGGCGCGGGCCAGTCGTTGCAGTGCAAGCAGCGTATCCGGCACGACAATTTGCGGCAGGCGAGCGTCTGTCTCACGTTCGACCAGCGCCGCTGCCGCATGGTCAACCAACGCCGCAATGAAGCTGTGTCCATCGACACGTTCGCCCTTCAGCGCCACAAACAGCGCGCCCGGCGGCAATGCTCGAGAGTCGTGCGCAACGCCGACCGCCAGCGCATCAGCGCCGATGAGGCGACCGCCGGTCCATGTCGCTATTTGGCTGGCGAGGGCATTCATGCGGCCTTCCCCAGCGCCTCGCGCGCCACGTGCGCATCATCGAACGGCAGCTTCTGTCCGGCAATCTCCTGGTAAGGCTCATGCCCTTTGCCGGCGATCAGGACCATATCGTTCGCTGCGGCCTCGGCGATTGCCCGATGGATCGCGCGGCGACGGTCGCGTTCGACAATCGGGCGGGTTTGCGGCGGAATCCCAGCGAGGATCTCGGCGACGATGGCATCGCCGTCTTCGCTGCGCGGATTGTCGTCGGTAATGTAGAGCCGATCGGCGGCGGACGCGGCCTGTGCCATCAATGGCCGCTTGCCGCGGTCGCGATCGCCGCCGCAACCAAAGACAATGCTCAGCGCGTTTGGCTGGTGTGCGCGCAATGCGCTGACTGCAACGCTGATAGCGTCCGGCGTATGTGCGTAGTCGACAACCACCGTCGGCGCATTGGGCATCGCGATGCGATTCATTCGGCCAGGTACAGGTTGCAGCTGCGCCAGTGTGGCCGCGATCGCATCGGTTCGAAAGCCGAGCGCCAACAGCGCGCCGCAGGCCGCCAGGACATTGTCGACGTTGAATCTGCCAAGCAACGAGGTCTGCACTGGTAGCGCCACAGCTTCGTGCCTTGGCTCATTCCCACGCGAACGGCATCCGGTCTCGCCGTCATCGTCGGCGAGACGTGCAATGTGCAGATCGAAAGCGATGCCGCGGCTGTCGAGGCGGATATTGCGCGCACTCAAATCGGCGTTCTGGCCGATTGCGCTATAGGTGACGGCGCGCACGTTGCCTGCGAGCCGTGGCAGCAGCTGGCGACCGTACGGGCAGTCGACATTGATCACCGCAACGCGCAGCTTCGGCCACTCGAACAACTTTGCCTTTGCCGCAAAATAGGCTTCCATTGTGCTGTGGTAGTCCAAATGGTCGCGCGTCAGCTGTGTGAACACGGCGACTTCGAACGGCACGCCATCGACTCGCCCCTGGTCGAGTGCATGTGAGCTGACTTCCATTGCCGTGACGGCAATGTTCTGTGCCGCCATTTCAGCGAGGAACCGATGCGTCGCACAGACGTCCGGTGTCGTGCGTTCGCCAGGAATCAGCGCGCCGACCGGTCCGGCGCCGAGAGTGCCTTGCGTGGCAGCAGGTTGCCCGAGCATGACGGCTGCTTGCGCGATGAACTGGGCAATAGACGTCTTGCCGTTAGTGCCGGTGATGCCGACGATGCGCATCGAACTGACACCGTAGAGCCGCTGTGCGAGTGCGCCGACGAACGCACGCACGTGCGGCATCAGAATCAGTGGCACGTCGATCGATGGTGCATGGTCTGGCGTCTCGCCCAGTACCGCCACAGCGCCGCGCGCCACCGCCTGTTGGACGTGGCGCAAACCGTGTTGAGTGCCGCCGCGCAGCGCCAGGAATAAGTCTCCGGGGCGCACTTCACGGCTGTCGAGGGCCAGGCCATGAATGGGCACAGATGGCACGTCTTGTGCAGGCACCAGGTTTGCCAGCAACACGTCTAATGTGAGAGGCGTATTCATGGCAGCGTCGCCTCTCCCACAACTTCGGCGACAGCTTCGAGTTCTTCTTCCCGGCTCAGTTGCTGTGCAACGATCAGTGGCGAATCGGGTGCGATGTTCATCAGCCGCAACGAACCGCCGACGATATTGCCGAACGCAGGCGCGGCGACGAGGCCGCCGTAGTACTGGCCCGCGGTCGGATCGTTGATCACGACGACCACAGCGAGGCGGGGGTTGGAGACAGGCGCCATTCCAGCAAACACGGAGATGTAACGTGCTTCGGTGTATCCACCAATACCGGCTTTGATCGACGTTCCGGTTTTGCCGGCGACGCGGTAGTAGGGCACGGCCGCCTTTGTGGCCGTGCCTGTTGGGCCCGTCACGGTTTCCAGCATCTGCAGCACCGTTTGCGCGAGCGTCGGGTCGATGACGGCGGTGTCGGGATTCGCGCCACCCTTGACGAACGTCGGCGCGCGCATGCGACCGGAATTGGCCAATGCAGCGTAAGCATTGGCCATCTGCAGCGCGGTGACACTCATGCCATAGCCGTAACTGAGCGTGACCTTTTCGATCGGCCGCCAACGCTTGTAATCTGGCAGCACGCCTGGGCTCTCGCCGGGAAACATCGAGCCGGTCACCGAGCCGAAACCGAAGCGATGGAACATGTCGTAAAGGAACTCACTGTCGATCGCCTGCGCCAACTTGGTGGCGCCGACATTGCTCGATTTGGTTAAAACGCCGGTCACGTCCAGGGTACCGAAGTTGCGCACATCCTTGACCACAAATCCGCCACTCACCGGCAGCTGTCCAGGGGCGGTTTCGATCTTGCTGTCCGGCGTGAACTTGCCCGTTTCCAAAGCCGCGGCAGCGGTGAATGCCTTAATCACCGACCCCGGTTCGAAGACGTCGGTCGCGGCGCGATTGCGAACGCTGCCGCCGCGATCGCGCGTGCGTGCGTTCGGGTTGTAGCTGGGTTGATTGACCATCGCCAGGATTTCGCCGGTGGGCACGTCGAGTACCACAACCGATCCGCTGGTCGCTTTGTTCTCCACCAACGCGTTCTTGAGCTCGCGATACGCCAGGTACTGGATGCGGCGATCGATGCTGAGCGTCAGATCTTTGCCTGGCTCGGCAGCGCTGATCAGATCGACGTCTTCGACGCGGCGCCCACGGCGATCCTGAATCACCTTCTTCCTTCCCGGTTTGCCGGCAAGCCAACTTTCGAAGGCCAGTTCCATACCTTCCTGACCATGATCGTCGATGTCGGAATAACCGATGACATGCGCCAACACTTCGCCGGCCGGGTAGTAGCGTCGGAACTCGCGCTGCGCGTGAACGCCCGGAATATCCAGATCGAGTACGCCGTTGGCCTCATCGGGGCTGATATGGCGCTTCAGATACACAAACTCCTTGTCGCTGCGCTGCACCAGCCTTTGCATTAAAGCGCCGTCGTCGCTCTCCAGTGCAGATGCAAGTTCTGGCACGCGCTCGGCCGCTTCGGCCAGCAGCTGCCTGGGATTCGCCCACAGCGACATCACAGGGGTGGACACGGCCAGCGGCTCGCCATTGCGATCCACGATCATGCCGCGATAGGCCGGAATGGCGACTTCGCGCAAGTGCCGCGCATCGCCTTGGGCCTGGTAAAACTCCTTGCCCAATACCTGCACAGCGATGGCTTTGCCGACCAGCCCCGTGGTTGCGAGCACCAACACCATGACCACCGTGTACAGGCGCAGACGGTAATTGGGTGGGCGTAGGCGCGGTTTCATGCGTGCCTCCAACAGCTGCAAACGCGGCGCACGGGGCACGGGTCACGGGGCGCGAGTTTGCCGAAACCGGATGGGAAACGAGCTGGCAAGGCAGACGCATCGAAGGAACGGCCTGCAACGTACCGGCAGGACGCACAACGTCGTCCCGTATCCCGTGCCCCATGTCCCGCTTCTCTCGCAATCAAAACGCTCATGGCGCAATCACCACGATGTCGCGTGGCGCGACGAAGCTCATGCCCAATTCGCGCGTAGCGATTTGTTCGACACGATTGGCGTCGGCCCAGGTCGATTGCTCCAACTGCAATTGACCCCATTCGATATTCAGCTCATCGCGTTCTGCGTGCAGACGCTCGATGGCAAAGAACTTCTGGCGCGCCTCATGGCGCGCGTAGACCAGAGCCACGGCGCTGCCGATCACCGCCGCGACCATCAATCCCAATAGCACGCTGCGCGCGGTCATAGGCGCCTCTCGGCAATGCGCAACACGGCACTTCGGGCGCGGGGATTGGCAGCGATTTCCGCCGCGCTCGGCAAAAACTTGTCGCGATCGATGAGCGTCAAGTGGCTGGCGTCCGGCGGTGGCAACCGGCGCGAAACCACCGGTGGCCGGCTTCGGGTTTGAACAAACTGTTTGACGCGTCGGTCTTCAAGCGAATGGAAGCTGATGGCTGCCAGCCGGCCGCCCGGCTTAAGGCACTTTTCCGCGGCAAGCAACCCGCGGTCAATCGCGCCGAGCTCATCGTTGACTGCGATCCGAATCGCCTGGAACGAACGTGTCGCCGGATGTTGAGCTCCGGTTTTGGGCACAAGGCCTGCGATGAACTCTGCCAATTCGGCCGTTCGCGTAAACGGCTTTTCGTGAACGCGTGCTTTCAGCGCCCGTGCCAGGCGCCGCGCGTGCTTTTCTTCGCCGAAATCGAAAAGTGCGTTCGCTAACACAGCCTCATCCACCTGTTCCAGCCACTGCCCGGCGCTCACGCCGTGAGCCGGGTCCATTCGCATGTCGAGCGGGCCGTCGCGCAAAAAACTAAAGCCGCGCTCCGGCTCGTCCAACTGGGGCGATGACACCCCGAAATCGAACAAAATGCCGTCCCAGCCCTGCGCTGGGACGACAAGATCAAGCTCGGCGAAATTCGCGTGGTGAATTGCGAAACGCCGATCCTCCGCCGCCAGTGCCTTCCCAGCCTCAACCGCGCTAGGATCGCGATCTAGTGCCTGCAACTGGCCCATCGATGACAGCCGTGCCAACAACGCACGGCTGTGCCCACCGCGACCGAACGTGGCGTCGATGTAGCGCCCGTCCGGCTTGATGCTCAGTCCATTGAGCGTTTCTTCTAACAGCACCGGTGTATGCCCGGTTTGCACTCCCTCAGACTTCAAAACCGCAGCGCTCGCATCGCATCGGTAATCGCACTTTCTGTGATCGGCTGCTCCAGGCGCGCCTGCTGCGCGCTATCGCTCCAGAGCTCGAATTTCTCACCCATGCCGAGCAGCACCGCACTCTTGCTCAGGCCGGCCGCATGTCGCGCGCTGTGGGGCAGCAAAAAGCGCCCGTTCGAATCCAGCGACACGTGCGCCGCCGCTCCGATCAGCTTGCGCTGCAGCTCGCGGTGCGCGGCGTCGAAACTCCCCAGACTCACCACTTGATCGCGCACCCGTTCCCACTCGAGGAGTGGGAAAATCCACAGGCACTCGCGCTCAAACGGGTTGTAGGTGATGACCAATCGGTTCTGGCATAGCGTCGACAAGGCGTCGCGATACGACGTCGGTACGCTCAAGCGCCCCTTGTCGTCGATCGAAACCGAGTTTTCGCCGTAGAAGAGGCTCATGAGCCCACAAAAATCCACTTTTCACCATGATTTCCCACTCTACGCCCGCACATTGCATTCGGTCAAGGAAAAATCCTTGCGTAACAATGACTTAACGGATCTTAGTTGGTTTCGAGAAAGTCAGCGTAAGTGGTTGAATTTCAACTGATCATTCTCAGTAGTCGTTCGCGTCGCTGACGCGACGCGGCAACTTTCGTGAACGGCGTCAGGAAATTGCCACGGTTTGCACCGGGTGCTACGGCCCGGCGACCGCAACCGGACAGGCGATGGCCGCCACTTCGTCGCCTCGCGGCATACCGGGTACGAGTGCGGCCACACGTTTCGGACTGCCGTCGATGCGCCAATCGTAGAGCACAGAAAACGCCATCACTCGCGCGACATACTCGCGAGTTTCTTTGTACGGAATGGTCTCGACCCAAAGATCCCACGGTGGCAGCGGTTCGCCGAGCCAGCGTTTGACGGCGCCAATTCCTGCGTTGTAAGCGGCCGTGGCAAGCACCGGGTTGCCCTCCAGATCGGCCAGCCGCCGGGCCAGATATGTGGTGCCCAGACGGATGTTGTGATCGCCGTCGTCGAGTGGCTCAACACGGACATTCAGACTCTTTGCGACGGCAGCAGCAGTGGCCGGCATCAGCTGCATCAAACCGCGTGCGCCGACAGGCGAACGTGCGCCTGCATTCCATGCGCTCTCAGCGCGAATGAGGCCCAAAATCCAGGGTTTGGAAAGACCCGTGCGAACCGCTGCCCCTGCCACCGTGCGCTGATGTAGCAGCGGAAAACGCGCATCGTACTGGCGCAGATCCGCTTCGCCATTGAGCGTGAATATCGCCCATTCGTGCAAACCCTCGCGGCTGGCAACGAGTCCCGCTTCGCGCTTCAACTCCGCTGGAAACTTCTGCAGTTGCCAGAACCACTCTGCCCTGGCGCGGGTGCGATCGCCCAGCGCCAGCCATTCCAGCGAGCGTTGTACGCCGCCTGCACCAAGCACCTTCAGCGCCCGCTCTGTGTCCAGAAGTGGGCTTAGCGGACAGATCGCATACGGTGTACCAAGTTGATCTGCGGCCAGGAAGCCGTGGAAGTTCGCTTGCGCAGCGGCTTGTTTGAAAGCGGCCTCGGCGGCCGCCGAATCCCCGAGCAATTGTTGTACGCGCCCTTTGGCGTAAGCCCATCGGGCTTGCCCTGCGAGCGCGGGTGTCATGCCCTCCAGCGCTTCGAGTGCTGCCGCATAGTCGGTGCGGCGCAGTGCATAGCGGACTTGCCACTCGCGTAGACCGTCGTCCACGGCAGCCTTGGGCACCTTTCGCGACAGGACCAGGGCATTGTCGAGCCGCTCGACGAAGGCATAACGTGCGATCTCTGCCAGCGCCAGACCCTTGTCCGCCTCGGTCAACGGGAATCGTGCAGCGATCCGCAGATAACGCTCGTAGGCCGATGCCGCGCTGCTGCGCGCGAGGCGCGAAACCGCCATCGCAGCGGCGCGCGAATGCGCGGCGTCGGTCGGCCATTTGTTCGCCGCATTCAGGGCCACCTGGGGGTCGCGCCGCGCCAGGACCAGGCGTTGCGCGCCCAATTTTTCTGCGGCGGGCAATCGTTCTGCCCACAACGCCGCGAGCGGCAGGCGGTCAGTCTTGATCGCGTCATCGAAGCGCGCACGTATGTCTTGGGGTGCCAGGGCCGCCTGCCGAAGCGGGGGGTCGCAGGCTGCGATGGCACGATCGATTCGCGACAGGATGCGCGGTATCAGTGCCGCCGGTGGTTTGCGCTTCAAAGCGCCAAGCGCATTGAATGCCTGGCAATCGGCCTCGACGCTGGCGTTGTCTTCGCGATAAATCGCGATCAGGTCGGCGTGCCGGTGGACGCGCGCCAACGCGCTGATAAGATCGGCGCGCAGTCGCTCGCCGGGAAGCGTATCGCCATACTCTGACAGATAGGCTTCGATGCGCTTGAATGGCTTTTTCAGTGGGTCGCGACGCAGGAATTCGTATTGCAAATAGGGAGTGAGTGGATAGCTGACCAGCTCAGCTCTCGCGCCCACATCGACGCCGCTCTGCGCCTGGCGCCATGCAGCCGTAAAGGCCTTGCGCTCGGGCGTTCGGTCGGCAGCCAGCAACCCACCCGGTATCAACAAGAGCAGCATCAAAAAAACGCGCATTTCAGGATTTTTTGGGAACGACCGCGCAACACTACCCAAATCCTGCTCAGAATCGCCGATCATCCAAACATGAACGTCGCAACGGTTCATCAACACTTTCCACCGCCATCCGGGTTCCCGGAAAAAACTCTGACGGCGTACTTACGCACCCAATACCGGGTTGAGCTGCCAGGCGGCAGCGCGATTCTGAAGATTGCGCAACCGAACGCGGCGCTGCTGGCAGCCATGCACGAATGGGAATTTGCCGAAGCCTTTTTGATGACCGCGCACAACCCTTACAGTCGCCCAACCGCGGCGGCAGAGAATGTGCGGCGACAAAACGCGTTGCTGGCAACCTTGCAAGCGCGCGCCGCCCGATGTTGGTATGGCACGACCCAGGCACCGGATGCCTGGCCCACCGAACCGTTGGTCATGGTGGCGGGCGTTGAGATCGGTATCGGAATAGATCTGGCGAGACAATTCGAACAGAATGCGATCGTTGCGGTCGGCCCGACCGCTGTATCACAGCTGGCGTTTGCTGTTTGAACGTCGAAGTCTTGCTCCCGTCCAATCGGGAGCAGCCGGAGACTTCGCAGAGATCACGGATCGGCGGGTTCCACTGACACTCTTACACGGAGCTTTTCGCCCGGATCGTATCCGAGGCGCGAAAAGAACACCTCGCCGCGATAGCGGTATTCGACATCGTAGCCGATGATGCGCCGCTCGTCGTAACCGGATTCCACAACGCGGCAGCGCGTTTCGACCTCGCGATAACTGCTCGGGCGGTTGTTATTGGCATCCACTTCGCGGCCGACCGCACCGCCAATGACCGCACCGGCAACCGTAGCCGCGCGGCGACCGTCGCCACTGCCCACCGTGTTGCCCAGCGCGCCGCCGACGATGGCACCGACGATCGTACCCGTCGTGGTGTTCTCGTAGCGACCGCCGGAACGACGCACTTCCGAGTCGTAACACTCCTCGCGTGGTTCGCTGACGCGCACGGTTTCGTAGATCGGATCGACGCGCAGCACATCGGCATAAACCGTGCGCACATTTTCGTCGGGATATGCCGGCGGCGGGCCATAGTCTCGCGGTTGTGCCATGGCGCTCGTGGCAAGTCCCAACGACAGCGCAACGGCGAGTCCAGCTTTGCAGCCAGGCCGACATGGAAGAGCTCGATTCATGGAAAGGAATGAACGCATCGCGATCTCCGAGGAGCACTTAACAGGCCCATTACATCAGCGGGGGGCTGAATGCATTCTGATGCCCTTCGGTTGTCGTCCGGTACAGGTCGACGGGTGAATCCATCAGGCTGTGGAGAAACGCACAGTAAGTGCGTTTCTCAACAACCTGCTATGGGTTGCGCAGTGTTTCGCAATACGCGGCTTCGAAAACCTCGCGTTGCGCATGTCGACCATTTTTGATGACACTTCGGCCAGCAACAATCACTGTCTTGAGCGGGCGCCGCGCGGTGGCGAATATCCAGGCCGGCAGCACATTGTGATCGGTCATGGCGGCAAACGCCGCATCGTCCGGATCGAGTTCGAGGAAATCGGCATCGGCGCCGACCGCGATTCCACCAGCCCCAGCGCCGCACGCCTGCGCGCCGCCCAGTACCGCCTCCGACCATAGATTAGTGGCGACATCGGGTTTGTCCGCACTCGCCAACTCGTTGCGCCGCCCCGACGCCAGGCGCGCTTGATATTCGAGCCATCGCAGCTCTTCGCGCGGGTCTAAGCCGACATGGCTATCGGAACCGATGCCAAAACGCCCGCCGAGCCGGCGAAATTCACCGATCTCAAACAGACCATCGCCGAGATTGGCTTCGGTAGTCGGGCACAATCCAACCACAGCGCCGCAACGCGATATCGCCTCCAATTCGGTGGATGACGCATGCGTGGCGTGCACCAGACAGAAGCGCCGATCGACGGGCGCGATGTCCATCAATCGATCGATCGGATAACGGCCATGCATCACCAGGCAGTCTTCCAATTCGCGGCGTTGCTCGGCGATGTGGATATGGATCGGGCGATTGCTCAGCTCATCGTGCGCGCACAACGTGGCAATGATCTGGGCATCGACGGCGCGCAAACTGTGGATGGCGGCGCCCAGGCGGAAACCTTCGTCCCTTGCTGCAAGCGAATCCAGCAAATACAGGTAATCGTCGAGAGCGAAGGCAAAGCGTTGCTGCCGAGGCGCCAGCGGTTCGTCGCGAAAGCCACCGCGTTGATACAACGTTGGCAGCAGCGTCAATCCAATACCGGCCTCCTGAGCGGCGGCGATGAGCGCATCGCTCATGGCACTCATCGGCGCGTAATGATTGCCGTTGGCGCGATGGTGCACATAGTGGAATTCGCACACACGTGTGTAACCGGCCTCCAGCATATCCGCGTACAACAACCGGGCAATCACGAACAGTCGATCCGGATCGAGTGTCGCGGCCTCGCGGTACATCGCCTCGCGCCAGGTCCAGAAGCTATCGTCGGGCTTTTCGAAACACTCGGCGCGTCCGGCCATCGCGCGCTGAAACGCATGTGAATGCAGATTCGGCATGCCGGGCAGTACATAACGCCCGAGATGGTCGGCCCCGGCTCGCGGCGCAGCAGTTTGCACGTCGACGATCACCCCGCGATCGACACCGATTTGCACGTCGCTCTGCCATCGCCCCTGCACCAGCGCAAAATCGGCGAACCATCGACGCATAGGTCTTCGCTTGCGAGTTTCGTTGGCCATAATCCTACGCCGAAGGAGGTGACCATGTGGGATCGTTTGATACTCGCGCCAAATGTCTGGACCGGCGGCGCCAACGCGCGACTTCTGAGTCAGGCAGCGCTCGGGATCGATGCCGGGCGAATCCGTTATGTGGGTCCGGCGAAAGATCTGCCGAATGAACCTCAGCGTCTCGCACGCCAGGTCGAACAGCATCGCCAGGGGCTGCTGACGCCGAGTCTGGTCGATTGCCACACGCATCTGGTGTTCGCTGGCGATCGCAGCGATGAATTCGCGCAGCGTCAGGCCGGTGCCAGTTATGCACAAATTGCGGCGCGCGGTGGCGGCATCCTGGCAACGGTGCGCGCGACACGCGCGGCGAGCGTCGAACAACTGGTCGAAACTGCCGCCCCGCGCATGCAACAGCTGATTGCCGATGGCGTGGCCGCATTCGACATCAAATCCGGATATGGCCTGGATCTGGACAGCGAACGGCGCATGCTGCAAGCGGCACGCGCACTGGGGCGCCGCTTCGGCGTTACTGTTCGCACCAGCTATCTGGCGCTGCACGCGGTGCCGAATGATGTGGATCGCGGCCGATACATCGATGCCGCCATCGACTGGCTGCCGACGTTGCATGCGGAAGCGCTGATCGATGCGGTCGATGCTTATCACGAGCACCTGGCATTCACCAGCGCAGAAGTCGCCAAGCTGTTCGAATGTGCGGCCTCGTTGGGCGTGCCAGTGCGCCTGCACGCCGATCAGCTCAGTGCGCAGGGTGGTGCATCCCTGGCAGCGCAGTTCCGGGCGCTATCGGCCGATCATCTGGAATACACCGATGACGCCGGCATCGCCGCGATGGCGGGCGCGGGGACGGTGGCCGTCATTCTGCCAGCGGCTTTTCTCGTGCTCCGCGAAAAGCAGGCGCCGCCGATCGCGGCCCTGCGCGCGGCGGGCGTACCCATGGCGATCGCCAGCGATCTCAATCCTGGCACCTCACCGCTGTTATCGGTGCGTTTGGCGATGGGATTGGCCGTCAATTTGTTCGGCATGACGGTTGATGAGGCCCTGTTGGGCGCAACCGCGCACGCATCGCGGGCGCTCGGGCTGGGCACTGACGCCGGCGTTCTGGACGTCGGCGCCCGCGCCGACATCGCTCGCTGGGCGGTCGACCGTCCAGATGCACTCGCATATTGGTTGGGCGGCGAACTTTGCCAGGAGACCATCGCTGGCGGCCTGACGGTGTTTCGGCGCAAGGCGCGTTGAATGACGGGGGCCTGCGCCTTCTGGCCCGTCAGCGCCGCTGCGGCAGAAAAGGTGCGACACTGCGATGCTCGTCGCATTCGGTCATGAAGTGTGCAGCATCGTCCAACAATTGTACGCTATCCTTCCAACTCTTAACGTAATCAGTTGCGAAATCGCAACGGATGTGACGTGCTGTTTCATCAAGCCTGTCTGCGAGCGGGGTATCAATTGAAGGAAGAGACTTGGTCCGGCGAAGGCGAATTATTCCTTCACGGCAGTGGCGTCCGACTCATTGCAATCTCAGGCAGCAACGATGTAAGCATCACCTGCGCTGGGTCCGTACACGTGATTCTCAAAGGCAGCGTGGACACCGCCGTCTTCGACGTGAACGGTTCGTGCATGCTGGATGCACGACGTCTTCAGGCAAAACGGGTCAATATCGAAATCGGCGGTAGCGCTGCCGCCCGCGTAAACGCCAGCGAGGAGTTGCGGGTGTGGGCTTTCGGGTCCTCCCGGGTGACCCAGTATGGGGCTGGGAAAATCGTCAGTTCGCGCACGGAAGGCAGCGCTCGCGTGTTGTCCAGGGATCTTCCCGAATAGCCGTGATTGAAGGGCACCGACTGAATGCCAGCCTGGCCCGAGACGATGAGACCGCGAAGCACTCGATCACCGATCGAATGGCCAAAGCAGCCAGTATGGCTGCGTAGAACCAACCTACAAAATCTCTGAGGCAGGAATGGAATCGGCTTTGGCGGTCTTCAGTTTTGCGGCGCGTCGCTTACGGAAAAGGTGGGGAATTACTCTGGTTGTAGTGTTGTCGATCAGCATCGGCGTCGCCGCCAGCACAACGACACTTGGGTGGGTTCAATCCATTCTTGTCAATCCCCTTCCGACCGTCCCAGACCAGGACCGCATCCTGGCACTCGTCAGCAAGACGAATTCCGGTGAGCGTCTGGCCACATCCAACGCCGACTTCCGCGACTTGAAAGAGTCAATGTCGACCCTGACCGGACTTGCCGCCTTTCGCGAAGACTCTCTGAGCTTTGAGAGAAACGGAAACAGCAGGCGAATCTGGGCGATGTCCGTATCGGGGGGATTCTTCGATGTGCTTGAGATCAGGCCAGTGATCGGCACCTTCTTCGGATCCGACCCCGCGTCCGTCGACACCACCGGTGGCGCACGCCTTGCGGTCATCAGCTATCGGTTATGGGAGGACGAATTTCTGAGGGATCCATCCGTCATCGGGTCAAAGCTATTGCTCAACGGACAAGCGTACACCGTGTCGGGTGTCGCGCCAGCGGGCTTCGATGGGACGGTGGTAGGCCTTGCCTTTGATCTTTGGGTTCCGTTGATGCAACGCGACGCATTGCTTGGAGGCGACAACCAATGGCAGGAGGAACGGCGACACCGTTCGCTCAACGTCATCGGCAAGCGAAGTGGGCTAAGTTCGCTCGAGGATGTTCAAGTGGAACTGGGGGTGGTTGCCGCCAGGCTGGCCCGTGATTATCCAGAACAAAACGTCGGTATCAGCTTTCAGGCCCTAAAGTTCGCGGATGCGCCATTCGGTGCTCAATCGCTGCTCGCCGATCGGTTGAAACTGATGTATGTCGCCAGCGGTCTTGTGCTTTTGATCGTCTGCGTCAACCTGATCACGCTCCTTCTGGTACTCACAACGGAACGTCAGCGCGAGTTCGGCGTGCGTTCGGCGCTCGGCGCTACACGCAGCACGATTTTCCTGCAGGTCCTCGCGGAGGGCGTACTCTTGGGTCTGCTGGCGGCCGCATTGAGCATTCTGGCGGCGCACTATCTTTCGGGTCTGTTGCGCTTTTTTGTACCGGATCTGGATCTTCCGATCGCCCTCGAACCCAGGACAGATCGAGTCACCTTGGTCTATGCCCTCGGCGCATCGGTCTGCACTGCCGTGCTCGCCAATTTTCTGCCAGCAATTCGCGCTTCCAGCATCGATCTCACTCGCGCGCTAACCGACATCACCCGAAGTCAGTCCGTCAGCCGGACTGAGCAACATGTGCAAACGACTTTGGTCGTAGCGCAAATTGCCCTTGCTTACATAGCACTCTCCAGTGCCGCGCTGTTCTTAAACGGATACAAATCGCTCACAGAAAGAGATTTGGGATTCGAGGCGTCGGGCGTAACGCTCATGGCAACCGCGGCGACTCGTCCCGGACTTGACGCGGCAGCGGTGATTGCATACGCCAACCGGTTACAGACTGGACTCGTTGAAACGCCCGGCGTTCGATCTGCGGCCTTTGCGGAGTGGGTCCCGATGGGCCTGCACGGTGGCTCCTGGGAGGAGTTGCAGGTGCAAGGGTATTCGCCAGCGCAGGACGAGAACATGAGGATCCTCAGAAACCTCGTGAGTCCCGCCTATTTCGAGACGATCGGAGTCCCAATTTTGTCGGGACGAGACTTTAGCTCTCGCGACGTCGGCGAGGCGCCGGCCGTAGCCATCATCAACGAGGAGTTTGCCCGGCGGTTTTTCCGCGGGCGGGATCCGCTGGGTATGCGCCTGATCGGGTGGGGCCGAGAACTCACGGTGGTGGGGATCGCCCGCGACAGCCGATACACGAAAGCCAATGAACCGCCTCGTCCGTACTTTTATGTCCCGTTTGCGCAATTTGCCAATCCTGGGATGTACCCCGTGTTTCACATCTCGTCAGCGATTTCAGCGCGCGAAGCGTCCGAAATGGCCATGTCTGCGTCCCGAAATGCCGGCTCGGAGATCTATGCCATTTGGACCAAACCGATGTCGAAGTACATCCAGGCTTCGCTTTTCGGCGAAAGAGTAACCGCCATCATCCTTGGCGCACTGGGTGCTGCGGCCATCTTCATCGCCGCACTGGGCATCTACGGAATGATGGCTTACTCCGTTGCACAAAGAGTGTCCGAAATGGGCACGCGAATGGCACTGGGCGCTTCGTCGAGGATCGTCCTGGGACTCGTTGCGCGGCGCGGAGCCAGGTTGACCGTGGCAGGCATTGCTACTGGTTTGCTCGGAGCGATCGTAGCCGGGGAAAAACTGCGAGCACTGATTGGCGGCGTCGTGTCGGAGTTGTGGATTCACGCTGCGGTTGTAACGGCCCTGGCGCTTGTCGCGATGCTCGCGTGCCTGGTGCCGGGACTGAGAATCGCCCGCCTGCAGCCGGTGGACAGCTTGAAGGGCTGACTTGTGGCGAATCGTGTCCTAAGCATCGGCATCTCAAAAATCGACACTCAAGGATCTCCAATGCGCAACGACCTATCGGCATTCACATCTATCGTTGACATCGTAAGAATGCGTGCCCGGGCGGAGCCGAAAAGCGTTGCCTTTCGTTTCTTAAAGTACCGGCCCAAAGAGGAATCGCTCGTCCTGACGTCCGAAGCTCTGGATGCACGGGCGAAGTCCATCGCTGCCGCTTTGCAACAACACGCTCAGCGCGGCGATCGGGTGCTGCTGCTTTTTCGGCCAGGCACGGACTTCGTTTGCGCCTTTCTGGGTTGCTTGTATGCGGGAATGGTGGCAGTCCCGTCGAGCGTCCCTCGATTCGGGCACGGCACGGAACGTCTGCGACGAATCGCCGCGAATGCCGGTGCTTCGATTGCATTGTCCTCATCAGGCGTCTTTGCAGCCATTCGCGCCGAAGCCAGCCATATAGCGCCCCGCTGGATTGAAATGGAGGACATCGCCGAGACTGATACGAGCGATTCTCTGCAACTTTCTTCAGACGATATCGCGTTTCTCCAGTACAGCTCGGGTTCCACTGGAGACCCGAAAGGCGTGGTGGTGACGCATGCCAACCTGATGCATCAACTGGCGCTTTTCGCCACCGCCAGCGCTGCCACGCGGGATAGTTGCATGGTGTCCTGGTTGCCTGTGTTTCACGACCTTGGATTGATCGCAGGGGTTCTTCACCCACTCTATAGCGGCTTTCCCGGCGTCTTGCTGGCACCGGAGTCGTTTGTCGAAAAACCTGAGCGCTGGCTGCGGGCGATTGCCTCTTTTCGGGCCGATATGACGGCAGCTCCGAATTTTGCGTACCAACTTTGCGCTCGGGCCATTTCCGATCAGGAGATGAAGGGTATCGATCTCGCATCGCTGCGTTTCGCATTGAACGGCGCCGAGCCGATCCGCCCATCGACGCTGGAGCGATTCGCACAGCGTTTTTCTGCCTGGGGGTTTGATCCTTCTGCCTTCTACCCGGCCTACGGATTGGCGGAAGCCACGCTGCTGGTGACGGGTGGTGGCGCTCAGGGGGCGAGACCGACGGTCAAGTCCTTCAATTCGCAGTCGTTGGATGACGGCTTTGCGGTACCGGTATTGGACGGTACACCCGGTGCAAGATGCCTCGCCGCGTCAGGGATGACCATCGAAGGCCAATCTGTGCGCATCGTGGACCCAGAAAAAACCACGGATCTGGGCGCTATGCAAGTCGGCGAGATCTGGGTTTCTGGTCAGAGCGTTTGTCGCGGCTATTGGCAGCGCTCTGCAACAACGGAAGAGACCTTCGGGCAGGTGGTGGCGGGGCAGCAACATCCTTGCTGGCTGCGGACGGGGGATCTGGGATTCCTGTGCGATGGCGAACTCTTCGTTTGCGGCCGCCTGAAAGACCTCCTCCTGATCCGCGGCAGGAACCTTCATGCGCCGGATATTGAGGCGACCGTCGAGACGGTTCACGACGGCCTGCGCCCCAATTGCGGTGTCGCGTTTCCGGTGGATATTGAGGGCGAGGAGCGTCTCGTCGTTGCCCACGAAGTAGACCGGGAGGCCAAATTCGACGATGAGCGACTACTGGAACTCGCGCAAAGCGTTGCAAAGGCCATCGCGCTGCATCATGAGGTCATGGTTCACGCCGTCGTCCTTCTAAGGCACGGCACAGTGCCGAAAACTTCGAGCGGTAAGCTCCAGCGAAGAGAGGCGCGTCAGCGTTTTCTACAAGGGAACTTAAAGTCGGTGTTTTCCTGGTCGCCCCCGGCACCAGACCTTGGCGCACCCCAGACACCGGATGCCGCAATCGATGCTCCCACGGATCAAACCCGGTTGCAGCATCTGCTCGTAGAGGGTCTGGCGGCGATCCTTGGCGTACCCGGAAGCGAAGTCGACATCGATCGGCCGTTCGCCCAATACGCTTTGGATGCGGCGGGAAAACTCAGGGTCGTCCGCCTGCTGGAGTCAAAGCTGCAACGACCGCTTCCTGCCACTTTGCTTGACGACTTCAAGAACATCAAAGAGCTATGCGAGACCGGGCAGATTTCCTTCGCCGGAAATGGAGACGGCCTATCGTCCGATGAGCTGGTCAAGGCCGCAGCGGGTGCAATCGCCGCCAGGCCCGCTGGAATGGTCGAGGACAAAATTGCGATCGTTGGTATCGGCTGCCGATTTCCGGGAGCCGCGAATCCCAGAGACTTCTGGAAGCTGCTGATCGAAGGCGTCGATGCCGTTACCGAGGTGCCGGCGGATCGTTGGGACATCGACGAGGTATACGACGCTAACCCGCTTGCGTCGAGGAAAATGAACACGCGGTGGGGTGGGTTCGTCGAAGATATCGATAAGCTCGACCGCAACTTCTTCGGACTGTCCATCCGTGAAGCCGTGCGCATGGATCCGCAGCATCGGTTGATGCTCGAGGTCGCCTGGGAAGCGCTGGAAGACGCAGGCATTGATCCCGCTACGCTGGCAAACACACAGTCCGGTGTGTTCGTCGGGATCTCGGGTAGTGATTACGCTCAAATGCAGTTTGGCGACGCATCGTTGGTCGACGCCTACGCGGGACTCGGCTGCGCATTGACCATCGCAGCAAGCAGGATTTCGCACTTCTTGAACCTGCGTGGGCCTGCGATCGCGGTCGACACAGCGTGTTCCTCGTCATTGAGTGCGCTTCATCTCGCCTGCGTCAGCTTGCGTCGCGGCGAATGCGAAACCGCTCTGGTTGGCGGCGTGAACATCTTGCTTTCGCCTGTCGTCACGATGTGCTTGACCAAGGCGGGAATGATGTCGGCCGACGGCCGCTGCAAGGCTTTCGATAGCAGAGCCAATGGCTATGTCCGCGCCGAAGGCGCTGGCATTGTCGTGTTGAAGCCACTTTCAAGGGCAATTGCCGATGGGAACGAGATCTATGCGGTCGTTCGCGGTACCGCGTCGAATCAGGATGGAAGAAGCAGCGGCATCGCGGCACCCAATGGCGAAGCGCAGCAACGCGTTGTTCTAGCCGCTTGCGCAGATGCGGGAATTGCCCCTGGCCAGCTGGACTATGTTGAAGCGCACGGAACCGGCACCAGCGTCGGCGATCCAATCGAAGTGAAGGCACTGGGTGCGGTGCTGTCTATGAGCCGTGAAAACGGGCGCATTTGCCCGATCGGATCGGTGAAGACCAATATTGGTCACGCCGAATCGGCCGCCGGTATTGCCAGTGTCATCAAAGTGGCTTTGATGCTTAAGCATCGAATGCTGCCGCCAAGCTTGCATTTCGTGACGCCGAATCCTCTGATCCCGTTCGACGATTTGCCCTTGCGTGTGCAGAGAACCGCAGAGCAGTTCCCAGATGATCGAGCTCCCCTCCTGGCGGGCGTCAACGGCTTCGGAGTTGGTGGTACGAACGTGCATGCAGTGCTCGAAGAAGCACCTTCGAGTTCGACGTCCGAGTTGCCAGGCAACACCGGCGCCGGCAATGCACTGCGCCCCTATTTGTTGCTGCTCAGTGCGCGTAGCGCGGCTTCGTTAAGGGGAGCAGCAAGACGGCTGGCGCAGTATCTGGGCGCGGACGGAGTCGATCGGCCGCTTGCAGGCGTGGCGCATACGTTGGCCGTCAGGCGCAGCGCGATGAACCATAGCCTCGGGATCATCGGCGAAGGGCGTGAGGAGCTCATGGCGGCGCTTTCCGCTTATGCAGAGGGTCTTCGTCACCCAGGCGTCCTGCTTGCGCCGACGTCAATATCTGAGTCTTCGCCCAAACTGGCGTTCGTATTTTCAGGGCAGGGTTCCCAATGGTGGGGAATGGGCCGGAAACTGTTGCAATGCGAACCCGTGTTTCAGTCTGTTATTGCGCGTTGCGACCAGCTTCTAAGCTCCATGGTGGGCTGGTCGTTGTTGGATGTGCTGCATGCCAACCAGAGCGATTCCCGCCTGACCGAGACGGCGTTTGCCCAACCGGCCCTGTTCGCTTTGCAGGCCGCTACCGTCGCGCTGTGGAAATCCTGGGGCGTTACGCCGGATGCAGTCGTCGGTCACAGCGTGGGGGAAATCGCAGCGGCGCATGCCGCCGGTGCGCTGACGCTGGACGATTCCATCGCGCTGGTGGCTCATCGGGCGGCATTGATGCAGCAAGCCACCGGGTTGGGCAGCATGGTGAGTGTTGAGACTTCGCTGGAAGAGGCCGAAGCGGCCATAGACAGGTATCGCGACCGCCTTGCTGTCGCCGCCGTCAACAGTCCGGGATCGATTGTGCTGTCAGGCGACACTATTGCGCTTGACGAAGTGATATCGCAGTTCAAAGCGAAAGGGACAGTGACCGTCAAGCTGCCGGTGAACTACGCGTTTCACAGCCCACAAGTCGAGCCGTTCAAGGAAGCACTTTGTCGGGCTGTGGCAGATCTGCGACCGGGCGCCAGCAGTATCCCGATGATGTCGACCGTGACCGGCGACTGGTGCAGCGGCGAAACGCTCGTTGCCGGGTACTGGGGCGAGAACATGCGCGGCCGCGTGAACTTCGCTCAAGCCATCGCCAGGCTCGCCGAAGAGGGATTCTCACAGTTTGTCGAAGTTGGCCCTCATCCCGTGCTCTGCGGCTCGATATCCCGCACACTGAAGTCCGTTGCGCGTGCCGGCTCCGCGATTCCGAGCTTGATACGGGACAAAGACGATCAAACGTCCATGCTGTCGGCCTGGTTTGAACTACGATCTGGCCGGCGAAACATGGAGACGTGCCAGTTGTTCGGAAACTGGCCCGTCGAACGCAGCGTTCCAGGTTACGCCTGGGATCGGCAGCGCTATTGGCTCGACCTGCCCAATAAGGAGGTCTCTCGCTCGGCAATCAGGCATCCGCTGGTGACATCGCGCCTGCAAACTGCCCAGCCCGCTTGGCAGAGTTTGATCGACGCGCACCAATTCCCGGGCTTGCGTGGTCCCCGCCGTGCTGGAGACGCCTATCTGTCTCGCGGCGTTTTTGTCGAACTGGCGATGGCCGCAGCGACGGCCATGGTGGGAGAGAAAATTCGTGTTGTCAAAGACCTTGTCTTTGACGAGCAGCTCATGCTCCCAATGACGGACGCCTACCCTGAACTCCAAACCACACTTCTGAATGTCGGTCCTGACGAAGCAGTGGTCACGGTGCATGTCAGAACGACATCTGCTCAGGGCGGCGGTTGGCACCGACAAGCAGAACTCAGGACACCGCTGACACGCGAGGCACCAACGAATCCTGCACGGATCGCCATCGATCAGCTGAAATCAGGCGGGCTCCGCCGCATAGAGGGCGACGAAATTTACCGGTTGTTCGGCCAGCTCGGACTTGAGTATCCGAATGAGATCCGGTTAGCGAAAACTGCCTGGGTGGGAAATGACGAGTCACTGCTGCAGTTGGCCATGCTCGATAGCCAGTTGGAAGGGGCAGAGCGGTATTGCCTGCATCCGATCGTGTTTGAGGCCATGGAGCAGACGCTGCGTATCGCACTGGGTGCGCGAGGAGCGCGCGCCGAGATGAGATCCGCCAGGCGTTTCCAGGTTGTGGCGACGGGATCGAGTGCCTGGGTCCACGCAAAATTGCGCAGTGAGCCCGATGCCGATGGGTTACCACGGGTTGACCTTTGCGTATGCGACAACGATGGCAATGTGATCGCAGTCGCCGAAGGCGTATCCGCAACCAACACCACACTCAACGAAGTGGCAGAGGGCGTACCCACCGATCCAGGCGCCTGGTTGTACCAGGTCGATTGGGTCCAAACCCTGCCGCTGCGGCAAACGAGCGATAGCGATGCCGGAGCCTGGCTGATTCTCGCCGACGAAAGGGGCGTCGCCAGGCGAATTGCCAAGCGCCTTACGGCTGCCGGTCAACGCTGTATCAGTGTGCGCCGAGGAGCGTGCCAGTCGCCGGCTGCAGATGATGAGATCGGAGTGCTGGACGATAGTGCGGATTCACTGCGGGAGGCATTTGTTGCGGCACTCGGATCCGACGAATGCCGCGGCGTGATACACCTGTGGTGCCTTGACCACGCCGAGGCTCCGCCGACATTCGACACCGTGCTATCGGCGCAGAAGTCAGGCGCCCTAAGCGTCATGCATCTAGTCCAGGCACTCGCGCAGCTCCCGTTCCGAAAGCCACCGCGGTTGTGGATTGTGACCTCGGGAGTGCAGCGCATTCAGCTCGACAGCGCCGACGTCCGTCCGACCCACGCGACCGTCTGGGGTTTGGGCAAGTCAATTTCTATTGAGCATCCCGAATTGCGCTGCACGCGCGTCGACTTGGGACATGCAATGAACGACGTGCGCGAAATCTCGGCTCTGGCGGCCGAGCTACTCGCGGACGAAGAGGAGGACCAGCTCGCGTTTCGGGAGGAGCATCGCTACGTCGCGCGGCTGGCACGCTATCGACCCGCAACAGGGGACGCGAGTGCGGAGGCCCAAGCGGGTTCCGATGCCATTCCTGCGACAGGCAGTTATCGAGTGGATTGGCCAATCGATGCACAAACGCCAATGATCTCCACTGGCAGGTCGAACGCCCTTGCGCCGCACGAAGTCGAAATTGAAGTGGAAGCGATCGCCGCCGAAGGGGATGCGTTGGTTCGCGGTTTGGGCGTATCCCTCTCGGAATTCGGCGTATCTCACTTTGGTTGCGCCGGACGAATAAAACGAGTTGGTCATGAGGTGAATGGCTGGGCCGCTGGAGATCGCGTAGCTGCTTTCGCGCATGGGGGAATGGCATCGCAATTGTGCGTACCCGAATCTGCGCTCGCCCGTCTGCCGGAGAACACGCCAGCGGCGGTCGTGGTCGGCCGATTGCGTCCCGCACTGGCCGCGTCGATCGCACTGCGGGAACTCTCGACGCTGACGCCAGGGGACCGGGTGTTAATACACGGTGCCGACACGGAAGCTGGCGCGATTGCGGTCGCAATGGCCGTCTCGCTGGGCGGGCGCGTCGTCGCCACGGCTGCCGATCCGTTGGTCCGCGAGCACCTGACGAATCTCGGCGCCAGCGTATGCCTGGACAGCGCCTCAATCAGTTTTTATTCGGCGTTGCACTCGGCACTTGGGCGCGCGGGTGCACGTGTGTGCCTGAATTTGTCGGATCGCGGCGGTCTTGGTGAATTGCAGGCGATGGTGTCGCCGTTTGGCCATTGCATCGATCTTAGCGGGTGTCTCGGCCGAAAGACTGCCGGCACCAGGCATGTTCGTGTGATCGCCAATGCCTCACTACACGTCGTTGACCTGGAGTGTCTGTTCGACCGCGGTTCCGCGCTGACCGCACGCATCATGCAGGATGCAACCGACTGGCTTTACGCTGTGCATATGCGGCTAGGTCCTCCTTCCGAAGTCTGTCTTGCCAATGAGTGGAACCCGATAAGGCAGGCGGCGCGAGAGGCAGTCGCTATCGCTCCGCTGGTCGTGAAGCTTCCCGATCGATCCGGCGAGCAGTCTCCCACCGCCGTGTCGAGTCAGTTGCTGCGCGACGACGGTACCTATCTGGTCACGGGCGGCTTGGGAGGACTTGGCCTGAGCATTGCGCTGCGACTCACGTCCTCCGGCGCCAAACATCTGGTGCTGATGGGACGCAAGGCGCCAACACAAATGGCCAGCGAGGTGATTTCGGAGATCGAGCGTCGCGGCGTCGAGGTGCGAACGGTGGCGGCAGACGTGGCCGACCGCGAGGCGATGATCCGACTGCTATCGACAATACGCAGCGAGATGCCACCGTTGCGCGGGATAGTGCACGCTGCCGGAAGCCTGGACAATGCTCTGATGGTTGGAATGTCAGATGCTCAGTTCATGAGTCCGCTGCCATCGAAGGTCCTGGGCGCCTATCTGTTGGATACGCTGACGGCAGACGATCCACTCGACTTCTTCGTGATGTTTTCTTCGCTTGCGTCTTTGATCGGATCGCCAGGCCAGGGCAACTATGGAGCTGCGAACGCTTATCTGGACGCGCTGGCCTGCATGCGTTCGGCGCGCGGGCAGCCAGGACTGGCGATTTGTTGGGGTCCATGGGCGGAAATCGGTATGGCCGCCGACGCGCACAACGCCTCGCTGCTGGAGCAGTATGGCATGGGCATGTTGGCCCCCGAGAAGTGTCTTGATTTGTTCGAGAACTTTCTCCTGACTGGCACAGGTGTACTTGGTGCGATCGCGATGGACTGGTCGCTTTGGAGCAAGTCATTTCCTGCACTCTCCGAGAAGCCGTTCATGTCGCTCCAAGTGCCGGGCAAAGACGGGAAGTCGTTAACGGCCGGTGGGCGCTTGACGGCCGCCGCAATCGCCGCCGTGCAACCAGACGAGCAAATGGCGGCTCTGATCTCCGCAATTCATGGCGCGGTCTGCCGCGCACTTCAACTCGCCCCGGAGCAACTGACGACCGACATAGGCCTGACTGCCGTTGGCCTGGATTCGATTGTCGCCCTTGAACTCAAGAACCGTATCGAGTCCAGCATCGATGTTGTGGTTCAAACCCCAATGCTGCTCAAGGGGCCGACCATCGAGGAACTTGCCGTGCAGTTTCGATCGCAGTTGTTGGGCAACAATTCTGGCGATGCGAGCAAATCCGGCCGATCCAACAAACGGTCGGTGACCAGGCGCCAGGCGGTCGACTTGCTGGAACGATTGGACGAACTCTCCGACGAGGAGGTCAACGCCATTCTTACCGATCTATCCGATGGTGTACTTGCATCGTGAGCGAATGCGCTCAACCTCCCTTCACTATCCGATAGGCTGAATCGACATGGAGCTGTTCCGATTCCTCGTCAAGTACTCGCCAGGACTACTGACGATCGCGGTTCTTGTCGGAGTGATGAGTGGCGTCGCCAGCGCGGCGGTCATGGTGGTCATCAATCTCACTTTGGCGAGAACCGATTTCGCGACCCCACGGGAGTTGGCCCTGGCTTTCGCCGGGGCTACCACCACGGTGTTGATCGCGAGTCTGGGCGCGCGATGGTTGTTGCTGCATATGTCGACCAACGCTGTAAAGCGAATGCGGATAAGTCTCTGCTCTCAGATTCTCTGCTCTCCGCTTCGGGATGTAGAGGCGCTCGGGGCACCGACGTTGATCGCCACGCTGACAGAGGACGTTCTGGCTGTCTCCGATACGCTCGCTGAGATCCCGGTGGTGTGCATCAATATCGCCATCCTAAGCGCTTGTTTCACCTATCTCGTATGGTTGTCCTGGCCGCTCGCCGTGATTTACTTCGCGGTCTTTTTCGTGGGCGTAGTCATTCATGAAGCCATCGCTACGCGTACCCGCCCGCACCTCGCAAAGGGCCGCGAGAAGTGGGATGAGTTGATTGCGTACTATCAAGCGCTCATTTTGGGAAACAAAGAACTCAAGCTTCACATGCGTCGGCGTCAGGCCTTCATGAAAGAGGCGCTGGTACCCACTGCTGAGGAGATGCGCGCGCTTTCATTGCGCTGGCACAAGATCTTCGCGTTTGCCGCTTCCTTTGGGCAATCTTTCTATTTCATCGTGGTCGGCGCCATCCTCTTTTTGACGCCAGTGCTTGGTGGTTTCGAGCCTGTTGTCGTGACTGGGTTCGTACTCATTACGATCTTCATGAATGGCCCGCTATCCGGCCTCGTGGGCGCGATACCGACGTTGCAAAGAGCCGGAGTGTCACTTCGGAAGATCGAGTCTCTTGGCCTGAGCCTATCCAGACCAGAGCCCCCAGTTTGGGAAAAGGAAGTTCTTGCGCCAGAACGATTCGAAGCGCTTTCGATGCGCGGCGTTCGGTACCAGTACGGCGAAGACGAAGGTTCGCGGAGCTTCGCCCTGGGGCCGATCGATCTCGACCTCGTACCTGGGGAGATCGTATTTGTGACTGGCGGCAATGGCAGCGGCAAGAGCAGCTTTGCACGGGTTCTGACCGGACTGTATTTGCCGACCGCGGGTACCATCTCGATAAACGGGATGTCGGTTGACGACAACAACCGCGACGCCTATCGCCAGAACTTCTCCGCGGTGTTCTCTGACTATTTTCTTTTCACGCGGCTCTACGGTCTGGTCGATGAGCGACTGGCGGCTTTGGTCGACGAATATCTGCGCGAACTAGAGCTGTCGGATAAGGTCTCGTTGCGTGATGGCGGCTTTTCCACGACTAACCTGTCGCAGGGGCAACGCAAGCGGCTCGCGCTCCTGACTGCATTCGTCGAGAATCGCCATATCTACCTGTTCGACGAGTGGGCAGCGGATCAAGACCCGGCATTCAAAGACGTCTTTTACCGCCGAATCGTGCCGCAGCTCAAGGCCCGCGGCAAGACCGTAGTCGTGATCAGTCACGACAGTCACTACTATCAATATTGCGACCGACTGATTCGATTCGAATGCGGAGAATTGGTCGAAGATAGAACGGTAAAGCGAATCACTGGCTCCTGCGAAGTTGCGTCAGATGAACTCGCATAAGCCGCTGGTTGAAACCATGGATTCGCCCTGGTTCCGTACCCTCGGCGTTTCGCACGCATCTGCCATGCGGTTGTTTTGCTTTCCGTATGCGGGAGCAGGGGCTTCGGCCTTCGTCGCATGGTCCGCCGCAGTTGGTCCTGAGATCCAGGTAGTTGCCGTCGTGTATCCAGGCCGCGAAACGCGGACTCACGAAAAGCCGCTGGTGCGGCTCGCAGATTTCATCGCGCCATTGGCCTCTGCAATCCGAACCTGGTCGGATCGGCCGTTCGCATTTTTCGGACATAGCATGGGCGGAAGGATCTGCTTCGAACTTGCCAGGACGCTGGAGGCGTCAGCCGGTCCGGTCCCAGAGCATGTTTTCGTCTCCGCAGTCGGCGCACCGCATTTGCGCGAGCCGAGGCCTTTGCATGCACTCTCAAATGCTGCATTGCTGCGAGCGCTGGTGCAGTTGAACGGGATTCCGAACGAAGTCAAGAGGCGTCCTGAGATGTTGGCCCAGGCGCTCCCGGTTCTTCGAGCAGATTTTGAGGTCTGCGAAGCGAGCGAGTTGGAGTTGGGCAGTCCTCTGATGGCACCTCTGACCGCATATCTTGCGGAAGATGATTGCCGCGTCGAGCCCGAGCGGATTTCGGCTTGGCGAGATCTGGCAGGGGTCGCCTTTAGACAGCGGAAATTTCCTGGCGACCACTTTTATCTGCGCGCGCAAAGGAATGCCCTGATTGCAGATATCCGTGGTCAGCTTCTCGCGGGCTGTTGAAAAACAGCCTGCTGGCGCGAACCAGGGATGGTTCGCGGTTGATCGAGCTTGCAAGTGCTTGATCCATTCAGAGCGAGTCTGGACCTGCGCCGGACTCGCGACGTTGAGAAAGTGCACGAAGGCACTTTCTCTACATCGTGCTAAAGCACGCGAAGAGGCCGTGTTTCTAATTTGGTTTTTGGAGCAATCATGAGTGTTGACGGCGCAGCAAGTACGCCACCGGATCGAACCAAACAACGTGAGGTTCTGGCGAATCTCTTGCGGGCGCGCGCAGGTTGTGCAACGGAATTCCCTTTGTCCCGATCGCAAGAGATCATCTGGCTTCATAGCGCCACGTTTCCGGATAGCAGCGCCTACAACATCCCACTGGCGTTCCGCATCAAATCGGCTCTGGATGCATCAGTGGTTCGCGCCAGCCTTGCCAACGTCATCGAGCGTCATCCGGTGATGAGAAGTGTCGTGTTCGAGCGAGATGGCGTGCCATTTCAGCGAATCACGACGCCGGAATCGCTCAAGCTTGAAGAGTCATATGAGGCTGCCTGCGAAAACATCGATGCTTTGATTGGGCGACTAACCCAGGAACATGCCCGCGAGCCGTTCGACCTTTCGGTCGGCCCTCTTTACAGATTCCACCTCATTCACTTTTCCGATAGCGACCATCTGCTGTTGGCGACGATCCACCACCTGGTTCTGGACGGATGGTCAATCGGCGTCTTCTTGAACGATTTCACTGAATGCTATCTTGCGCTCGCAGCTGGCAGGAGACCTGCGCTCCCGCCAATCCGCGAGGGATTTCTCGAACACCTGTCGGCTCAACCCCAGGGGACGGTTGGGACCGATAACGAGTATTGGGTGGAGCGCTTCAAGGGGTATTCCGGCGTTCTACCCTTGCCGTATGACCGGCTTCCAACTGCTCAGACTTCCCACCGCGGCAGTAGTTGCTCGATCGATATACCCACCGATGTGCTGGCCGGGCTGCGCAATCTGGCCAGGCGCGAAGGCGTTACGCTGTTCATGGTCATGCTGACCGCGTACTACTTGCTCATCGGTCGTATGACTGGCCGCACCGATATTGTGTTAGCCGTATCGATCGCGGGACGCGAAAAAAGCGAACATTGGTCAGCCATTGGCCCGTTTTCACACATTTTGCCGATGCGAGCTGATTTAACGGGCTGTTCGCGAGTCGTAGATTTCTTGCGACGAGTCCGGGACTCGGCCATCGAAGACTATGCTCATTCCGACCTGTCTCTAATATCTCTTGCAGAAACGATCGCAGCGGTTCGCAACGGGCGGCGCGAGGCGCTCTTTCAGCTTGGATTCGACTTTCAAAATACGCCATGGCCTACCGTGGCGGGAGAGGAGGAAATCAACGTAGCTGATTACGTGACGTTACTGGTCGGGGATTCGAGTTCCGCCAAAATCGATCTGAATCTGGACATTCGCGAAGAATTGGGTCGATTGCGATGCACATTCGAGTTTGCGACCGACCTCTTTGATCTGGAAACCGTAACAAGTATCGCCGAGAGCTACGCTGAGCTTGCGCGGTCCTTTCAGGAGCAAGCGAGCGTAGCGCTTGAGTCAATCGAACTGGTTGGATCAAGACGGAGGGCGCTGTTGCGAGAGTGGAGTCACGCCTTGCCCGCTCGCGAACGCGAATTGAATTGCTGTACTCAACGCATACTGCAGATTGCCAAAGACCACCCGCATCGGATCGCTTTCGAAGGGCCGTCTGGTCTTTGTACCTATGGCGAGTTCGCATATCTCGTTCGCCGGATAGCCCACGGTCTGTTGGCAGCGGGGACGGAGAGCGAAGAGCGCATCGGTTTATGCATGCCTCGCTCTATCGAGCAGTGGATCTCGGTGTTCGGAATCATGGCATCGGGCGGGTGTTTTGTACCTTTGGATCCCGACTTGCCGTTATCCAGGATTGCCGAAATCGTGGCATCTTCTGGCATCCGTTTGGTACTGGTCGACAGCCCAGATCGAGTGCTGTTGCCATCAGAGACGCGACACCTGAGCTATCAGAACCTGATCGCAAACGCCCCGGACGGCGAGCTTGCGATACCGTCGGCTAATCAACTTGCATACGTTACGCATACCTCTGGCACGACAGGACGGCCAAAGGGTGTGCCCATTTGCCGAGGCGCTTTGCTGGACTTCGCCGTGGCGGCCGCAGAGGCCTTTGGTCTAACGGCGGATGATCGCGTGCTTCAGTTTGCCTCGCTGGCATTCGATGCGAGTGTGGAGGAGGTCTTTCCTGCCTTGGTTTCCGGCGCCACGGTAGTCCTGCGGCGCGAGGACATGTTCGGCAGCGCTCAGAGATTTGCCAAAGCATGCGATGACCTGCGACTCAGCGTCATGAACCTCCCAACTGCTTTTTGGCGCGAGTGGGTATCTGGGTTGGCTGATGAGCCTGTCTGCCCTTGTCCCAGTCTGCGAGCCATGATCATCGGTGGCGAGGCGGCGCAGGGTGCCAGCGTTGTCGAGTGGCAGCGGATTTTCAAGCAAGCGCGTCTCTTGAACACTTACGGTCCATCCGAGGCGACGGTCACCGTCACCTGTGCGGAATTGGACACGCCTCCAGAAGATGGACGTCCGGTCAGTATTGGCCGACCGTTTGGCGTCGCGCGGGTATATGTGTTGGACGCTCACCTGAACCCAGTCGCTCCCGGAATGGAGGGCGAGATTTTCATTGGAGGCCCTTGCCTGGCGCGAGGTTATTGGGACGACCCGGTACTGACGGCGAAGTGCTTCCTGCCCGACCCATTGAACGATGAGCCCGGCGCACGGATGTACAGAACCGGCGATCTCGGTCGTTTCCGCGCGGATGGAAGTCTCGAGTTCCGAGGACGGCGCGATAGCCAACAGGTGAAGGTCCGTGGCTTTCGCATAGAACTTGGCGAGATCGAAGTCGTACTCTGTTCGCATCCGCACGTAAAGAGTGCCGCTGTCGTCGTCGACAAGGACACCGGCGAACAAGGAGACGGTTTGATTGCCGTTGCAGTTACAGAGCCTGGGCATCGGCTCTCGCCGAAAACGATCGTCGAATGGCTCTCGGAGCGTCTGCCAAAGTACATGGTGCCCTGGAGAGTTTTGCTGCTCGACCGCATTCCGTTGACGATCAGCGGAAAAGTGGATCGCCGTGCACTATTGGCGAATCTGCCCGAGCTCGACCGACCCACCGCGTCGGCGACCGCACCGCGCACGCCCACCGAATCTGTGCTCGCACAGATATGGGCCGAAGTGCTGGGTCTCGATAGCGTGCAATTAGACGATGATTTCTTTCAGCTGGGAGGGCACTCGTTGATGATGACGAGGGTGCTGGCACGGGTCAATCGAGCATTTCGCGTCGATGTTCCTGTACAGCGCTTCTTTGCGGCTTCGAAGCTGGCGGCATTCGCCAGCATCGTCGAGCGCGAGCGAGTTGCGGCCACATACACTGAGAAGTTGCCGATCGAGCGAACCTTGACGGATGGTTCTTGGCCGCAATCATTCGAGCAGCGCCGACTTTGGTTCCTCGAACGACTGTCGCCAGGCGACACGTACAACCAGAGTTCTGCGACCCGACTTCGCGGCAACGTTGACGTCGACGCGATGTCCAAAGCTATCGCCGGCATTGTGGAGCGACACGAGATCTTGCGCACCGCTTTTCTTGAGATAGACGGCGAGCCGATTCAGCAGCTGACATCTTGCGAGACACCCGAACTGCGAAGAGTCGATCTTTCGCATCTTCCTGTGCCCCAGCGCCAAACTCAGCTGGCGGCTACCTTATCCACGATGGCTTCGGAACCGTTCGACTTGACCATGCCACCGCTGTTACGCATGTGTCTGATTCAGATCGATGCGGAGGAGTTCTTGCTGCAAACGTGCTTGCACCATATCGTGTCGGATGCCTGGTCGGCCGGGATTCTGGCTCGTGAGTTCGCGGAATTGTATGCAGCGCACGTCCAAGGCCTGAACGCCGAACTTCCGGATTTGGCACTGCGCTACGCAGACTATGCCAGCTGGCAACAGGCTTATTTCATTGGAGCCAACGCAGCTCGCCTGACCTCGTACTGGTCCGAGAAATTAGCCAACCTGCCCGATCCGCCGCTTTTGCCAGAGCGTCCAGGGGCTCATCGGGTCAGCAACGCGGGTCAATCTTGCTGGTACTTGCTTGAGCCGAGCGTCGCTAAAGCCATTCAAGGCTATTGCAGATCGCGCGCAACTACGCCGTACATGTTCTTCCTGACGGCTTTCTATGCGCTGCTCAGCAAATACAGCGGCCAGACCGACCTGGCGATTGGCACCCCATTTACGACGCGTGATAGCGAAGAACTAGAACGCCTGGTCGGTTTCTTCGTCAACATGGTGGTACTTCGATCGGATGTATCGGGTGATCCCAGTTTCGAAGGGCTCCTTGAGCGAGTTCGCGATGTCGTAATTGACGCTCATGCTTATCGAGCACACCCATTCGATAAGCTGGTTGGGGAAATTCGGGCAACGACAGGTCGAGGCGCCGATTCGTTAGTCAAGGTGGTGTTCTCGTTCCACGACCAGGCACCTCTACCGCCGGCGCTCTTTGGTGTCGAGGCAAACCAGATCGATATACCTGTTCGTTCCGTGAAGTTCGACTTAACCCTTGAAGTCGTCCCGCGGCATGGCACCTGGCTGCTCGTTTTCTACTACAGCAGCGACCTGTTCGAAACATCAACGATCACACGGATGCTGTCGCACTATCAAGGACTGGTCGCCGCGGTATTGGAGGACCCGAGTCGGCGATTGTCGCAACTTAGGTTGTTGTCTTCCTCGGAACACGACGATTTGCGGCAGTGGGGAGAAGGCAGGAAGGGCGAAGTCGTTGGGACAGTGTTGTCCTGGTTCGATGCGTTGGTGTTATCGGATGCAGGCTCACCGGCGCTGGTTGAGGATGGTGAGACGGTGAGCTATGGCTCGTTGCACACCCGGTCTTTGCGTTTAGCGCAGACGCTGGCGGCGCGCGGGGTTGGGGAGTCAGGCATCGTAGGTTTGGCGTTGTCAGGTTTAGTCGATCGTGTAACGGCGATGTTGGCGTCGTGGCGCTTGGGGGCGGCCTTTTTGCCGTTGGATTTATCCCACCCGCAAGCACGGTTGCATTGGATGCTGGAGGATGCTGGTGCGGTGATGGTGCTGGCGCGTGGCGATATTGGGTGGGACAAGAGCCGAACGCTGGACCTGTATGGAATCCAATGGCCCGAGGGTGCTATGGCAGTAGTGCCTGCTGTGGATCTGCCGGCCGGGTTGCTCGCCTATGTGATCTACACGTCCGGGTCCAGCGGTCGACCCAAATGCGTGGAGATCGACCATAGTGGCCTGGCGAATTTGGTGGTCTGGCACAACAGGACATTCGCGGTAGACAAGACCAGTATGGCCTCGCAACTGGCAGGACCCGCATTCGATGCATCGTTGTGGGAGATATGGCCTTATTTGTCAGCGGGCGGAACCGTGAGCGCGGTTCCTGCGGAGATTCGTGTGAATCCCGAGGCCTTGATCCTCTGGCTGAGTGCGCATGGGATGACCCACGCATTTATGCCAACGCCTTTGGGCGAAGCGTGTTTAGACGAACCCTGGCCCGAGTCGACGCGACTTAAGACTCTGCTGGTCGGCGGGGACGTGCTGCATCGTCGTCCGCGAAGCGGCTTGCCGTTCCGGCTGTACAACGCATACGGGCCGACCGAGGGGACGGTCGTATCGACGTGCGATGAGGTGCTGTCCGATGAGATCGGATTGCCGCCGATCGGCAGGCCGATCGACAACGTCCGCGTATACGTGCTCGATGCCCATGGCGAGCCGGTGCCGATCGGGGTGGCAGGCGAGCTGTGCATCGCTGGGCGAGGCCTGGCGCGTGGCTACCGCGGCGACGAGCAGCGCACGGCGGAGCAGTTCGTGGAGCATGGCGAGTTCGCGGGCGGGCGCGTGTACCGTTCTGGCGATCGGGCACGATTTCGTGCCGATGGACGCCTGGAATTTTTAGGTCGTTTGGATGCGCAAATCAAGTTGCGTGGTATGCGTATCGAACCGGGCGAAATTGAGGCCGAACTGCTCGCCATTGAAGGGGTTCGTCGAGCAGTCGTGGTCCTGGACACTTTCGGTGGGCGCGATCCGCAGCTTGTTGCCTATCTTGAATGGGCGTCGGCAGAGGGCGGTCAAGCCGATTGCAACACCGACCTGCGTACGAAACTCAAGGGGCGTCTGCCAGCCCCGATGGTCCCGTCACACATCGTGTCTGTTGAACGGGTACCGCAGACTGCCAATGGAAAGATAGACCTGCGGCAACTCAAAGCCGTGAACCGAGAGAACAACTTATCGGCAAATCTGGTGCCAGTTGGAGACGCCGAGACACTTGTAGCTGAAATTTGGACCAAGCTGCTCGGAGCCGCTTCCATCCATCCTCAGTCGGATTTCTTCGATCTTGGTGGCCACTCAATTCTCGCGGCAAAGATCGCCACTCGCTTGGAGAGGATCTTGCGAATTCATGTGCCTTTGCAGCTGATGTTCGACCATAGAACTCTTCGGGAATTCGTCACAGCACTAGCCGAGCGTGTCGGTGGGCGAACACGACTGGAGCACATCGCGGGGATCTACAAGCGAATCGAAAGCATGAGCACCGCCGAAGCGCGAGCAACTCTCGGCGACGGCGACATGTCACTCGCAGAACTTCAAGATACAGGTAGGTAGCTATGAGCGAAACACTCACGCCCGAGAAAGAGAAATTGCTTGCCAAGCTACTTGGCGATCACGGAGCGACCGGCAAATGGCATCGGATCGTCAGGGGAACGGATGGCCCTGAACATCCGCAGTCCTTCGCTCAGCGAATGCTGTGGTTCCAGTATTTGCTTCGCCCATACTCGTCCGCCTACAACATCCACAGTGCCACACGGCTCCGCGGGCCGCTTCAGGTTCAAGCCCTGAATCTGGCCGTTAACGCGGTCGTGGCTCGGCATGAACCCTTGAGGACCCTGTTCGACGAAGACAACGGCCTGCCGATACAACGCGTGTCCGCGAGCCTGGAATTGACCGTGCCTACCATCGACCTCACACACTTCGATGAGGAACGAAAGATGGCAGAAGCGATGCGGCTCATCCATGGCGAGGCCGTGCGGCCTTTCGACCTGCGAAGGGGCCCATTGTTGCGATTGCACCTGATCAAACTCTCAACGCAGGAGCACATCTTACTCTTCAATGTCCATCATATCGTTGCGGATGGATGGTCGTTGGGCGTGTTGGCTGGAGAAGTTTCGGAGATCTATCGCGCCAAAATTGAGGGGCAAGAAGCAAAGCTTGCTGGACTACCCATCCGCTATGCGGATTACGCCCGCTGGCAGCACAAAACGCTGAAAGGGCAAACTCTCGAATCACTGCTCTCATTCTGGAAGTCGTCGCTCCAGGATGCGCCGCCGATTCTGCAACTGCCCTACAAACGTAGCAACGGTACGACCTCAGCGGACCACGGCTCGGGAATGAGCTTTAGAGTCGAATACAGAACGACCGAGCTGTTGCGAAAGGCGGCGGGTCGTTCCGGCGCCAGTTTGTTCATGATTCTGTTTGCAACTTATGCCGTTTTGCTCCGCCGATATTCTGGTCAGGACGACATTGTCATCGGAACCCCCATCGCTGGCCGCCATTCGGAGGAAATGGAGCCGTTGATTGGTCATTTCGTAAACATGTTGGCCATTCGAGTACGGCTGACCGGTGCACTTGCTTTTGCCGACCTGTTGCTTGATGCAAGAGCAGCTTGTTTGGCAGCGTTTGAACATCAAGCCCTGCCGTTCGACCGACTGGTCGAGGAGCTTGCTCCAGATCGGAACGTATTGTTTCCACCGATCTTTCAAGCCGTTTTTTCTCTCCAGAATGCACCTGGTGAGCCGCTTTCGCTGGCGGATTTGAGTGCCACCAGAGTTGAGTACGAACTTAAGCTCGCGAAGTTTCCTATCGCTCTGGACCTTGAAGAGTCGAATGGCGGCCTTGACGGCGTGTTTCAATTCTCGACAGCACACCTCGATGAAAGCGTCGTTCGCGCCATGATGAGCGACTATCAACGAATGTTGGAGACGATAGCCGTTCAGGTAAACGTCGACGTTCGCAGTCTCTCGGCGCCAGATCGCGCCACATATCGGCGTGTGGTCGACGAGTTCAATCGAACGGAACTGGCAATAACTTACCCTGGCGGTCTGCATGTGCTTTTCGAACGCCAGGCAGAGCTCACGCCGAATTCGGTGGCCGTGGAAGCCGGCGCAAACAAGCGTACTTACGCTGACGTCAACTCGGGTGCCGACAGGTTCGCTCATGCGCTTGTTGGCCGCAGGGTCAACCGTGGCGATGTCGTTGGCGTTTTGCTCCCACGCTCACCGGTCCTGATCGAAGCGCTCCTGGGCATCTTAAAGTCCGGAGCAACGTATCTGCCGATGGACCCGGCATATCCCGATGAGCGACTGAGGCTGCTGTTGGCAGACAGCGGTGCGGTCGGCGTCGTCACCAATGCCGAACTAGGCGCCCGTTTGCCGCATCGGGACAGTTTCTGGAAGCTCTCCAGCGAAATGCTCGAAGAACCACCCGGGCCTGTCGAAAGCACTCGGGTTGACCCGGAGCAGGCGGCCTATCTTATCTATACGTCTGGATCTACCGGGCAACCAAAAGGCGTGATCATTGAGCATCAAAACGCCGTCGCACTTCTGAATTGGGCGTGGACTGCTTATGGCCGCGACGAGCTGTCCCGCGTTCTGGCATCGACGTCGATTTGCTTTGACCTTTCAGTGTTCGAGATCTTCGTGCCGCTTAGCGTCGGCGGTTGCGTGGTTGTTGTAGACAGCGCGCTGGACTTGGCGGAAAGCCATCGAGTCACTCTCCTGAACACCGTGCCCTCGATCATGACCGAGTTGATTCGGTTCGATCGCTTGCCTTCCAGTGTGCGCACCGTCAACCTGGCTGGAGAGGCTCTGCCGCTTTCCCTGGTTAAGGATATCGAGCGCATATCGCCTCACGTCAGGTTGTTGAACTTGTATGGCCCGTCGGAAGACACCACCTACTCAACATGGCACGAAGTCGACCCGAGCGAGGATGTGGCGCCACCGATAGGTCGCCCGATCGCCAATACCCAAGCCTATGTGCTGGACGCCGACATGAACCCGGTTCCGTTGGGCGTGACTGGCGAGATCTACCTGGGTGGCGCTGGCGTAGCGCGCGGTTACCTGGGGCGACCGGAATTGACCAAAGAGCGTTTCGTGAATGATCCTTTTTCAGGTCAGCCTAAGGCACGACTTTACAAGACGGGAGATCGCGGTCGCCAGCGCAGCGACGGCACCCTTGAGTACTTAGGCCGCGGGGATGGCCAAGTTAAGATCAGGGGTTGCCGCATTGAACTCGCCGAAGTGGAGGTCGTCGCTGAAGCCTGCGCACCAGGTTTTCGCGTAGTTGTCGATTTCTCGGATGCCGACTCATCGAACGGTCGCCGCCTGATTGGTTTCCTCGAATGCGGCATCGACGCTGCGCCGGCCGAAAGAGACTTGATCTCCAAACTCCGATCGCGCCTGCCGGAAGTGATGGTGCCAACAGAATGGTCTTTCGTCGAGACATTCCCGCGCAACAGCAACGGCAAAATCGACCGGGCCAAATTGCGGCTTTCGCTGCCCTTAGGTTCGATTGAACGCGATGAATCCGAATATCGTCCACCGGTGACCGAGTTGCAAAAACAGATGGTGGAGATCTGGGAGCGTGTACTGGACCGGGACCGAATCGGTATTGGCGACAATTTCTTCGACCTGGGCGGTCACTCGCTCCTTGCGACGCAGGTTGTTTCGCGGCTGCGAAAGACCACGGCGGTAGAACTGCCGCTTCAGACCATCTTCGAATTTCCTACGATCGAGACCCTGTGCCTGAACATTGAGGGGAACAGTTGGGCAAGCACAGTTCCGCCGCCGCCATTGTTGCCGTTGGCGATGGACGAAAGTCAGCCGAAAACCGTAGTTCAGTCGTTTGCCCAGCAGAGGCTTTGGTTCCTGGATCAGCTTGAACCTGGCAGCACCGCCTATTTGGTCGGCATTGCCATGAAAATGACTGGCTTCCTGGATCTTCGCGTTCTGCAGTCATGCTTCGATGCTCTGGTGGAACGCCATGAAGCATTAAGAACAGTTTTTGACGTCCAGAATGACCAGATGGTGCAGATCGTACTTCCCCCAACCTCGCCGCTCATATCAATTGCAAATCTGGACGCACTGCCCGAATCGGAGCGTGACGATCGCGCCAGACAACTCATGAAGGAGGAAGTCGAACGGCCGATGAACCTGCAAACAGGACCGTTGTTGCGGGTTAATCTCATTCGCTTGTCGGCCGAACACCATCTGCTGCAGATTACCACGCATCACATTGTCAACGATGCGTGGTCAATTGGTGTGCTGGTCGACGAACTCTCGGTTCGTTATCGAGCCGGTATCGAAGGCAACCCGGCTTCGCTTCAGCCACTAGCCATCCAATACACTGATTTTGCTGCCTGGCAAAAAGAGTGGATCCAGTTTGGCGTTCTGGAGGCCTTGCTTCACTACTGGCGACAGCGCCTCGAAGGCGCGCCGGACACGGTGGCGCTTCCCTTTGACCGCCCCCGACATGTTTCGCGCGGCTTTCGGGGGGCTCGGGTTGGTTTCGCATTCGATTCGGCCACCACATCGTCACTTCAGGCGCTTGCAAAAGCCAATAACGCAACACTATTTATTGTCTTGCTCGCGGCTTTCAAGGCGCTTTTGTTTCGGTATACCGGCCAGGACGATATGGTGGTTGGATCGCCAATCGCCAACCGCAATCGCGACGAACTCGAGCCGCTGATCGGTTTCTTTGTGAATACGCTTGTACTCAGGACCGATTTGTCGGGAGATCCAGATTTTCGTAAGACCATTTCCCGAGTTCGGGATGTCGCGCTCGGCGCATATGCACATCAGGACCTTCCGTTCGAGAAGTTGGTGGAGCAGCTGGGGCCCGAGCGGCGCTGGGGGCGTTCACCGTTGTTTCAAGTGATGTTCGTTCTACAAAATGCTCCTGCGGGAGAATTGTCGCTTCCGGGATTGAAGCTCTCGCCGGTCAGGTTAGAAAACACGACGGCAAAGTTCGACCTTAGTCTCCATATCCAGCAGGTCGGCGATCGGATCGAAGGCGAGTGTGAATTCAGCAGCGACCTGTTCGAAACATCAACGATCACACGGATGATGTCGCACTATCAAGGACTGGTCGCCGCGGTATTGGAGGACCCGAGTCGGCGATTGTCGCAACTTAAGTTGTTGTCTTCCTCGGAACACGACAATTTGCGGCAGTGGGGAGAAGGCAGGAAGGGCGAAGTCGTTGGGACAGTGTTGTCCTGGTTCGATGCGTTGGTGTTATCGGATGCAGGTTCACCGGCGCTGGTTGAGGATGGTGAGACGGTGAGCTATGGCTCGTTGCACACCCGGTCTTTGCATTTGGCGCAGACGCTGGCGGCGCGCGGGGTCGGCGATTCTGGCATCGTAGGTTTGGCGTTGTCAGGTTTAGTCGATCGTGTAACGGCGATGTTGGCGTCGTGGCGCTTGGGGGCGGCCTTTTTGCCGTTGGATTTATCCCACCCGCAAGCACGGTTGCATTGGATGCTGGAGGATGCTGGTGCGGTGATGGTGCTGGCGCGTGGCGATATTGGGTGGGACAAGAGCCGAACGCTGGACCTGTATGGAATCCAATGGCCCGAGGGTGCTATGGCAGTAGTGCCTGCTGTGGATCTGCCGGCCGGGTTGCTCGCCTATGTGATCTACACGTCCGGGTCCAGCGGTCGACCCAAATGCGTGGAGATCGACCATAGTGGCCTGGCGAATTTGGTGGTCTGGCACAACAGGACATTCGCGGTAGACAAGACCAGTATGGCCTCGCAACTGGCAGGACCCGCATTCGATGCATCGTTGTGGGAGATATGGCCTTATTTGTCAGCGGGCGGAACCGTGAGCGCGGTTCCTGCGGAGATTCGTGTGAATCCCGAGGCCTTGATCCTCTGGCTGAGTGCGCATGGGATGACCCACGCATTTATGCCAACGCCTTTGGGCGAAGCGTGTTTAGACGAACCCTGGCCCGAGTCGACGCGACTTAAGACTCTGCTGGTCGGCGGGGACGTGCTGCATCGTCGTCCGCGAAGCGGCTTGCCGTTCCGGCTGTACAACGCATACGGGCCGACCGAGGGGACGGTCGTATCGACGTGCGATGAGGTGCTGTCCGATGAGATCGGATTGCCGCCGATCGGCAGGCCGATCGACAACGTCCGCGTATACGTGCTCGATGCCCATGGCGAGCCGGTGCCGATCGGGGTGGCAGGCGAGCTGTGCATCGCTGGGCGAGGCCTGGCGCGTGGCTACCGCGGCGACGAGCAGCGCACGGCGGAGCAGTTCGTGGAGCATGGCGAGTTCGCGGGCGGGCGCGTGTACCGTTCTGGCGATCGGGCACGATTTCGTGCCGATGGACGCCTGGAATTTCTAGGCCGTTTGGATGCGCAAATCAAGTTGCGTGGTATGCGTATCGAACCGGGCGAAATTGAGGCCGAACTGCTCGCCATTGAAGGGGTATCTGAAGCACTCGTGGTTGCTGATGACATCTTCACGAATACAAAGCGCCTCGTCGCTTATGTGGTTCCAGCCGCCCATGCGAATCCTGATGTCGACAACCTGCTGGAGTCCCTGAGACTGAAACTGCCAGAACACATGGTGCCGACTTCGGTGGTCTTCCTGGACCGGATTCCGGTGACAGCGAACGGTAAGTTGGATCGCACTGCTCTGCCTTCCCCGAGCCTGCGTCACGCAGACTTTATTGACACCGTATTGCCACCCAGGGACGCGATTGAGCGGGCGCTTGTCGAGATCTGGGAAGAGTTGCTGGGCGTCAGTCCGATTGGCATATCCCAGAACTTCTTTGCGTTGGGCGGACACTCGCTTCTGGCGGCCCGACTGCAGGGCGCGCTGCGCGAACGATTCGGTCTGACCGTTCCTTTCCATGCGCTCTTCCAGAATGCGACGATTTCAAACCTGTCCGAGTTCATTCGCGCTCACCACGACGGAGAGACGCGCCCCAGCAACGCCGTCCGCCCAACCGAACCGGTGAAAGATGGTCAGCAAGCTGGATTCTGGAGTCGATTGAAACAGGTTTTCAGGAGTTCACGACGGCCACCCAAAAGTTCGGATCCCGCACGGACGTTGAGTGCTGAGGAAGTCAAGCGTGTGCTCGTCTCTTTACAAGAGGGCGACCCAGGAGCAGCGACACTGGTGCTGATCCATCCGGTCGCGGGGCGCGTGTTCTGTTATGGCGAGCTGGTAGCGGCACTCGGAAAGCAATGCCGGATTTTCGGCCTGGAATCAACGCATTTGCCGAAAGAGGAACGGTCGATCGAGACGCTTGCCGACTACTACGCCACCGTCATTGGCTCGCTTGCAGAAATGCAGCGTGAGTACCACATACTCGGGTGGTCGCTCGGGGGACTCGTCGCGTTCGATGCCGCCCGCCTCCTTTACAAAAGGGGAAATCCCCCGAAGAACGTCGTTTTGATCGATAGCTTTCCGACCGAGCTGAACCGAGCTGACGATTCATCCGAGGAGTCGCTACTTGCGCAATATGCGGCCGACCTGGCGGCACAATACGGACAAGTCACCATCGAGTTACCCTCGCCTCCGTCGGCAACATCGGAGGGATTCGACGTGCTCTGGCAGACGCTTATTGCCGCAGGCATTGATATCGACCGGCAAATACTCGAATCCAGTTGGCAGGAGTATCGCATTAATAGAAAGGCGTGGGCTCGTTTCAAACCAGAGAATTACGCGGGCAGAGTGCATTTGATCACCGCTACCGAAACACTCGAGACGCAAAAACGCACTCCATTGAAGATCTGGGGTTCCCTGGCCAACGGCGGCTTTGGAATCGACGTCCTGCCTGGAAATCATTACACCCTTTTGAAATCTCCATTGGTTCATGTCGTCGCAAATCGCCTGGATCAAATTATAAGAACATCCCCGCCTTAATGACCGCGAATATCCTGGTCGACAAGTATAGAAACCTGTTCTCAAAAAACGATAAGCCGGCAAAATCACCGGCGCAGCCACACAACCAGTCGCAGCAATTTTTCTGCCCGCGCTACAGACCTTGTGACACGTAGTTGGATCATTGAAAACCGGAGGTAGCTTATGAAAGTCCGAGAAAAAGAAGTTGCCCTGCGGCCGAAAAAACCGTGGTTCTCTCACGATGGCGGGTCGTTCGAAGGCGCGGAGCCTTTCTACTTCGAAACCTCGGGTTTTCCGTGGGTGGCGCGCATCGAACAACACTGGGAGACCATCCGCGACGAACTTGTGGGTCTGGCAAATGAACACAATGACAGTCTGCAGCCCTATGCGAACACATCGATGATCTCACGGCCGAAAAGCTGGAAGACTTTTGGGTTGATGTTCTGGTCAATCGTCACTCGGAAGAACTGCATAAAGGCGCCCAAGACATGGGCGTTATTGAAGACGATTCCCAATATTACCGCAGCGTCCTTCAACTTGCTCGAGCCTGGTGCCACGATAAAGCCCCACAATGGGGATACTAATGCAATTATTCGTTGCCATCTCGGGTTGGTAGTTCCGGGAACTGCGCCGCAGTGTGCTTTTCGCGTAGGCAGCGAAATTAGAGGCTGGGAAGAGGGCAAGTTCCTTATGTTCTGCGACGCGCATGAGCACACGGCTTGGAATAATACCAACCAGCTGCGATATATATTAGTTGTTGATGTGATGAGACCCGAATACGCGGCTCGATCACGAGCGATTTCGGCTCGAGTGTTGGCTTCCATCAATATGCAAATTTGTTACCAGAATTTTGAGTGGCTCCGCCGCCTGTTTGGGAGTGAACGTGCCCGGAGGATGGTATTCGCGCTTTTCCGTCTTTTCCATAACATACAGCTCCTGGTATGGCTTCCTGCATCGAATAAGCTGCTCCGTTCCTAGCGTTCTTAAGACGATCCCAAAAAATCACTGAACTTGTTTTCTGGCGAGCCAACGACTTCTAATGTACAAGACGGTTCAGTACTGGAAAATGGTGGCGATCGGAAATGAGTTCGTGCTGATACACGGCGAGGATGTGCCCTGCGAGGCTGACTATGGAGAGCTTGCCAGAACCCTGTGCAACCGAAAAGGCGGAGTCGGCGCGGACGGCCTTTTGATTCTCTTTTCTCGCGTCCTGAGAATGTTTAATCCCGACGGATCGGAGGATTTCTGCGGCAACGGTCTCAGATGTGCTGCCGTACATGGCTTCTCTAACGGAAGTCTGAGGGCGGAGGATGTTATCTTGCACCAAGGCGTTCCAGTCCAGATATCAATGACTGGGGAAAGCCGGTCGAAAATTAAACTTCCACCGGCCAGTTTCGAGCCTGAGCATGTTCCGATACGTGCTCGAAGAGAGATTTTCTCGAAACCCATACTCATTGCGAACCGAGAGAGAGAAATTAGCTGTCTAAGCACAGGGTCTACCCATACTGTGCTGTTTTCTCCATGCCCTGTTCCAGACGACGAGTTCATTGAGTTGGGCACGGCACTCGAAAATCACCCGCTGTTTCCGAGGCGCACGTCAACCATGTTTGCCTGTCCGCTGGATGATCGATATATCCTGATGCGACCATTTGAGCGTGGCGTTGGTGAGACACGTGGATGCGGAACCGGCTCTGCAGCGGTGGTAGTCGTTTGGGCAAGGAAAAGCGGATTGAGCGGGAGGTTCGCGGTTGTCAATACCGGCGGTATGGTCGAAGTGTGTCTTGACGATTGGACCGGTTCGATTACATTGGAGTCCGAGGTTAGTATGATCGAATCAGGTCATTTCTGTATCGAAAAGGCGCCCAATGAATATCGTTGATCCGCAGTTGCGCCTCAGCATGAGTGGCAGGAGTGGATCTTTCCGTGATCTTGGTTGCCAGACAAATCGATCTCTGGTTTTCCGAGGATTCGAATTCGAATCGGAGTTTGGCATAATAATCGGGGCCATAGCGTCCATTCGATTGATCGGCGATACTTCCCGTCTGAGGCGCTGCGGTCTTGTGAATGACGACGAAATTTCGCGGATGCTGTTTTATCGACGTACCGACGATCAAGAGCGCTTTATACTTGGTCGGGCGCTGGCCCGAACGCTGCTGGAATCGTCGAGTGGTTTGAGCGCATCGTGTATACGGTTTGTGCCGAGTTCGCTCGGCAAACCTCAAAGTGAGCCGTCTTGTGGGCAATTCAACATCTCACATTCAGCCGAACTCGTGATTGTGGTAGCAAGCCCGATAGTTCAATTGGGGGTTGATATCGAGTGGCGAGAGGCACGTCCACCATTTGAGATTTCTCGTTCGTTTATGCACGCTCAGGAACTACGGCAAATGGGGGCGTGTATTGACGAAGACTCGAGACGGACGTACTTCTATAATGTATTTACGCGCAAAGAAGCTGTTCTAAAGGCGATTGGCGCTGGATTCAGCATCGATCCAAGCTCCGTATTCGTCGGAGGCAGTGGCGAGCGACTTGAGCGGTTGTTTGACTTAGCGGACCTGGTGGAGGTACGTACGTTGGCGTTGACCGGGGCATACGCCTGCCACATCGCTGCGATCCGATAGGGCTCCAGGAAGAACGCCGATGTCCTGGGTACTTCTGCCGGTTCCTTTGGGCGATGATTGCGACTCACGATCGGACTGGGCCGCGCTTGACCACTGCTGAACTGCCACCGGTTTCACTCTTGCGCGCGTTTGATGCTGCCGGGCGTCACGCCAGCTTCAAGGAAGCGGCCGCGTTCCTGAACGTAACGCCTTCCACGATCAGTCATCAGATTGCCCATCTGGAGCGCTACCTGGGTGTGCAGCTGTTTGAGCGCGGTACTCCGAAGATTCGCTTGACCACCGCCGGCGCCGAGTTGTTGGAGGACGTCTCGGCGGCCTTCAGTCGCATGCGCCAGGCAACCGGGCGCATTCGTCGGCTTGGTCAGCCGGTCACAGTCCGTATTAGCGCAAACCCGTTCCTCGCGGCCGAAGTACTTGTCCCGTCCATCGAATCCTTCGATCGATCCTTTCCAAAGCAGACGATCCATATCTCGGCCACCGAGGAGATGCAGGATCCGCGCGACGGCGGCATCGATTTTTGTGTGCGCTTCGGCGATGGCGAATGGCCCGGTCTGGACGTCACGGCGCTCTATCCGGTCCACGCGGTGGCGGTTGCCGCGACCACGAGTTCTGCAAGTCCTTTAGCACGCATCGACTATCCCTATCGGGGCCAAAGCGTCTGGCAAACCTGGGAGCTGCGCGGCGGCCCAGCGCTGACCAGTAGCGAGTTGATCCGACATTTCAGCAACTTCGCCGCCGCGATGCGCGCCGCTGAGCAGGGGGTTGGAATCGCGATTGCCGTTTGGCCGGTGGTGCAACCGCTGCTGCAGGCCAGGCGGCTGACGAGAGTAGGTACGGCCGCCTTGTCCCTGGGTCACTTGTACCTGTTGTCGCGCCACTTGAACCCTTCGCAAACGCAGCTGCTCGCCGCGCGCGAGTGGCTCACGAAGGTGTTGCGGCAAGCTGCACACGCGCCAGACGAGCCAGGCTGATCCAGGCGGCAACCAATACAACGGCAATCAGCGCGTGCCTGGCAAGGGTTGTTGCCGAACCGCCGGCGTTCCAGACCAGATAGAAGTCGCCCAGCGGCATCACCAGCGCAAAAAGCGCCATGACACTCAGTATCCGATACTGATGAGTCAGAAGCAGATAGCCGGCAAAACTACCCATGAACAGCGCACGCAGCGCGTAAACGCTGACCCAGGCCGCATCTTGCGGGTTGGCCAGGGGCAGACCCATGTAAGCGCTGTAAGCGTGGCTGCCGAAGGCCACGCGGACGGCATTGCTCAACTGTGACAGGGCCAACGCCAATGCCAACCAAAAGCCCAAACGGCGCCAGGACGGTAAACTGGAAGTTTTCATGCATCGCTCCCGCAGACATGCGCAGAGTCTGCCGCGACCCGAATGCAGGCACAAAGGGATAATTTGCGTGCGCAGATGAATCAGATGCATCTGCCCCGATTTGCTCGTGAAGGACCGCAACCGCAACGGATCCGCGGTCAGGTTGTGCCAGGCCAACTCGGGCTAGACGACCGCTCGTCTGCTTTTGAGGCCGCACGATGGTCGCTTACCTTCTAACCTCCCAACACCCGCGCCAACACCGACCTGAGCGCCAACGGCCGAACCGGCTTATGCACCAACTGCACATCCGCCTCGGCCGCTTTGTCTTTCAACTCTGCCGAATGGTCGGCGCTGATCAGAATCGTAGGCCGATCGCCGCACTTCTTTCGCAGCCGCTCCCGCAACGCCAACCCGGTGAGCCCACCATCCAGGTGGTAATCCAAGATCCACACATCCGTCTCGCCTGCGGCGGCGAGCGCATCTTCGAGACCACCGGCGCTGACGACACGGATATCCCACGCCGCCACTAGCTGCGCCAGTGCTGCGCGTCCATCGGGTTCGTTATCGACGATCAACACGCGCCGACCGGCTGCCAGTCGCGGGCTCGCGGCGGGTTCGGGGCGCGGCACAGCGGCGCAGGCCGGAACTTCAATGGAGATTGCCGTCCCGCGACCCGGAACGCTGTCCAGCGCAATCGTGTGTCCCAGCAGGCGCGCAATGCGTTGACTAATGGCGAGGCCCAATCCCAGCCCTTCGGGTGCGGTTTCGCGGGCAGCGTCGAGCCGCTGGAATTCCTCGAACACGCGCAGGCGATCGGCAGGTTCAATGCCGACGCCAGTGTCGACCACGGTTAGGCGCAGGTTCGACCTTGAGCGTCGCACGCCGATGAGAACGCCGCCGCGCGCGGTGTATCGAAGCGCGTTGGCGACGAAGTTCTGCAGCACGCGGCGCACGAGGCCGGCATCCGACTGTGCCCAGGCTTTGGTCGCAACCACGCGCAATGTGAGCCCACGCTCCCCCGCGGAGAGATCGAACTCGGCGGCGAGTGTTGCGATCAGCTCGCCAACCGCGAACGGCGCGCACTTGGGTTCGGCGCCGCCAACGTCGAGGCGCGATAAATCCAACAGGCCCGCAAGCAGCGCTTCGGTGGACTTGAGCGCGCTGCCGATCTGGCGCACGTTGGGTGCGTATTCGGCATGTTTGAGCGTCAGCGACAGCGCGTGCGTGTACAACGTCGCGGCGTTCAGCGGCTGCAGCAAATCGTGGCTGATCGCGGCCAGAAATCGGGTCTTGGCGGCGTTCGCCTGCTCGGCAATGGCGGTGGCGGCCGCCAGCTCGTGTGTGCGTTCGACGACGCGCGCTTCGAGCGTTTCGTTGCTGGTGCGTAGCGCTTGTTCGGCGGCGCGGAAGGCGCTGATGTCGGTGTAGGTGGTAACGAAGCCGCCGCCGGGAATGGGATTGCCGCGGATTTCGATTACGACGTCATTCGGCCATTGGCGCTCGAAGACGTAACTCGATCCCGCTTGCAAGAATCCTAAGCGCCGTGCCACCAGCTCATCGACGGCGCCTGGGCCTAACAAACCGCGCTCGGCGTTGTAGCGAAACAACTCGGCCACCGGGCGCCCGACGTGCAGGAAATCGGGCGGATAACCGAGCAGTGCTGCGTAACGCTGATTCCACGCAACGAGGCGCAAATCGCCGTCGACCACGCTGATGCCCTGGCTCAAGTTGGCCATCGCGGTATCGATCAAGGCGTGCGAAAAGCTGACCGCCTCGCGGGCATGGCCAACGACTTCAGTGATCGCGCTCAACTCCTCGCGCGCGCCGCGGCGCGCCGCATCGAGCAGCAGGCGTGCCGAGGCGGCGCCGATCAGCGCGCTGAGCGCGTGCTCGACGGCAGTCAGCTGTGTTGCGCTGGCGAGACGATCGCTGTCGCCGCTGGCCGGGCCGAGCAATGCATCGATGCGCTCCGGGTCGAGCAGGCGCCTTGCCGTTGCGCGCAGATCGCTCAACCGCGGCACATTCGCACTCGGAACGACGCCGCGCTTTTCGCGGCGCGAGGCGAGCACCAGGGTGAAGCTGTTGGCCAGCAAACTCCACAGTACGCCGTGTGTCAGTGGGTCGATGCCCGAGAGACCAAAGAGCGCTCGCGGCGACAGCCACGACAGCCCAAACGGGACTGCAATCCAGGGTTCGGCGACGAGAGCCGGCAATAGCAGCGTGTAGGCCCACACGGCCAAACCCACGGCCAGCGCGAACAGTACGCCGCGGCGCTGTGCATTCGGCCAGTACAACGCCGCAAACAACGCCGGAGCCAGCTGCGCCAGCGCCGCGAAGGCGATAGAGCCCACATCGGCCAAGGCGTCGCTGGCGACGATGAGTCGGCTGTACGCGTAGGCGGCCAGCATCGTTAGTGCGATCACCGCGCGCCGCTGCCACAGCACCGTGAGCGTCAGATCGCCGCGACCACGGCGCACCACGAGTGGCGCCAGCCAGTGATTGCCGACCATGATCGCGAGAGTCAGCGTGGCCATCACGACCATGCCGGCGGCGGCGCTGACGCCGCCGAGAAAGGCGATCAATGCCAGCGCATTGGCGCCGGCCTGCAACGGCAAACCCAGCACGAACAAGTCGCTCGGCACCTCGCCCGCCAGCAGTGTTTGACCGGCGATCGCCAGCGGCAACACGAACACGCTCATCAGCAGCAGATACAGCGGAAAGGCCCAACGCGCCCGGTCGATGTGCCTGAGGTCGCGGCACTCGACGACGCTCAGGTGGAATTGGTGCGGTAACACGAACATCGCCAGCGCGCCGAGAACGATCAACGTCACGAAGTTCATGCCAGGTGCGGATGGCACTGGCAACGCGGCGCGCGCTTCAAGTACGGCGCTGAAACCGTCGAACAACCAGAAAACGGTAAAGATGCCGACGGCGCTCAATGCCAACAGCTTCAACAAAGATTCGAAGGCCATCGCCAGGACCACACCACCGGCATTGACGCCGGCGCGGCGCGTGCCGAACAACATCGCGAACAGCGCCATCGCCAGTGCCGCCATCGCGGCGCTGTCGTGACCGCGCACGCCCAGCAACGCGGCCGACAGCAAGTCGAAGCTCTGGGCAACGGCTTTGAGCTGCAGCGCCACATAAGGCACCAGGCCAACCACCGCGATCAAGGTGGCCAGCGCGGCAATGCCGACGCTCTTGTCGAACCGCGAAGCCAGCAAGTCCGCGATGGATGTTGTGTGCCGCGCGTGAGCTTCGACCACGAGGCGTTTCAACAGCGGCGTGGCAAACGCAAACACCAGGATCGTGCCGACGAAGGTTGGGGGAACCCACCAGCCGTGGCGCAGCGCCTGGGTGACCGTGCCGTAAAACGTCCATGACGTGCAGTACACCGCCAGGGACAGGGTGTATATGGTGGCCGCATGGCGCCGCAGGAAATCGCCGCGATGTTCGCCAAAACGCGCGGCGGCGAACAGCAGCAACAGCCAGGCGGCACCGGCAATGGCGATGACTGTAGGCGACATTCGCTCAGGTTTAGACGATTTCAGGGCGGCTCGCGCTAACATCCGCCGAATGCGCTGCTTTTGTCTACTGCTGGCGATGGTCTTTTGTGCGCCGCTCGGTGCGCAGACGCTGCTCGTGCGCCATGCAACCGTGCTCGACCTGCCGGCGCCCAGTATTGCGCTCGATCTGCGCGCGGACCTGGGCGAGACAGCCACGGCCGCATTAGGCGCAGGCATCGTACTGGTGTTTCAGGCGCAATGGGAATTGCCCGATGGCCGCACGCTGACGCAACCGCTCACCCTGAGCTACAGCCCGCTGCTCGATCAGTATGCGTTGCAGCTCGGCAGCCGGCCGCCGCAGCGCTTCGACCTGCGCAATGCGCTGCTGGCCGCACTCGAGAACGCCAACCTGAGTTGGCCGGACGCCGAACCTTGCGCCAGTGTTTGTGCCGGCCGCCTGCGTGTGGTCCTGGACCGCAGCCGACTACCCGCACCGCTCAGGCTCAACGCCGTTGCCGCACGCGGCTGGCAATTGGACAGCGCATGGACGACAGTCGACAAATAGCCTGGCGTCAGGCACTGGTGCCGCTCGCAGCGCTGACGCTGCTGAGTATCGGTGCGCTGTATCTGGCCGGCGAGAACAACGAACTCGGTCCGCGCATGGGCGCTGAGTGGCCCTATGTCATCGGCGCGATGTTGGCGGCGCTGCTGGTACTGCTCGGCGCGATCGGCGCGCAAGCCTGGCGCTTGTGGCGCGACCTGCGCGCGCGCTCGCCCGGCGCGCGCTTGAGCTGGCGCCTGCTCAAGCGCCTGGCGCTCCTGGTGCTGCCGCCGCTGGTGCTGCTGTTTTTCTTCGCGTTGCGGTTTATCCACGGCGCGGTGGATGGCTGGTTCAAGGTGGATGTGGCCGCCGCCCTCGACGATGGCTTCAAGGTCGCGCAGCGCTCGATCGAGGTCTCAGAGCAGCAGTTATTGAGCCGTGCCGAGGCTTTGGGCCGCCGTATCAACGAAGGCGAAATCGCCGTCGACGATGCCGCGCTGATCCATGCTCTGGACGATTTGGATGCCGATGAATTGATCGTATATGGTGCCGATCGATCAGTATTGGCGCGCGCTGACCTGGACTTGAGCGCGTTGGGCGCGATGAGTCCGGACGATGCGCTATGGCGCTCGGCGCGGCGCAATGGCACGGCATCGATCACGGAACGGCAGGGCGAGTCGCTGCAAGCCATGGCCTTGGTCGACTTGCCGGATCGCGATGCAGTGTTGCTGGCGCGATTCGTCCTCGACAACCAGATCGCTACGCTTGCCGGTGCCATCGAGCAGCGCTATCACGACTATCGGCAACTCGCGGTGATGCGCGACGCGCTGAAATACACGGTCAGTGTGGTGCTCAGCGTGGTGCTGATCGCTGCCGTCTTGTTTGCGCTGTATCTGGCGTTTGCGCTGGCGCGTGGGCTTGTCGAACCGCTGCGACGACTCGTCGGCGCGACGCGCGCTGTTGCTCAGGGCGACTATCGGATTACGGTGCCGGAAATCAGCGACGACGAAATAGGTGGCCTGGCACGCGCCTTCAATCAGATGGCCGGGCAACTCGACGAGGCCAATCAACGTCAGTTGCGCTCGGCAGCGGACGCCGAGGCCGGGCGGCGCTACTTCGAAGGGCTGCTTGATCGACTGTCCTCTGGCGTGCTGAGCCTGGATGGCGCCGGACGATTGCGCACCAGCAATGGTGCCGCGCAGGAAATCCTCGGCGTCGACCTGAGTTCCTGGCAAGGGCTGGCGATCGAGCGCCTGGGGCGAGCCGATCCACCGTTGCAGCCGCTCGTGCAGCGACTCATCGAAGCGCTCGCCCAACAACCGGGTGACTGGCGCGACGAAGTGCGCTTGTTGCGCGGCGCACAGGAGCAGCGCCTGTTGCTGCGCGGCGCGCGATTGCCCGGCGGCGATGGCGAAGTGGGTGGTCTGGTGCTGGTGTTCGACGATGAATCCGAATTTGCGCGCGCGACCCGCGACAGCGCTTGGAGCGAGGTTGCGCGACGTCTGGCACACGAGATCAAAAATCCGCTGACGCCGATCCAGCTCGCTGCAGAACGCATGCGCCGCAAACTCCTGGAGCGGCTGCCAGCCGAAGACCGCGATGTGCTGGACCGCGCCACACACACGATCGTGGCCCAGGTTGAAGCGCTGAAATCGATGGTCAACGCGTTTGGCGACTACGCGCGGCCACCGCGCCTGGAACTTAAGTCCATGAGACTGTCGACGATCATTCGCGAGGTGGTTGAGCTGTACATGGGCGACACTTCGCGCGTGGACATCAGTTTGCATCTTCCGGACGACGAGGCCCCAGTGCGAGCCGATGCCGGACGCGTGCGGCAATTGCTGCACAACCTCATTCGCAACGCCGAAGAGGCGCTGCCAGAGGGCCGGGCGCAGGTCGAGATTGCGCTGTATGGAGGTGCCGAGGGGTCGCGCAATTATGTCGAACTGGAAGTCCGCGACCACGGCCCTGGCATCCCGGAAAATCTCAAGGATCGCCTGTTCGAGCCGTACACCACGACTAAGGCCAAGGGCACCGGCCTTGGATTGGCGATCGTGAAAAAAATCGTCGAGGAACACGGCGGCCACATTCGCGCTGACAATCTGCAAGGCGGCGGCGCGCGGTTTCGCGTGCGCTTTCCGATGTAGCGCAGGGAACGGCAGCAATGCCCCGACCTGGCTTTCAGCTAAGGCGCCTCGCGTAAACGTGGCCGGTTCGAATCCAGTTACTACCCGTCTCCGGATCGGTCACGACGTTGGCGGCCCGAATCGCCGCTATCGGGCGTGCCATTGCGCCAGCAATTTGCAGGCACTGGCGAGCGCCTGCAGGATCAACAGCACTGCGAAGGTGGGTATCAGGGCCTTGACCATCCACAGGTAAGACAATCCACTGGGTTCATTGGAACGTTCGCCGATGGCAAAACTGGTAGCGACGTAGGAATAGCTGACGGCCAGCACAAACAGCGCAAATGGCAGGACGACGAGCAGCAGTCCGATGACTTCGACGAGCAGTTTGGTGCGCGGCGAGAAGCGTTTGCTCAGCACGTCGACGCGCACATGTTCGTCTCGCGCCAGCGCGTAAGAGGCGCCGAGCAGGAAAACCGCAGCGTTGAGCGCCAGCACCAACTCGCGAAGCCACGCTTCGGAAAATCCGAAGGCATAACGCAGTAACACCACAGCAAACATACCGAACACACCCAATACGACCAAGGCGCCGAGCGCGCGGCCCGTCTGCGCGACCGGCCAGGCCAGCAGCGTCGCGGCTCGGTCAAGGAGCTTGGCGTAAGGCATCGTCGGCTTCGAACAAAGCGATCAAATCGCGTCGCGCCTGATCGCTCGACTGAATCAGTGCCGACTCATCGTCGTGAACCAGATGCTGCTGAGCAAGCAATGCCTCATCGAAGGCGCGGAACCTTTCGACACGTTCGCTGGCAGTGGCGCTATCCAGGCCGAGTTCTTCGAGCACTTTTTGTGTCATTGACAGCGCACCGTGCAGCGTCTCGCGAATAATGAAGTCGATGCCAAGATCCATCAACTTGAATGCGTGTTGTCGATTGCGCGCCCGAGCGATGATCTTGACATGCGGGTAGAGCTTGCGCACGGTTCTCGCCACGCGCACCGAATGTTCGACATCGTCAATTGCCAGTACGAAAACCCTGGCATCGCCAACGCGTGCGGCGCGCAACAACTCCGGGCGCGCCGGGTCGCCGAAATACAAAGTGGAGCCAAAGCGGCGACTCAAGTCGACTTGTTCAGCAGACGGTTCGATGACGGTAAATGGCGTCTTTTGTGCCGAAAGCACACGTCCCGGTACTTGACCGACACGCCCGAAGCCGGCGATGACGACCTGCGAATGGTGATCGGGTATGGCATCGAATTGCCGTTTGCTGGTGTGCGTATCCAACTGGCGATCGGCAAACGCTGCAATGCCGAGCACGATGAACGGCGTGCAGGCCATGGCCAGGGCAACGACAAGATTGAGCAACCCGGCGAGATCCGCGCTGATCAAATTTGCGCCCTCTGCCGTGGCAAACACGACAAAGGCGAACTCCCCGCCAGAGGCCAGCATGGCGGCCAGAAACAGACTTTGTCGCTGCGAGTAGCCGAAACTGCGGCCGACCGCCCACATCACCAGCAGTTGCAGTGCGAGCACCGCGGCCAACAATCCCAGAATCATGCCCGGTGCAGAGTACAAACGCTGTAGTTCGAGGCTCATTCCTACGCTCATGAAGAACAAACCCAGCAGCAGTCCTTTGAACGGCTCGATATGCGATTCCAGTTCGTGGCGATACTCGGAATCGGCAAGCAATACACCAGCAAGAAAAGCACCAAGTCCCATCGATAGTCCCACCTGTTGCATCAGCAACGCCGTGCCGAGCACAACGAGCAGTGCCGCAGCACTGAACACCTCGACGCTGTCGGTCTTGGAGATCGCGCGAAAAACAGGCCGGAGAAGATAGCGCCCGGCCAGAATAACCAGCGCGATCGCGCCGAGTACCAGTAACGCAGACAACCACGGGTCGCGCGTCGATCGCTGGATCTCACCTGCGGCAAGGAGCGGGATCAAGGCCACCACGGGCACGGCGACCAGATCCTGGAACAAAAACACGCCGAAGCTGCCGCGACCATGTTCGGCTGTCAGTTCACCGCGCTCGGCGAGAATCTGAACCCCAAACGCTGTCGACGACAACGCCAGGCCAAAGCCGGCAATCCATGCCGCGGCGGTCGGCAATCCCATCCACCAGCCAGCTGTCGCAAAGATCCCGGTCACGAGCAGCATTTGCGATGCGCCCAGACCAAGCAAAACACGCCGCATCAGCCACAGGCGCTGCGGTGACAACTCCAGGCCGAGCACAAACAGCAGCATGACAACACCGATCTCAGAAAAAGTGAGCAGTGTCTCCGGGTCCGACACGAGATTGAATGCTTCCGGGCCAACGAGCACGCCAGCAATCAAATAGCCGAGCACCGCGCCCATCTTGGCTTTCTTGCTGATCACGACAGCCAGAATGGCAGCGGCGAGAAACACCACCGCGTAGAGCAGGAAACCATGAGCGTCGTGCATGGGTGCGCCGGGGAAGTGGATGTCAGCAGTCTACCGTGCGCGGATGTGTGATTGACTACCCGAGGCTTCGCCTCAGACCGCCGAGCACGGTTGGCTTCTCTCGACGGCGTATACAAGGATCATGGCTAAAGCCATCCGCAAAAAACGAAAGTTGTGCGGCCATGATCGTTGCGGAAATCTCCGATTTCCCAAACTCCCCGACGGCATAGCCGCCGGTCGTTCGGCTCGGTACGCGCCTTGCGGCGCGTCATCACTCGATGCTGAGTTTTTTCAACGAATGGCAGCAACGAACTGCTTAGGGTTGACCGGCTTGCCTTCGAACCAAACTTCAAAGTGCACATGCGTTCCGGTGGCGCGGCCCGTCGCACCCAACTTCCCGATCAACTGGCCGGCTTGCACGACATCGCCCAGATCCACAAGATTCTTGTCATTGTGCGCGTAGCGGGTAACGTAACCATTGCCATGATCAATGTCGATCATGTTGCCGTAGGCCGGGTGGCGCCCCGAGAATGCAACAACGCCAGTGGCGACACTCAACACATCTGCGCCTTTGACGCCGTCGAAATCGATGCCCGAATGGAAAGCACGGCGACCAGAAATGGGGTCGACGCGATAGCCAAAGTGGGATGAGACGAATCCGGTACGGACGGGCATTCCAGCGGGCATGAACTCTGCCTCAAGGTCCCGGTCGACAAGCAGCGTTTCGAGGATGCCAAGTTGTTCGGCTTGCACGTTGAACTGCTGACGTAACTTATCAAGCGAGTCGTTGAACTCAGGCGCCAGAAATCCCTCTTCGAGCGGCAGCTGATTCTCCGGGCCACCCACATCGGGCAATTCGCTGAAGTTGAATTCGCCGTCCTCGAGCTTGCCCATCCGCGTCAGTCGAAGGCCCAGCGCATTGAGGCGCGCCGCATGTGCCTGCAACTCGCCAAGTTGCATTGCCAGGGCGTTGAGATCGCGTTTTGCCTTGGCTTCGGTTTCATCGAGTTGCGCTTGCTGCGCGAGAAGTTTGCCGCGCATTTCAGCCAAATCGCCACTGCTGGCCATATCGCCCTGGAGCGCTCGCCCTGCCCAGAAACCGCAGCCAACCAGCAGCGCCAACATACTCACGCCGATGGCCCCGAGTGCCACCCGAATCCGTGGACAGGTCAATGAAATGACCTTGGAACCAACGCGCGTGCCGCCTGTCAAAATAATGTTCATGTCAAACCTGCTCTCAAGTGCCTTCGCCGGTGCGCGCCTGGACATCCAACAGAGCCGATATGCCCCGTTATCCCGCGTTAGCTGATGTACTCCAGGACATGCCAATCGTTGCCTCGCTTGTGGAAAAAGCGCGGCTGCTGGAGGTGTGGGACCAACGCTTGCGCGCGCTCCTGCCCCCCCGACTCGCATCCGAGTGCCAACTTGCCAATGTGCGCAAGGGGCAACTCGTGTTCCTGGCGCAATCACCCGCGTGGGCGTCCAAACTGCGCCTTTTGAGCCGACAACTCCTCGACGAGGCGAATGACAACCTCGGTCTCGAAGTACAGCGGCTCACCGTGAAGGTCGCTCGCCCTGATGCATGAACCCCGTGCATCAACACAACCGACCCAAGTGCATTGCCCGTTGACTTGCGCAATGTGACCGGTGGTGAACCGGTCAAGATGGCCTCACTGGCCGTTCGACTTCCGTGTCGAATGCTTCCAATTTGTCCTGATTATTCTTCGGTGTGTAACTACCGTCGGGCAGACGACGGATGATTCCCTCGTGGATCAGACCGCCTGGGCCGGATGCGCGTAAGAAATCGGTACCTCTTCGGGACGATCGAAAACGACCTCTTCCCAGGCACTCTCGTCGGCCACGAGGGCTCGCAAGAGCTTGTTGTTCAGGAAATGACCGGACTTGTGCCCGTAGAACGCGCCGATCAGGCTGTGCCCTAACAAGTACAAGTCGCCGATCGCATCCAGGATCTTGTGTTTGACAAACTCATCTTCGTAGCGCAAGCCGTCTTCGTTGAGCACGCGGTAGTCGTCGAGCACAATGGCGTTGTCCATTGAACCGCCGAGCACCAGGTTCCGCTCACGCAGCATCTCCAGATCGCGCATGAAACCGAAGGTCCGGGCGCGGCTCACTTCTTTGACGAACGAGGTCGTCGAAAAATCAATCTCCGCGGAACACGAGCGTTGCGAGAACGCCGGGTGATCGAACTCAATCGAGAATCCCACCTTGAACCCATCGAATGGTTCGAAACGAGCCCACTTGTCGCCGTCGCGAACGACAATCTCTTTGCGGATCCGAATAAAGCGTTTGTGCGCATCCTGCTCTTCGATACCGGCAGATTGAAGCAAAAATACGAACGGGCCAGCGCTGCCGTCCATGATCGGCACTTCGGCAGCCGACAAATCGACATAGGCGTTATCGATACCCAGGCCCGCAAACGCACTCAAGAGGTGCTCGATCGTCTGCACGCGCACGCCGTCTTTGACGAGTGCCGTCGACAGGGAGGTATCGCCGACGTTTTCGGCGCGTGCCAGGAGACAGACCGGATCTTTAAGATCGGTGCGACGAAACACAATGCCCGTGTTGACGGCAGCCGGCCGAAGCGTCATGTAGACCTTCTGGCCCGAATGAATACCTACGCCCGTTGCGCGAATGACGTTCTTCAACGTGCGTTGTCGAATCATCGTGGAGGTCTACCTGGGGTGATACGGCGGCAGGAGGCTATCACACGGGTTTGGCGGAGAAAAGACATCCGCTGCGATTGGCGCAACAAAGTGTTGCGCCAATGCGACAAAGCGGCCAAACGTGGCGCTACTTTGTTGCCTCAATGCGCTTGGTGATAACCACCTGCTGGATCAGGCCCAGCACGCCGTTCGCCAGCCAGTACAGAACCAGCCCTGCCGGAAAGATCGCGAACATCACACCCATGATCAGCGGCATCGTTTGAAAGATGCGTTTCTGGATGGGATCCATGCCGGGCATCGGCGTGAGTTTTTGCGTGTACCACATCACTGCGGCGTTCAAGATCGGCAACACATACAGCGGATCGCGCACGGACAGGTCCTGAATCCACCCAAAGAACGGCGCCTGACGCAGCTCCACCGCTTCGAAGATCACCCAGTACAAGGCAAAGAACACTGGCAATTGCAGCAATAGCGGCAGACATCCGCCCAGAGGGTTGACCTTTTCTTGCTTAAAGAGGTCCATCTGCGCCTGCGCCATCTTCTGGCGATCATCGCCGTAGCGTTCTTTCAGCGCCTCAAGACGCGGCTGCAGCTTGCGCATTCTGGCCATCGAGCGGTACTGCGACTCGCTCAAACGATAAAACGCCAGTTTCACCAGCAATGTCAGCAGGATGATGGCGACCCCCCAGTTGCCAACCAGCTTGTACAGCCAGCTCATCAACCAAAAAAGCGGCGCCGCGATGAACGCAATAATTCCGTAGTCGACTGTGTACTGCAGACCCTCGGCGACGTTCGGCAGCGCTTCCTGCAGTTTTGGACCTAAGTAAAGCGATGCGCCCACGCTGGCCGAAGCGCCTGGCGCTACTTTCAGCACTGGCGTCATTTGTCGCATGACATAGCGCGGATTGGCGGTGCCTGCGTCGAGTATTGCGGTGGAGTAAGTCGTTTGCTCGTTTTTGCCAGGTACAAAGGCGCCCACAAAATAGTGTTGCTGCATCGCCGACCAGCCGCCCGCGACTGTTCTGGAATACGGCGTATCGGCGAAGTCGCCGAAGGGCAGTTTCTGGAAGTACTCATCGGGCGTATAAACCGCCGCGCCGACATAAGCGTAAAGCTCCGGATCATTGAATGCGAACATGCTCGGTGCCGGCGGCGGCACGCGCAACATCTGCCGGTATTGGCTGCCGCTCCACTCGCTGGCACTTTGGTTGTCGACCTCATGGCGCACGCCCACCACAAAACTGCCCCGCGCCAGCGTCAATACCTTGCGCACCAGGATCCCGTCCGGGTCTCGCCAGGTGAACGGCACGTCCAAGGTGGACTGGCCTTCGGCGAGCGCGAAACGATCGCCTTCGATCTCGAACTGCGCATTGTGATCCGGCGCCGACCGGCTGGACGACACCAAACCCGACTGCACGACGAACAGGCGGCTTGGGTCTTCATTCAGTAGCTTAACCGGCGCGTTTTTCTGTTGCAGACTGAGCGGGTAGGTCAGCAGTTCGGCAATCCGAATTTCCGCCCCACGGGTCGAAACCGTCAAACGCAATACGTCGTTCTCGATCGTGACGCGACGGTCAGAAGCGGCCTGGGCTGGCACCATCGGCGCTTCGGGCGACGAGGACATCGTCGGCGCCGCCGGCACACCATCGCTGACCGCCGGCGCCACTGGGACGTCGCCGCCCGAACCCACAGGCCCTGCCTCGGCAGACTGCGGCTCTTGTGGTCGCGGCCCGTAGTCGCGTTGCCAGGCAGCCCATAACTGCATGCCCACCAATGCAATACCCAGCAGCAAGAAAATTCTCAAATTACTCATCGCGTCGACAGTTCCTGGTTCTGCGGCTCGGTTACCCTTGATTGCTCAGCGGCCAACTGAGGTCACAGGGTCATCTGCAGTCTCGCAAACAGCGCATCGAGATCGGCTCGCAACGACCGACGGTCGCCGCGGCTGACTTCGCGCCCTGGTGCGATCACAATATCCACACTCGGCAGACGTTCCCTGGCCTGCCGAAAGGCCTCGCGACCCAAACGCTTGACAAGATTGCGGTCGTGGGCGGCCGGCAGATGCTTCTTGCCAACGGCAAACCCAATGCGCGCGGATTGAAGTCCGTTGGCATGCACGACAGCCATAAAAAAACGGCCGCGTTCACGGCGGCCGAGTTGAAACGTTGCGTCGAATTCTTCAGGCTTCAGCAGTCGGACGCTGCGCGGAAAGGCGCGCGACACAGCAACGAAGCCCCGGCGCGCGGTTAAGGAATGAGCTTGTGGCGGCCTTTCGCACGGCGGCGGTTCAGCACCGCTCGACCAGTCTTAGTGGCCATGCGAGCGCGAAACCCATGGGTACGAGCTCTCTTGAGATTACTGGGCTGAAACGTGCGCTTCACGGCAACTCCAACGAAATGAGCGAAGAAAAGAGCGGCATAGTAGCGGTATGAACCTTGGCAAGTCAAAATTTCGCGGCTGGCGGTTAAGCATCGCGCTGGGTTGGATGTTGTTGGGCGCCTGCGCCCACATCGACTGGCGCGCGCAACCACAATCTGCATTGCCATCCGCGGCGGACGGCGAGATCGCGGCGAACGTGGCGGCAATGAACCTCTCCAAGGGAGAGTCCAGCTTTCGATTGTTGCAGTCCAATAGCGACTCGCTGTTGCTCAAACTGGGCACGGCCGAACGTGCGACGACCAGCCTGGACTTGCTCTATTACATGTGGCACAACGATGTCAGCGGGCAATTGCTCGCGGCCGAGGTGCTGCGCGCCGCCGACCGCGGCGTGCGCATACGCCTGTTAGTCGACGACACCTATCTGCGCGGTCTTGACCCCACCCTGAAGGTCATCGATAGACACGAGAACATCGAAATTCGCGTGTACAACCCCTATCGCACGCGCGCCAACGTCTCGCTCAACGTATTCGAATTTGTGTTCACCGGCTTTCGGCCCAATCACCGAATGCATAACAAAGCCTGGATCGCCGATGGTCTGGTCGCGATCGTCGGCGGACGCAATATTGGCGATGAGTACTTTGGACTCGATGAGGGCTTTCACTTTCGGGACCTGGGCGTGCTGCTGACGGGCGAGGCAGCCACGGAAGCACAACTGGATTTCGATGCATACTGGAACGCATCGGTGGTGGTGCCGATCGCAGCTATCGAAGATGAGGTCCCGTCGAATCCGACGCTGGCACAAGCCAGGGAAACGCTGGAGGCCAGCCGCAGCCGCACCATCGCCGATGGTACCGTGGCCGCGCTGCACGCGTCGCCGCTGGTCGCGTCGTTGGGTAAGAGCGGGATGCATCGGGGCACGGCCGCCCTGATTTCGGATCCGGCCGATAAGTGGCTTCGCAACGACAAGGCGCCGGTCGGTGTCGCCGCAACCTTGGAGCGGACCATCGACCGTGCGGAGCGGGAAGTGATTTTGATCTCGCCTTATTTTGTGCCCGGCCAACGAGGCGCCAGATGGCTGGCATCGCTGGAGAAACGCGGTGTGCAAGTCAAGGTATTGACCAATTCGCTTAACGCCACGGACGTCGCCGCCGTACACGGCGGTTATGCCCGGTACCGCAAGCGTCTACTGAAAGCCGGCATCGAAATCCACGAGCTGAAGCGCACGGCGGGCGCGCTGCCGATGGAGTCTTCGTTCCGCGGATCCTCGCGCGCCAGCCTGCATACCAAGGCGGCCATCATCGACGGCGAGATCTCGTTCGTAGGTTCCTATAACCTCGATCCGCGCTCCATGTGGCTCAATACCGAAATGGGCGTGCTGATCGACGATGCGGCCTTCGCCAGACAAGTGCGCGAACACTACGAACTGGCCCTGCTTCCCGGTGCCAGCTTCGAACTTGGCCTCGACGGAAGTCGCCTTGTTTGGACGGAAATCAAAGACGGCAAGGTTGTCACACACTACCGCGAGCCAACACGCAGCTGGTCGCGACGCATCGTCAGTTTTCTGGCGCGGGTTCTGCCGGTGGAGCGGCACTTGTAGCCTGCGATAAACGGGCCGCGACGGCGGTCGCTGGGCACCTATAAGAGGCTATGACGAATTGCCGCGGCGGCTTGTTCATCGAGCGCATCATTGCGCGGGAATTGCAGGTGATATCCGAGTTTGTCGATGTTCGCGATGACCACTGCCGCCTCGACCTGGGCCAGTTTACGTTCGGGCGTCAAGACGAAGCGTAGTGATTCGCACAACTCGCCGAGCGCCTGCCTGAGCGCCGTCGGGAGCTTCTCCAGCGCGGCGGCATCGCGTACGTAAACATACGCGCCGAGACGCTTCTCGCTGCGAAACACGATGCACTCAAGGCTCATTCCTCGATCACCTCTGCCATGGACGATCGGCGTCGCAGCCACATCACGCCTGCGATATCGACGAGGCCCACCCACAGTCGATCCCAAATGCCGTACTTGCTCACGCCGCCGGTGCGTGGTCGATGGCTGACCGCCACACTTTGCACCTGAAAGCCAGCACGCTGAAACAGTGCTGGCAGAAAGCGATGCATGTGGCTGAAGTATGGCAAGTCCAGGAACACCGCGCGCTGAAACAATTTCAAGCCACATCCGGTGTCTGGTGTGGCATCGCCCAGCGCAGCGCTGCGTGTCGCGTTGGCGATCTTCGACGACAGACGCCTGATCGCATGATCGTGGCGCCGTGAGCGCCAACCGGCAAACAGCCCCATTGTCGCCGATGCCTCGTCGCGCGCTGTCAGCAAAGTGACGATATCCGCCGGATCATTCTGTCCATCGCCATCCAGCGTGACGACCCAAACCGCTCGGGCAGCCTTGACGCCATTGCGCAGCGCGGTGCTCTGGCCAGCCCGCTGCAGATGGCGGATGACGCGTAACCAGGGATGCTCGCGTTTGAGCGACCGCAGCACCTGCAACGTATCGTCGTTGCTGGCGTCGTCGACAAATATCACCTCGTAGTCGATGGCGGTACTGCGCATCGCCGCCATGATCTCGAAGAACAACGGCGCGACGTTGTCGCGCTCGTTGTGCACCGGGACGACCACCGAAAGTTGCACAGCATCGGTGCCGCCCGACATCGGTTATTTCACTCCATGCATCAGTTTGTTGAGCAAGGGCGCGGTGAAGAAATACAGCGCACCGATGATCAGGCCGATCCAAAACAGCTGCATGAAGACGGCGCTATATTGCAAGATGCCGCTGGCTTCGCCATGGCCGCCACCGCCGCCGCCCGTGGCGAAGTACGAGATCACGCCGGCCGCGTAATTGCCGCCAGCGATCGCCAGGAACCAGCCGCCCATCGCCAGCCCCGTTTCTTCTGGCCGCGCCAGCTTCGTCACCATCGATAGTCCGATCGGCGACAAACACAGTTCGGCGAGCGTGTGGATGAGATAGCACAGGGTCAACATGGTCCAGGAAATCTTGCCGTTCGCATCCTGCATATTTCCAATAGCAAACACCAGGATGTAGAAGCCAACGGCGACGCCGACGAGTCCAAGCGCAAATTTGCGCGGAATGGACGGGTTGACATTGGAACGATCCAGCGCCGGCCACATCATGGCAAACACCGGCGCGAACATGATGATGAAAATCGCGTTCACCGACTGGAAGATGGTGAAAGCGGGCGTCCAGCCGAAAATGGTGGGCATGTTCACATAGTCGCGCGCCAGGAAGTTCAGCGACGATCCTGCCTGTTCGAACAGCGCCCAGAACAAGGAACAGGCCAGGAACAGCGACAGCATGGCGATGTAACGATGCAACTGCTCTTTGCTGCCGCTCTTGATGCCGCTGTAGACAAACCAGACGATCATGGCGGCCATCATCACCAGCAAAAGCGTGCCGAGGATCTCGCTCTGGTCGAGCAGGAAGTACACCGGCACAACCATCAACACGGCTGCAATCAGCACTTGTACCAGGGGCATCGGGCCCTCTTTGCCCTTAGGTGCCGTGCCAACATGACCCAACCAGGCGCGCAGACCATGAAACACCGCAAGTCCGAGCACCATTCCGACACCAGCGGTGAGAAATCCCCAGCGGTAGCCATACTTCTCGCCAATCAACCCTGCGCAGACGATGGGCGCCAGTGCGGCGCCCGCATTGATGCCCATGTAGAAGATCGTGAAACCGGAATCGCGACGCACATCGGCGGGCGCATAAAGCTTGCCTACCATTGTTGAGATATTCGGCTTGAACATGCCGTTGCCGACAATGACCACGGCCAGGCCCATCAAAAATGTGGGCAAGTCGGGCGCCATCAGCATGAACATGCCCACCGACATCATCGCGCCGCCGAGCATGATCGAGCGCTGGTAACCGAGAATGCGATCGGCGACAAACCCACCGAGAATGCCGGTCATGTACACCATTGATGTGAAGCCGCCATAGGTCAAACTGGCTTGCGCGTCTGCCTGATCGCCCATATGCGCAAAAAACGCCGCCGCAACGTGTACCGCCAGCATGGCGCGCATGCCGTAGAACATGAACCTTTCCCAGAACTCGGACATGAACAAGTTCCAGAGCGCTTTGGGATGCCCCAGAACTTCGCCGGGCGGCGGTGGGATGAACTGGTTGGGCACGCCGCTCATGGCAATCTCCGGGTTCAGATGGCGCGACGAACCCGGCGCCGAATCGGGCCGCGCACATCTAGCGGAGTGTGATGGCCGCGTCAACTGCTGGTGATGGAAGAGTGTTGGTTCGGCGCATCGCGGCATCGCGTATCTTTCGGCTGTTGGTTCCTACGAACCGCGCCCTGCCAATTGCAACCATCGATTCATCACCAACGAACATGCTCGGCATCGATCTCGGCACTACCAATTCGCTGGCGGCGGTTTTCGTCGATGGCCGAACCCAACTGATCCAGAACACACTCGGCCACGTGATGACGCCATCGGCCGTCAGCGTCGATGCATCGGGCACGGTCCTGGTGGGCCTGGCCGCCCGCGAGCGGCACGCCACGGCGCCGCAAGACACGGCATTGGCGTTCAAGCGTTACATGGGCACAGATCATGTGGTGAAACTCCAGGGTCAGAAGTTTCGCAGCGAGGAGCTATCGGCGCTGGTGTTGCGTGCGCTCAAGGCCGACGCCGAAGCACATCTGGGCCATACCGTCGAAGAGGCGGTGATTACGGTACCGGCGTACTTCAACCAGTTGCAGCGCAAGGCCACCCAGACGGCAGCGACGCTGGCGGGTTTGAAAGTGGCGCGACTGCTGAACGAACCCACCGCCGCCGGGCTGGCGTACGGTTTGCAAGAGCGAGCCGACCACACCACGTTTCTGGTGTTCGATTTGGGCGGCGGCACCTTCGACGTGTCGGTGCTCGAGTACTTCGACGGGGTTGTGCAGGTGCGCGCGAGCGCCGGCGATACGCGACTGGGGGGCGAAGATTTCGTGCGCGCGCTGCTCGACAGCGCGTTGTCGACAGCGAAGCTGAGCGCTGTGCACAAAGAAAAACTGCGCAGCAACGGGCATGCGCTCCGCGCGGCAGAACAAGCCAAACGCGATTTGAGCGATCGCGTCGAGGCGATCTTGCAACTGCCCGGCGGCGACCCGCAAACCATCAGCCGCGAGGCCTTCGAGGCGGCGTGCAGCGAGCTGATGCTGCGGCTGCGCCGACCGATCGAACGCGCGCTTGGCGACGCTCGCCTGAACTCTGGAGAACTCGGTGAAATCGTTCTGGTCGGCGGCGCGACGCGCATGCCAATGATCCGTCATGCGGTCACGCGCCTCTTTGGCAAACTGCCGTTGCGCACGATCAATCCGGACGAGACGATCGCGCGCGGTGCGGCGATCCAGGCAGCGTTGCTGTCGCGAGACGCGGCGCTGGAAGAGGTGGTGCTCACTGACGTCATGCCGTACTCACTCGGCCTCGGTATCGTCGACGACCGCTTTTCGCCGATCATCGAGCGCAACATGCCGGTGCCAGTGTCGCGCGTCGGTCGTTACCACACGATTCGAGATCACCAGACGCAGCTGGATCTGGACATTTGCCAAGGCGAATCGCCCATCGCGAGCGAAAATTTGCAGCTACAGCGCGTGAGCGTGAGCGTGCCCTCATTGCCCAAAGGCGAAGCGATGGTCGACGTGCGCTTCACCTACGATGCCAATGGGCTGCTGGTGGTTGACGTGGCGGATGTGCGGACTGGCGAAGTGACGAATGTGGTCATCCAACAGCGCGAACATGAGCTGGTTGGTGAGGCACTGGCGCAAGCGCTCAAGGCACTCGACCAGATCAAAGTCCATCCGCGCGAGCAACAGGAGAATGCGGTGCTCCTGGAACGCTGCAAACGTCTGTATGAGGATCGCCTTGGACAAGAGCGTTTGCAGATCCAGGAAGCGCTCATGGCTTTCCAAAACGCGCTCGATGGCCAGGACCCCGAGATCATCGAGCGTGTGCGTGGCCAGGTGAAGAAGTTCCTTGACGAGATCGATCGGGGTTTCGTGCTGTGAACGGCTGGCCTTGGTCGGTGCTTCACTGCCCGGCGACCGCCGATGCGCTTGCGATCAAACGCGCCTATGCGAAGCAGCTGAAAACGACTCGCCCGGATGATGATCCGGAGGGTTATCAACAGCTGCGTCAGGCCTACGAGGTTGCGCTGGAGCGAGCGCACCAGATTGCGGCGCAGGCGGCGGACGCAAATGAGCGTGCCCCAGATCTGGCGCAACGCGTCGACTCAGCAACCGCCGATGCCAGGACGGCAGTCGCCACCGAGGCGCTTGAGCGGGTGTCGTCCGGTGACTCAGCTCCAGTGGCGACGCAAACTGCGCCCAGTGAGTTGGACTCGCCAGCAGCAGATGCTACGCCGAAAGCTCGGACGCAAGGGCCGCCGCGCCGGATGCCACAGGACACCGCGTCATATCCGGCGCCGGTGGATCGCTCTGCCATCGAGGACTTGCCTGAACTGATCGCTCGCATCCGCACAATGCTGGCAGCGGTCGATCGCATCGAGGCGGCAGACTTGCCTCAATGGTGGAAGCGCCTGGAGCCGGATCTTGCACTGGTACCACTGGCGCATCGCGACGCGCTGTCGCGGCAGATGGCGCAGTTCGTCAACGAGCGGACTGGGTTTCCGGATTGGTTGATAGAGCGCGTGGCACGTTCTTTCGAATGGGAGCGAGACTTCCGTCGTTCACGCGACATCGAGGATTTGCCGGCGCTTCGCGAGCGCCTGGCCGCCATCCGGGCAACCGCCCGCGAGCAAGAGCGGGCGAACTGGAGGTTGGGTCATATTGATCGCGCTCTGGCGACGGGTCGTCCGTACCTTGCCTTTCTGATCGCGATGCTTTTCGCACCGCGTCTAAACGAACAGTTCGACTCGATAGAAGATCTTCGTTGGGGGATGCGCTTCGGCGCGCGCCGCTCCCGTGTGGGCGAGGTGCTTGAACGCGTTCGCCTCGCGCACCTGGGCCTGGCCGTAGTGGTGTTGTTGTTCGCGACACAGATCGGAGGGCCAGGGAGCGCAGCCTCAATGCCGAAGGCTGCCCCGTTTTTGGTCTTTGTCGGCGTCAGTCTGTTGGCATGGGCCTACATGTTGTTCGACCTCACCGTGCCATCCCTTCCAAAGCGCGTGGCAGACGCATGGCGTGTCAGATTCTCCGTGGGTGGAATCGCTGCGCTGGCCGCCCTTTTTCTGGGTTGGATGCTGCCAGACCAGCGCGCAGTGGTGGCTTCTCTTGTCGTTGCCTCACTTTGGTTCACGCATACTGGAGCGCGTTGGCGACCGTTGTGGCTGCCGCTGGTGTTCGCTCCGTGCCTTGCAGGTTCTGCGCTTGGCATCGAGGTGCCGGCGTGGATGATCGGCACGCCCGGAGCGATGGTCTTTTTCGCTCATTGGGCACTTTCCTGGCGATATCAGGAGACGATCGGGATATTTGGACTTGGCTTGTCTGATCTGAAGTTCGGGTGGCCGACCGTCATTTTCTTTATCATCGGATTCAAGATCGTTGTTCCTGTGCTGCTGGCCGTGGGCACCCTGGTTTTGCCGCTCACCGCTGCCGTCCAGGCACGGACCTTTGGCAACCACTACGCGGTATTGTTACTGGCTTTTGCCACGGCACTGACCGTCATGACCGCGTCTGCCGATGCCGTGTTCCCGGTCTGGCTTGGCTGCCTGGGGTTCTGCCTGATCGCGGGCTTGATTCTCGTTCGGACGGCCGCAATCGCCGCCGCGAAACTCATCGCCTGGCGGCTGCAATCTTAACCCGCCTAATCCATGAGGTCTCGAGGAATTGGCCTGATTTCGTCGCTTCGCCGAGGAGCGCATCGAGAGGGTTGTAATGACAAACTAAGCGCAGCGACAAAGTCATTCATAGCGCCGCCAGCCCACTTTGTGCATCCTTCACCGCGTCGCTCAATGGAGGGCCGTCAAATGCGTTTCGACATGCGCAGCTGGGTGTTGTTGATTCTGTTGGCGCTGCCGCTGAGCGCGCTCGCCGGTGCGAAAGAGGAAAAACGCGCGCAAGATGCGGTCGCGGTTTTGCGCGAAGTACAATCGGTTCCGGACATCGAAATTCCACGCTCGCTGCTATCGAAGGCCTACGCGATCGCCGTGATTCCCGATGTGGTCAAAGTCGGCCTTGTCGTTGGCGGCCGCCGCGGTAAAGGGCTGATCTCGGTGCGCCAGAGCGATGGCACCTGGTCGAACCCGGCGTATATCGCGATTACCGGCGGCAGCTTCGGTTTTCAAGCGGGCGTGCAGTCGGCCGACATCATTCTGGTGTTCCGCACGCAGCGTGGCGTCGACAATCTGGTGTCCGGCAAGTTTACGCTTGGCGCCGACGCCTCCGTCGCCGCGGGGCCCGTTGGGCGTCAGGCATCGGCATCCACCGACATCGAGTTTAAAGCTGAGATCCTGGCCTATGCGCGCACCCGCGGGCTCTTCGCCGGCATTGCGCTCGACGGGTCGGCGCTGTCGATCGATTACGATGCGATCGAACGGGTATACGGCAAGGGCACACGTCCCCGAGCCTTGTTCGAAGGTCGCGTCAAAGGCGCACCGACGTTTATTGTCGACTTCCGGGATCAGTTGGAAGAGCAAACCGCGCGTTGACGATTGCATCAAGAACTCAACCACCTACGAATGACCCACCAACCCAGAACTCGAAAATGCACCTGATCGACGACCTCCAATGGCGCGGACTGCTGGCCGACTGCACCGACCTCAGAGCATTGCGTGAGCGCATGGATCAAGGACCGATCACGCTGTATTGCGGCTTCGATCCCACGGGCGACTCGCTGCATGTGGGCCACCTGATGGGTCAGCTGATGTTGCGCCGCTTTCAGCGCGCCGGGCATATCCCGATCGCACTCGCCGGGGGCGCCACCGGCATGATCGGCGATCCATCGGGCAAGTCGGCCGAACGCAACTTGTTGAGCCGCGACCAGCTGCTGCATAACGTCGAGTGCATCAAAGCGCAGCTAACGCGTCTGCTCGACTTCGACGCACCATTCAACCCGGCGCAGCTGGTCGATAACTACGATTGGACGGCGCCGATCACGGTGCTGGAATTTCTGCGAGATGTCGGCAAACACTTTTCGCTGACCGCGATGTTGGCGAAGGACTCGGTGCGCTCGCGCATGGAGGCCGAGAGCGGCATCAGCTACACGGAATTCAGCTATCAGTTGCTGCAAAGCTACGACTTTTATCACCTCCGGTCCGCGCGCCATTGCGAGCTGCAAATCGGAGGATCGGATCAGTGGGGTAACATCACCGCCGGCGTCGATTTTACGCGCCGCAAGTTGGGCGCCACGGTGTACGGCTGGACCTTCCCGCTGATCACCAAAGCCGATGGCAGCAAGTTCGGCAAGACCGAATCCGGCGCTGTCTGGCTCGATCCGGCCAAGACCAGTCCGTATCGCTTCTATCAGTTTTTCCTGAACACGGAAGACGCAAAAATCAGTGAGTATCTGCGCAAGTTCACCTTCTTGACGCGCGAGGACATCGAGACGCTGGAAGCGCAGCAGGCGGCCAACCCAGGCGCGCGCGAAGCGCAACGGGCATTGGCGCGCGAGGTGACCACAATGGTGCACGGTGCGTCGGCGGTGGAATCCGCACAACGCGCCAGCGCGATCTTGTTCGGTGCCGAATTGGGTGATATCGATGCAGCTACTTTCCGCGATGTCGTTGGCGAAGTACCCACCTATCCACTGGCGCGCAACGCGTTCGATGGCGGTTCGCTCATCGATTTATTGCTCGAAGCGAAGCTGGCGCCGTCCAAGAGTCAGGCGCGCAAAGACATCGAGAGTGGCGGCGTGTATCTGAATAACCGTCGCGCCGATGTTTCGCGCCTCGTCGTATCGGACGACCTGTTGTTCGGACGTTACCTGCTCCTGCGCAAAGGCAAAAAGAGCTACGCAGTATTGGACGTGGCATGACGTTAGTTTGGACGCAGCACCCGTTTGGCGACTTGGCGATCGAGCGCTGGTACGCAATCAGTCAGGCCCGAACGGCGGTTTTCATCGTCGAGCAGAACTGCCCGTATCAGGACCTCGACGGCAAGGACAGATATTGCCAGCACCTGTGTGGATGGGCCGGCGAGCAACTCGCGGCCTATTTGCGAATCGTGCCGCCGGGTGTGTCTTACCCAGAAGCGTCGTTGGGTCGAGTGTTAACCACAGCCGGCTTTCGCCGCGGCGGCTATGGCCGGCTGTTGCTGGCCGAGGGCATCGCCCGCTGCGCACAACGCCATCACGGTCCGATCCGCATCGGCGCACAGCGGTATCTCGAAGCGTTTTACAGTCGTTTCGGCTTCCGCACGGTATCCGAGCCCTACGACGAAGATGGCATTGAACACGTGCTGATGTTGCGCAGCTGAGCTGGAAACAGGCCGCTAGACAAACGCCTGGATCGCACCGCCCGATCGTTCTGGGAGCGCCCATAGTGCGGCTCCGCGGCATATTCTAACCCGGACATTTCATGAGGGAACGCGAATGGTTGCGATGAGCGGAATTTTTCGATCGGCGTCGATCGAGCAACTCAACGCGGCCGGCCGCAACACGCTCGCCGAAGCTCTGGGCATCGAGATCACCGAAATCGGCGCGGATTTCGTCCGTGGCAGGATGCCCGTCGATCGGCGTACCTTGCAGCCCTACGGCCTGCTGCATGGCGGCGCTTCGGTCGCGCTGGCGGAGACGCTGGGCAGCCTCGGTGGTGCGCTTGCGGCGCCCGATGGCACCCAGGTGGTTGGGCTGGAGATCAACGCCAATCACCTGCGCGGCAAGCGCGAGGGGTGGGTCACAGGCACCGCCCGTCCAATGCACCTTGGCCGCACAACGCAGGTCTGGGAGATCCGCATCGAAGACGACACGCAGGCGTTGGTCTGCACTTCGCGACTCACACTGGCAGTGGTGCGACGCGGATGAGCACGCCGATCGAGATTATCTGCTGGCAGCCATCGCTGGCGCACGCCTTTCACGATATCAACGAGGCCTGGATATCCGAGATGTTCAGTCTCGAGGATCATGACCGCGAGGTACTCGAAGATCCACAGTGTTTCATCATCGATCGCGGCGGCGAAGTGCTATTCGCCAGACGTGGTGCGGGTGTTGTCGGCACGTGCGCGCTGATGCCCACGGACGATGGTGCAATCGAGTTGACCAAGATGGGTGTTGTCCCAGGCGCGCGTGGCCAGGGCGTGGGCGAATCCTTGCTGGTCGCGGCACTCGAGCGCGCACGGTCGTTGCCGCAGCGGCCGCTGTTTCTGCTCACCAACCGGCGTTGCGCAAGTGCAATTCGCTTATACGAGAAACTGGGTTTCGCCCATGACCGCGACATCATGTCACGTTACGGGGCCAGTTATGCCCGGTGCGACGTTGCGATGCGCTATCTGGAAAGCAACGCGTGAGTCGTTGGCCGGGCTGGCTTTTTATGCTCTCGACGGCCGTCTTGAGTGGCGCGGTTTTGGCGCAGGCATTGAACGGATGGCTGTTGGTCCTGGCAGCCGCGATGACGGCGTCAATCTTCGGCTGGCTTGCATGGCGTCGCGAGAGGGCGCCTGGAAGTGAGCACTTGCGCGCATTGGCGACCTTGGTCGCCGCTTGGAAAGACGCCGACTTTTCGACTTCGATCAGAGTACCGGAGAATGCTGACCTTGCGGAATTGACGCGCACACTGAACGCACTGGGCAACGAACTTCGCGATGAGCGCCAGCGGCTGATTCAACGCGAGTTGCTGCTCGATACGGTCGTGCAGAACACGCCGACCGCCCTGTATCTGACCGATTCGCGTGAGCGTGTGGTCTATGCCAACGTCGCCGCACGCGAGCTGTTCGGTGCCAACAGCAGACTTGAGGGGTTAGCCGTATCGGAACTGATCGGCCGGCTGCCCGGCGAGCTGGCCGATTTGATGCATCGCGGGCAAGATGGCCTGATCACCTTGCCGACGGACGGCGAAGAAGAGGTCTTTCACGTCACCCGACGTGGCTTTGAATTGCACGGGCGGCCGCATACGCTGGTGCTGGTGCGGCGTCTGACGCGCGAATTGGCGCGACAAGAAGTGGCGACATGGAAAAAAGTGATCCGCGTCATCAGTCACGAAATCAACAATGCCCTGGGGCCGATCGCATCGATGGCGCATTCCGGCAGTGTGTATGTCGAGCGCGGCGATAAAACGCGCTTAAAACAGGTGTTTGCGGCGATCGCCGAGCGCGCGCGGCATCTGGAGGCATTTATCGGCGGGTATGCGCGATTTGCGCGATTGCCAGCACCGATCCACGCGACAGCGTATTGGGACAATGTGCTGCGTACGGTGGCGGAATCCGAACAAGTCGCCATCGTTGCGCCTTTGCCCGATGCGCCTGTACGGCTGGACCAGGCGCAGATCGAACAGGTGCTGATCAATCTGGTCAAGAACGCCATCGAAGCCGGCTCGGCGCGCGAAGCGATCGAAATCGAAGTTGTCGATCTTGGCCCGCAGTTCAGGCTGCAATTGCGCGATCGAGGTTCCGGGATGAGCGAGGCGGTGCTATCGCAAGCGCTTTTGCCGTTTTATTCGACGAAGCGCACCGGTACCGGCTTGGGATTGGCGTTGGCGCGCGAGGTCATCGAAGCACACGGCGGTCGCATTCGCCTGTCGAATCGCGAAGGTGGCGGCTTGATTGTCAGCATTTGGCTACCCAAGTAGCGCACATTGTCCAGATGCCCGATTTCGACAGTGCGCACCGATGGTGTATTAAGAGCTGCGGAACGATCGATCGAGTATTGCCATGACCGATGCTTTGTGGACGCCCAGCAACGACCGTATCGAAGGCGCCAATCTATCGCGCTTCATGCGTTTCCTGCAGGAGCGCAGCGGTGCCGATGTGCCCGACTATGCCGCGCTTTACGAGTACTCGGTGTCTCATGCGGACAAGTTCTGGACTGCGATCTGGGAGTTTTGCGGCATTCGCGCCAAGGGCGACATCGAACCGGCTTTCACGCACTTTCAACAAATGCCCGGCTGCCGTTTTTTCCCGAACGTGCAAATCAACTTTGCACAGAACCTGTTGCGTTACCGCGACGACAAGCTGGCGATCATCGCCCGCGGTGAAGATGGCGCAACTCGAGAACTGAGCTACGCAGAGCTGAATGAGGCGGTGGCGCGCATGCGGGCCGGTTTGAAAGCGGCCGGCGTCAAGGCAGGCGACAGAGTTGCGGGTTTCGTGCCAAACCGGCCGGAAGCAGTGATCGCCATGTTGGCAACCTCCAGCCTGGGCGCTATCTGGTCGTCCTGCTCCCCGGATTTCGGTATCAACGGCGTACTCGATCGTTTTGGACAGATCGCGCCGAAGATTCTGTTCACCGCAGACGGATACTTTTATGCCGGCAGACGATTCGACTGCCTGGAGAAAGTCGCGGGCATCCTGTCTTTCTTGCCGTCCGTCGAACGCGTGGTGGTTTTTGCATATGCCGGCAGCGAGCGGGATCTCGCCAGCGTTCCACGCGCGGTGTCCTGGGACAGCTTCGCTCCGCCAACCACCGAAAAACTGGAATTCGAACTCGGCGACTTCGATCGACCGCAGTACATTCTCTACAGCTCCGGAACAACCGGCGTGCCCAAGTGCATCGTGCACGGGCAAGGCGGCACGTTGATCCAGCACTTGAAAGAGCTGGTTTTGCATACCGATCTGAAGCGCGAGGATCGCTTGTTCTATTTCACCACCTGCGGCTGGATGATGTGGAACTGGTTGGTCTCAGGCCTGGCGGTAGGTTGCACGATCGTGCTTTACGACGGCTCACCCTTTCACCCTAAACCAGAAGTACTATTCGATTTGTGCGAAGAACTGGCGATCAGCGTCTTCGGCACCAGCGCGAAGTGGATTTCCGCGGTCGACAAGGCCGGCGTGAAACCGGCGGCAACGCACAGACTCGCGCGCTTGAAGACCATTCTCTCCACGGGCTCTCCGTTAGCACCGGAGAGTTACGACTACGTCTATCGAGACGTCAAAGACCGGGTTCTGCTCGCTTCAATCTCGGGCGGCACCGATATCGTCTCTTGTTTTGCGCTCGGCAGTCCCATGTTGCCAGTGTATCGCGGCGAATTGCAGTGTCGTGGTCTGGGCATGGCCGTGGAGATCTTAGACGACGATGGTGAGCGGCTGGCGCGCGGGCAAGCTGGCGAATTGACCTGTATGCAGCCGTTTCCATCGATGCCGGTTGGCTTCTGGAATGACCCAGACGGCAGCAAATACCGTGCGGCTTACTTCGAGCGTGTGCCCGGTGTCTGGTGCCATGGCGATCTTGCGCTGTTGACCGAGCACGATGGAATCGTGATCTTGGGGCGATCCGACGCCACACTCAATCCGGGCGGCGTGCGAATCGGCACGGCGGAGATTTATCGCCAGGTCGAAACCTTGAACGAGGTCGTCGAGTCGATCGCCGTGTCGCAAGATTGGGAAGACGATGTCCGCGTTGTGCTATTCGTCCGTCTGCGCGACGACACGGTGCTCGACGAGGCGTTGCAGGCGCGCATTCGTAAGGTCATTCGCGACAACACCACACCGCGGCATGTACCCGCCAAGATTGTGCAGGTGACCGATATTCCGCGAACCATCAGCGGCAAGATCGTCGAACTGGCAGTGCGTAATGTCATTCACGGCAAAGCCGTGAAGAACACGGATGCACTGGCCAACCCTCAGGCACTGGAGCAATTTCGCGACCGCGAAGAACTGCGGTCGTGAGGAGCCCGGTCGTCGGCCGCTATCGCGCTTCCAATCGTTGCACAGCGGCACGCAGCGCACGAATCTCGTTGAGCAGTTCGACGCGTTCGGCGTGGGCGACGGCCTCATCTTTGTCTGCCTCAGCCTTCAGATCCTCGGCCACGTGCTCCTGCATGGCGTTGACCACGACCGCAATGAACAAGTTCAAAACAGTAAAGGTGCTGACGATCAAATAGCCGAGAAAAAACACCCAGGCCCAGGGTTTGACCACCATCAACTCGCGCGCGATGTCCGCCCAGCCTTCCATGGTCATGATTTGGAACAGGGTGAAGGCGCTGCCCCCGAGAGATCCGAAAAATTCTGGCGACACGTCACGAAAGAGCTTTGTGGCCATGACCGAGGCCACATACAGCACCAGCACCAGCAATGCCATGATCGATGCAAGTCCTGGCAGTGCGCCCAACAGTGCAGCAACGACGCGCCGCATGCTGGGTACGATCGACACCAGACGCAGCACCCGCAGTATGCGCATCGCCCGGAGCACAGAGAACGCGCCGCTGGCCGGCATCAATGCAACCGATACAATTGCAAGATCGAACACATTCCACGGATCGCGAAAGAACTTCAGGCGATACACCACAAGCTTCAGCGCGATCTCGACAGTGAAGATGGCGAGCGCCGCGGTGTCGAGTACATGCAGCCAATGGCCGAAGCCGGCCATCATGCCGGGCGATGTTTCCATGCCCAGGGTGATGGCATTGATCACGATGACAGCGATGATGAATTGGGAAAAGCGGCGGTGTTCGATGAATTGCTGCAGAGCGTGCATGGGCGTAAGACCAGGTTTTCTTGGTGCCGATATTAGCGAAGCCAGTTGCGATTCGAGCGATAGCGCCGGATCGGTCGCGCTCAAGGTCGTCGCGCGACCACCCAGACCTCAACCCAACTCGCCCCGGCCGCTTTGCAGATTTTGGCGGCCTCATTGAGTGTCGCACCGGTGGTCATGACATCGTCAACCAGTGCGATGCGCGGCGGCAGGTGCTGCACGACAGCGAAAGCGCCACGAACGTTGCGTCGACGTTCGTCCTTGTCCAAGCCGGACTGCGCTGCAGTGGCGCGCTGCCGCGCCAGCGCGTGTAACACCGGGCGTCCGCCACAAACCGCCTGCGCCAACAAGAGCGACTGGTTAAAGCCACGTTGGCGCAGGCGCGAACGATGCAAGGGAATCGGAATCAGCGCATCCACTTTCCGCTCTGCTGTCATCATCTTGAGTTGCCCGGCCGCAACCACACCCAACGCGAGACGCTGGTTGAACTTAAAATCCTGCAACAGCAGATCAGCGGGCGGCTCGTAACGCAGTGCCGCCAACGCCGCATCAAACGTGGGTGGTTTGCGCTGACACTCGCCGCAGAGATCGACGGGCGCCCGCATTGGGATCGCGCAACGGGCGCACGCCGGACCCAGGCCGGGCAGGAGCGACATACAGCGTTCGCACAACCGCGCATCGCTTGCCTCACCACAAAGGCCACATTGTTGCGTCAGCATCGTTCAGCCCCGGGCAGTATCATTCAGAAGCTCAAGGTCGGCCCTGTGCCCATTAGACGACAAAGAACGCCCTGACCGGCATCGCGGCTCAAGGTTAGCTCAGTATGTTGGAACAGGCCGACTCGACGTCAGCTCACTCAATTTGCCTTTTGCTGCGTTGTTTCGTGTCACCTGGTGCGCCTCATCGGCGTTAGGGGTGACATGGAATACTTGCTGTGGGCCGATCGTGTGCCATAGGTCGACCGCCGCGAATCGGAATGACTAACGAATGCCGGGGCTTAGGCTGCGTCGGGGGAAAGATGCGATGAAGTTTTGGATTGGCGTGTTGTGGCTCGCGGTCGGGACGACAGTCGCTGCGGCGCCGGGTCGATGGAGCAGCCAGGGGCCGTATGGTGGCCGCGTCGATAGTGCGATCGCCAACCCGCTGCAACCGGGCACGTTGTACGCGACTTCGCATCGCAGCGTTTATCGCTCGAGCAACGGCGGCTCGACCTGGGTGTTTGCAGGTACAGGCTTGAATACCGTGAGCGACGGCGAAGCGATCGTTGTTGCGCACCCGACGATTCCCGGCCGATTGATGCTCGCCGGCGCCCGCGGCGTATTTCGCTCCGATGACAGTGGCCGCAACTGGCGCCGCAGTGATACCGGGCTTCCTGTCGGTAACGCATCGTTTCGCAGCGTCGATATCGCCTATGTGCCCCAAGACGGCGAGAAGCTGTATCTGGCAACTCGCAGCGACGGTCTGTATCGCAGCAGCGACAGCGGCCAGAGCTGGAGCGTTTCGACGGCCCCTATCCCGGCCAACCTGGATCGGGTTGCGGCCGATCCCAACAATCTCGGAACGGTTTTGGTCTGGGCCGCCAACCGCGACACCAGTTCTTTTCCGGCCAGTCTTTATCGCTCCATCGATTTTGGCGTCTCGTTTTCCGCTCTAACCGGCCCGTGGAATAGCGGCGGTCCGATCGAAAGCAAGCTGGAGTTGCTGGCCTTCAACGGCAACACCGCCAACAGCATTTTTCTGGCGGGCGAGTTCGGCAACTTTCGCTCGCTCAATGGCGTGTCTTTCTCGAGCCTGCCGGTCAGCTCCGCGACGCAACGGCTGCAGAGTATCGCTTTTGGCAGCGTTGCGGGCCAGGCGATCTTCGGCACCAGCGAAGGCGTGCTGTCGACAACCAACAATGGCAGCAGCTTTACACCGCGCAATACCGGATTGAGCATCAACGGCACGGATCCGGTGTCGGTCGGCCCCATGGTGATCGATCCGACAAATCCAGCTCGTTGGCTCGCGTTTTCCGTTTCCGGCGATATTTTTGTGACCACCAACAGCGGCACCAGTTGGTCGCCCACCAATTTCGGCCTTCGTGGCACCGATATCGAATCGCTGGCGGTTCAACCGGGGCGACCGCAGCGCGTGCTGGCGGGTGTGCGTAATGAGCGCAGCGAAGCGACCTCGCCAGCGCTTTTTCAATCGGACGATTTTGGCGCAACCTGGGCGCGAACCAACACCAACCTGGTGCTCGATACCATCAATGGCCTCACCTACGATCCGGTGAATCTGACGATGCCTGCCAACATGCGCGTTTACGCGGTGGGCGCCGATTTTGCGCCGTTAGGTCAGGCGTCAAATACCTACCGGGGCGGCGTTTTTGTCAGTACCAACTCGGGCCTGAACTGGGCTCCGGCCGACACGCTGGTGCCGACACTTTCAGGAGGCCCCAGTCAATTGGGCGAAGTGCATCAGTTGATCGTCGATCCGACGGAGATCTCGGCTCAAGTCGCACAAAATCTGTACTTTGTGAACGATGGACGCATCACTTGTGGTCCAACGCCGAGTCTCGCCGTGGCGCGCGTCTGGCGCAGCGTCAATGGCGCAACGTCCTGGACGCCGATCGACAATCTGCCACTGGGCGTTTGCACGCCGCGCCAGCAATTTCCCAGGCCGTTTCACATCGTCTTCGGCCCGGTTTCGACCGCGAATGTTTTTGTCGGCACTCGCGTCGTCGGCTATGACCCCGGTAATCACCCGCTGCCCACCGTGCCAAACGGCGTGTTTCGTACGAGCAACAATGGATCGACATGGACCGCCGCCAACAACGGCTTGCCGCGTATCGGTGGCGGCACTGGTAGCGTTTGGAACGTGACCGCGCTGCTGTCCGTGCCGGGTACCAATACGCTGTTTGTTGCGTTGCAAGACCCCAGTAGCGAAGCGATTCCAGGTCGCGTGTACAAATCGACGGACGGCGGCGACAACTGGATCCGCAGCGATTCGGGCATCGTCGGCAACGTCGTGCGTTCGTTGCGCGCCGATCCGATCGCGCCGATGAGAGTCTTTGCGGCCGCCACTGGTGTCGACACCAGCCCGGGCGGGGTATACGTCAGCGAAAATAGTGGCAGCTCATGGCTCTCGGTATCGATCGGTATGCCTGTCGACTCGGCAGCCGAAGTTGCGATATCGCGTCCGCCGTCTCCGGCGTCCCCGACGATCCATGCCGGCACCGCAGAGGGCGTTTTCAGCCTGACACGACTTCCAGACGACGACCAGGACGGGCCGAGCGACAGTGACGAAGATTTGGCGCCGAACGCCGGCGATGGCAACAACGACGGAATATTGGATCGGCTGCAGCGCGATGTCGCGAGCATCGTTGAACCGACCCTTCTCCGTGGTGGCAAAGCGCGGGAAGGCACGCTGAGCGATATCGAACTGTTGCGAGGCGGCGGCAATTGCGACCAGTTGGTCGACGCGCACTTCGTCGATGCCGAGGAGTTACCGACCGACTCGCAGTTTGTGTCGTATCCGCTGGCCGTTCGCTTCGAACAGGTCGATTGCGAGGCGGCTCAAATGCAATTGATCCTGCACAATCAGGATTTGTCGGATGGACAATGGGTGTTGCGCAGGTATGGCCCAGTCAGTGTCGGCGACCCTCTGACTTTGCAGTGGCAAACCGTGTCTGGCGCGGTATTTGCGAGCAACCGCGTGGTATTCCCCCTGTTCGACAACGGCCCGGGCGATTTGCGCAGCGAGCCAGGGCGAACCTTGTACATTGTCGCCCCTGCCAGACGGAGTCTTTTTGCCGACGGTTTTGAGAGCCCGTAACCCAGAAGCGACCGCATTTCGAGCACTGCGGGCTGGTCGAAATCGGCGACGAGGCGTAGCGTTCGCGTATGAGCGAACGCCCAACCTTATCCTCTGTCACCTCAATCCAGCCGATGGATCCACCATCGCGGATCGCGCCGGTCAGCGGCTCCAATTCTGGCGGTGGCGGGCCGTCGGCCTGGATCGGCCGTGAGATCGATGGCTACCGAATTGTCCGCGCTATCGGCGCGGGCGGCATGGGTGTGGTGTTTTTGGCCCAGCAGCAGCATCCAAAGCGTCATGTTGCGATCAAGACCTTGCATGCGGGCTTCCACCAGGCCGAGCTGCTGGCGCGTTTCCAGCAGGAGGCCGAAATTCTGGCGCGCTTTACGCACGTTGGTATTGCGCAAATCTATGCCAGCGGCTGTACCAATGAAGCGATGGGGAGCGTGCCCTACATCGTCATGGAATATGTCGAGGGCGTGCCGCTGCTGGAGGCCTGCGCTGCGCTGGATATGCGCGAACGGCTGAATTTGCTGCGGCGAGTCTGCGAGGCGGTCGAACATGCGCATATTCGCGGCGTTATCCATCGCGATCTGAAACCCGGCAACATCTTGGTGCAATCCGACGGCCAGCCGAAGGTGCTCGACTTCGGCGTCGCTCGCCTTTCCGGCAATGAAGAGCGTGGCGGTAGCGACCTGACCACCGCCGGCATGGTGATTGGCACGATCGCCTACATGAGCCCCGAGCAAGCGATGGGCGAACCGGGCGCTGTGGATATCCGCACCGATGTGTATGCGCTCGGCATGATCGGCTATCGCATGCTGACCGGCGATTTGCCGTACGAGGTCACGGGACACAATATCGGCCACGCCCTGCAACAAATTTGCGACGTCGCGCCAACGCCGTTGTCCCGTTACGACCGTCGATACGCTGGCGACCTGGAGACGATTTTTCAAAAAGCGCTGGCGAAAGAGAAAGACAACCGTTATCGCAACGCCGCTGAGCTCAGCGAAGACTTGCGACGCTACCTCGATGATGAGGCGATTTTGGCGCGACGGGCCAGCGTATTCGCCGACGTACGGCGCTTTGCGCGTCGCAATCGAGCCTTGTTTGCGGCCGGGATCTTTGCGTTCGTGGCGTTGCTGTCGGCGGTCGCCATCAGCACGCGATTTGCGATCCGCGAACAGGCGCAACGCATCGAGGCCGATACCGTCGTGAGCTTCTTGCGCCGAATGCTGTCCAGTGCCAATCCGGTGTTTGCGCAAGGACGCGACGTCACGATCCGCGAGGCGATGGATGCTGCCGCGCCTGATCTGGAGTCGCAATTGGCGCAGGTGCCGGCCGCGCGCGGGCGGCTGCGCGCAACGTTGGCGGATACCTATCATGCCCTCGGCGATCTGCCGCGAGCGATCACCTTCTACGATGCAGCAGCAAGCGACTTCACGGCCGCTGGAATCGATGGCCCTGAGCATCGGCAAACGATCTTGGGCAAGGTCGAAGTCTTGCTCGACCGTGGCCAGGCGCTCAACGCCCAAATCTTGCTTGATGCATTAGAACCTTTGCGCACCGTTCCAACCAGTAGCCTGGACGCCAGAACTGCGATTTTCCGGGCAAGAACGCGAGAGGATTTCGGCGACATCGATGCCGCATTGGGCGAACTCGCGGCGTTGCGTAACGTTGATCTGTCGAAGCTCTCTTGCGAGGACTGTCGACCCGATTGGCGCGCAGCGCTCGATGTCGAAGCGCGCATCATTTCGGCGTCGCTGCTTCGCCAGAATGAGCAGTTCGACGAAGCCTTGGATATCGCGCAGGCCGCATTTAGCCTCGCAAATGAAACGCTCGGTCCATCTCATCCGATGGCGCTGAAAGCGGCCATCGAACTGGCGAACTCATTGGACGACAGTGGTCAGCGCGATCAAGCGCTGGCCGTTGCCGAAACCGCAGTTCAAGAACGTCGACGCCTGCTCGGCGCTACGCACTACCAGACATTGACAGCGCTCAACAACCTGGCGCAAATTCACGAGTCGGTTGGCGATGGCGCGACGGCGAAGCGTCTACTGGTCGAAGCGCACGAGTTGGCCGAGGCGCAGCTGCAAGACCACGAACTGTGGGCACAGATCACGCATAACCTGGGCCGCATCGAATACCTGGCAGGAAACATCGACCGCGCGCAGGCGTTGTTGAACGACGCTTATCGTTGGCGACAAAACAAGCTCGGGTTAAGTCACCCGGACACGCTGAACAGCGCCTTGGCTTTGAGCGTGGTGTACTCGACACGCAATGAGTACGACAAAGCACTGCCTCTGCGCGAGTCCGCGATTCGCGGGTACGAAGCGCGTTTTGGAACGGAACATCGGGACACGTTGGCGGCGCGATCCGAGTACGCAGCGCTGCTGCGCAATATGGGCAACTTCGACGCGGCGGACGCCGAGTTCAAATCTGTACTGAGCGCGACGGAACGACTTTTCAAGCCCGGCGACAGCGAACGAATGCGCGTCCTCTACCAGTATGCCGGCTCGCTGCAGCGCCAGGAGAAATGGCGCGAGGCCGAGAGACTAAGTCGTCAGTTGATGGACGAAGCAGCGCTCACGGCCGATACCGACGCGCAGCACGCGTTGTTGGCGCCTCTACGCCACGCTCGCTCGCTCATGGGCCTGCGACGCTACGACGAGGCTGAGTTTTTGCTGGAGAACCTGGAGAAACAGCTTGGCGCCGAGCATCAGGTGCAAATGCGCGAGATGACCAGCCAGACCCTGGCCGAATTGCGCGCCGCGCGCGCCGCGCGTGCCGCACAGTGAGCGATCATCCGTTTGCGGCCCTGACGCCAGACGTTGTGCTCGATGCCGCAGAGCGGCTTGGCGTTCACTGCGATGGTCGGTTGCTGGAGCTCAACAGCTTCGAAAACCGAGTGTTTCGGGTCGGCGTGGAGAACGGCTCGCCATTGATCGTCAAATTCTACCGGCCGCAGCGCTTCACAAGCGATGCGATCCACGAAGAACATGCGTTCTTGCGCGAACTGGCCGACGCTGAGCTGCCTGTTGCCCCGGCGCTCGGTTCGCCGAGCCTGCTACCGGTCGATGCCGCAGGCGTTGCTTTCATGGCTGCGCTGTTCCCATGCCTGCCAGGTCGCAGCGCCGACCTGGAATCGGCGGACAATCTGGCCTGGCTCGGTCGCTTGATCGCGCGTATGCACATCGTCGGCGCTCGATCGCGCTTTGAGCATCGGGCGACGTTGACACCTGCGCTCGCTCGCACGGCGCTCGATGCGGTGATCGGCGGCTTACTGTTGCCGGAGCATTTGGGCTCACGCGCTCGCGAGTACGGTTCGCAGCTCACGTCGCGCATCGAAAAACTCTGGGCCGATGCTGGTTCCTGCGCCAGGCTGCGGTTGCACGGCGATTTACATCGCGGCAACTTGTTGTGGAACGAGGGTCCGTTGCTCGTCGACTTCGACGACGCAGTAAACGGACCTGCGGTGCAAGACCTGTGGATGCTGCTTCCCGTCGACGATGAAAGCGCCCTTGAGGCACTGCTCGAAGGCTACGAGACGTTCCGACCCTTCGACCGCAGCGAGTTGGCGCTCATCCCGGCGCTGCGCGCGATCCGTCGCCTGCATTTCGCCGGTTGGCTGTCGCAGCGATACGCCGATCCGGCTTTTCCCCGAGCCTTTCCGTACGCCGCAGGCGCACGCTTCTGGGAGGAGGAAGTGAACGACTGGCGCGAACTGTGCTCTTGAACCACGCCACGTTCACCATCAGAGGCCGACATTGCCCTTCGCGCGGTTAGCCGCTATCACTGCACGACCCCCTTCTCGAGCATCGCCCCATGAAACTTGCCTCCTTGAAACGCGGCGGCCGCGACGGCACGCTGATTGTCGTCAGTCGAGATCTGACACGCGCTGTTGTGGCCGACGCCATCGCCCCGAGTTTGCAAGCTGCGCTGGACGAGTGGCAGTACGCCGCGCCGCGATTGAATGCACTCAGTGAGCAGTTGAATACGGGTCGCGTAGAGAATTCGTTCGCCGTCGATGTCGACGATCTTGCCGCGCCTTTGCCCCGCGCCTACGAATTCGTCGACGGTAGCGCTTATCTGCCGCATGTCGAACGGGTGCGGCGCGCGCGGAATGCAGAGGTGCCGCAGAGTTTTTACGTCGACCCGCTGATGTACCAGGCGACCAGCGCGCAATTCATGGGTCCCAGCGATCCGGTGCGCGTGGTCAGCGAGGACTATGGCATCGATCTGGAGGCCGAAGTGGTGATCGTCACCGACGATGTGCCGATGGCGATCAGCGCAAAGGCGGCGATGGACCATATTCAACTGATTGGCCTGGTGAACGACGTCAGTTTGCGCAATCTGATTCCCGACGAGCTGGCCAAGGGGTTTGGTTTTTTGCAATCCAAGCCACGCTCGGCGCTTTCGCCGGTATTGGCGACGCCCGATGAGCTGGGCGCCTATTGGCAACAGGGCAAACTGCACAGACGCCTGATCACGCACATCGACGGCGAACTATTTGGGCAACCAGATGCGGGCAGCGATATGCAGTTTGACTTCGCGCAACTGATTGCACACGCCGCGAAAACCCGAAATCTCCTCGCCGGCACCATCGTCGGATCCGGTACGGTGGCCAACCAGGATGAGTCCGTGGGCGCATCCTGTCTTGCGGAGAAGCGGATGCTTGAAGTGATCGCCAGTGGCAAACCCACCACGCCGTTCTTGCGCTTCGGCCAACGCGTGCGCATCGAGATGTTCGACGATGCAGGCAGCAGCCTATTTGGCGCCATCGATCAGGAGATCGTGCGCTATTGATGGCTAAAAAGACCACGAACACCGAACGCGCTTTTTTGCGCGACGGTTACCGCAGCACCAGCTCCGGCCAAACTGCAAGGAGTACCAACATCGACAATTGAATGACGATGAACGGCACGACGCCTCGATAAATGGCGCCGGTCGAAAGCTCTGCTGGTGCGACGCCGCGCAGGTAAAACAGCGCGAAACCAAAGGGCGGCGTCAGAAATGACGTTTGCAAATTCATCGCGAACAGGACGCCAAGCCAGACAGGGTCGACACCGAGCGCCAGCAACGGCGGCGCGACCAGCGGCACGACGATAAAGACGATTTCGATGAAATCGATCAAGAAGCCGAGCAGGAAAATCGTCAGGTTGACGATGATCAGCGCACCCACCACGCCACCGGGCAAACCGGTCAGCGCTTCGTGGATGTAGTCGTCTCCGCCGTAGCCTCTGAACACCAGCGAGAACAATGTCGCCGCGATCAGAATCATGTACACCATCGACGTGATCAGCGCGGTACGTTCGGCGGTCTCGCGCACCCCGCGCCAGGACAGTTCGCCGCCGATTGCCGCCAGTACGGTGGCGCCAACCGCACCGATGGCGGCGGCCTCGGTCGGCGTCGCGATTCCAGCCAGAATGGAACCCAATACCGCCAACACCAATGCCATTGGCGGTACCAGCGCTTGCAGCGCTTCGAGCACACTGGCATTGCCTCGCATTTCGGCCGGCAATGCCGGCGCCCGTTGCGGCTGGAGCCATGCGACGCCGATCAGATAAGCGAGGTATCCGCCGACGAGCACCAGACCTGGTAGCAATGCGCCGGCGAACAGATCGCCCACCGAAACCGACTTGGGCGAAAACAGGCCCTGATCGAGTTGCGCTTTTTGATAGGCGTTGCTGAGCACATCGCCCAGCAAAACCAGGATCACCGACGGCGGGATGATCTGACCCAGCGTGCCAGCCGAGCAGATCGTGCCCGCAGCGAGCTTCGGGTCGTAGCCAGCACGCAGCATCGTCGGTAGCGCGATCAGACCCATCGTGACCACCGTGGCGCCGACGATGCCAGTGCTGGCCGCCAGCACCGCACCAACCAACAGTACGGAAATCGCCAGGCCGCCACGCAGCGACCCGAACAAAGTGGCCATCGATGTCAACAACCGCTCGGCAATTTTCGAGCGCTCCAGCATCACGCCCATGAACACGAATAGCGGCACGGCGAGCAAGGTTTCGTTGCCCATCGTGCCGAAGAGGCGGTTCGGAAAGGCATCCAAAAAGCTCGCGTCGAAGGTGCCTGTCAGGATGCCGATGCCGGCAAAAGCGAGCGATACGCCCGCCAGCGTAAACGCTACCGGCAGGCCCAACAGCAACGCTGCAGCCAGCGCGAGAAACAACAGCAAAGGTAGAAAGGCTTGCATTGAAATACAGTCCGCCCAGGTTGAACCAAGGATCTGCGACGCGCTAACCCTTAAGGCAAGGCCGGTTGCGTCAGAAGCAAAGGATCGGACACGCCCCGCGTAAACCATAGCCCTTTTGGCAAGATCCGGCTCCGTCGAGGACGCTGGCAAGGCTACGACTGAGATCGCGCCGTTTGAGCACAAATCAGCTCAATGGCAGTTCTTCTCAAAAGATGCCGATGCAAGATGACCATGCATCACTCCGAGTAGGGGCTGCTTGCGGGATGACCAGTCAGATCCGCCCAGACATCGCCAGGCTGACTCCGGTCGCGAACACACACCCGATCGTGGTCAGGATAGGTCATCTGATCGAACGCTTGTCGAACTCTCCAACCGTGCGTGATGGCGGAGCGCAACGTTCAGCGCCTGGGACAACTGACACCGTGCCAGCGACAATCCTTCAGGTTCGCGATTCGATGTCGAAATGCAGAACTTCTTCGCGCGTCCCGAGATTGTCGTATAGCGCAATGGCCGGTGCGTCGCCGACGGCAGCTTGAACGTAAATGACATGAGCGCCACGCTCAATGGCGACGGTTCTTAGCGTGGCGATCATTGCTGTAGCGATGCCGCGGCGCCGATAGGGTTCGAGTACACCCAGATCGTAAATGTATAGCTCGCTGCGAACTTGCTCGAACTTAGGCAGCACATAGCCGGCGATGCCACCCACCATCCGACCGCCCATCGATGCAGCGACAGCGACGAAGGTATCGCGACCTAGCAGGGCGTTCAAATACGCATCGCAGGGTTGCGCCTGTTCGTAGTTCTCGGGATCCTCGAATGCGGCGCTAAAGACGCTCAACATCTCGCGCAAAAGGGGCGCATCACCATCGCCCAAAATTGCGATTTCCAGATCGGCAGCTTCTTTGGCCATGGTCGAGAGTCCTGCCAGGTTTGCGAAATTCGGTTGCAGACGGTGGTCGGTGAAAGCACGTCAGCCGTCTTCGCAATCAGGTGCGTCGGGGTAGTACAGCGCTCGTCGCGTCGACATTTCCTGCGCGACCAGCGCCGAACGGCCGCCCTGCCGGCGCAGTTCGAAAGCCGTCCGATCAAATTCTTCTACGCACCGGTTCTGGCTCAGCTTGAACATGCACTCGATGTCGGTAGCCAGAATATCGATGCACTCGATGCGCGGTGCCAGTGCCTGCAGGTAGTCGTCTGGCAAGCTCGAAAACCGATGCGCTGGGCTGCTCTCGAATCTGTTCTTTAGCTCCTCCAGGTGCGCCAGCAAGGTCGTCCGGTCTCTGGGTTGCACGATACCGCGCAGATGCAATGCCTGGTAGTTCCAGGTGCCACCGAATCGTGGTGTCAGCTGCCAACTCCCGAGCACCGGCGCATCGGGTCCTAGAAAACAAACGAACACATTCGGTGCATGCTGCAATGCTGCCCAATGATCGGTGTGCCGCATGACGTGGCCGCGCAGTACGATCTGATCGCCCCACGATCTCACCAGCAACGGCAAATGTGTGGTTACGTACGCGCCGTTTGCGCCGGTCGCAATCAGAGTTGCGAACGGATGCTGCTCGACGAATGCGCGAATCTGGGCCATATCACGGACCCGGAATGCTTCAACCGGATACATAGTGTGTTCTCTCAATTTGGGCGAGACCGTTGCCAACCAGGGATGTAACCGTTCAGGACAGCCACAACCGGCAAGAGGGTGACGTGAACTACGCAAATCGCAGGAGAAAACGACACGGTGTTTTCGCTATTGGGCACGATGCCTTGAGCTGAACCTGGTGTGGTGTCGGTTGCCCTTGATGCGCCCGATCATTTCCCGCCCTTTGCCCCGAGTGCTGCGCTGCTCGTTGGCGCCCTCCGTCCGGTGCGTCGGCGCGGCCGCCGTGCCATTGGACATCGATGTCCGAAAATGGCGAGTGTGCTTCCTCCGATGGTGGCAGGCTATGCGCATCCCAACTCTGGAGATCGAACATGCAACCCAGCCAACAGCAGTATGCCGACAGCTTTCGCGCGCTACATCGCAGCGGGCTGCTCATCCTCCCGAACGCCGCCGATGGGGGCAGTGCGCGAATCATCGAAGCTGCCGGAAGCGCCGCAATCGCGACCAGTAGCGCTGCGGTTGCGTGGTCGCTGGGTTATCCCGATGGAGAGGCAGTCCCGTTCGATCGACTGCTTTCGGTCGTGCGCGATATCGTGCGCGTTATTCGCGTGCCGCTCTCGGTGGATGTCGAGAGCGGTTACGCTGCAGAGCCGCATCGTGTGGCGGCATCGGTGGTGGCGCTCATTCAAGCGGGTGCGGTTGGCATCAACGTGGAAGACGGCGCTGCCGATCCGGCGCTGCTCTGCGCCAAAATCAGCTCGATTCGCGAGGCCGCCGAACGTCAGGGCATTGCGCTCTTCATCAACGTGCGCACGGATGTCTATTTGCGCGGATTGGTGTCCAGCGATGAACGCGTCGACGAAACGCTGGCGCGCGCTGAGCGCTATCTCGAGGCGGGGGCCGATGGCCTGTTTGTACCTGCTCTGGTCGACCGCAAAGAAATTTCGCAGGTCGCGAGTGAATGCAGAATGCCGCTCAACGTCATGTGGATGCCATCCCTTCCGGATCCACAGACATTGACCGCCTTGGGCGTTCGGCGGTTGAGTGCAGGCGCAGCGATAGGCAGTCGTGTGCTCGGCATGACCGCCGCGCTCGCCGAGCGTTTTTTGAGCTGCGGCGACTTGCGTGTTTCCGAACCGCAGGAATTGCACTACGCCAGAATCGATGGGCTGATGGATCGGACTTAACGCCATGCCTGGTCTCTCGATTCCGCCGCCGGAGGTTTGCGATCGCGCACGCGCTGCGAAGGATCATCGTTTTGACGGCTTATTTTTTACCGCCGTTCGAAGCACCGGTATCTATTGCCGTCCGGTATGCCCGGCGCCGTCGCCGAAGCGCCAGAACATCACTTATTACGCGACCGCTTCTGCCGCGAGCGCGGCCGGGTACCGGCCTTGTTTGCGCTGCCGGCCGGAGCTGTCGCCAGAGGCGCGGCACGCGTTGCTCGAGGAACCGGTACAGCGCGCACTGGAACTGATTGCCGAAGGCATGTTGCAAGACGGCTCCGTGGTCACGCTCGCGAGACGCGTGGGCATGAGCGCGCGTCAGTTGCAACGCCTGTTCGTCGCAAACGTTGGCGCAACGCCGCACTCCGTCCACGCTACGCGGCGCCTGTTGCTGGCAAAACAACTACTCACGGAAACGGCGTTGCCCGTGACCGACGTGGCGCTGGCCGCGGGTTACAACAGCCTGCGCCGCTTTAACACGGCGTTTTTCGCGGGCTGCGGAATGCCGCCCAGCGCCATTCGGCGGCAATGTGTCGACATGCCCACCGGCATGTTGGTGTTGCGCTTGAGTTTCCGACCGCCGCTGGACTTCGCTGCGATGCTGGCCTTTCTGGCCAAACGCTCGATTCCTGGTATCGAACGCGTGCACAATGGCTGCTACCAACGCGTGATGGGTCCGGCGCAAGCGTCCACCTGGATTCGTGTCAGCGCCGATCCGGAGCGCCCAGAACTGCGGCTGGCCATGACCGCAATTGAGCCGCGCGCCATCCCGGCTGTGGTTCTGCGCGTGCGTCGGATGTTCGATCTGGATGCCGATCTGCAATCGGTGCACGCCGCGTTCGAGAACGATGCGCTGCTGTCGGAGGCGATCCGGCGCCGCCCAGGACTGCGCGTGCCGTGCGCCTGGGATGGGTTCGAAACCGCCGTGCGCGCGATCCTCGGCCAACAGATCAGTGTTGCTGGCGCGACCACACTCGCGCGCCGTTTAGTGCAACGCTACGGCGAGCATCGCGAGCAGCCCGATGGTGCGCCGTTGCCTGAAGATCTGGACCGCATCTTCCCGACGCCCGAACGTCTGCGCACCGCAGATATCGAAGCCATCGGATTGCCACGCACTCGGGCGGCGTCGCTGCGCGCACTCGCGGCAGCGGTTCACGACGGCCGTCTGTCGTTCGAAGGCGGCCAGCGTGTGGAGGAGTTCATCGCACGCTGCGTTGCGCTGCCCGGCATCGGCGATTGGACTGCGCAGTACATCGCCATGCGTGCGTTGGCGCAGCCCGATGCCTTTCCAGCCGGAGATCTTGTCCTGCAAAAGGCCCTGGGCCAGGGACAACGGCTCAGCGAACGCGGGGCAAGGCTGCGTTCGATGGCATGGCGACCGTGGCGCGCGTATGCCGTCATCCACATTTGGCAATCGACCAGTGACTTGGCGAAGGTGACCCAATGACCTCTTACGACGTACTTCAGACGCCGATCGGCGCATTGACGATCGCCGCGGACGAACACGGCCTGCGGCATATCGAGTTTCCGAACAATCGGCATCCTGCGCAGCGGGCGGGCTGGGTTCTCGCGCCGACAAACCCGATACTGCGCCAGGCGCGCGTGCAGCTGCTCGACTACTTTGCGGGCCGGCGCACCGGTTTTGATTTGGTCCTCCGTCCCGTGGGCACGCCGTTCCAGCTCAAAGTGTGGCAAACGCTCGCCAATATCCCGTACGGCGAAACCTGGAGCTACCGCGATCTTGCACGGCGCGTGGGCAACCCAGCAGCGGTGCGCGCGGTCGGCGCTGCCAACGGGCGCAATCCGTTGCCGATCGTCTTGCCGTGTCATCGCGTGATCGGAGCCGACGGCACCCTCACCGGGTTTGGCGGCGGTCTCGAGACCAAAGCTGCCTTGTTACGGATGGAGGGCGCTCTGCCGGCGATACGGCCGGCAGAGGCGGACCTGTTCGCCAGCGTCCTGACAGAGTCGGATCCCACGGTCCCCATCGCGCCGTAGCGGACAAGGTTTCGACTAGTCTCCGCCAAACTCCAGCACCAGGTCTTCCTGGCAGAAGTCGAAACTCGCGGGGTCCGATTCCTCGCCATTGAGCGCAGTGCGCTCAATCGCCCCCTCAAGTCAAGGGGGCCTGAACAGTCAAAGCCGCTGACTTGACTCAAGGACTCTCGCGGCACAGCCCGGCAAAGGTTGTGCGTTGCAACGGTATCGTGCCGCTGCGCTGAACGCCATCAATGGTCAGCGAATACTGCGCGGTCAATGATGTGCAGTTGACGACCTCAATGGTCAGCGTGCCGACCTGGGTTCGCGTCACGGGTGGCGTGGCGGAGACGAAATCGCCGCCTCGCGTCAACGTCACTGGCAGTGTCGCGCTTGAGCCACTGACCGGGCCGATGGCGGTCAGCCACAGCGGCGGCTGTTCGACACCCGCTTCGCCAAACTCGTAGGCGTACCAGCCAACGACCAACTGCTGTCGATCGGGAAGGTACTCGATCAGCATTCCCTGGCCGTTCGTGGCGGGATTGAACCACGTGCCATTGAGGCCCACCTGGAAGCGGCCCGATGGTGCTGGTAGCGCAGCGCTTGCGCCTTGGATTCGAAACGCCTGGCACAGTGCGTCCGGCGACAAGCGCTGCAGCGCAATTTGCCCGGTACGTGAGCCCGCACCAAGGGTCACCGAGTACTCGACACGCGCGCGCCCGCAATCGTCGAAGCGTACGCGCAGGCCACCGGCGTGGGCCAGATTCGCATTCGCCGCATCGAATCGGCCGCGGCTTCGCGATACACTGACTTCCGCTACGCCGTTGCTCAAGGTGCCGGCGCCGGTCAACCAGACGAGATTGCTGCCAGACGACCCCGGCAGATGGGTGTACCAGGCGACGACAAGGACGTCTTGTTCGGGAATCACATCGAACTGAAATCCCTGGCCATCGACCGCGGGATCGAACCAAAGGCCGCTCCAGCCGGGGTTGGCGCGCAGCCCGGGAGCAGACAACGAGTAACTGCCGCGACCGAGGCTCGCCGCAATCAGCCGGTTGCGCCGCTGGTCGTAGTCCAGTTCGTACACCGGTGCGTTCGGTAAACCCTCGCCCAGGCGCGTCCAATTGCGATACGCCTGTGTCGCGGGTGCGAGGTACACGCCGACGTTAGTGCCTGCAATGAGCATATCGCCCTGCCCGGAATGGATATGCAGAAGGCTGCGCACCAGACCTGCCTCGCTGGGTAGATTTCCGGTGACGTCCTGCCAGGTAGCGCCAAAGTCGATGGTCTCCAGGATCGCCTGTCCGCCGGCGCGGGTCACGCTGCTGTCGGCGGCGATCGCGAACGCATGCTCCGCGCGCCGCCCATTGATGGTCACGGCGTGCGCGACACGTGGCGCCGTGTTGGCGCGTGCCAACGTCAACGGCGTGCCCAGGACCTGGCGCACAAAAACCCCGTCGTCGCCATCGGTGCAACTATTACCGCGACATCCAGCGACGTACAGCGCATCGACATTATTTGTCGCTCCATAGGCGATCGAAGCCGAAGAGACCACGGCACGTGCGCGAATGCCCTCGCCGATGACCTGGACGGTGTCGCCAGAGTCGAAGGACTCGAACACGCCGTTGTCGCCGCCGATGACGAGGCGATGGCCTACCGCGCGATTGGCGGCAATCGGTGTTACGAACTGCCCGGTCACCGCATCGCCGCCGCCTACCGATTCAAGCTCGGCCAACACCACCGCGACCGGTGTCTCGCCGTTGTAGGTGCGGCGCCTGAATCCACCCAGGTTCTGCGAGCTGGTATATCCGACCGATTCACTCTGCAGATCGCGTTGCAGCGCATCGATCGCGGTATCGCCACCATCGCCGCCACTGATTACGCGCCATAGCCGCTGGCCGATGTTGTCCTGGCGCATCGTGCCGTTGTCCTGGTTGCCCGTCATCGCAACGCCACTGAGGCCATCGACGGCCAGGCTGTGTTGCTCGCTGACTTGCAGATCGCCGTTCAGCGTAATCCAGCGCCCGCTGCTGCTCGCCGGATTCAGGCGCGCATACACGCCGCCATCGTCGCCTTCGATCAAGCGCCCTGCCGCATCGAAAGCCATGCTGCGCGAGTCGGCGTGCGGCGAGCTGTTGTCGCCGGTACCGTTGTGCGTGAGCGGCATCCACTCGCCGCCTGAGCGATCGCGACGGAACAAGCGTCCGGTAAAGCCCCGCGCACTGATGCTGTTCGGGAAATTGCCATTGCCACCCACCGGTTGCCGATCGCCGCCGACAAAGACCCAGTTCGGATTGGCCGGATCGATCGCAACCGACAGGTGCAAGCGGCCCTGGCCACCGGGATGAATACCGATCGCCTCGCTGCCCTCCATGGTCTGCGGGATACCGAGCGACGCCCAACTGCTGCCGCCGTCGCTGCTGGCGAATACACCCTGCAAGCGGGCGTCCGAAACCGCGGCAACGACGTTGCCGCCAACAACCGCCTGCAATCGCACCAGCTTTCCGGTGATGGCCAGCTGGGTATTCATATCTGCATTGCCGACGCGCGCCCAGGTGGCACCGTTATCGACGCTGCGGTAGATGCCGTTTGCGCTTGAGGAACTGCCGCAGCGTTCGGCGCCATCGATGTGTGCGAACAGCCTCTCCGGTGCGCTGGCATGGCTTGCCAGCGCCGTCGACAATCCACCAGGCAATCCTTGGCCAGCCCCGAGCTGCACAAAGGTGGACCCTGCGTCGAGACTGCGAAAAAGCCCATAGTCGGAACATGAGCCGCTGTTAGCGGCATTCACGGCAGCGACCACAACCTCGCCATTGGCGTGCAACCCGGAGATGTTGCGACCGGCCATATTGCTGCTCACCACCGACCAGGTTTCGCCTGCGTCGAGTGAGCGCAACACGCCGATGCGCGCGCCACCATCGCTTCGGTAGCTGCTGAAGCGCCCGACGCCGGCAAACATGCGACGGCTTGCTGCGTCGCTGTGGTCGTATACCAAGGCGCCGATACTGAGCGATCCCAAATGATCGGTTCTAGCGCGCCACTGCGGCGCGTCTGCCAATGCGTTCTGCGTGCGCCAGATGCCGCCATTCACCGCACCGATGGTCAACACGTTGGCATCGCCTGGGTGCGGCAACACCACGTGCACCGCGCCGGAAACAGCGTTGGGGAGGGGGCCGGCAATATTTTCCGATTGTCCACCAATCGCGGAGGCGGGGCCCTGAGCCTCCCAGCGCTGCGAGCCCGGCTCGATACCAGCGGGCACCGCGACGGTGTAGTTCAGTGCATACGAGGGACCACTGCTCGGCAAGGCCGTGCAACGGAGCGCCGATGCGTAGGCCGTGGACCGGACGGGCGCGCTGATTGTCAAGTCGCTGACGTCCCCTGCGAATCTAAAACTCACCTGTGAGGTCGGCAGAAAACTGCCCGGTGCAAGAATGAGCAGCGGCGCTTCTGCTGTGCAATTCAGGGTCACAAAACCAGCGCCTGATGTCCCTGGAATTGCACGAAAGTGGAGCCAGGTCAATGGCGAAGTGCCACGGACCGATTGCGGAAAATCGATGCGCGAACCTGGCGGCGGCACGCTGCTGATCTGCGGGGCATCGTTTGCGGCCAGTCCGGCAGGGACGATCACGGAAAAACTCAACGTGTAGTCCGGACCTTCGGATGGATCGACAGTGCATGCGAGGCCCAGGGATTGCGCGGCGGGCGTCGTCGCGGCGGCGATACTCAGATCCACCGGTTGCTGGCCCACGGCGACGGTCTGCGTAAACCGCAGCGCGGTTGGCACCATCCCCGTCGCCCCGACCAATACGCCCGTACCGATGCAATCGATGCCAGCGGATGTACCTGGCGCGCCGCCTGTGGCAATCAGGTTGATCGATGTGCGCGATAGTTCGCCCAACGGCGCACCCGGCAAGTTAACCGTGCCCGGTGGCGGATTGGCGGTAATGATGGGCGTCGGATTGGCTGCGATCAAACGCAACGCGATCGTGCCCGAAGCCGTGTTTTGCCCCGATAGAAATCCATCGACTGCGATTTGGTAAGTGGTGCCGGCAATTGCGTTAAACCGCACCTCACTGGCCACGCCGCTGGTATCGTCGTTGCTGGCGATTGCCGTTAACTGGTTCACTGCTGCGCCCGTGTACACCGCAAGTACAGTGTCGAAATTGCTGCCGACCGTATTGATGACAACGCGCACCGTGCTCGGCGCGGTCCAGCGCCACCAGACAGAAGCAGATCCGCCGACACCCGCATGCTGCGGCTCGCCAGGCTCCCGCGTTGCGCCTACGTTGTTGCCGCTCGCCTGCGCTGTCGCACCGGATAAGGCACCAGCGTTGACGAAAGCATCGTTGGCGGGTTGCGCATGGACTGCCCTCGCGATCAGCAACAGGCACATTGTCAGCAGAGCGCGCAGCAAGGAATGGCTCGTCACGGTATTCATCTCGCAGACCGACTGTTGGCCAGTATATTGTGAGAACCAATGAGCGATGGCGGGCAGGTTATGCACATTCGGAACGTGTTGGGCTGCTGGAGTTTGTGCGCGATCGGCCTGATCTCCCCGCCACTCGCAGCGACAGAGTTGCAACCGGGATTGCTGCTCGGTGACAACCGTGTTTGGTTGATGGCGCAGGACGGCGGCGTTGCCTGTGTCGCTGTCGACAATGGCGAGGAACTCTGGATTTCGCGCGATATAGCGCAGCCGGTAGGTATCAGCGAAAGCCAGTTATTGGCGCTGCGCGAGACCACCCGTGAGGGACTGTCTTATGCATGGGTGGAAGCTGACAGTGGCCAGCGCCTGGCGGTTGGTCGCGCCGAACTACCCGAGGGCGTGCGCGTGCTGATCGACGAGCGGCTTGGCGAATCGTTCGCCATCAATGCGAACGACAGCGGTTTCGATTGGCACTACCGGCGTTCTGAGGTGCGCGGCGCACCCGAGAGCGAAGACGACAATATGGCCAAGCGCAGCGCTAGTGTCGACAACCAAGGCGCGTTTCGAATCGACTGGAGCAAACGTGCTGTGATCGAATCTCGCGTCGACATCCACAAAGCGCCGCCTCGAGCGGCCGAGATCGGCACACCCGACGCCGCCACGCGCAGATTCCGCTCGCAGAGCGATGCATTTCGTCTTGCCAGCGAGCGTCAGGCCGACGGCCGTTACCGTTGGACGATTTCGACAGCCCAGGGTGAAACCCTGGGCGCCGTGACCAGCGACTATTCCTATCGGCCGTTCGACGTCATCGCCGGACGCCTGCTGTTCGTCACGCCCTTGTCGATGCGGCGCGACGGCGCGGAGGTTGCACTTTCGATGCCGACCCTGGTTGCTTACGATCTGGCGAACGGTGAGCGTGTCTGGCAGCGAGAGCTTCGAGACACGCGCTACCGAGGACCTTATCCGCCCTAAGCGCAGGGTCGGCAACGGATGGAGACCTCATCACCGCGATTTCAGAGCCAATCGCACCAATCGCGTGCGTGCCTTGAAATCCGCCTGTCGCCGGCATCGTTGAGTCAATCAAACCGGAAGAGTCGACTAAACTCCATCCTTTACGGTGAGACCCGACATGGCCACAACAATTGCCGATGTACTCGATCTGTTGCACAAGCGCCTGGGCAAACACTGGACGGTTGCTGCACCGCTTGGATTGGGTAAACCCAATGCCCTGCTCAATGCCATTTACGCCGCAGCGAAGGCCGATTCGTCGATCCAGTTGCTGATTCTGACGGCATTGTCGCTGGCCCGGCCACAGCCCAGGGCCGACCTGGAAAAGCGCTTTCTCGGACCGTTCGCGGCACGTTGGTGGGGCGAAGATTATCCTGACCTGAATTATGTGGCAGATGTTCGCAGTGGCCAGGTGCCGAAGAACGTTTCGGTGCACGAGTTCTATCTGCAATCGGGCTCGATGTTGGGATGTGGGTTGGCGCAGCAGAACTACACCAGCGTTAACTACACGCATGTGGCGCGCGACGTCGCAGCGGCCGGCGCGAATGTCGCGGTGCAACTGTTGGCGCGTCGCGAAGCACCCGGAGGCCCTCGCTACAGTTTGTCGTGCAACACGGATGTCACGCTCGATCTGCGCGATCGGCTCGCGGCCGAAGGACGACGGCTGGTCATGATCGGTGTCGTGCACCCAGATCTCCCTTTCATCGGCAACGACGCCGAAGTCGATGCGCGGTTGTTCGATGCCATCATCGATAGCCCGCCACACGAGTTATTCGCACTGCCTCGGCAGCCGGTGGAAGACGCCGAATATGTGCTCGGACTGCATGCCAGTACGTTGGTCAAGGACGGCGGTACCTTGCAGATCGGAATCGGCGCGTTGTCCGATGCGCTGGTCTATGCGTTACGTTTGCGCCATCGAGACAATCTTGCATATCGCACCCTGATCGAGACGCTACAGGAACCGAACGAGCGCCTGTTGGCCGCCAAAATTGGCGGCTTTGAGCCGCTGACGACGGGCCTTTATGGCGCCAGCGAAATGGTCATGGATGGCTTCATGGAATTGCACCGTGCCGGCATCCTGAAGCGCCGCGTGTACGAGTCCACCGCCTTGCAGCAATTGCTCAATCGTGGCGCGATTGGCACGACGCTGCGTGGCGAACAGCTCGATCTCCTGATCGAATCGGCGGTCTATCCAAGGCCGCTTGATGCCGATGCGATTGAACTGCTGACGACCCTGGCGCTGTTGCCGGCAGGCACCACACTGGCCTCCCGCGAGCGGTTTCGCTGGCCCGATGGCAGCGAGTGCGACACCCTGCTGGCGGACGGCGCGACGCGTGAGCGATTGCGCGCCTGGATCGATGGCCGCGAACTGACGGGCGGGCGCTATCTGCACGGAGCGTTTTACCTGGGTTCCAAAGCGCTTTATGCGTGGATGCGAGCGCTTGAGGGTGCAGATTTCGACGGTTTTTCGATGACGCGCGTGTCCCACATCAACGAGTTATACGGTGGCCAGGAAGCCTTGCACCGCGCGCAGCGCCATGACGCACGGTTCTTCAATACCTGCATGATGCAAACGCTGCTCGGCGCTGCGGTTTCGGATGCCCTCGACTCCGGGCAAATCGTCAGCGGCGTTGGCGGCCAATACAACTTCGTCGCGATGGCGCATGCGCTACCGACGGGGCGTTCGGTATTGATGTTGCGCTCGACGCGCGAATCGGGCGGAGAAGTGCGCTCTAACATCGTCTGGAATTACGGCCACACGACGATCCCAAGGCACCTTCGCGATCTCGTCGTCACCGAGTACGGTATCGCTGATTTGCGCGGTCAAAGCGATTTGGAGTGCATCCGGCGACTGCTCGCGATCAGCGATGCTCGTTTTCAGGACGAGTTGTTGGCTCAGGCTAAAACCGCGGGCAAGGCGCCGGCCGATATGACGATCGCCGAGCGCCATCGAAGCAATCGACCTGAGCACTTGAGCGCGGTTTTGCGTGACGCAAAATCGCGCGGACTGTTTAGTTTGTTTCCGTTCGGCTCGGACTTCGACGCCGTAGAAGAGCGTACCGTCAGTGCGCTGCGCTGGCTCAAGGCCAATACGGTCCGTACGCCCGATCGCGTGCGCACCTTGTTCGCCGCACTCGGCGCTCGCCCCGGCATTGAGGAAACCGCAGTGCTGAAGCGTCTAGATCTCGACCAGCCGAAAAGCTTCCATGAGCGACTGTACGCTAGGTTGGTGACGTTGGCGCTGCGACGTTCGCATCAATGAGCCGACACTGCGCTCATCGGGCTTCTCGCCGGGCCGGTTGAAGATTGCGAGTTGCAGACCAGTATTGCTCGCCTCTGGAATCCGTTTCTTCAAAGCGGCTGTGGCTTTTGCGGCCCCATGAATCAGGGGATAAGACTCGGCGCGGACACGCCGCAGGCGTGTGCCGATCCAAAAGACCGGCGGCTTTGCCGCCAGGCCGGAAATGCGCGAAGCGCGCGGGCTTGTGGCGAGTACGCTGTCGAACGAAGCCAGCAATGCTCGTTGATCTGAGGCGAAGCCTCGCTAGAGTCCTTGACGGAGCCGGATCTTGTCAATTGAGTCTGTTTCTTCAGAGCGGTTTTGGCTTTGGCAGCCCCCTTAAATTAAGGGGGCGATTGAGCGCGCAGCGCTCGATGGGGGTTGTGGAAAGTACGGTGTCTGGCGAAGCCAACAATGCTCGGCGGTCTGAGGCGAAGCCTCGCTAGAAGTTGTACACCAGATTGGTCGTGAACAATGAGTCGGTCTTTTCCAGGCCGGGCGCAACATCCGTGTTGTGGCGGAACTGCAGCCCAGCCTTGAGCGCGAGCCGGTCACTCATCTTCACCACCAACCCGGCGTCGTTCTGGGCAAAGGTGTTATCCGAGCCAGCTTCAAGCAACAAGGTGTTTTCGAAGCTGGTGGTCTCGGTCAACACATGCTTGAATCCCATCAAACCGCGCACGATGAACTCGCCGTCGGTCTCGCCGCTGACCACTTCCTTAAAGCGCCGGTAACCGGGTCCGCCTTCGAACAACCACTCGGTGGCATCGTTCTTGATCGCGTAATAACCGTAGCTCAACGCGGCGATCGCCTGATAGTCGAACGGCGCGAAGTCGTCGTTTTCGTATCGCAGCGAGCCATTGAGGTAGCTGCGTTCATCGAACTTGTAGGCTGACGAACCGGTCAGTTCATAGCGGTTGGCGGTCAACACCAACTCGTCGGTGCCGGCCACTTCACCTTTCTGACGCAGTACGGCGAAACCGAGGGCGTGTTTCCACTGCGCATCTTCGAGCGTAAGTCCCAGCCTGGCGTTCAACGATTCGGTTTCCGAGTTGCCTCGCGACAGCGCAAGGCCCAGTTCACCCGCACCCTTCCAACCTTCGGCAAGCGAAGCGCTCGACAACGCTAAAAGTGCCACAACAGAAATGCAACGCATCTAAATTGTCCTGATCAGAAAAACCGCACGAATGCTGGTTCGCCGGCGCTGAATTGCCGGTGAAGCGGCACGCTATCGATTCAGGAAGAAGCTAAAGACCATGTCGGCAATCAAAATGGCGCAGATGCTGTAAACCACGGCGCGCGTAGTGGCACGGCCTACGCCTTCGGCGCCGCCTGTGACCGAAAAGCCGGTCGCGACGCCAATCAGCACGATCAAAACGCCGAACACCACGCTCTTGATCAGTCCCTGATTGATGTCCCAGGGCTCAAGTACGATCAAACACTGGTAGAGGAATCCAGACAGGCTCATATCGACGCTGCCCAGGGCGAACAGTGCGCCGCCGACGATCGCAAAAAAGTCGGCGATCAACGTCAGGCACGGCAGCATCACGATCGTCGCGATCATCGGAGGTGCTGCGAGATAGCGTACCGGCTCAACGCCGATGACGCGCAGGGCGTCTATTTCCTGCGAAACCACCATCGAACCCAGGCGAGCAGCCAAAGCCGATGCCGAACGGCCCGCGACGACGATGCCCGTAATCAGTGGCCCGAACTCGCGCGTCACGCCGATTCCCAGGCCTACAACGATGGCACTCTCGGCACCGAATCGCTCCAATTGCGCGATACCGTTGATCGCCAGGCTCAAGCCGATGGTCACCGCCAATAGCGAAACGATTGGGACCGCATCGACGCCAATTTGCCGCATCTGCTCAAACACCGCCTTGACGCGCAACGGCTGCCCGACGCGCCAACCGAAGAAAGTGAAGTAGAAGGTCTCGACCAGCAGCGCCCCGTAGTAGCCGAGTTCCAACAATGCCGCCTGCGTATTGCGGCCCAGATTGACAATGGCGTTGTACGCTGAAGTCATGGTGTCTTATCGACCCGCGAAGTTCGGAGCGAACCCTGACTGTTGCAGGGTCGCCGCGGTTCTCGCCTCTGCTGTTGAGCAAACCAGGATCACTTGTTCGCTTCGTCCAGGTTGGCAAAAATCGGAAAGACGCGGTCGAGACGGGCCAGTTCGAGCACAGCGTGCACGGGTTTGCTCACCGCAACCAGATTGAACCGTTGCCCTTTGCCGCGGGCATTCTGAAAACCCTCGACAAGCGCCGCGATCCCGGAGGAATCAATGTACGTGACTTGCGACAGGTCCACGGCTACAGGCCGGCCGGTCGCCAGTGCATCGAGGATCGTCTTGCGCAGACGCTGCGACCACGACAAGTCGACCTCGCCGCTGACGCGAACGAGCTTAAAGCCTTGCTGATCTTCGGTGGCGCAATGATTCTGAGTCATGGTTCGCGGCTGGCAAAAAGTAAATGTCGATAGCGATGGAGTTCACCTGGCGAGCGCGTGCCAAAAGGCGCCAGAATGACTTCGCTGACCTCCGGCGCCTACACTAGGCTATGAAGCGTCAAAGGTAAAAGGTCAAAATGCCAATCCTGCGCTCGGCTTCCTATCGCTTTGCCGCCGCGCACGCTACGGCAGACGTTTGACCATTCTCAACAAGTTGCCACCGCCGTCGGGTCGCAGGAATGTCCACTCGTCCATCACCGAATCGATCAGGTTGATGCCCAGGCCGCCCGGGCGACACTCGCTCAGGTCCCTGGGGCGAATGCGAGTGGCGTCGACGGGCGATGCGAAGTCGCGCAGTTCGAAACGTACCGCGCCTGGATCAAGCCAAAACGAGAGCTCGACGCGCCCATCGATGCTGCCGCCATAGGCGTGGCGAATGACATTGGCGACGGCTTCGTCGACACTCAGGACCAGGCGTTGCCGTTCGGTCTCGTTGAAACCCAAACCCACGACAATATCGCTGACCGCACGGCGCACCAGACATAGGTTTTGAGGGTCGCTCAGACCGCCCATGCCGCCGAGATAGCGCGTTGGCGCGTCGTCATCTGCAAGCAACATCAATGTGGTGTCATCCGCCAGAGCGAGCTTTCGCAAGTGCCCGACCATCGCCCGCACTCGCGCCCGCGGCGACACGCCTGCCACGCGTTTGATCAAATCGCGAACGCCGTCCATGCCGATCGGCCGGCGATCCGGGCCACGTACATCGGTGACGCCATCGGAAAAAGCGTACAACGAACCGCCCGCGAGCGCGAGACGTTGTGCGTCGTACCCGGTGTCCTTGAGGATTCCCAACGGCGGGCCGTCGGCCGGTATCTCCCGGAACCGGCCGTCGCGATACAGTAACAGTGGTGGGAAGCCCGCAGAGGCCAGCTCAATCTGGCTGGTGTTTCGGTCCAGGTAGCCAACCAGCGCGCAAACGAACATCCCGCGCGTGACGGTTTCGCATAACTCCTGATTGACCCGCGACAGCCACACGCCGGGCGTGGCGCCGTCCTTGCCAGCCCAGCGTAAACAGCTCGACGCGCGCACCATCAGAAGCGCGGCGTCCATACCCTTGCCGGCCACATCGCCGACACAGAATGCTATCCGACCATCGTCGACCTCGAAGTAGTCGTAGAAGTCGCCGGAAATCTCGCGCGCAGGCAGATTCATTGCAACGATCGGAAGATCGCGGCGGCGCGGCGGCAACAGCGTCTTTTGCATTTGCCGCGCAAGCTGGAATTCGCGTTTGATTCGGTTCTGCTCGACCAGCTCACGCGACAAACGGGCATTGTTCAAGGCCAGGGCGGTCGGGACCGCGAGCAGGCGCAACACGTCGGCATCATGCGTATCGAACAAGGCGCCGTCGCGTTTGTTCAGTACCTGCAAAGCGCCAATCGGTCCGTTGGCGCTGTCCAGCGGCGCGCTCAAGATCGAGCGCGACAGGAATCCGCGCTGATTGCCCAGAAAGTCAGGATCACGGGTGGTATCGCGAACCAATTGAACGCGATTCTCGGCAATCGCTCGACCGACGATGCCCTTGCCGCGTTCGACGCGAAGGCCCACCACATCAACCGGCCCGGCGCTCGCGCGGCAAACGCTGCTGCCGTCCTCATCGACCAAAAAAACCGCCGCCGCTTCGGCATTCATGTATTCGGCGATCTGCGCCACGGCGCGTCGCAGGGTCTCGTCAATATCCAACGTCGCCGCGAAGGCGTGCGAAAAATCGGCAAGGATGCCGACCTCCTCGGCACCGATACTGCGATCCCGCGCCGACACGGCCGTTGGCAGTGTCACGCCGCAGCTCCACGTTTGCGCAATCGACGCCATGCCCACATGGCCGGGCCGCTGGCGATGTAAACAAGACCAATGACCAGCAGCATCGAGGGCGGATGCGCAGCCACCGGGATGATGGCGAGAATGGTCAGCAACACCCAGAAGAAGGGCACACGCTCGGGCCAGACCTTGAAGCTGTAATACGGAATGCGACTCACCATCAGCAATGCCAGGGTCATCGTCAGAGCCAGCGCGAACCAGCGGGTACCCGTTCCGAATACCGAGAAGTCCTCCATCGCCCAAACGAAAGCCATCAGCGTGCCGGCGGCCGCAGGACTGGCCAGGCCGGTGAAAAAACGCTTGTCGCCGCTACCAGCCTGAGTATTGAAGCGCGCCAGACGCAACGCCGCGCAGGCCGCGTACAAAAAAGCGATCAGCCAACCCAGTTTGCCAGCGAAATTGCCATAGCTGCGAAGGTCAGCGAGCGCCCACATATAAACAATGAGCGCCGGCGCCAGTCCGAAACTGATCAGGTCCGACAGCGAATCGTATTGCACACCGAATTCGCTTTGAGTATTGGTCATACGCGCGACGCGGCCATCCAGACCGTCGAACAACCCAGCCACGAAGACCGCAACGACGGCAGCAACGAATTGCTCGTTGATGCCGGCAACGATGGCATAGAAGCCGCTGAACATCGCGCCCGTGGTCAGCAGGTTCGGTAGCAAGTAAATGCCGGGCGGCCGCCGCTTTTGGTCGGTATCGGATTCAGTCATGCGCGGTCGAACGCCAGTTAAAGAATGTGGTCATTGTATCGCCACGACCAGTCGATGTTGTCGTAAGCTGTAGCAATCGCTTTGTTAGCACAAACAAAAGGAGCTTGCCGTGCGCATCGTTGCCGCCATCGCATTGACGCTGTTCGCTGCCGGTGCTCTCGCGCAAGACGCGAGTCCGACGCAGGATGCCAACAAGGTGTACAAGTGGACCGACGAAAACGGGACTGTGCATTTTTCGCCGAAACCCCCGGAGAACAACAAGGCCGAAGAAGTGGCGCTGCGCAAGGGTCCAGCTGTGGTCGTGCCGACGGGTCCGACCGAAGAAGAGATGATTGCCAAACGCTGCAAACAACATGAAGAAAATCTGGCTCTGCTGGCCGACAAAGAAAAAACCTTGACCATCGGCGATGGCGCCAACAAGCGCGAACTGACGGCCAAAGAGCGTGACGACCAGTTGGCGATCGCCAAGGCCTCTCTTGAACTATGCCGGTTGACGAAGGCTGCCCCGACCACACCGTGACGCTCGTCATGCGTCAACGCGGCGGCGCTGGGCTGTGGGTTCTTTTGGCGCTCGCGCTTGCCGCAGTGGGGTTCGCATGGTGGCGATTTTTCCCAGATTCGCTGCCCACGACCGTACGCCAGGTGACGCCACCGTCCCCAACTTCAAGCCCCGTGCTGTACAAATGGCGGGATGCCAAGGGCAACCTGAATTACACCGACACACCGCCGGCAGATCGGCCGTTCGAAAAGGTGCAGATTGACCCAAATACGAATGTGTTGCCTTCCGGTGTCGCACCTGAGCCGGGCTGATCGGGCGCACGCTGGTCGCGGTAAGGCAAGGGCCGTACACGAAGTTCGTGCGTCAGGCGCCGCCCGTTGAGGAGCGGCGCCGTCCCATGAAAACGGAAACTCCGCTTTAGGCGCCGGCTCCGCCGTCACCTCATTCAAAACCGTTCTGGAACAACGCATCGTTGTTCGCGGTCGGCAAAGGCCAAACCCACGCACCGCGCGAACGTGTCCACACAGCGAGCGTTGTGAAACCGCGATCGATGGTCACATCCCAGATCATGACGTTCGGCAGCCCAAGGTGCTTTTGCCAGACCACGGGATTCGCTTCGACGTCGTCGGTGTAATAAAGCCCCCAGTCGGAACCGGCGAACACTTGGGTGGGACGGTTTGGATTGACGATGACGCTATTGACCGGGATGTTCGGCAAGTTACCGGAGACATCGCGCCAGACGAAGCTCGCGCAGTTGACGGTGCATTTGACCTGAAACACATGACCCGGCGTCGTGGGTGTGTTCTGGTCGAAACCGGCCATCACCGCGTAACCGATCAACGGATCGACGGGGTCGGTGGCGACATCAAGCACGAAGCGGTTCGGCAGCACGGTGTTGTTACCGGTGACGTTCACCCAGGTCGCTGAATTGGCGATGTTCTGGCCCATGTTGAAGCCGAACCAGACGTTGCCATCATTGGTGCCGGCGATGGCGACATCAGGCGTGTTGACTGCATAGGCGACCTGATTAATGAACGAACGGTCGCCCAGGGTTCCCTTGGTCAGATCAGGACTGTTCGGTACCCAGCTTGACGTTGGAATGCCACCCGACACCGATTCCCAGACGCGGAAACTACCGGCAATGATCCTCCCGCAGCCGGTGGCAGCCGGGCAGCCGGTGGTTTCGCCACCAAACCGATACAGATCGAAGTTGGTCAGAAAGCTCTTGCGATCGCCGCCCCAGCCGCTCGGTGCCGCGGCAACGGTGGACGTGCCACCCAGGCCACCGCTCGCGCTGGTCGTCGCCACGATGTTGCCGCTCTGGCTGGAGTAGTACCAGCGCTGCTGCAAGATGGGTTCAATCGTGCTCCAAATGCCGTCGCCACCGTTTCTTGAGAACCATCGTGCCGCTCCAATGCTGCTGCCCGGCCATGTCGCGACCATGCACGAATTGTCCTGCGCGCCACCGACCGCACTGACGTTGGCCGACGTGTTGAAGTTCGGTGTGATGCCGCCGGAGTAGAACTCGATTGTGTTGAGCGTTTCGTTCAGCGAGGTCCACGTGGGACTGCTGGCCAATGCATTGGGTGCGTAATAAACGCCACCATCGGTGCCAATCAGCAGCCGGTTTGGATCGCCCAGCACAAAAGCGAGCGCATGGTGATCGACGTGCGGCAGTGTGCCAGTGCCGACGAAACTGCTGCCGCCGTTGGTCGACCGAAAAGTGCGGAATGCGCTCAGGAAAACATTGTTGGAATTGGTGGGGTCGACCAGCATGCCAGCGTTGTACCAACTCTGCGTACCGGCGCCGGTGATGTTGCCGACTTGCGGCTGGGTCCAGTTAGCGCCGCCGTCGATGCTCTTCCACACCCCCAGAATCGTAGCAGAGTTGTTCGGCACGGCCACCTGCGCATAGATGATGTTCGGGTCGGTCGGCGAACCGGCGATATCGATGCGACCCAGCGGATTGGGTGTGCTGACGTTGCCCGCGGCCGTGCCGGCCGGCCAGCCGTTGTCGGCGCGTGAGATGGTGGTAAACGTCGGGCAACCGCTGGCTGGGACGGTGGCGCTGTAAAGACCATTCGCGCCATTGCGTTCCAGCCCCGTTTGCACCGTTGTCGCGAACGCACGCACGCCGACAGAGGCGACGATGCGCGTCGTTGCACCAAGATCGGTCAAGATCAATCCGGTGATGTCCTGGCGCTGACCGGGAAACGCATTCGTGGGGCAGGCACCGGTCCAGGTGTCGCCGCCATTGTAAGAAATGTACAGTCCGGTCTTGGCACCAACGATAACGATATTGGAATTGTTCGGATCGACCTCGACCTTGCCGATGGCCTGATATTGCGGTGGCGCGTTGACGTTTGGCGCATAAAACGGATTGAACACATCTGCGCCCTTCACCGTCCAGGTCTCGCCACCATCCACCGATTTCAACACGCCATTCGAGCCAAAGGAGAACGAGCCATAGCGCAGATCGCCAGTACCGGCGTACAGCACGTCGGGGTTGTTTGGATCGATCGCCATGGCGCCGATGGCGCTGTTTTGGATCGGTTCGGTGGTCGCTGAGATATCGGTTGTGTTACGCCAGGTCGTCGCCGCGCTGCAGCAGTTGGTCGTTTTCCAAACGCCGCCGCCGTCCGAGCCCATCCAGGCGATGGCCGAATCGGTTGGATGGGTGATGATCACGTTCGTGCGCCCGGCAAAACCGCCGCCAGTACCCAATGGCCGTGGCCCGAGCGGCGTGAACACGTTCGGCGGCAAATTGCCGCTCCCGCGGAAGGCCTCAATACCCTGTGGCAAGGCCTGATTGACCTGTGCAGCCTCTTGCGCGGCGTCTATCAGCCAGCTGGGACTAAAGTGCCCGGTCGGATAGGTGGCGCGGTCGCCCCAGAACGGACCCAGATAAGCTTCCTTGGCGAGCTTGCCGGTGAGCGGCACCGGATCTGCCACCGTCGCGACCTTGGGTGAAGACGCACACGACGCCAAAACAGCGGCGGCAAGAACAAAAAATGATGTTCGGAACATAGACGGCGACCTGGGGGGCGAACGAGTCGCTGAAGTTTGCATGTCGACTCGACATCCAGCAAGTGCTAAGCCCTCGTTGGCGCCCGCGACCGACCTGACGCCCGGAATGTGCCAGCTCCGAGGTTGAAAACAACTGGGTTCAAGGCGCGTCGCACCCTGTCCCCACGCGGGATCCACTCCCGTTATCCAACGTGTCATCGCCAGCCATCGCAATGTGGGTTCTACTCGCGGGGTGTTGTGTTGGTCAGGTCAGCCGGGAACGTTTAATGAACACTCTTTTGCTCTTCGCCGCCGCGACCTTTGCAGGTGGCGACTATCAGGTCACGACGCGAAACATCCAGTCCAGTGGCCAGGCGCGCAGCTTCGTTTTGGCCACGCCAACTTCGGGCGCCACCGGCAAACCGCTGGTGTTTGCTCTGCATGGCGACAATGGAACCGGTGCGGGCATGCGCGCGTCTTTGCCCTTGGAGGCGGCAGCCGCTGGCGCCGCGGTGTTTGTTTATCCGAACGCAGCAAGCAACAATACTTTTGAGTATTTCTCGGCGATCGGGCGCTCTCGCGAAGTGCAGTTTGTGCGCGATGTGGTGAACCTGTTGCAGGCCGAGATCAACATCGACCGCAATCGCGTGTTCCTGAGTGGATTTTCGGGCGGTGGCACAATGGCGAACATCCTGGGCTGCCGCATGGGTTTCCCGGAAATCCGCGGGCTCGCGGTCAACGCCGGTTCCCTCTATCCCATCGATGGCGACTTCACCTACACGGGCAATGGCGGTGTGAGCTGCGCGATGCCGGCAACCATGTTGCTCTGGGGCGAATCGGACAACACGCCCAACGTCAGTTACGCAACTGGCGTCAGCATACGCAATAACCTCACGGCGACGCACACCTGCAGCGCGGCGACCGCCGCTTTCTCGCCAACCCCGTGCGTCACCTATAACGGCTGCCAACGCGATGTCGGCTGGTGTTCTGTCCCAGGTTTGGGGCACTCGATCTGGAACCAGGCTGCCAGCGCCTCGTGGGCGTTCTTCAATCGGCAAAGCGGCGGACTTGCGCCGGTCAATCAAGAGATCTACGTGGATTCCCTGACTAACGGCTGGGAGAACTTCTCCTGGGGCGTTGTCGACTTCGCCAACACGAGCGCACCGCATGCGGGCAACACGGCGATTCGATTTTCGGCGCATAGTTTCCAGGGATTGTCCTTTGCCAAACCAGGCGCCGCAATCAGCGCCGCGCAGTTCCCGGAGATTCGTTTTTATATTCGTGGCAGCGCGGGCGGCGAGAACTTCAATGTGTCGCTGCAAACGGGGTCAACATTGCACACCAATGTGCCGTTGGCGCAGTTCGTCGCAGGCGGCAGTGTCGCCGCGGGTAGTTATCGTGAGGTGCGAATTCGTATCGCGCAAGCGCCCATGAACTACACAGGCAGCTTTGAGCGCATCAACATCCAAGACGCCACAGGCGCCTCGGCGGGCGCTCCGCAAGTCGTGTTCGTCGACACTGTCGCGCTGATCGCAGCCGCCGATCTCCCCGACGCCTTGTTTGCTTCAGGGTTCGAATAAACCCAAGCGCATTCGTCCCGATCACATCCTTCAACGAACATCGCCGCACAACTTACGCTGGAGGTCTTCTTCGAAACGCGCGTGTTGCCGCATGCAGGCGTCCAGATCGCTGGCGTGGTGCGCCCGTTCCCAGCCCTCGCTGAGTAAGTCCAGTGGCGCGTCGTAGTCGTGAGCGGCTGTTGGCAAACCGCGTTGCAGCATGCTCAGAAAACGGCCTGCTGCCTCAAGCCTGTCGTTCTGCGTTTGCGGTTGAAACCCAGGCAATTTGCTGGGGCCGCCATCGGGCAACATGCCATCAATCGAGCGCCCGGCGAAGGCTGGTTTTTCCGTTTGCTTCGCAAGCGCTTCGTCGTTTGCAGCCACGCGTGCCTGATCCGCCAGCCGCAGCGGCGATAGCGGCGCTACTTCCGAGAGCGATGCTTGTGGCCGATCGGGCTCGCGGCGAACGATCGGCGCCAATCGGTCCCGGTTGTCGCCGGCTTGCCCGGCGGAACTGACTTGCGCAACGGGCGGCGGCGCAGGGGGTGAGGGGTCGGAGAGTTCGACGTCCAACTCCATCCGTGGCTGCGAAGTCAGCTCTGGCTCGACGCGCGTATAGCGGGTCAATACGTAGAGCAGCAGCGCATGCGCAACCAATACGGCAGACATCACAACGATTCGAACACCGCTTTGTGCGAAGTGTCTTTGACTCACGGCGGTACCGGAAAAAACGATGGGGCGAGCATGCAGATCCGGCGCAGCGTTGTGATTCGCCACAACTGAACTGACGAGATTCGCAGCGCGGCATTCAGCACGGGCTAGCAAAGAACGCCAAGACCGCCTGCTGGCCTGCTGCTGCACGGAGCCACACGAGCGGCGGGCGTCGGCGTATCCTGCGGGTCATCGCCGATCGCATCTCGAACATGGCCGCTGCGCATATCCTGGTTGTTGATGACGAGCCCGATATTCGCTCGTTAGTGAAGGAGATCCTGATCGACGAGGGCTATCTTGTCGATACCGCCGAACATGCGGCGGCGGCGCGGGCGGCGCTGCGCGCACAGCGGCCCGATCTGGTCCTGCTCGACGTCTGGATGCCCGACACCGACGGCATCAGCCTGCTGCGTGAGTGGGCGCAAAGCGGTCGCGATCCGTTGGCGGTGGTCATGATGAGCGGCCATGGCACGATCGAAACGGCGGTGGAGGCGACGCGCCTTGGCGCTTACGATTTCATCGAGAAGCCGATTTCGCTGGCCAAGCTGTTGCTCACGGTCGAACGGGCGCTGGAAACGACGCGTCTCAAACAAGAGAACGAAGGGCTTCGGCGGCGCATTCCCGATGCGATCGAACCGATCGGTTCCTCGCGCGCGTTGATCGATTTGAAAGCGCAGTTGGAGCGTGCGGCCAACGTGGATGCCAGCGTGTTGCTCGAGGGTGAGCCTGGCACCGGCAAACAACTGCTGGCGCGTTATCTGCACGAACGATCGTCGCGCCGCAGTGGTCCGTTCGTTGTCGTTTCCGGAGCGGCTTTAATGAAGCCTGACGCGGCCCGCGATCTGTTCGGCAGCGAGGAAAACGGCGAGGCGCGGTACGGGTTGCTGGAGCAGGCGCAGGGCGGCACTTTGTATCTCGATGAAATCGGTGGCCTGAGTGCAACCTTACAGTCGCGACTGGCGGCGGCACTGCATGCACGACAATTCGCGCGTGTGGATGGTCACACGGCGGTGAAGCTCGAAGCGCGCATTGTCGCGGGGACTGCAAAGAGCCTGAGCCAGGAGGTTGCGGAAGGACGATTCGACGAAGCATTGATGTACGAGTTGCGTGTTTTGCCCCTGCGCGTCCCATCGCTACGCGAACGTCCGGAGGACATACCCGATTTGCTGCGGTGGTTTGCCGAAACCTACGCGGATCGCGATCAGTTGCCGTACCGCCGTTTCACAGTGGCCGCGCAGAATCGGTTGCGCCAATATGCCTGGCCCGGCAACGTGCGTGAGCTATCGAACCTCGTCCAGCGCCTTTTGATTTTAGGGCAGGGCGACGAGGCCGATCTGTCCGAAATCGAAGCTGCGCTCGGGCCGCCGCGCAGCATTAAGAACGATGCGCCAGCGCTCGATCTGGGTTTGCCGCTGCGCGAAGCGCGCGAACAATTCGAGCGCGAGTATCTGATGCATCAGTTGAAAATGGCCGGCGGCAGCGTTGGCAAACTGGCCAAAGCCGTGGGCCTCGAACGTACGCACTTGTATCGCAAGCTGCGGTCACTGGGTGTGGAATTGAAAGATGGCGATTGAGAAGCGCTTCGCGGGGAACGGCGGCCCGCCGTCCTGGGCACGGGTACGCAGTGCGCTGTGCACCGCCCGTTTCTTCCACGGTGACGTAATCGATTCAGCACCCTCCGCCAGGTCCGCCAGATGAACATCTTGATCCTTGGCGCCGGCCAGGTCGGCACATCAGTCGCCGCCGCGTTGGCGCGCGAGTCCAACGACATCACGGTGGTCGATACCGACGCGGAGCGGCTGCGGGATCTGGCCGAAAAACTCGACTTGCGCGTCGTCCAGGGTTTCGCTGCGCACCCCAGCGTGCTGGCACGCGCTGGTGCGGATGATGCCGATGCGATCATTGCTGTGACCTCGTCGGATGAGGTCAACATGATTGCCTGCGAAGTTGCGGCCACGTTGTACAAGACGCCGATGAAAATCGCCCGGGTGCGTGCGCTCGAATATCTCAAGCATCCTGAGTTGTTCGCGCGTGGGCATGTGTCGATCGACCATTTGATCAGCCCTAGTCAGCGTGTCTGCGATTACATCGAACGCCTGATTCAATACCCTGGCGCGTTGCAAGTGCTCGATTTCGCCGACGGCCGCGCGCAACTGATCGCGCTGCGCGCCGATCAGGCCGGAGCGCTCGTCGGCCATCAAATCCGCGATCTGGCGATGCATTTGCCGGCCGGCAGCGCGGTGCGCATTGCGGCGATCTTTCGCGACAAACGTTCGGTACCGGTCGACGGCGACACGGTGATCGAACGCGGCGATGAGGTGTTCTTTCTCGCCGATCGCAAGAACATCCGCGCGATGATGGCGGAACTCACGCGTATCGAACGGCCGGCAAAACGCGTGATGATCGCCGGCGGCGGCAATATTGGCCTGGATCTCGCACGGCAACTCGAATCGCGTTACAACGTCAAAATCGTCGAGCGCGGCCGCGACCGGGCGCGGATCATCGCCGAGCAGTTGGAGAGCGCGATTGTGCTCACCGGCGATTGCGCCGATGAGGACTTGTTGCGCGAAGAGAACATCGATCAAACCGATGTGTTCTGTTCGCTGACCAACGACGATGAAGCGAATATCTTGTCCGCGATGCTGGCCAAGCGCCTTGGTGCGCGCCGCGTGATTTCCTTGATCAATCGGCCCGCATACGCGGAGCTGGTCGAAAGCGGCATGGTCGACACCGCAGTCTCGCCGCAGCAAATCACGCTCGGCGCCTTGCTCTCGTATGTGCGCAAGGGCAATCTGGTGCGCGTGCACAGTCTGCGCGGCGGCGCTGCAGAAGCCTTCGAGGCAGTGGCTACCGGTTCGAGCGGGACCTCACGTCTGGTGGGAAAGAGCATCGAACAAATTCCGTTGCCGTCAGGTGCGACGATTGCCGGCATCGTGCGCGGCGAACGCGTGCTCGCGGCGCATCACGACACCGTCATCGAAACCGATGACCACGTGATTTTGTTCCTCTCGGATAAGCGCGAGCTGCGGCGCGTCGAATTGCTGTTCCGGGCGGGAGCACTGACGTGAGCGGGGGGATGTGGAGCGGGGCACGGGGCGCGGGGCACGGGGCACGGGGAGCGGGAAAGTTGTTGTCCGTTGCGAGTAGCCCTGGAGTTCAGCCCAAGAATTGCAGCGCCTGGCCCGCACCCCGTGCCCCGTGCCCCGTGCCCCGTGCCCCGTGCCGCGCACCCCCCCGTGCCCAGTGCCGCGCTCTCGAGGACTCCTATGCCCGCTGAGCACGGCAGCAGCGTCGCGCGCTGGGCCACGGCGCTGCGCGCGATCGGAAATGTGCAACTGATCGTTGGCCTGACGCTGATTCCCTCGATACTGATTGCATGGTGGGATGGCGATAACTCGGCACTGCCGTTCATCGAGGCGGCGCTGGCGATGTTTGCTTTGGGCACGGCGCTGATCGTGTTTACCCGCGGCCGACGCGCAGAGCTGCGATTGCGCGATGGGTTCCTGGTGGTGTCGTCCGTTTGGATTATCTCGGCCTTATTGACACCCTTGCCGTTGATGCTCGGGCCGCCGCATCTGTCCTACACGGACGCGGTATTCGAAGTTGTGTCCGGGTTGACGACCACCGGCGCTACGGTCATCGTTGGTCTCGATCAATTGCCGCGCAGCGTATTGTTTTATCGCCAGTCGCTGCAGTTCCTGGGCGGCATGGGCATTGTGCTGCTGGCTGTGGCGATTTTGCCCACGCTGCGCATCGGCGGTTCGCAGTTGACCAAGGGCGAGACCAGTGGTCCCAATAAAGACGCCAAGCTGACGCCGCGCATCCAGAGCACAGCCGCGGCGCTGTGGTTGATCTACCTCGGATTGAACGCAACCTGCGCGCTCGCGTATTGGATGGGCGGAATGCAGCCTTTCGATGCGGTGACCTATGCGTTCTCGACCGTCGCGACAGGAGGATTCGGCAACTACGATGCCAACTTCGGCCAGTTCGACTCGCCTCTCCTGGAGAGCATCGCAATGGTCTTCATCGTGCTCGGCGGCGCGAATTTCGCGTTGCATTTTATCGCCTGGCAACGGGGTTCGGTCGCCGCCTATTTTCAGGACGTTGAGTTTCGCACGTACGTTCGCTGCCTGCTGTTTTTTTCGGCCATCGTCGGCACATCGCTATACACCACCGGTACCCACGAGGATTGGGCGACGAGTATCCGGCACGGCGCTTTCCATGTGGTTTCGGTGATGACAACCACCGGCTTCACGACCACCGGATTCGCCGGTTGGCCGGGCTACCTGGCGGCCTTGATGATATTGATCGCGTTTTTCGGCGCCTGCGCCGGATCGACCGCTGGCGGGTTGAAAATTGTCCGGATCATGATGACAGCAAAACTGGCTTGGCGAGAAATCCTGCGTGTCATTCACCCGCGTGGCCAGTTTGTTGTCAAAATCGGACGGCAAGTCGTGGGCGAACCGATTCTGGCGGCGGTGGCCGGTTTCATCACGGTGTACATTGGTAGTTACGTCGTGATCGCGTTGTGTATAGCGGCCACCGGGGCCGATCTGATCACTGCGTTTTCTGTCGCCGCGGCATCAATCACGAATTTGGGGCCGGCGCTTGGCGCTGCTGCCGCGACGGTGCGGGACCTGAACGATGTTGCTGTGTGGTTGTGTTCGGCAGCAATGCTGCTCGGGCGCCTTGAGGTGTTTACCCTGTTGGTGCTGCTGACGCCGGCATTTTGGCGCGAGTGAGGCGGACTAGCGCAGATCCGCCAGTTCCATCTCAATCAAGCCGCGATCCGGTGCATTGGGTGCCAGTTCCAGGTAACGCCGGAGCGCTTTCGCGGCGCTCGCAGAATCGCCCAGTTTGACCAGCACCAATCCCAGACCCCGCCACGAACGCGCAGGCGCGTTCGGATCACCCAGCGATGTTTCGTAGTGTCTTCTTGCCAGCGCCAAATCGCCTTCCCGTGCACGGCGGCGATACATCTCGCCAGTTGCATATTCGATCTCCGCGGGCGCAAACGGCAGTCCTCGCAAGCGCGCTAATAACACCTGCGTTTGTCCGTAATGGCGACGCCCCACTTCGTCTTCCAGCCAATCCAGGCGATGCGGCGCGATGACCGAATGGAATGCTTCCGCGCGCGTTTCGCCGCCGCGGGTGGCGGCCTTCTTCAGCCGTTCGGCGCGTTGTGCGCTCGGCGGATGTGTGGCAAAAATACCGGACGAAAGTTTCCGCTCGCGCGCCTGCTCTTCGCGCCAGATGTCGGCCCATGATTGCCCGGCGCGATGCGTGTCGTAACCTAACTCGGCGAGGCGCTTGAGGCCGTAGTCGTCTGCCGCGCGCTCCTGATCGCGCGAAAAGGCGAAGGCCGGCGCCAAGGCACCTAACCCGGCGACGGTCGCGAGCGCGGAGCCGCCGACAGCGCCGCCGACAACCTGCAGGGCAATCGACGCATTTGCCGAAGACTTCATCTGTCGCCATCGCGTCAGTGAATCGCGCGACAACAAATGGCTCATTTCGTGGCCGAGCACGAACAGCAGTTGCGCTTCGTCCTCCATGCGCAACAGCAAACCCGTGAACACCACCATGGCGCCGTTAGGCGACATCAGCGCGTTGAAGTACGGCTCGCGGATCAGATAGATGCGCACGTCTGCGCAGCGCTGTGCGTCGATCTTGCAAAGGAGGTCGCGAAGATAGGCATCCAACACCGGGTCGCGCAGCCGCGCGGCACGTGCAGCGATGCGTTCTTCGAACGCGTCTGCCTGATGCAGCAGTCCTGCTTCATCGGCGTCAGGCGTGGCGTATAGAGCGGTGGAACTCAGGTACAGCCACAACACCAGCAGGCGCGCAGCGCGAGCCGCGCTATTCGCGCTGTTGCTCACAGCGGCGCGCCAGCGAGCAGCAACTCAATCGACTCCCGCGCTTTGTCCAACGCGCGCAGATCGCCGCGCTCGGAGGCGAGAACATTGAACCAGACGATCGCGCCGCTATCGAGATCGACCAGCGACGCAAAACCGACTTGCTGACCGAGCGATACGCCAACGCCCACCAGTGCGAGCGCCATCATCGCCTTGCGACCATCGGTTGCATACGAATCGCGCAAGTAAACGAAGAGGCCGTAGCGGGCGCTGGCATCGAGTGCTCGGGCGCCGCTCCCGAGCGTCCAATCGAAACCGGTCTTGTGCGCTAACTTGCCGGTGCCAAGGCCATGCAGCATCACGCTGTAGCCAACCATTTCATGCAGTAGCGTGAGCTGCCGCGCACGTTCTGGATCGCCAAGTGCCTGAAAGTTGTCGATCGTCCGCGCTTTGGCGCCGCGCTGCTTCAAGGCTTGCTCAAGCGCGGTCCGGACGTGAGCTTCCGCTGCCAGCGTCCAATCGGCGCGAACCTCCTGCAGCCCGGAAGCGAGCAAAGACGACAGTTCGACATCCGGCGGCAGAATCACAATCTCTGCACCGCGGCCCAGCTGGGCGTCTTCCGCCACGCCGCTGGCGCGCTCGTTGCGCGTCACCGCACAGGCGTTCAACAGCAGAGCGATCAACAAAAGGCGACAACGGATCCTGGTCATGCTCGGTGACGCTCACGAAGTACACCGATCACATCATCCAGCGACAGGCCGCGTGCCTGCAACAGCACCAGTAGATGAAACAGAAGATCGGCGGATTCACCGAGCAGTTCCCGGTCCGACTGGGCGACGCCAGCGAGTGCGGTTTCGACCCCTTCTTCGCCGACCTTTTGCGCGATTTTATGCAGGCCACGTTCGAACAGTTTGGTGGTGTACGAGCCTTCTGGGCGCTGCTTGTCGCGTTCGGCCACCAGGCGCATCAGCGCGCCGAGAAACGCCAGTGGCGGACCGGGAAAGTCGCCGAAACACGTCGTCGTCCCGGTATGGCAGGTGGGCCCGTGTGGACGCGCATGGATTAGAATGGTGTCACCGTCGCAGTCCAGGTAAGCGTCGATCAACTCCAATACATTGCCGCTGGTTTCGCCCTTCGTCCAAAGCCGTTTCTTGCTGCGCGAGTAGAAGGTCACCTGCCTGGATTCGAGCGTCGCCGCGAGCGCCGCAGCGTTCATGTAGCCGAGCATCAACACTTGCGCGGTGCTGATGTCCTGCACCACCGCTGGCACCAGACCTTTACTGAAATCGACTTGCTGAAGCTCAAGCATGCGCGGGCTCCGGTGGCCGAATGGCGTGGCCTCGATCGAGCAAGTACAACTTCAACGCCGGAATCTCCACCTCGCCCGAGTGGAACACGCTGGCGGCCAGTGCGCCATCGACATCGGCCAGGGCGAAGGCGTTGGCAAAATGTTCCGGTGCGCCAGCGCCACCGGAGGCGATTAACGGCACCTCGCAAATTGCTCGGACCGCCTTGAGTTGCTCCAGATCGTAGCCCCGCCGTTCACCATCGACATTCATGCAGTTGAGGACAATTTCGCCGGCACCCAGTTCCTGCGCCTGACGCACCCAATCGAGGGTGCGAATTGACAGTTGTTGCGTCTTGTTGGGATCGCCAGTGTACCGGTTGACGCGCCACTCGCTGTCAATGCGTTTGCTGTCGATGCCGACCACCACGCACTGCGCGCCGAATTCGTCCGACAGTTCCCGGATCAATGCTGGTCGCTCCAGCGCCGGTGTGTTGACGCTGATTTTGTCGGCGCCGGCGAACAGGACTTCGCGCGCATCCGTGATGCTGCGGATCCCGCCGGCTACGCAAAATGGGATATCGATGGCGCGCGCCACGCGCTCGACCCAGGTCCGATCGACACTGCGACCTTCCGGGCTGGCAGTGATGTCGTAGAACACCAGCTCATCCGCGCCCGCATCGCGGTAGCGCATTGCCAGATCGAGGATGTCGCCCATCACCACGTGGTCGCGAAAACGCACGCCTTTGACAACTTTGCCGTCGCGCACGTCCAGGCACGGGATGAGGCGACGGGTGAGCTGGGTTGTAGTCATGGTGGATGGTCGTTGGTTGTTGGAGGGCGATATGGACGACGTCATTCGGCTTGATGCAGCGCATCGGGCACACCGAATCTCCCGTCCAACAGCGCCTTGCCGATCACCACCGCCGCTGCGCCCGCCGCACGTAGCGCGCGCAGATCAGCAAGCGCGTGCACACCGCCGGAGGCAACCAAGTGGGCGTTCGCAAAACGCGCCGCAAGACTGCGATACAGCGCTACATTCGGCCCGCCGAGCATGCCGTCGCGATCGATGTCGGTGACCAGGAAGTGCCTCGCGCCTTTGGCAAGCCATGCGGCCGTCGTCGATTCGAGATCGGCGGTTTCAAGCTCGGTCCAACCCGCGGTGGCGATCCGGAACACGCCGCCAGCATCGGCGCGCGCATCGAGCGCCAGCGTAAGGCGCTCGGCGCCGAACTCGTCAAACCATTGCGCGACCAGCTGCGGCTGTTTGACCGCCAGCGAACCGACGACAACGCGCTCGACACCCGCTTTAAGAAACGCATCGAGTTGCGCGCGTGAGCGCACGCCGCCGCCGGCCTGCACGCGCAGACCGGTGGCCACCATGCGTTCGATCACCGCGAGGTTCTCGGTGCTGCCGGTCTTGGCGCCGTCGAGATCGACCACGTGCAACCACTGCGCGCCTTGATCGCGATACGTTCTCGCCAGTTCTACAGGATCGTTGGCATAGGTTTGCTGCTGCGCGAAGTCGCCCTGCAGCAAACGCACGACGCGCTGGGCGCGCAAGTCGATGGCCGGGATAATGATCATGACATCGCCAGAAAGTTGCGGATCAAACGGGCGCCGACGGCTGAAGAGCGCTCGGGGTGAAATTGCGCAGCCATGAAGTTGCCGCGGGCCACAATGGCGCAGAACGGCTGGCCGTGCTGGCAGGACGCCAGCGTCAACTCGCTGACCGGCGCGGCAAAGCTATGCACGAAATACGCGTACGAACGCTCGTCGAGACCGGCGATCAGCGGATGCTCGCGCAATATTTGCAGCGCATTCCAACCCATATGCGGCACGCGCGCCGCAGCGCTGGCTTCGAGGCGTCGGATCGTGCCATCGAACAATCCCAGGCAGCGCGTCTGGCCACCCTCGTCCGACGTTGAGAATAGCAACTGCATGCCCAGACAAACGCCGAGCACCGGCTGCTTGAGCGTTGGCAGACGCGTCGACAAACCCAACGCATCCAACTCACGCATCGCCGCGGCAGCGGCGCCGACGCCCGGCAAAATTACCCGCGGCGCACGCGCAATCTCGTTCCAGTCGCGCGTCACCGTCACGTGCGCACCCTCGCGCTCGAGCGCGGCGCGCATTGAGCCGATGTTGGCAACGCCGGAGTCGATCAGGGCGACGGGCGTCATGGCTGTTGCGCCGCGTTGTCGAGCAAGAGCGGGACACGGTACACGGGGCACGCAACCGCCCCCCCTGGCATTCGAATCACATCCGTCGCAACCTCGGGCCATGCTCTGTGTGCCCGGTGCCGCGTGCCGCGTGCCGCGTGCCCCGTGCCCCGTGCCCCGCCTTTCTCGTCCGCCCCGCGCCGCATCACAACACCCCCTTGGTACTCGGCACCGCGTCCCCGCTGCGCCGCGTCGCCACGCGCAGCGTACGCGCGAGCACCTTGAAGCAGGCCTCGACCATGTGATGCGCGTTGTCGCCGCGAACGGTCAGATGCAGATTGGCGCCGAGCGTTTCGCACAGCGAGCGGAAAAAGTGCGGCACCAATTCGGTTGGCAGCTCACCAACGCGCTCGCGCGGGAACGTGCCGTCGAACACAAAGTATGGACGTCCCGATAAATCGAGCGCTGCGCTGGCCAGGGTTTCGTCCATCGGCAGCGTGAACGCATAACGCTCGATACCACGTTTGTCGCCGAGCGCAGATTTGAGCGCCTGTCCCAACGCGAGCGCGCTGTCTTCGACCGTGTGGTGCTCGTCGATGTGTAAATCGCCCTTGCAGCTGAGCGCCAGTTTAAAGCCACCATGGCGCCCGATTTGCTCGAGCATATGGTCGAAAAACCCCAGGCCGGTCTGGACTTCCGGCAGTGCTTCGCGATCCAGATCGATCTCGACGCGAACGCGCGTTTCCTTGGTGTTGCGCTCAATCACTGCAACCCGCGGCGCATTCAGCAGGCGGTGCGCAATTTCGGGCCAAGGCAATCCCTCCGTGCCGCAGCGTATGCCGGTCACGCCCATGTTCTTTGCGAATTCCAGATCCGTCAGGCGATCGCCCACCATCGCGCTGCATTTCCGATCCCAGCCAGGATCGGCCAGATAGTCGAGCATCATCCCGACCTTGGGTTTGCGCGTATCAGAGGGTTGATGCGCAAAATGCCGATCGATGCGTTCGCTGGCGAAGGTGATCCCTTGCGAGCGCAGTACATCAAGCATCAGGTTGTGCGCGGGCCAAAAAGTGTCTTCGGGAAAGCTCTCGGTACCAAGACCGTCCTGATTGCTCACGAGCACCAGCTCATACCCGGCATCGACGATGCGCTTGAGCGCCGGGATGACCTGTGGCAGAAACTTCAGCTTCTCGATGGCGTCGATCTGCTGATCCGGTGGTTCTTCGATCAGACAACCGTCGCGGTCGATGAAAAGGATTTTGCGCATGGATTTCTCTTGCCTCTTTCTCCGTCGCTATCGCGCGACGCCTTTGTCTGTTCCCGCAAGCCTCCAGCGCCGGCGGCAACGGCCTCACGCCAGCACGCGACCCACTGCTTCCAGAAACTGATCGTTTTCGACAGGCGATCCGATCGTCACCCGCAAGCCGCCAGCGAGCTTCAAATAGTGCGATACGTCGCGGATCAGTACGCCCTGATCGGCCAGTTGATTCCAGATCGACCTCGCGTCATCCACCTGGAATGCCAGGAAGTTGGCGCGACTGGGCCATACGCGGCGTATGTCGCGTATGCCCGTCAGTGCTCCGTAGACGCGCTCGCGTTCCTGCACGGTTGCAGCAATGCGCGCCTGATGCTCGTCGCGAACCGCGAGCGCCTTCAGTGCCGCATCGACGCAGGGCGTCGGCAGTGGATAAGGCGCCATGATCCGGCGCACGAGGCCAATGATCTCCTCGTGTGCGATCAGCGTACCCAGGCGCGCGCCCGCTAAAGCGTATGCCTTCGACATCGTGCGCAGCACGCAGACGTGCGGATAGCGATCGATCAGGCCCACGGCGCTCTCGCTTCCGGCGTATTCCAGATAGGCTTCGTCGACCACCACGAGCGCGCGACCGGCCAGCGCGGCTGCCAATCGTTCGATATCCGCAAGCGGCACCCGCGAACCCGTCGGATTGTTCGGGGTGCACACGTAAACCAGCTTCACCGGCGCTGCGAGCGCTGCGGTGATCAGTCGGTCGACATTGAGGCGAAAGTCGGTATCCGCTGTCAGCGGCTCGCTGATGACGCTGGCGCCTTGCACGCCGGCTGCCACTGCGTACATCCCGAAGGTGGGCGGCGAGATCAGCACCGCGTCTTGCCCGGCGCGACAGAAGGCGCGCGTCAACAAATCGATGGCCTCATCGCTGCCGCGGCCGACGAACACGCATTCGGGGCGGGTGCCGTATAGCGCTGCCAGTGTATCCATCAAGGAGCGCGGTTGCGGATCGGGATAGCGATTCAAGCCGAGCAGATCGCCGACAAAAGGCAACGTTGGCGACTCGTTGGCGTTCAACATCACACTCGCCCGGCCCGCCTCCAGGCGCGCCGAGCTGTAGGCTTTCAGCGTCAGCAGCTCGGGCCGTGCGAGCGCCAATACGCTCACGGGCGACCTTCCTGTGCGATCGCCGTCAGGCGTACCTGAACGGCAAGCGCGTGTGCCTCCAGACCTTCCGCTTCGGCCAGCGTGATGGCGGCGGGGCCTACGGCTCTGAGTCCCTCTGCGCTGGCCTCCTGTACGGTGACGAGCTTTTGAAAACTCTGCACCGATACGCCGCTCAGCGTGCGCGCATGCCCGTTGGTTGGCAGCACGTGATTGGTGCCGCTGGTGTAGTCGCCAAGCGACTCGGGTGTGTAGCGGCCCAAGAACACTGACCCGGCGTTTTCGACATTCAACAGCAGGCGCCGTGGATCGGCGACATTCAAGATCAGATGTTCCGGCGCGTAGTCGTTGGCGATGGCTACCGCCTCTTCCAGCGAATCGACGCAGATCGAGCGGCTGTGGCGCAGCGCCTGACGGGCAATATCGGCGCGCGGCAGGGTTTCGAGCAAATCGTCGATCGCTTCGACCACGCTGTCGGCCAGTTCGCCACACGGGCTGAGCAACAGCACCTGCGAATCCGCGCCATGTTCGGCCTGGCTGAGCAGATCGGCAGCGACAAAGCGTGCGTTTGCGGTGTTGTCGGCGATGACCAACACCTCCGAGGGTCCGGCCGGCATATCGATCGCGGCACCAAAACTCTGCTGCGAGACCTGCAGTTTGGCCTCCGTGACGTAGCTGTTGCCGGGCCCAAATATCTTCGCCACCCTGGGTACGCTCGCCGTGCCATAGGCCATCGCCGCAATCGCCTGCACGCCGCCGAGTTTGTAGATCTCGCGGATGCCGCACGACCATGCCGCATACAACACCGCCGGATCGATGCTGCCGTCCTTACGCGGCGGCGAACACAAGGCGACACGTCTGCACCCAGCCAGGCGCGCGGGTACGCACAACATCAAAGCGGTCGACGGCAATGGCGCTGTGCCTGCGGGCACATACAGGCCGACGGCGGATATGGGCAGCGGCAGGCGCTCGCACATCAATCCTGGCGCCGTCGACAAGGCAATGGGGTGGGGGCGCGTTTCGCGGTGGAAGCGCTCGATGCGGATGCGTGATTCGTCGATTGCCTGCTTGAGTGCGCCGGGCAGCGCCGCTTCCGCAGCTGCGAACTCCGCGTCGTCGACGCGGAACGCACCGATCTCGACACCATCGAAGCGTCGCGTCAACGCACGCAGCGTGGAATCGCCATCGCTGCGGACCTGCGCCAGCAATCGTGCCACTTGTTCCTTGAGATCGGCGCTGGACAGGCCTTCTGGGCGGGCAAGGGCTTGCGCACGCTCTGCGGCGTTCAAGGTAGACCAGGTCAGGCGTTTCATGACAGCAGGCTCTCCACAGGCAATACCATTAACTGGCTGGCGCCGCCCTTTTTCAGTGCTTCCAGGTGTGTCCAGGTCACTGCCTCATGGCACAGCGCCTGCACCGTAATGCCACCCTGTCGCGCCAGCACATTCGGCGTCGCGCCGCGTGGCAACAGCGGGAGTAGCGCAGCAAGATCGCTCTGCGCTGCGTTCAGTATCAGGAGCTTCGATTCGCGTACACGAATCACGCCATCGATACGCCGCAGCAGCAGCTCGGCGTATTCGGCGCGTTCATCGAGCGGTGTGGCGCTACCGATCAACACCGCCTGACTGTCGAGAATCGAAGCGACCTCGCGCAGCTGGTTGGCGATCAGTGTGGCGCCCGACGACACCAGGTCGCAGATCGCATCGGCCGTTCCCAGGCGTGGCGCGATTTCCACCGAGCCGTTCAGCACAACCACGTCCGCTGCCACCTCATGGCGTTTCAAGTAGTCCCCGAGCAAGTGCGGGTAACTGGTTGCGATGCGCAATCCGGCGAGCGACTGCGGGCCGTCGAAAGTATCTTCGTTGGGGACAGCGATCGACAGACGACAGCGCCCAAAGCCCAGCTCGCGAAGTTCCACGAATCCTGCGGTGCCGGTCGTTTGTGCTTCGATACGGCGCTCCTGTGCGACGTTGCGGCCAACGATGCCCATCTCACAAACGCCCTGCGCGATCAACCCCGGAATATCGTCGTCGCGCACCAGTAACAGATCAATCGGCAAGGTCTCGCCGAAGCAAAAGAGCTTGTCGCGACTCTGGCGGAACTTGAGTCCGCAGCGTTGCAGCAAGTCTTGCGACGACTCCGACAGTCGCCCGGATTTTTGCACTGCGATGCGCAGGCGATCGCGTGGTTTGCTCATGATGTTGTCCTTCGTGGCTACGCCGCCGTAACGCGCCGCAACCTGGGGTGTGGTGATGGTGGCCGCTACCGCCGCGGAACTCAGGCCGGCTTCCGTTTTCGGCGCAGCCGCTCGCTCGCCAGTTGGTAACCGCTGTGATCCGCTGTGAGGCAACGCGCCACGCGCCCGATGGTGGTTACGCTCACTGCCGTCAGATCGTGAATGTCGCGGTACGGCACGCCCTCGACCAGATACGGCACCACCGACCACCGATCGGCCAGCGCTTCGAGTTCGGCGGGGGTCGTCAGATCCTTCAAAAAAGCATGCATCTCATCCACCGAACGCAACGTCAACAGCGCTTCGCACAGCGCCGCTTCTGCATGCGACCTGGATGCCACCGGAGCCACGAATCGACGCTTCATAGTGTAATAGCGCGTTAATACATTGGCGCGGACCATAGACGAGCGCCAGAGAGCCGTCAAGCGAACCGCGCAATCTGACCCGCATACTTCACGAGGTCGCGAGGAAATGGTTGATTTCGTAGCAACGGCGAGGAATTCTCGACGTTGATCGATACGACGGGCTGTACGCTGCCATTTCTTCGCTCAGGCGGCTGCGCTCCCAGCTTCGCTCCTCCGGCCAACGTATCCATGCGTCGCGATTGCGGATGCGCGAGGGCAATTCGCAGCCGTACGCGGCGTGAAGGTCCCGCATTGAATCTCAGAGAGTCACGAGCGCCTGGCGCAGGATGGCGACCGCTCGCGCCATACCGATCTTCAGCGTGCGCTCGATGTCTTCCATCGTGATCTCCGCTTCTGGCCCACGCCCGGCGGCCCAATTGGCGCTGACCGCAAGACTGGCGTAGTCGATATCCAGCTCGCGAGCGAGCGCCGCCTCCGGCATCGCGGTCATGCCGACAACATCGCAACCGTCGCGATGCAGGCGCGCGATTTCGGCGCGGGTTTCCAGGCGCGGCCCCTGGGTGACCGCCATGACGCCGCCATCGTGCGCGCTCTCATGGCAGCGGCGCGCAGCGTCGAGCCAGATCTGGCGCAAACCTGGCGTGTAGGGCTCGGATAGATCAATGTGGCGGACCGCTTCGCCGTATTGATCGCTAAAGCTGCTGACCCGGCTATGTGTGTAGTCGATGATCTGATCGCAGACCACGAGTGCGCCCGGAGGTGCGATGTTGGAAATGCCGCCGACGGCGTTAATCGACAGCAGCGAATGCACGCCGACCTGCTTTAGCGCCCACAAGTTGGCGCGATAATTGACACGATGCGGCGCAAGTCGATGCGGATCGCCGTGGCGCGCGACGAACACGACTTCCACACCATCGAGCTTGCCGCGTTTGAGTGGGCTGGTAGGTTCGCCGAAAGGGGTCGACCAGGGTTCATGGCGAACGTCGGTCAGATCGGGCAGGTGGTAAAGGCCGGTGCCGGCGATGACGCCAATCGGATTGCTCATACGGCGTAGATTCCTCCCAGGTTGCGACCACGTTCGTGCATGTCCATTCCGCAGCCGAACACGTAGCGGTCGGGCACCTCAAGGCCGACAAAATCGGCGCGCAGCCCTGGCACGCAGCGGTCGTGAAGTTTGCGCGCCAATACGGCGATTCGAACACTCCTGGCGCCGCCGCGCGTAGCCATTTCAACCAAAGCCGCCAGCGTTTTACCTTCGTCGAGAATATCGTCGACGAACAGCACATCGCGCCCGGTGAATGGCTGGCGTGGTTTCGCTTTCAGTTCCATCCATGCGCCAGTGGTGGCGCCGCGATAACGCGTTGCGTGCAGATAATCGAAATCCAGATCCAGGTCGATGCGCGGCGCCAATTTCCCAGCAAGAATCAGCCCGCCGGTGAGCACACAGATGTAATGCGGCCGCATGCCACGCATCGCGACCGTGATCTCATCGCCCATGCGCACAATGGCGCGATCGATCGATGCTTCGTCGTGGATCAGGTCGGCTCGTTTGAGAGCGGCTTCGAATTCGGCATCGGTCATAGGGGCGACGACTCATCAAACAGATTGTGCAGCCTAGCGTTCCAATGTGACCACGTCGAGCGTGCGAGTTCCTTCCGCAGCCCCGCGCGTAAGTCACCGCGCAAGGCGCCGGCCAGTTTGCGGCTGACAGCAAAGCCACTCGACACAGACAGCGCGTCTTCGACAATCTCCGGGCTGCAAACCAGAACCAGGTCGCAGCCTGCGGTGCGGTGTGCGTCGAGCCGTAGTTTGATCGCACCGAGCGCCGCGCCGGCCAACATGCCGATGTCGTCGGAAATCACAATGCCGTTGAACCCGAGTGCGCTCCGGAGCGCCGTCTTGATCCAGAACGGCGAGTACCCTGCGGCCTCGGGCGCGACCTGCGGGTACTCGACGTGACCCATCATCACCGCGCGCGCTAAAGCCCCGGCCATCGCGAACGGCAGCACGTCCTCTTCGAAGATCGCCAGCGACGGGCGCTGATCGATGGCGCGATCGAAATGGGTATCGGCCAGCACGCTGCCATGCCCAGGAAAATGCTTGAGCGTGGCTGCCATGCCGGCGCGCTGCATCGCATCGACGTATACCGTCACCAGTTCAGCACAAATCGCCGGATTGGCATGAAACGCGCGATCGCCGATCGCCAGGTTGCCACGTAACAGGTCCGCGACCGGTGCGAAGCTCAAGTCGAGGCCGGCATCCAGTACCTCGGCGACCATGATCGTTGCGTGCAAGCGTGCCGCACGCCGTGCGGCCACAGGATTGCTGTCATACAGCGCGCCGATTCGCGCCAGCGATGGCAGTAGCGTGAACCCGGTCTTGAAACGCTGCACACGTCCGCCTTCCTGGTCGACCGCGATCAAGGTGTCGGGGCGCAGCGCACGGATGTCAGCACATAGTGCTCTGAGCTGTTGGCGGTCGGCGAAGTTGCGCGTGAACAGAATCACGCCCGCGACTGCCGGATGCGCGAGCCAGTGTCGTTCTTGCGGCGCAAGTTCAAGCCCGGCGAGGCCGATCATCAACGCGCTCATCTGTGCCATCGCGTAAAAGGCAATTTCGCCAGGCGCACATTGTAGTAGCGCTCGTCGTTCGTCACCTCGATGCCGAGCCAATCCGGGCGAGGAAACTCCGCGTCCTCGTTGGGCAACTCCAACTCAGCGACGATCAAACCGGAGTTTTCGCCGTGAAATTCGTCAATCTCGAACACGAAGTTCGCCATGTTGATGTAATGTCGAGTTTTACTCAACACCGGCCCATCGGCAAATTGCCTGATCATCTCGTGCGCCTCATCAACGGGGATGGCGTATTCGAACTCCAGCCGGGCCGCGCCGCGATCCAGGCTCTTCAGATTGAGCCATGCCGCCTCGCCCGCGATCCGCACTCGCGTCGAGCACCGTGTTCCGCCGAGATACGCCTGACTCATGTGTGCGCTACGTCCAACCAACGCACGCCAGCTGTCGTTGGCCAGCAAAAACTTACGTTCAATTTCGATGGGCATAACGCTCCCTGGAAGAGCACATTTTCGCAGCGCCGATTCAAGTATCGGCAGGTCCGGGCGCGGCGGCAGCCGTGCCCACTCCGGGCATCAGCTGCGCAAGCCCACGCCCTGACGCAGCAGATGCAGGCAGAAGACGAATAACACCGCCGTCATGCCGATCATGATGGCAAACGCTACCCACAGATTGACATCAGACTCGCCCAATACGCCATAACGAAAGGCATTGACTGTGTACAAGATCGGATTGGCGAGCGAGACGTTCCGCCAAAATTCTGGAAGCAGATTGACGGAGTAAAAAACGCCTCCGAGATAGGTCAAAGGGGTGAGGATGAACGTCGGGATGATCGAAATATCGTCGAACTTCTTCGCGTAGACCGCGTTGACGAATCCGGCCAGTGAAAACAAAACAGCTGCGACGAAAACACTGAGCAGCATGATCCACGGATGTGCAATCGACAAGTCGGTGAATAGCAGCGATACGATCAGCACGATGCCGCCGACGAGCATGCCGCGCATCACGCCGCCGGCGACATAACCGGCCAGGATGATCCAGTTCGGTGTCGGCGACACCAACAGCTCTTCGACATAGCGGCCAAATTTGCTGCCAAAGAACGAGCTGACCACGTTGGCATAGGCGTTCTGGATGACACTCATCATGACCAGGCCCGGCACGATGAAGTCCATATAGCGATGACCGCCCATCTCGCCGATGCGGCTACCCACGAGCTGGCCAAAAATCAAGAAGTACAGCGTCATGGTGATCGCCGGCGGTACCAGGGTTTGACCCCAGATGCGCAGAATGCGGTTAACTTCTTTGATGACGATGGTCTGGAATGCAATCAGCGACATGGGACAGATGCTCGGAGCGGAACAACAATCGTCAGCGAAACAACAATCTTGGGGTGCGACGGCGAGTACATCAGGCTGCTCTACCCTTGGCATCATCCAACAGATTCATGAACAGCTCTTCCAATCGGTTCGTCTTGTTGCGCATCGAGCGCACGCCGATGCCTGCTCCGCTGAGCGCGCCGAACAAAGCGTTGAGCTCAGTGCCGCGCGGCACTTCGATTTCAATCGTCAACTCGTCGATACGCGTGACCCGATAGCCGCCAAGTTCAGGCAACGTTTCAATGGGTCGCGCCAGGTCGAAGATGAAGTGTTCCCGGTCTAGTTTGCCGAGCAGCTGTTTCATCCCGGTGTGCTCGATGATCGTACCGCGGTCGATAATGGCAATGTTCCGGCAGAGGTTTTCGGCCTCTTCAAGATAATGCGTCGTTAGTATCACGGTAGTGCCGGCACGGTTGATGTCTGTCAGGTAGGTCCACATCGAGCGGCGGATTTCAATATCCACGCCGGCCGTTGGCTCATCGAGAATCAGCAGGCGCGGCTCGTGCATCATCGCTCGCGCAATCATGAGCCGGCGCTTCATGCCACCCGAGAGCGTGCGCGACGCAACATCCTTCTTGTCCCAGAGGGTCAGCTGATTCAGGTACTGCTCGGCGCGGCGTTTGGCGAGTTCACGCGGTACGCCGTAATAACCGGCTTGGTTGACCAGGATTTCGAACGGCTTCTCGAACTGATTGAAGTTGAATTCCTGCGGGACCAGGCCGATGTGCGCCACGGCTGCCATACGGTCGGTGACGACGCTTTTGCCGAAAATGCGCACGTCGCCAGAACTCGGGCGCACCAGCGAAGAGGCGATACCGATCAAGGTTGACTTGCCCGCGCCGTTCGGCCCGAGCAGCGCGAAGAAATCGCCTTGCGCCACGTCCAGCGAAATGCCTTTGAGCGCCTCGACACGATTGCCATAGGTCTTCTTCAGATGAGTTGCCGAAAGCGCGTGCACTTGGGCTCAGGGTCGACTGCGAGGCGGCGCAGTATAGAGGCAGGTCGGCGCCCCGAAACCTTCGGTCCGCCGTTCCTGATTCGCACTTCGGCGCTTTGCGACCGATGGCACCTGACAGCGAATGCCCTTTGCGCTAATGTCCGCGGTCATTTTTTGCACGTCGAAGGATTGCACCGATGAGATCGCTTGCAGTGGCCGTCGCTCTGAGTTTCGCTGCATCGCATGCAGTGGCTGTCGAAGGCATGTGGCAACCGCATCAGTTGCCGGCGATCGAGGCGCAGTTGAAGGCTGCGGGCATCGCCGTCGATCCGAAGGCGCTCAAAGAACTCACGCAGTATCCGATGAACGCTATCGTGGGCCTGGGTTTTTGCACCGCCTCCTTCGTTTCGCCGATGGGCCTTGTGGTGACCAATCACCATTGCGCGTATGGCTCGATTCAATTCAACTCAACGGCGGAAAAGAACTTGCTTCGCGACGGCTTTCTGGCGGCGAATCTGGGCGATGAGTTGCCTGGCGAACCGACGCTGCGGGTTTATGTGACCGAGTCAATCACCGAAGTGACCGACAAGGTGCGCGCTGATCTGAGCGATACGATGAGCGGTCGTCAGCGTTTCGATGCGATCGACAAAAACCAAAAAGCGCTGGTTGCCGAGTGCGAAGCCACCAAGGGCTTCCGTTGCGATGTTTACGTGTTCCATGGTGGCGCATCGTATTTTTTGATTCGGCAGATGGAAATCCGCGACGTGCGTCTGGTGTACGCGCCCGCCGAAGCGATCGGCAAGTTTGGTGGCGATATCGATAATTGGATGTGGCCTCGCCACACCGGCGACTTTGCGTACTATCGCGCCTACGTGGGACCTGACGGTCAGCCGGCAGATTTTAACGAAGCCAACGTGCCATACCGGCCCAGGTCGCATCTAAAAGTGCAGCCAGCAGGCGTGAAAGAGGGCGATTTTGCGATGATCGCCGGCTATCCGGGGCGCACCAACCGATATCGGCTCAGCGAAGAGGTTGGCGATGTTATTTCCTGGGGTTATCCGACCCAGATTCAGCGCTTCAAGGACTTACTCGCAATCATCGATCGCGAAACCAAAGACCGGCCAGACGCAGCGATCAAGTACGCAGGCGCGGTCGCCGGTCTCAACAATGGGCTGAAGAACTTCGAGGGCAACCTCGAAGGGTTCGCCAAAATCGATGGCGTCGGCATCAAGCAGGCAGAAGAGCAGGCGATCATCGAGTGGGCAAAAACCAACGATCCGGCCGGTGTCGCTGGGTTCGATGCATTAAAATCGATGCTCGCCCAAACACGTGCTCGCCGCGACCGCGATCAACTGCTGGGATTGATGGCACAAAGCGGCGCACTCACCACAGCGCAAACGCTGTATCGGCTTGCCGTCGAGCGGCGTAAGCCGAACGCCGAGCGTGAAGTGGGTTTTCAGGAGCGCGACGAGATCCGCATCGAAGGGCGGCTCAAGCAGCTCGATCGTCGTTACGACCCACAGACCGATCGTGCGCTACTCACCTATGTGCTGGGCGAGTACTTAAAGCTCCCCGCCGAGCAGCGTGTCGCCGAGCTCGATCGCTGGATGGGTGGTGATGAGTCGCCGACGTCAGCGCTGCTCAACGAGCGTCTGGATGATCTTTATGCAAAGACCAAGGTTGGCGATCTCGAGCAACGCCTGAAGTGGTTCAAGGCAGACCTCGCTGCGCTTGATGCCGAGTCCGATCCGCTCATCGCTTACGCGAAAGCGCTGTTCCCCGCTTCACTGCGGTTGGAGAATGAGCGTAAGTCCATCGCCGGCGATGAAACCCGTCACCGTCCAGCGTGGATGGCAACGCGTATCGCGTATGCCAAGGCGCAAGGTCGCGTGATCTATCCGGACGCCAACAACTCGCTGCGCGTCACGTTCGGCAATGTGATGGGCTATCGCCCGCGCGACGGCGTGAGCTACGCGCCCTTTACCTATCTGGACGGCATTGTCGAAAAGCACACCGGCAAAGATCCCTTCGATGCCACGCAGCGCCAGCTCAAAGCGATCGCCGACAAGCGCTTTGGGCCGTACGCGGTCGACGGCCGCGTGCCGGTGAACTTCCTGGCTGATCTTGATATCACCGGTGGAAACTCCGGCTCGCCGATGTTGAATGCGCGCGCAGAACTGATCGGCCTGGCCTTTGACGGCAACTACGAAGCGATCAGTTCTGGTTGGATTTTCAACGAAGAGCTGACACGCACCATCGGTGTCGATGTGCGCTACATGCTCTGGGTGATGGACGCCATCGATGGCGCGCACCGTTTGCTTGAAGAGATGGGCATCAAGCCGGCGTTTGCTGAATAGGAGTGTTCGCAGCGAGCACGGGGCGTGCTCGCTGTGACTCAAATCAGCGCAGCTGCTTCGCGCAAATACATGGCGGTCTGCGGCAGCCGGTTACGTTCAAGCGCATCGATGAACGATTCTGGCGTAAACGGCGGATTGCGTAGTCGATCGCGCATTTTCTTGAACGCCGTCAGCACCCGCAGAGGATCCAATTCAATTTGGGCGATCAAGAACTCGTCGGGATGCAGCACTTCGATTCCAAATGAAGATACTGTGGAGTCAGGAAAGTCGCGTAGGTTGAAGGTGACAATGCAGTCCGCATGTCCGCTGATAGCGGCCGCCAGGACATGTTGATCATCCGGATCTGGCAGGCTCAGGCTTTTCTCTAAGGGCAGCCAGGCGGATTCTGAGACTTCCCAATCCGGGCAAGCCAAGTGCATTTGCTCGCAGCGATCGCCAAAAAAGCCCTTTGGCTTGCCCTTTTCGGACTCCAGATTTCGCGTCCACTCTTCGTCAATCTTGCGTGTCCATTTGGCGGCATAGATGCCTGTAGCGGCGACGCTCAACAGAGCGTCGCAAACGCAAATGGGTAACAACACGCAGGCGTCGAGCAGTACCGTGTAGCGAGCATGTCCGGCCATGAGCCCGATCAGTACGTCAGGCCCAGGTCCTGAGCGTTTCTTGCCATTCGCTCTAAAGCGGCCTCCTGCCTAGCACGCATACCTGCGGCGTATTCCAACACGTCGTCGTACAGGACCCGGCGATGGGAGCCGACTTTGCGATGTTTCATTCGACCCTCATCGATTTCCTTGATCACAAAAGGGCGCGAGACATTCAGAAAATTGGCGACTTCGACCGTCGACAACTCTTGTTTTTGCGGTACAAGCACGATTGGCCTGCGCTGGGACATGAGCCCCAGCACTTTGCCGATGAACTTCAGAACGTTGGGTGGCACGGATACCGCTGGAATCGACTCGCTGTCGCTGACCAAACTGATCCGCGCAGCGCGGCCATGATCGAGCGACTCGATAATCAGGCGTTGCGCAGCATCCACCATCGCAGCATCGTCGGCGCTCAACTCGGGAGGCACCAAACGATCCTTGTCGAGCGTAGCCATGCACTTCTCCTTGAGAGAGGATAGTCAACTATAGTGCGCAAGTGCAATAAATGCAGCAAGTGAAACATGTTCGTTCACGCCCGAAATCGTGGCAGCGCATCCACGATATGCTGCAAGCGCTCGCGTGCATTCGTCATTTCCAGCATCCGCTGACGCTCGGGCAGGGAGAAGGGCAACATCTCGGCGAGGCGATGGCTGACCCAACTGGCGTCGTCCAGTTGCGCTTTGCTGGGCGCCGCTCCCGGCAGCAGATTTTCGATGAGGTTGCTGGCCAGAGTGCCGAGCAATGCGTACTCAGGTGGAAGCGGTTCGCCGGGTTCGGCCAACAGCGTCGAGATTTGGCCGAGCAGCAAGCCGTCGTCACGCGAATGCGCGCGATCGACATGAAAGCGCACACCGCCCTGAACGCGAATGCCGAGCAGTCCATCGGGCAAGGCATCGAAGTCGACGATATGCGCCAACGTGCCTGTAGCGACGACACTGGAGGCCTCGCCAGCTTCCTGTCCACGCATCAGCAGCAACACACCAAAAGGCTTACCATCTCGCGTGCAGTCGCGAACCATCGATAAGTAGCGCGGCTCAAAAATGCGCAGATTCATTTGGCCGCCAGGAAACAGCACGGTCGATAACGGAAACAGCGGCGTGTCGGGCTGGCTCATGGGTCAATCATCGCTGCAAAGCGCTGCGCAGCACCCTCGAAACCGCCATTGCTCATGAACACCACGCGATCGCCAGCGCGTGCTTCCGTGCGGACAGCGGTCAGCAGTTGCTCGACGCTCGACGCAACCCGCAGACGATCGGCGATCGGTGCCAACGTCGCTTGTGCGTCCCAGTTGAGGGCCGGCTGCGCCAGCACAAAAACTCGATCGGCCGTAGCGAATGCGGCAGGCAGTGTGGCAGCGTGCGCACCCTGGCGCATGGAGTTACTGCGCGGTTCCATGACTGCCAGCAGCCGTCGGTCCGGATCGCGTTGTCGGATGCCCGCGAGTGTTGTGGCGATGGCGGTTGGATGATGCGCAAAGTCATCGTACACCTCGATCTGTGAGTCTAGATCAACGCGTTCAAGGCGACGCTTGACGCCGGCAAAGTGCGGCAGAAGCGCGCACGCTGTGCTTGGATCGACACCGGCCGCGTGAGCCGCGGCGACAGCGGCCAGGGCGTTACGCACATTGTGCGTGCCCAGCAGTTGCCAGTGCACGTCCGCTACGTGGGCGCCCCGGTGGCTGAGCGAAAAAGCGCTGCCATCCGGGCGCAATAGTTCGCCGCGCCATTCCACGTCGGCGCACAATCCGAAGCGCTCGATGGGCGTCCAGGCGCCCATCGCCAGCACTTCGGCCAGCGCCTTGTCTTCGGCATTGACGATCAGCCGCCCACCGCGCGGCACGATCCGCACGAGGTGGTGAAATTGACGCTGGATGGCCTGGATGTCGGGAAAGATATCGGCGTGGTCGTACTCGAGGTTGTTGAGAATCGCGATGCTGGGCCGGTAGTGCACGAATTTGCTGCGTTTGTCGAAGAACGCCGTGTCGTATTCGTCGGCTTCGATGACGAACCACCGGGAGCCTCCGAGCCTGGCCGACACCGCAAAATCCTGAGCCACGCCGCCGATCAAGAATCCCGGCGCCAACCCGGCGCGATCGAGCAAAAAAGCGAGCAGCGTTGTCGTGGTGGTTTTGCCGTGCGTGCCAGCCACGGCCAGTACCGTGCGGCCATCCAGCACTCGCTCTGCCAACCACTGCGGGCCGCTGACGTAGCGTCGGCCGGCATCGAGAATCGCTTCGACTTCCGGGTTGCCGCGACTGAGCGCGTTGCCCACGATCAGTTCCGTGGGCGCTGCTGGCAAATGGTCGCTGCGATAACCCTCGAGCACATCGATGCCGAGCGCGCGCAGTTGAGTACTCATCGGCGGATACACGGCTTGATCGCTGCCGGACACGCCCAAGCCCAACTCGCGTGCCAAAGCGGCGATGCCGCCCATGAAGGTGCCGCAGATTCCGAGGATGTGGACTGCGTTCATCCGAGCAACCAGCCAGCAATCGATTCATGGATCACAACCAGCGAAAAAGCCAGCGCAAAGGCCAGCCAGAAGCCAATCTGCAACGCATGACGCAAAATGTGCGCGTCGATCACGAAGGTCCAGATAAAGAGCCCCAACAATCCCAGTTGCAGGAATTGCACACCCAGGTCCATGCTGCCCTCGTTGCCCAGCAGTGCCTGGCGAATTGGCAGGGCAATCAGGGTGATGGCAATACTGACCGCGCAGGAGGCGATCACTGTCTGCTGAAAGCGTTCGGCAAAGCCGAACAGCCAGAGCACCGCGTACAGCAGTCCTAGATTCAGGGCCAGGCGCGCGATCACCACCAGTGGATCGTAGTCTTCGCCAATGATCTCCAGATGCAGGAGACTCGCCAGCAGTGTCAAAAAAATGAGTTGTCCGAAGAGAGCGTGCGAGGCCGGGGCATCGGCTGGCGATGCGCGCAGTGTCATCACGTCATAAGTCCAAGACAGAAAAGCCGTCAAACTCATATGGAAGACATCGAATTGGACGCGCGTGGTCTCATGTGCCCGGAGCCTCTGGTGCAAACCAAGTTGCGGCTGAAGAGCATGCCACCGGGAAGCGTACTTGCGGTGCGTACCGACGACCCACTGGCGCCACTGGACTTGCAGGCGCTTTGCCTGCATTCAGGCCACGAATGGCTTGGCAGCGTAGCCATCGTTGGCGGCGCGTGTTCGCGAATCCGCAAGAATCCGACTACATAAGCGCCAGGACCCGATCGAGGATCTGGTCAACGCTGCCCTCGCCAACGACACGTTTCAAGCGCCCATCGCGTTCGTAGTATTCCAGTACCGGTGCGGTCTGCTGCTGGTACACGGCAAGTCGATTCGCCACCGCCGCCGGGCTGTCGTCGGCGCGTCCTTCGGCCTTGGCACGGCCCGCAAGACGGGCGAGCAAAGCGTCTTGGGGTACGTCCAGTTGCACGACGAGGTCGAGCGGCAACTGCAATCGCTCAAGCAAGCCGTCCAACGCTTGCGCCTGCGCTTCATTGCGCGGATAGCCATCGAGAATGAAGCCGGACGCCACATCCGACAGTCGAAGGCGTTCTTCGAGCATGCCGAGCACGACTTCGTCGGAAACGAGGTTACCCTTCTCCATCACTACTTTGGCCTGCAAGCCGAGCGGCGTCCCCGCCGCGACGGCTGCGCGCAGCAGCTCGCCCGTCGAGATGTGCGCGATGTTCAGGCGCGACTTCAAAAGCGCCGCCTGTGTGCCCTTGCCAGATCCGGGTGCCCCGAGCAGTACGATCCGCATGAAAGCTTGCATCCGATAGAAAACCAAGCTCCTGAACCTAGCGCGCGTGCCGGGGTTGAGTCAAACGGCGGACGCGTGGCGCCCCCGCCAAGCCACAAAAAAGGACCTCATTGCACCCTCTTTAGCCCGACCGACTGGGACTCGCAGGCGAACGGAATCCCGAACCCACGATTTCTCACTGGCCCGCTGTGGTCCATGCCGTTCAATTCGCGGCTTTGCTGCGTGCCCCGTGTTGCACAGTTATAGTCGGTCTGGACGTTCTTCCGAGTTTCAAGCCATGCCACGCGCCAATCTTTTGTACGCCCAATCGGGCGGCGTGACCGCCACAATCAACGCCACAGCGGCAGCTGTGATCGAAACGGCAGCCAAACACCCATCAAGGATCGATCGCGTGTATGCCGCCAAGAACGGCATTCTGGGCGCTCTGCGCGAAGAGCTGATCGACGTGCGCCTGGAGCGACCGGATGCGCTGCGGGCATTGAAACATACACCCGGCGGTGCGTTTGGCTCGTGCCGTTTCAAGCTCAAATCGCTGGAACAGGATCGACCCCACTACGAGCGCGTCGTCGCCGTATGTGCGGCGCACAATATCAAGTACTTTCTCTATAACGGCGGCAACGATTCTGCGGATACCACGCACAAACTCGCGCAGATCGCACAACAACTGGGCGTCGAGCTGCATTGCATCGGTGTGCCAAAGACGATCGACAACGACCTGGCGGTGACCGATGTGTGCCCCGGATTCGGTTCGGTGGCCAAGTACATTGCGATTTCGACGCTCGAAGCCAGCCTTGATGTGATGAGCATGGCTGAGTCGTCGACCAAGGTATTCGTTCTGGAAGTGATGGGCCGCCACGCGGGCTGGATCGCGGCAGCGGCTGGGCTCGCCGGCAAGAGCGAGAACGATCCACCGCACATCATCTTGTTTCCCGAGGTTGTGTTCGACCGCGCCAGATTCGTCGCAGCGGTGAAGGATGCGGTCACCAGGGCAGGGTATTGCACCGTGGTGGTTTCGGAGGGATTGAAGGACGCCAGCGGTAAGTTTCTTGCCGAAGCGGGCACCAAAGATGCCTTCGGCCACGCGCAGCTGGGCGGCGTAGGGCCGGCGATCGCCGAAATCGTGCGCGCCGAACTGGGCTACAAATTCCATTGGGCGGTCGCGGACTACCTGCAACGTTCCGCGCGCCATATCGCCTCGCGCACCGATTTGTTGGTCAGCAGCAAAGTCGGCGAAGCCGCCGTGAAGCTTGCGCTGGACGGCCAAAATGACGTCATGCCGGTCATCAAGCGCTTATCCGATCGCCCGTATAAATTCAGGATCGAGGTTGCCGCGCTCGCCGATATCGCCAACCATGAACGCAAAATGCCAGCGAACTTCATCCGCGAGGATGGTTTCGGCATCACGGCTGCCGCTCGGCGCTATCTGGCGCCATTGATCGAAGGGGAAGCGTACCCTCCCTACAAAGACGGCATGCCCGGTTACGTGCAGCTCAAGCGCAGGTTGATCGCCAAAAAGCTCCCGGAGTACCTGGTCAAATGAGTGGTGCGATCTGGTTGATGCTGGCCATCGCCGCACAAGGCGGCCTGCTCGCGGCACTCGCCAAGACCCGTTTTTGGCGTGCCATGGGTATTACAGTGGTATTGGCGGCACTGACCACATTGCTGCTTTGGCAGGCCACACGCGGCGGCACGGTGCGCACCGAAGCCTGGTTGGTTCTGACCTCATTACCGCTATGCGCGATCGGCGCTTTTGCCTGGCACAAGAACTTAGGCAAAACGGCGATGCTTCTGGGCGTCGTGTTGACGATCGCGATGCTGCTGGCCTGGGCGTGGGCGCAAGATGGCGCTGATCCGATCGCGCCTACGATCGTCTACTCGATTCTCGTTCTGATCGCAATGCTCGCGCTGTTTCTGATCGGCGGCTGGTTGCTGATGCAGACATTGATCGAGCGCACTCGACAAGCGGACGCGGAGCACGCCGCCGCCGTTGTCGAAAGCAAACATTAGCCAGGCTTTGCCTCTGACCGCCGAGCATTGTTGGCTTCGCTCGACAGCGGACTTGCCAGATCACCGCATTTCCGGCTCGGCGGCAAGCCGCCGGTCGTTCGGCTCGGCACACGCCCTACGGCGTGTCAGCGCCGATCCTCACCCCCCTTTGTACTCACGGGGGCTTCAACAGCCAAAGCCGCTTGGAAGAAAAAGATCCCGCCCAGTCAAGGACTCTGGCGTTGATCAGGCGGCCACTGGCAGCAGCAATGATCGTCCTCGTTGGCCCGAACTGAAGTCGCTCAACATGCGGCGCGCGCGCGTCAAGTCCGAAAAAGTGTACAGCGCCAGATCGCCCTGCGACCAAATGCCCTCCAGGGGCTCAACTTGTGCGGCGCGCGCGATCGCCAGCGCAGTGCCGCCGGAGGCTTCTACCAGCGCGCGGGTTGGAACATTGCCGATAATCGCCACGACTGCCCGAATCGGGTCCGCGTCGGCTTGCCGCTCGAAGCCTTCGATGCCCACGCAGGTGAACTCGCCGGTGCCCGTCCGCAGTTGTGCCACCGAGCGATACTCGCCGGAGTGCCAGAATTCCATCAGTCGGGTAAAGCTGGGCCAGCGCGATACCACGGTCGATTGCGGCATTTCGCTTAAGCCGTACCGTTCCACTGCCAGTGCCGGCGCGACCGCCAGATAGCGACCGCCGAATTGGGCGTACACTGGCGGCAACGCTTGGATGTAGGCGGCGAATCGATCCCGATCGTGGATACGTGCCAGCACGACCAGGTAACCAGGAAAGTCCACATCGACACCTCGTCTGAATCGAGCGACGTATCATGCCGGCAAATGCGTCACCTTTGGTTGCGCGGTGTCACGCTTCCGCCTGCAGGCGGTTGAGAAACCGCCTGCGGGCGCGAACGATGGATGGTTCGCTCATGGATCGAGCACGCAAGTACTTGATCCACGTAGAGCGAGTCCGGGCCTGCGCCAGACTCGAGACCGCAAAAACCTACTAGAACTGCGATTCTCAACGAGGCGCCAGTGCATTCCCCGGCGTCACTCGGCACCCTTTCCTGGGTTGAGAATGCCGAGTGGGTCGAAGGCATTCTTGATTTGGCGCATCAATCCAAGGCTGGTCGCGTCGATCGCCCGGGGTACGAACGGACGTTTGTCCAGACCGACACCGTGCTCGCCCGAGAGGGTGCCGCCCAGGTCGAGTACCAGATCGAACAGTTCGGACAGCGCCGTCTGAGCACGTTCGCTGCTACCGCGGTGCGCAGGGTCGAACAACAGATTGACGTGCAAATTGCCGTTGCCGGCGTGGCCGAAGCAGACAATCAGAAGCTCGTGCCGTATCGCCAGTTGCGCGACACCGGCCACCAGTGCAGGCAGCCGCAGCACCGGCACGACCACGTCTTCGTTGATCTTCCGTGGCGCGAGGCTGCGCAGCACCGGCGATAGCGCTTTTCGTGCCGCCCAAAGCGCATCGGTTTGCGCCGCGCCAGTCGCCATTTGAACGTCAATACAGCCCGTGGCCATCGCGCGTTCGGCCACAGCGGCCGCCGCCGCGTCGATGGCATCGGTCGCGCCGTCGACTTCGATCATCAGCAGGGCGCGCGCGGCCGCGTCGATGCCAGAAACACCCGGCCGCACCAGTTCGAGTGCTGCGGCATCCATAAATTCGATGGCGCTGGGCGTAATCGGCCCAGCCAGCATGCGCCCGACGGCTTCGGTGGCCGCTTCGACATCCTGGTACAGCGCCCGCAGAGCGCGCGTGGCGGCGGGCAGTGGCGTCAGTTTCAAGGTTGCCTGGGTGATGATGCCAAGCGTACCTTCGGCCCCGACAACAAGCCGGGTCAAATCCAGGCCCACTGCGCCTTTGGTCGTGAAGCTGCCGGTGATAGCGAGATCTCCGGTGCCGGTCACGACCCGCAGGCCGAGCACATTGTCGCGACACGCACCGTATTTCACCGCCCTTGGCCCGCCGGCATTGCAGGCGAGGTTGCCGCCAATGGTCGAATAAGCGGCGCTGGTCGGATCTGGCGGCCAGAACACGCCGAACGTCCGGAGCGCGTTTTGCAGGTTGCCATTGATCACGCCCGGTTGCACCACGGCCAGCCGGTTGGCGACCTCGATGCGTTCGATGCGCTGCAAGCGCTCGCAGCTCAATACCACGCTGGGAACGGTGGGCACGGCGGCGCCTGTCGTCGCCGTGCCGCGCCCGCGAGCGACGATCGGTGTGCGGCTCGCAGCACATGCGCGCACCAAAGCCTGAACCTCGGCCTCGCTCGCCGGAATGGCCACACCCAGCACCGGACCATGGCGCCTACTGTTATCGAAGCCATACACGTGGCGGCTGGCGTCGTCGAGCAACCACGCCTCGTTGGGAAGCGCGTTGCGCACCGCGATGGGTAACAGCTCAGTCATGCGCCGGAGGATAGCCGGGTCATTGGTGCAAGGGCCGATGGGCGATCACAGCATTGGCGCCAGAATCCGCGCGCATCCTGCGAGCACCTCTTGCCACGCGGGGCGGCTGCGAATGCCTCGTTGCGAGCGGGTTTCGAGACGTGAGTAGTAGTTTTCCAACTCGCCGATGACCGGACCGTCGTAGCAGAACAGTAAGGACTCATAGTTCAAAAAGAAGCTACGCGAATCGAAGTTTGCGGACCCGACAACGGCCATGTCGTCGATCAGCGTGAGCTTGCTGTGCAACATGCCGTTTTTGTAGCGCAACACGTGTGCGCCATGGCGCACCAGCTCGCGCAAGTAGCTCATCGCAACAATATCGACAATGATATTGTCGGAGCGTTTCGGCACCAGGATGCGCACATCGACGCCACTACGCGCGGCGATGCTCAACGCATGCAATAGCGCTTCGTCCGGCACAAAATACGGTGTTGCGATGTAAATGCGCCGCCGTGCGTCCATCAGCGATTTGAGCAGTGCTGCGTGCCAGACGTCGTCGCGCTGGTCGGGACCTGACGCAAGCACCTGCACCTGCGTCAGTGGCTGACCGGCCGGCGGCGCGCTGGCGCAGGCGACTGCCAGATTGTCGCCGGTGGCAAAGAGCCAGTCAGCGCGGGCGATTTCATCGAGCACCGCAGCGGCAGGCCCTTCGACGGTCACGCTCAAATCCGCCCAGCGGCTTTGTTCGGCGTGGTCGGCGAGATACGCGTCACCGATGTTGCGCCCACCCGTCCATGCACGGACGCCATCGGCAACAACGATTTTTCGATGGTTGCGCAGGTTTGCCATACGCGCGGTGAGGCTTAGCCAAAGCGGCTTAAAGCGCCGGAAGCGGCCGCCGCGTCGCTGCAGTCGATGCAGATGCGTGTCGTTGAGCGACCACGAACCCAGGTCGTCCACCAGCATCCGCACCGCCACGCCACGCGCGGCCGCGCGCTCAATCGCCGTCAGCACCTCGCGACCGGAGGCATCGCGCAGGAAGTCGTAAATCAGGAAGTGCAATTCATGCTGTGCGCCATCGATCACCTCGAGAAGCGCACGTCGCGCCGCGCCGGCCTCGGGGTGGATGCGCACAACGTTGTCGCTGGCCGGCAACATGCCGAGCCGCGAGACGAAGGCTTCGACGCCATTTGGGCTGTGCTGGCGCTGCGGTGCGTCTTCAAAACCCTTGGGCACCCGCAGCCGGCGACGCAATGGCCCGCCGCGTTTACGCGTGCCGATCGTCAGATAGATCAGCGCGCCGAGAAACGGGAAAGCCAGCACCAGCACCAGCCACGCCGTCGTCGAGGCCGGCGACCGTCGCTCGCGCACCAGGGTGTACGCGAGCAGCAGGGCCAGCGCCCAGCCGATACTCAGCAGGACAACATTGGCGTCCAAATTCGTTCCTCGCCCGCTCAGTAGTGCGGCGGCACTTCGTGCCCGCCGCTGCTTTGCCGCACCATTCCATCGACGCTGCCGAGCAGTTGTTCGACTTGCGAACGTAGCGCAGCGAGTGCTTCGTGCGCCAGATGCACTTCGCGGCTCAGCGTTTGGATCGCTTCTTCCTGGTAAGCGATGCGGATTTCCAGCTCTTCAATACGCGCTTGCATAAATCCGGGCTTCCTCTCCTATTCAGGGCCGCATGGTAGCCTTCGCCGCCCTTCGATTTCGAGTCCGAACATGGTCCGTAAGCCGGTAATGAACATCGCCGTGCAAGCTGCGCGCAAGGCCGGCACCGTCATCATGCGCAGCATCCATCGCGCCGACGCGATTGCCGTGACCGAAAAAAGTCAGTTCGATTTCGTCACCGAAGCGGACAAGCTGGCCGAGGCTGAGATCATCAAAGAGATCAAGAAGGCCTATCCGGACCACGCGATCTGGGGCGAGGAGTCCGGGCGCATCGGTCAGGCGCGTTATGTGTGGGTCATCGATCCGATCGATGGCACCAGCAACTTCATGCGTGGGCTGCCGCATTGCTCGGTATCGATCGGCCTGATGGAAGACGGTGTGGTTCAGCATGGCGTGGTTTACGACCCGGTGCGCGACGAGCTGTTTACCGCCTCGCGTGGCGGTGGTGCGTATTTGAACGAGCGCCGTATCCGCGTCAGCAATCGCGGCGGACTGCCGGGTGCACTGATCGCCAGTGGCTTTCCATGGCGCCAGCGTAAACGGCTGAAAACGCAGTTGAAAATGCTCACGGCGCTGTTGGAAGAAGCGGAAGACTTGCGCCGCGGCGGTTCGGCTGCTCTGGATCTGGCTTACGTTGCCTGCGGTCGCCAGGATGGATATTTCGAATACGGCTTGCAGCCCTGGGATATGGCGGCCGGCGCGCTGTTGGTTCGCGAAGCGGGCGGCGCCTGCATCGACTTCGACGGCAGCGACAATTGGTTCGAATCGGGGAATATCATTGCCGGAAACCTCAAGGTCACGGCAGCGATGGTAGCGCGCATTAAACCGCTGGCGACACGCAAACTCTCCGATCCGGATTCGTAACCGACTCAAAGCGGAAGGCGAAAACGCCACGCGTCTTCGCCGTCCTGGTAGTAGTTGCGGCGTTCCCCAAAGCGCTGAAAGCCGAGCGATTCATACAGCGCGATCGCTGCCGTATTGCTCTTTCGTACTTCCAACCGCAGTTCGCGCGCGCCGCGTTGGCGTGCACCGTCGCTCACGTGCGCCATCAACCAACGCCCAACGCCACGCCCTCGGGCCGAAGCGGCAACAGCAAGTGAATACAAGCGCGCCACCGCGTGCCGACGCGAGTAGAACACCAACGCGTAACCCAACACGTTGGCATCGGCTGCTACCCAAAAATCGCTGGATGTGGCGCGCTGGTGGTGTTTCAATTGCCTGGGCGATAGCTGATCGCTATCAAAGCTGCTCTGTTCGAGCGCAAGAACGGGCGCAACGTCGGCTGTTGTCGCTCGGCGAACCGAGACTGAATCCTGTGCACGGGTGCGCATGTCATCGCTTGTAGGCTTGCCTGCATTCGCGAAGACTACGCGCCGCCGCGCGTGATGCGCGGGGTAGACCATCAAGATAACGCCTTTATCCGTTCAACCGTCCGAGCTGATCACCCTGAATGAGCCGACTTGTCATCGTTGTCGAAAAAGCGTCGGACTGGGGCAGCTATTCCCCGTCCGAAAAGGTGGTGCTCGCCAGCGACTATCTAAAAGAGACCATTCGGCCCGATGAAGAACGCACACAGGTCATCAATCTGTGCCGGAATTACAAATACCTGGGCGCTGGTTATTACGTTTCGCTGCTCGCCGAGGCGCGTGGACACAAGGTGATCCCTTCGGTTCGATCGATCAACGATCTGCGCAGACGCTCCCTGTACAGCCTGGACATCGAGGATCTAAACCAGCGGCTGACGAAGTTCCTGCCGCAAGAAGGCCGCGATACCACCGACTTCGGCATTCTCGTGTACTTTGGCGAGACCTCCAGCGAGCCGCTCAAAGACCTGGCGCGGCAGGTGTTCGAGGCGTTCCCGTGCCCGATTTTGCGGATCGAGTTCGAGCGCAATCGCGTCTGGCAGATCGATGCCATCAAACCGGCAGGTTTGCATACCCTGACCGAAGGTCAGGAAGACGGCTTCGCCACCGCACTGGATCGCTTCTCGCGAAAAATCTGGCGCGGCAAACGTACGCCTAAGAAGTACCGCTACGACATCGCGATGCTGCACGATCCGGCCGAAGCCTGGCCGCCGTCGAACAAGAGAGCACTCAAGGCCTTTGTCAGCGCCGGCAAAGACCTGGGCATCGACGTGGATCCGATCACGCGAAACGACTACGCGCGGCTCGCCGAATACGACGCGCTGTTCATACGCGAAACCACCGCGCTGGATCACCATACCTATCGATTCGCCAACAAGGCGGAGAAAGAAGACATGGTCGTGATCGACGACCCGACGTCCATCCTGCGGTGCACCAACAAGATTTATCTGTCGGATCTGTTGAAAAGCCGCAAACTGGCGACGCCGCGTACCGAAATTCTGTATCGCGACGAAAGCAAGAAACTCATGGAAATGGCCGATCTGCTTGGCTTTCCGTTGGTTCTTAAGGTGCCCGACGGTTCTTTTTCGCGGGGCGTTGTGAAGGTCACGGATGCCGAGTCGCTTAAGCGAGCTGCGGACGAGTTGTTCCAACATACCGCTCTGGTGCTCGCCCAGGAGTATTTGCCGACCGATTTCGACTGGCGCATCGGTGTCCTCAATCGCGAGCCGCTCTTCGCTTGCCAGTACTACATGTCTCGTGGCCACTGGCAGATCTACAACCATGCTGCCAAGGGCGAGGCCAGGAGTGGCGACTTCAAGACGTTTCCGATTCGAGAAGTCCCCAGCGAAATCGTCAAGCTCGCGCTACGCGCCACGCAGCAAATCGGCGATGGCCTTTATGGCGTCGACCTGAAACAGGTCGGCGAGCGCAACGTGATTATCGAAGTTAACGACAATCCCAACATCGATTGGGGCATAGAGGACGCGTACTTGGGCGAAGATCTTTATCGCCGCGTCATGGCCGAGTTTGTGCGCCGCCTGGAGCGCAAACGTCTGGGTGTGGCGGATTGACGCTATTCGAAGCGTGCATGAAGCAGGAACTGGCGGACGAGTTCGGCCACTTTCGCGCTAAACAACAGGCTCGTGTGGCTGGCAGCGACGATGCGATGATCGCTGATGCCGGGCAGTTCGGTTTCGCGGACCGCAACCGTGCCATCGTTGGGGCGTGGCAACGGCCCAAGCAGCAGGCTCAGGCCGAAACGGATTCGTCCGGCGACCGAGCCCAGCGGCACGCTCGACGCCCAGTGCGTCAAACCCTCGACGAGGGCCTTTTCGGCGCCCCCGAGTGTGGCTTTGCCAAGTTTCCAGCGCTGCAGGCGTTGCGCCAATTCGCTGCCGACGAGCGGCGAGCCCAGACACACCAGTCGCGCGATCGGGCGCTGGGTTCCGAGTACATAGTGCGCCGCGATCAGCCCACCCAGGCTATGGCCGACAATCGACACCGGCGCTTGGGCGTCGGCGACGGCGCTGTCCAGGCGTTGCAGCATTTCCGTCATCGTGCCGCGCACGCTTGGGTAATCGATTTGCGCAACCTCGAAACCGCTGCCGCGCAAGCGCTGCGCCAGCGCATCGGTCACGCGCGCACGCATCCAAATGCCGTGCAGCAAGATGACGTTGTGAGTCACCTGGCGCCTGCTCGCATCGCTCAGTACCTCAAGAGTCGCTTGGGTTTGACCGGCAGCCGGCCGCGCCAGTATTGGATCAGCACATACCCTGTGGCCAGTCCACCCAGGTGGGCAAAGTGCGCAACGCCGCCACCGCTGGCGAACACGCCCAGCACAATTTCAATGGACGCAAATAGCATGACGGCAAATCGTGCCTTCATTGGGATCGGCGGGAACAGCGGCATGATGATCCTGTTCGGAAACATCAAACCGTAACCGAGCAAGACGCCGTAGACGCCGCCGGAAATGCCGATTGTAGGTCGCGGATCGCCGCCGAGCATGCCCACGACCAACTGCGTGATGCCAGCGCCGACGATGCATACCAAGACAAACAACAAAAAGGCTTGTGACCGCCAAAACCGCTCGAGTTCGCTGCCAAACATCCATAGCGCCAGACAGTTGAAGACAATATGTGCCGTATCGCCATGCAAAAACCCGTAGGTCAACAACTGCCAGGGTTCGAAGGGCGGCATGCCCGGTTGTGCGCCGGTCGGCCACAAGGCGAAATGCACAAATAGCACCTCGCCACCGGCGCCGTTCTGCAAGACGAACCCGATGGCGCATAGCGCCAACAGTGCGAAAGTCACCGGTGTGTTCAAAAGTAGTTGCCCCACAGTTGTTGATCGAGATCGGATGCCCGTCGCGCAGCGACGATCTGTCCATTGGCGCTGACCGTATGGCCCTCCGACTGCAAGCGCGCCCTTTGTCGGACGAACCCGTCGGAATTCCGGGGAAACGCGATGCGATCGCCAGCGCGGACGACGCGATGCCAAGGAACATCGTCGGCGCCCGATTGCGACAAGACTCGGGCAACCAGGCGCGCGTACTTCGGCAGGCCAACGCGCGCTGCAATCTCGCCGTATGTGGCGATCGCGCCTCTGGGAATACCGCGAATTGCTTCGCGAATCGCCACTTTTGCTGCGGCGATGGTCGGCTGAACAGCTTTTTTACGCGGCGTTGCCATAGGCTGTTAGCATCCTCGTTCCAAGAACAGCGACGACCACCCCCGTGCAGAATTTCGAGGATATCCGATCGCATCTGGCCGCGCGCCATGCGCTACGGCAGAACCAACCCTTTGTGATCAGCGTCGACTTGCAGTTGCCCGAGGGTCGAATCCAAAGCATCTTCTTTGCCGATCTGGAAACCGAAGATGATCGTCGTGTACTGCGTGTTTCAACACCTGTGGCGCCGCTGAGGCAACTCCCGGCAGAAAAGTGCCTGCGCTTCAATTGGGCGCAGCGATCGGGATTTCTGGCCGTTGATGACATGGAAGGCGTCGCGTTTGTCCATTTGTGCGAAAACCGGATGTATGGCTCGTTGACATCCCGCGAGCTGGACCGCTTGATTCACGAGCTGGGTTCGCTCGCCGATGGCCTGGAGTCGATCGTCTCGCATGGAGCCGATCGCGTCTAATGTCCCTGGAATTTCAGTTGCACTCTCATCATGTTCGTTGAAATAGGATTGCTGCTCGCGCTGATTCTGCTGAACGGCTTTTTCGCGTTGTCGGAAATGTCCATTGTCACCGCGCGCAAGAGCAAACTCAAACAATCGGCCGAAAAACACCGCTCCGCACGCGCAGCCCTGGCCTTGGCCGAACACCCCGAGAACTTCCTCTCGGCGGTACAGATCGGTATTACGCTGATCGGTGTACTGACTGGGATGCTCGGCGGCGAAGCCATCGGCAGGCGCATCGAGGCGGTACTCGTCAGATTCGAGTATGTGGCCGACTTTGCCGATGAGCTCGGTCTCGCGCTGGCGGTGTTGATCATTACGTTTGTCAGCATCGTGCTCGGCGAGCTCATACCCAAGCGACTTGCGCTGCTGGCACCGGAGCGTATCGCTGCTGTCGTAGGCCTGCCTATGACGATCTTCGCCAAGGTGACATTACCCTTTGTCTGGGTCTTGTCGATCGTCACGCGCACGTGCTTGCGCCTGCTCGGGGCCAAAAAAGCGGACGAGAGCCGGGTGACGGAAGAAGAGATTCGCTTGTTGGTGGCGGAGAGCGCCGAACAGGGCGAAATCGAAGATGTCGAGCGCACGCTGATCAATCGCGCGCTGCGGCTGACTGATCGCACCGCCGAGAGCTTGATGACGCCGCGCAATCGTATTGCGTGGCTTGATGCCGAAGCCAGCCTGGCCGACAATCTGGCGGTCATGCGTACCACGCCGTTTGCCGCCTATCCGGTCATGCGCGGCAGCGACAAAGAAGTGCTCGGCATTCTGGATGTGAAGGTGCTCATCGACAAGATCGGCACGAGCGGCCAGTTCGATCTCTTCAAGCGCGTCAGCAAATCACTGTTCGTACCGCTGTCGACCAAAGCCATGACTCTGCTCGAGACTTTTCGCGACAACGACTCTCGTATCGCGTTGGTCGTCGACGAATATGGCGACATCATGGGTCTGATTACGCGCAATGATGTACTCAGTGCCGCGATCGGCGCGAGCGTGCATGGACAGGGCAGCGACGAAGAAGCCGACGCGCTGATAGTGCAGCGCGCCGACGGCAGCTATCTGCTGGACGCTGCGCTGAAGGTCGAAGACCTGCAGGAGTTACTGCATCTGAGCCAGTTGCCGGGCATCGAAGAGCACGAGTATCACTCGTTGGCGGGCATGTTGATCGCGATGCTCGGCCATATCCCTCAGGTCGCCGAGACCTACGATTGGGAGGGCTACCGTTTCGAGGTGGTCGACCGCGATGGCGCACGCATCGACAAAGTGCTGGTCAGCGATCTGGGCGAGATTGCCGCGCAGTCATAGACGCAGTGGCACGGTACGTTGGGACTGAGCAGACGACAACACGGACACTTTTGGCCGATGTGTGCTCGCCAGACTCAAGGTAGACTGCGCGGCCATTCGACCGACGGTTTGGTGCGATGTTCGGCCCGTTAAAAACACTGTTGTTCCTCGCGGTGCTCTGGCTGCCGCTGTCTTTCTTCGTCTGGTTTTATTTTGCGCAGGTGTTTGTTTTGCCCGTCGCGGCGTTGTCATCCGGCATTCTGGAAGCCTGGCTGCCACAAGTGTTCGTTGGCATGGAGCAGACTCGACACATCATCGAGTTCATCACCACCTTGCCGGTGAAGCCAGAAATGCTGGTTGGGCTCGATACCAGCCAGGGCACGCCTGCGGTCGTCGTGCAGGTGAACCCGATGATCTATGGCTATTCGATCCCGGTACTGACGGGTTTAGTGATGGCAACGCCGCTGACCAGCGCTCAACGTGCGCTTCAGGTAGGCGCAGGCATCGCGATTTTGACACTCGTGCAGACCTATGGTGCGGTGTTCGATGCGTTGAAGAGCGTCACATTGCAATCTGGCGCCGAAGGCGTGCGGCTGATCGCGGAAACAGGGCTGTCGCCGAACTTCATCGCATTTGGCTATCAATTCGGCTATCTGGTGCTGCCGGCGATCACCCCGGTGATTTTGTGGGTGATGTTCAATCAGGCTTTTATTCAATTGTTGGTGAGCGCACCGGGCAACGAGTTTCCCGATGGGGGAACTGCGGGGTCGGGCGGCGGGTCTTAGGCGTGGCTGGCGGTTCGCGGAGGTGATCGACTGCGCTTCTCCGGTTTCTGCCCGTCGGGTTGGCGCACGTTTTGAGAGACTCGCAGTCTGGCACCTGGATCTTGGAATCTTAAGCTGCAACCGTTGCCCACCATCGCTTCTTCCTCCAACGACTAACTGCGCATCACGAATCCTCACCCAATGACCACCGACCTCGAAACCCCCGTACTGCCGAGCGGCGCAGAGCTCGATGAGCAGATCTGCCAGTTCCTGCTGCGCAAGGGTCGGCTGAAAGAAACCGATCTGGTTCGTGCGCGGCGCGTATTCGAGGAGCAGTCGGAAGTACCTCTCGTTGGTTTGCTGACACGTCTGGGGCTGGCTTCAGAGCGTGACGTTGCGGACGCATTGGCTGAGCTGCTGGATATACCTCAGGTCACGGCTAAGGACGCGCCGGACGTGCCCCCAGCGGGTGTGCAACTGTCGGTGCGGTTCTTGAAGCAGTTCCACGTGGTGCCGATCGGCGAGTCGGAATCCTCGATCAGGCTGTTAGTGGCAGATCCACAGGACGACTACGCGCGCGGCGCAGTCCATCTGGCAACCGGCAAGAACATCGAACTGGCGGTCGGTCTGCGCAGCGAAATAGACGATTTGATCGAGCGATACTACGGCCAGGGCCGCTCGGCGATGGGCACCATCGTGGAGAACCTCGAAGGCGCTGAAGGCGGTGGCGAGGACGACGTTGAGCACCTGCGCGATCTGGCGTCCGAGGCGCCGGTGATCCGGCTCGTGAATCTGATCATGCAGCGCGCAGTCGAGCAGCGTGCGTCCGACATCCACATTGAGCCCTTCGAGAATCGGCTTAAAGTTCGTTATCGCATCGATGGCGTGTTGCATGAAGTGGAATCGCCGCCGGCCAGTTCCACAGCCGCCGTGATCAGCCGCATCAAGATCATGGCCAAGCTCAACATCGCCGAACGCCGGCTGCCGCAGGATGGCCGCATCATGCTGCGTGTGCAGGGCAAGGAGCTCGATCTACGCGTCTCGACCGTGCCGACGAGCTATGGCGAGAGCGTGGTGATGCGCATCCTGGACCGCGAAAATGTGGTGCTGGACTTCAAGGCGTTGGGTTTCACCGACGACTTCCTGCCGAAGTTTTTGCACGTACTCGATATGCCCCACGGCATCATGCTGGTCACCGGCCCGACCGGCTCGGGCAAAACCACCACGTTGTACACTGCGCTGAGCAAGATCAATACGCCGGACGTCAAGATCATCACGGTTGAGGATCCGGTCGAGTACCAGCTTGAAGGCGTCAATCAGATTCAGGTGAAACCTCAGATTGGCCTCGATTTCGCCGGAGCACTGCGCTCGATTGTGCGTCAGGATCCGGACATCATCATGATCGGCGAAATGCGCGATCTGGAAACCGCAAAAATCGCGATCCAGTCTGCGTTGACCGGGCATTTGGTGCTCTCGACCTTGCACACCAACAACGCCGCAGGTGCCGTGACGCGCCTTCTCGATATGGGCGTCGATGACTATTTGTTGTGCTCCACCGTCAACGGAGTGCTCGCGCAGCGTCTTGTGCGTCGGCTCGATCGCGAGAGCAGCCAACGATATCTGGCGCTGCCCGAAGTGATTCAGGAGCACAAACTACGCAATTACACACGCCACGATCCGATCTATCTGCACCGTCCGGTGGCCAGCGAACGCAGCGCAACCGGTTATTTGGGGCGCACCACGATCATGGAGTTCCTGACCATGACCGATCCCATCCGTCGTCTCGTGATGCAACATGCTGATCACGGCAAAATTGAAGCTTTGGCGCGGGAAGAAGGCATGCGCACGATGTACGAGGACGGTATGGCCAAAGCGCTCGCCGGCCTGACCACCATCGAAGAAGTGCTTCGCGTGACGCAGGAGTCGTGATGGGCGTTCGGTTGACGGCATATCGCAGAGAAACGAGTGCGGGGCACGGGGCACGGGGCACGGGACACGTGTCGTTGCCGGTGAGGCCAATGCCCGTTCGAGCAAACCCGTGTCCCGCTTTTGCTGCCGAAGAACTCGTCGGAGCGGCCCCCTGATGCCCGCCTTCCGCTTCAAAGCCGTGGCACCGAGCGGCGAGACAGTACAAGGTCAGATGGACGCTGCGTCAATCGATGAGGTGATTGCCAAGCTGCACGAGCAGGGCAACCTGCCGCTCGAAGCGGTACCGGCTGATCAGGCGCAGGGTTTTTCGCTGGCGACGCTGTTTCGTTCCAGCGGCGTCTCACAAAAGGATGTCGCTCAGTTCACGCAACAACTGGCGACTTTGGTCAGCGCGGGCCTGCCGCTCGATCGTTCGTTGTTGGTACTCGCTGAACTCGCCGAATCACCGCGCCTGAAGCGCTTGGTCGATCGCGTACGCGACGAAGTGCGCGGCGGCATTTCGCTTTCGGAAGCGCTTGAGCGCCAGCATGGCGTGTTTTCGCGCCTGTACGTGAACATGGTGCGTGCCGGTGAGTTAGGCGGCACGCTCGATCACACGTTGACGCGCTTGTCGGAGTACCTGGAACGCAACCAGGAGCTCAAATCCAGTGTGGTATCGGCGCTGATTTATCCTTGCATCCTGTTACTCCTGGCCGGCGGAGCGTTGATCTTCATGCTGGTGTATGTGATCCCGAATTTCATGCCATTGTTCGAGCAGTTAGGCGGCGATCTGCCGCTGCTGACTCAGATCGTTTTGGCGATGGCCAGCGTATTGCGCTTCGGTTGGTGGGCGATCATGTTGGTGATTGTCGGCATCGTTGTTTTTTTCCAACGGCAGTTCGCCGATCCGGTCAGTCGCCTCGTTTGGGACACACGGCTGCTCGATTTGCGCTGGGTTGGCGATTTGCTCACCAAGATCGATACGGCCCGTCTGGCGAGAACCGCTGGCACCCTGCTGAAGAACGGTGTGCCGCTGCTGTCGGCACTTTCGATCTCAAAGAACGTGCTCGGGAACTCGGCGCTGGCCGAGCAGGTCGAAATCGCCAATAAGGAAGTAAAGACCGGCGGCGGTCTGGCGCACGCGCTGGCGGCGAGCAAGCGGTTTCCCAGGCTGGCGCTGCAGATGATCTCGGTCGGCGAGGAAACCGGGCATCTCGACGACATGTTGCTGCGTGCTGCAGATACCTATGATCGAGAAGTGCGCACCACGATCGACCGGCTGATGGCAGCCTTCGTACCGGTGATGACGATCTTGTTGGCAGGTTTCATCGCTGTGATCGTCATTTCGATGGTTTCGGCGATTCTGAGTTTGAACGAATTGGTTGGATAACGGAGTGACACATGAAACGACGCGAATTACGCGCGATGGGACAGGGCGGCTTCAGCTTGATCGAAATGCTGCTGGTGCTGGGCATCATCGCGTTCATTGCGACGATGCTCGCCACTAACATCTTCAAGAATCAGGAGTCGGCCAATGTGCGCGCCGCGCAAGCGGGCGTTCGAAAGGTCGCCACAGCTGTCGATCAGTTTTATTTGGATTCGGGCACTTTGCCTTCGAAGATTGAGGATTTGGCCACGCGGCCGGGCAACGCCACTAATTGGAATGGCCCATACATTAACCAGTCGCAAACGCTCGATCCTTGGAAAAACGCTTATGTGTTGAAGGTGCCCGGTGAAGGCGGACAGCCCTATGCGGTGATTTCGCTCGGAGCCGACAAAGCGCCCGGCGGCAAAGATAACGCTGCGGATATCGACAATAACCAGTGAACATACCCCCGGATGGGTCGCGCCAAGGCGCGACGCTGTTGTCTGTTCCCCGCAGCGGGCAGTGCGCTGCGGGGAAGCTCACTCGTCCGCATTGCGATTTCGCGCCTCATGATTCGGGTGACTCGATCGAAGCGGCGGATCATCGAGGCTTGAGGGAACAGCTGAAAGCGTCGCGCTCTGGCGCGAGCCACGGACAGTTGGGCTTTACGTTGCTGGAAATGATCGTCGTGCTGCTGATCATCGCCACCGCCGCAACGATGCTGGGCACCTCGATCGTCGGGCGGCTGGACAGCGTGCGCGTGGCGACCGCTGCGCGCGATGTCAGCTCAGCGCTGCGCCTGACGCGCAGCCAGGCGATTTTGAAGCGCGAAGAGATGTTTCTGGAAATCGATCTCGACAAGCGCACGTACACAGCGCCGGGCCGCGAGCCGGTGCAGTTGCCGGATGCGCTGGAATTGAAGCTGCTGACAGCCAGTACCGAAGTCGATAGCGGTAATGTCGGGCGCATCCGCTTTTTTGCCGACGGCGGCTCAACCGGTGGTCGCGTTACGCTGATGGCCGGCGCGCGCGAGTGGAAGGTCAATGTCTCTTGGCTGACCGGCGAGATTCAGCTCGACGATGGGCGCAAGGGATGAGCGCCGGGCGCCAACAAGGCGGCTTTACGCTCATCGAAGTGCTGGTGGCGTTTCTGGTCTTTGTCATGGTCTTTGGCGCAATTCTGGAAGCGCTTGGTATGGCGATGCGCAATACGCGGCGTTCGGCGGAGGTCAGCGAAGCAGCGCTTTGGGCGCAATCCAAACTCGATACCGTCGGCAATCTGGAGGAACTCAAAGACGCCAGCGACAGTGGTGAGTTCAACCAACGCTATCGTTGGCAGCTCGATGTTCGCAAAGTCGAAGTACCGCGCGACGATGGCCTCTCGGCCGATAGTTTTCCAGTCGAGCTGTATCGCGTTGAGCTGATCGTCAATTGGGGTGATGGCCGCCGTCAGAACGAGCAGCGTTTTGTAACAATGCGCAGTAAGCTCAAAGAGGGGCAGTTCTGATGCATCTCTTACGGGGCACGGGGCGCGGGGCACGGGAAACGGGAGCGTGCGGGAACGCTGTTCGGGTTTCGGGGGTCGTTGGCACCCAAGCAGGCGACGGCCCGTGCCCCGAACTTCAGGGCAACCAGGCAGGCTTTACCCTCATCGAACTCCTCGTCGCCATGGCCCTCGTGGCGCTGCTGATGACCATGATCTACGAGGGGCTGCGCAGCGGCCAGCGGGCAGCGGAAACCGGGCAGGCGTTTATCGATCGCACCAATCGTGTGCGCATCACGCACGAGTTTTTACGCGGCCAGATCAGTCGCTTGATGCCGCTGCCATATAAGCAGGACAACACCAACGGCAAGCTTTTTATTTTTGAAGGCGATCAAGAACGGATTCGTTTTGTTGGCCCCATGCCTGGATACCTCGGTTTTGGCGGAGCGTATGTGCAGGAACTGGAGTTGATTCGCGATGGCGGCGCCAGGTCTCTGGTTTATCGCTATTGGCTGCTGAACGGGTTCGATGAAAAAGACATCGATACCGCCGAGCCGCCGGTACTTTTGCTCGAAGGTATCCGGGATGCGAGTTTTCGGTTCAAGGGCATCAACGCGGAAGGCAAAATCAGCGATTGGCGCAGCGATTGGGAAGACTCCCAACTGACTCCGCTGGTGGTCGAGCTGAAGATGGAAATGACCCGCGAAAGCCGTATGGAATGGCCGATTCTTGAAGTCGTCATGATGGTCGATGGTGGTTCGACGCGTGGTTTCAACGCTGGGTTTTTCCCGTCTGGTTAAATGGGTCGCGTGTGTTGCAACCGCCTACGTTCAGCCACCAACCCAACCGCCAACCGCCAACCGCCAACCGCCAACCGCCCTATGCCATCACCCACCCAACAACGCGGAATCGCCCTGGTCATGGTGCTCTGGGTGTGCATTCTGATCGCTGTACTGCTGGCGAGTTTTTCGATCAGCGCGCGAATCGAGGCACTGCAGGGCCGCAATTTGCTGGATGCCACCCGCGCCCGTTATGCAGCAGAAGCGGGCCTGCATCGCGCCGCCTATGAGCTGCGCGGCAATAATCCGGAAACGCGCTGGGTAGCGGATGGGCGCCCGTATGAGATCGAATTTGAAGGCGCCACAGTCACCATCGAGATTTATGATGAAACGGGCAAAGTCGACTTGAACGTTGCGGATCCGATCACACTGACTGCGCTGTTCGAGTCTGGGGGCCTCAACCAATTGGATGCCGAAGCGCTGGCTGGTGCGGTGATGGACTGGCGCGATCCCGATGAGCTGCTCAATCCCAATGGTGCCGAAGCCAACGAGTACGAAGCCGCAGGCCGTTCCTACAAGCCGCGCAATGCGCCATTCGAAACCGTCTCTGAAGTGCAACAAGTGCTTGGGATGAGTTTCGAATTGTATCGGGAACTTGAACCGCTGATGACCATCTACTCTGGACGCGCGCAGCCTAATCCGGCATTCGCGTCGCCCCAAGTTCTGGCTCTGTTACCCGGTATGTCGCCTGATCTCGTTGATCTTTTTGTGCAACAGCGCCAAATTCCGGCCGGACCTAGCGGGCAGGCAGCGCTGCCATTGGTCTTGCCAGACGGCACGCCGGTGGTAGCACAGGGCGGGGGGCTTACGTACACTATCCGGTCCGCTGCAACCTTGCCTGGTAGCGCCACCGCCAGCCTCGAAGCAACCATTCGTTTGGGCGCGAGCATGGTGGCGCGGCGACCATTTCGAATTGTTCGTTGGCGCGATGGCGAGGCTAAATGAGCCGTCGGTGCGCTCACAAAATGGGCGTTAGGGTGTAGAGCGGGCGACTATCGTTGTTCGGAGATAGCTAGGCCCGACTCTCGTGTTCACGACGATCGGGGGCAGGGAGGAGGCGGGAAGGTGGTCACCGTTTTAGGGTCGTCGGCGAGCGCACCCACGCATCGTCGCTTCGAGGCCTGGCCTCGCCTGGATTGATTTGGAATTCGATGCTCGACGTAGTTCAAAAGCCTCTGCGCCGCTTTCGGCAGCGCTACGACAAGAGTGGATTGAAGCAGTTCTTGTCATGGTGGTACGCCGAACTCGTCGGCATGTTGCCGACGGGTTTGCGTGCGTTGCTGAGCAGCGATCGCGCTCACCTGGCCATTACGCCATTGGATACGGGATGGCGCGTGGATCGTGTTCGCGGCGGCAGGGTTGAAGAATCGCAAGGGGCGGAAACCCAGGAAGGGTTGACTCAGGCGTTGACGGCGCTGACGCCGGAGGGCGAAACGCCCTTGCAGGTTCTGGTGCTGCCGCAATCGAGTGTGTTACGTCGTCGTGTCAATCTGCCGGCAGCGGCCGAAGAACATCTTGAAAAGGTGCTGGGCTTCGAAATGGATCGGCAAACGCCGTTTCGCGCGGACCAGCTCTACGTCGATTCGTACATCGCCAAGCGCGATGCAACGGCGCGTACTCTGCTTGTCGATATGCTGGCAATACCGCGAGCGGCGCTCGATCAGCGCCTGGCGGCGCTTGGCAACATTGCCCTGGACGGGGTCGATGTCGCTGGGCCTGAAGGTTTGGCAGGCTTCAATATTTTACCGGGCGAACGTCGCGCACGACGGACCAACCAGCGCCTGCGTATCAACGTCATTCTTGCGATCAGCGCCGTCGCGCTGCTTTGGCTGGTGATGTGGCAGTCGTTGCAGTTGCGCGAGAGCGCCATATCGAATCTCGCGGAGACCATGGATGAGTCGCGGTTGCAAGCCACGCAAACGACTGAGCTGAAGCGCCAGCTGCGCGATGCGATTGAAGGTGCGAACTTCCTGGCGAAAAAGAAGTCCGAACAACCCATTTCGGTGGATGTGCTGAACGAGATCACGCAACTCGTTCCGGACGACACCTGGTTGGAACGCGTCAGCTTCACGCAGACTGACAAGGCGATGCAGGTACAGTTGCAAGGGCAGTCGGCGCGCGCGGACAAATTGATCGGCCTTTTGACCAAGAGCAAGTGCCTGACCAATCCACAATTCATCGGCATCATTCAACCCGACGGCGCCACCGGTAAGGAGCGCTTCACTTTGTCCGCAGACCTGAGAACGGGGGTGTGTCATGGCGCTGACGCTGTTGCCGCCACCCGGTAAGGGCAGGCCGGTTGCGATCGGCTTGTTGCTGCTGGTGCTGGCGATCATTTATTTCGCGCTGTTTCACGGTTTCATTGTGCAGCATCTGGCATATGCGGAAACGCTGTCCGTAGATAAGACCAACGAGCTCCGATTCCGCCAGATCGCCGCTCAGCGTGCCGATGTTCAGGCGCGACTTGGGGAAGTGCGGCAGTTCCAGGCTGGCGCGAACTATTTTTTGCCTGAAGACAGCTTCGATCTCGCGGCCGCAAACCTCAACAGCCAGCTCAAACAGATCATCACCGACAAGGCGCGCGACGCACAGCGCTGCCAATTGACCAGCAGCCAGAACGAGCGGCCAACCGCCGCCGAACCCTACCAGCGCGTCGTGGTCAAGGTGCGCATGCGCTGCGATCTGGACGATCTCACCGAGGTTCTTTACGAGCTGGAGAACGCAACGCCGTTCTTGTTCATTACCGAGTTGAATCTCTACCAGCAGCAGATGTTCCAGGGCGGAATGCCGCAGCCGAACTTGGGTGATCTTGACATCCGCTTCGATTTGTTCGGTTACATCCGCAAACCTGGAGGTCAGGGATGAAGCGCGACCTCGGTGCCTGGATTACGCCGATTCTCGGTGGCATTTGCAGCTGCCTGGGATTGATTGCAGCACTGCAGGCGCTTGGCGTGGGCGGTGGGTTCTCGGTACTCCCGGCCACCAGTCTGGCGCTGGAAGAAGATCTCAAACAGCCGTTGACGCAGTCGGAGTTCAAGCTGCCGCCGTTTACTCAATACGCCGAGATTGCGCAGCGCCCGATTTTCAATTCCGATCGCAAGCCGCGACCGATCGAAGCGATCGCAGCTGTGCCGGGCGGCGAAGAACCGCCGCCAGTCGCACTCAACATCACTTTGCTTGGTGTGTTGCTTGAGAACGAAAAGAAAATCGCCATCTTCCGCGACAACAGCAAGAGCACCACGGTACGCGCCAAAGTCGGGATGCCATTGCCTGGCGAACTGGCCGGCTGGACATTGCAGGAACTTGAGCCGCGCAAAGCCGTCTTTGACGGTGGCCCCCAGCAAGGTACGGCCGAGGTCAAGCTGGATGTGACCAAAGCGCCCACGGGGGCGCCACCTCCGGCGCCAATGCAAGCCATAAACCCAGGTGTGCCGCCGCAGCCACCGCCACAGCCCGGACAAGCCATGCCAACGGCGCAGCCTGGACAACCGGGGCAAGTATCGCCAGAGGAGGCGGCGCGTCAAGCCGAAGTGCAAAGAATCATCGAGCAGCGTCGTGCGCAGATGCGCGCGGAAGCAGAAAAAATGAGTCAGCAGCAAGGGCAGCAACAATGACAGGCGCTGTCCAAAAGGAGAGTTGGGTGATCGACCGTTGGATCAGAGCCGGCGCCGTGGCGTTGGCAGTTTTTTTGGCCGGCTGCGCCACAGCACCGGAACGACCGGTGGCCGATATCGCACCAAAACCACGACCCGTCCTGCAAGACGAAGACGTTGACGCTGCGCCGGTGGCACCGGTTACCGCGGAGGTTGCAAAGGACGAGATCACGCCCGGTACGGGCGAGCTGATCAATCTTGCCGCCGCCAAGCGCCCAAATCGCAAGCCACCCGAACAGGGCAAAGCCAGCCTCAACTTTGCCGACATGCCGATCGCCGATGTGGTCAAGATGATCTTGGGCGACCTGCTCGGCGAGAACTATGTGATTGCGGCGGGAGTCAGCGGCACCGTGACTTTTTCCACGGTGCGGCCGGTCACCTCAGAGCAAGCGCTGTCGATCCTCGAAATGTTGCTCAGCTGGAATAACCTCGCATTGGTTTACATCGACGGGCAGTATTCGATTGTGCCTGCCGCCAATGCCGTTCGCGGCAATCTGACGCCGCGCGTGGGCTCGCTCGACGGCGCCCGCGGATTTGAGGTCCGCGCCATCCCGTTGCAGTTCATTGCGCCGACGGAAATGGAGAAGTTGCTGCAGCCTTACGCTCGCGAGGGAGCCATCCTCAAGGCCGACAACGCGCGCAGTTTGATTGTTCTGGCAGGTACCCGCCGCGAGCTCGAAAACTACCTGACGACCGTCGAAGTGTTCGATGTCGACTGGATCAAAGGTATGTCGATCGGGCTGATCACTTTGGAAGAAGCCGAAGCTAAGGCGCTGGTGCCCGAGCTCGATCAAATCTTCGGCGAAGCCTCTGGCTCGCCGCTCGCCGGGATGTTCCGATTCCTTCCCATCGAGCGCTTGAACGCCATCCTGGTCATCACGCCGCAGCGACGTTATCTCAACGAGGCGGAGCGCTGGATCGAGCGTCTCGATAAGGGCGGCAACCAGCCCGGCGTGCGCCTCTACGTCTACGACGTCAAGAACGTCAAGGCAACCGATCTGTCAGATCGCTTGAACGACATTTTCGGTGGCTCTGGCGGTGAATCGAATCGCGCCAGAACATCGAATGCCGCAGGATCGCTGGCCCCAGGACTACAGCCGGTTGAGTTGTCGTCTGGCAGTAGCGCACGATTGCGCGGACCCACGGGCGAACGCATCGAGCCGAACAAGGATGCCAGCAATCCAGGTGGTGCAGCGGCGACCGACGCGGGCGCGCAGCAACGCGCTTTCGCTGCAGCTTCCGCGCCCGGAGGCGGCGGCGATCAAGGGCTGGCGATCATCGAAGGCGAAGAGATTCGCATCACCGCCGTCGAGGAAAACAACCAGTTGATTATCCGCTCGACGCCAGGGCAATACGAAGCGATCCGCGGCGCGATCCGTAAACTCGACACCGTACCGTTGCAGGTCCACATCGAAGCACGTCTGCTCGATGTGAGCTTGTCGAACTCATTGCAATTTGGCGTGAGCTGGTTTTTTGACGAGGCAGTTGCCAACTTGCCGGTCGACGATGACGATGACGATGACGATGACGATAACAGCGCCGCATCGGCGCTCAAGGAAGTCTTGGGAACTGCCACTTTTGGTCAGATCGGTGGCGGCGGTAACCGCTGGATATTCAGCGGCAAAAACGCAGCGGCGCTGATCACCTTCCTGCAAAACGAAACCGACACCAAGGTGCTCTCTGCTCCGTCGGTGCTGGTGCTCAACAACACCGAAGCCTCGATCAACGTCGGTCAGCAGATTCCCGTCGTCAGCAGTTTTTTCAATCCTATTACGACGCCAGGGACCGGTGGAAGCTCGGTTGGCCAAAGCCAGTTTCAGTTTCGCGATACCGGTATCACGCTCGAGGTCAAGCCAAGAGTCAATCCAGGTGGGCTCGTTTTTATGGAGATTTCTGCCGAGCAGAGCACGCCGGGTGCGTCGTCCGCGGCGTCCGACTTTGGCGGCAACGTGCCCGTCGATCAGCAAACCATCTCGACGGAAATTGCCGTTCAGAGTGGCGACACGGTTCTTCTGGGTGGCCTCATTCAGCAAAACGACAGCCAGTCGAATGCCGGTGTTCCCGGATTGAAGAACATCCCCATCATCGGTCGCCTCTTCGGCAGCAGCAATACAGACAATTCGCGCAAGGAGCTGCTGGTGTTGATCACGCCGACGGTGGTGCGCGGCGGAGAAGAAGCCGCTGAAATCACCGATGAATATAAGCAGCGCTTCCGCGGTTTGGAGCCGCTGCTCCGCGACATGGAAGAGGCTGAGCGTGCTCGCCTGCAACGCTTGCAAAATGAGAAAGGAGACAATGATGAAAATCCATAAGCGGCGGGCCTTTCGTGCCGCTTTCCTGATTCTTCTGGCCGGTGCGTTGGCGGCATGCGCAGGGAACGGGAAACGCAATCCTGAGCCGGCAGGTAGCGCCCCCGCCGGCGGAGAATCGGTTGCCGTCAAGCCAGAGGACGCTGTCCGAGTGCGTGCTGTCGCGCGGTGGGAGACGCTGATCGATCGTCAGTTCGATAAGGCCTACGACTACCTGTCGCCGGGCTACCGCGAAGTACGGCCGAGAGAGGACTACGCCAAAATCATGGGAGGGCGCCCACTGCAATGGACGAACGCGAGATTTGTCTCTGCCACTTGCGAGACCGAGACCTGCGCTGTCAGTATTGAGGTTCACGCGAACTTCGAAATGCCGGTGATGCGTGTCGGCACGGTTGAAACGCTGACTGTCGTCCAAGAAAATTGGATCTTGAGCGACGGAGAGTGGTATTTGGTGCCTGCGGCCGACCGGTAAGGTTGGCAGCGTGCGTAGTGGTTGCACTGCAGTTCAACTTGCATTAGCATCTGTTGCGCTCTTGTCTAGCCTTGCCACAAGAGGGGATGAAATCCCCCACTGGGAGCGAGGTTAGCCGTAGGCGAAGCCCTGTAGTTGACTAGGAGTGTTGTAATGAAAAAGAACACCATGGCGACTGCCATCGTTGCCGGCCTCGCCGGTATCGCTGGTATCGCAAATATTTCCACCGCGGTGAACCTCAATCCGGACGGCGTCGGTCAGGTTCTCCTGTACCCGTACTACACCGTCAATGGCAACAACCTGACCATCCTGTCGGTGGTGAACACCACCAGCGCTGGTAAGGCCGTCAAGGTCCGCTTCCTCGACGCACGTAACTCGCGCGAAGTGTTGGACTTCAACCTGTACCTGTCCGAGTTCGACGTTTGGACGGCGACCATCTTCTCGCAAGCCGACACCGGCCCGGCGAACATCACGACGACCGACACCAGCTGCACCGTGCCGGGCATCGAAAGCGGCATCTTCCAGTTGCCGACGCTGCCGAGCGGTCAACGCTTCTTCCCGTTCCGCACGACGTTCTTCACGGATTACGCGCAGCCGGCACTGACCGATGCGACCCGTACCCGTGACGGTTACGTCGAAATGATCGAGATGGGCTCCATCCCGACCAACAGCTTCTTCGGCGCCAACCTGACGCACATCAACAATCGTCCGGCCGACTGCGCAACGTTGGAACGCGCTTGGTTGACCAATGGTATCTGGACGGCAACTGCTGGCACGGAAGATCTCGAAGCTCCGCTGGGTGGTCTGTTCGGCGCTGCGGCGCTGGTCAACGTTGCTGACGGCACGTTCCTGAATTACAACGCTGACGCAATTGATGGTTTCCGTGCAACGCAGATCCACACTGCGCCGGGCTTCGACCTGCCGAACCTGAACAACGCCAACAGCGCTGTCGCCGGTATCGTCACCAGCTTCGTGTTCGATCGCGGTCGTTTGATCACATCCAACTGGCGTACGACCCCAGCCGCCACGCCGGATACCGCTGTCAATGCTCAGCCGGTTGACGCAGTTTCGGCAGTTCTGATGCGCGAAGCCGTGTTCAATGAATACGCTGTCGATGCCGATTTGCGTGCAGCTACAGAATGGGTGGTCACCTTCCCAACCCGTCGTTTCTACGTCCGCTCCGCGCCGTTGGGTTCGACCGGTGGCACGATCGCTCCGTTCACGATGGGTTTTGCCAACGGCCCGATCGGCTCGGCACTGGGCAATGCTGGTTGCGAGCGCGTTTCGCCGCGCATCTACAACCGTGAAGAAGACACGTTTAATGTGTTCGACTTCTCGCCATCGACCGGTCAAGCTCAGTTGTGCTGGGAAGCGAACCCGTTGTGGTTCTCGCGCACCCCGCCAGGCATTGCTTCGCGCACACCGATCTTCGGCGCTCCTGGTCTCCAGGGCACGGGCACCGCGACCGTTGGTCCGTTGTGGACTGGCGTTCCGACCTTCCTGCAGCTGTTTGGCATTATCCAGAAAACCTTCCAAAACGGTTGGTTCTGGTTGGGCTTCTACGACCTGAACGCGTTCAGCCCGGCCGGTATCCCGACCCCGCTGAATCGTCCGCAGTTGGTGGAAACCACACTGCCGACCGGCCAAGCTGACCGTTTCTTTGGTCTGCCGGCCACCGGCTTCTGGGCACTGCGCGTTGAGAACAACAACGCTCGTCCCGGTGTGCAGGGCTTCTACGGTGGCGCCTACCCGCACCGCGCATCACGCGCTTGCTACAAGGGTGCGTTCGCTGCATCGGCCCCATGCGATTGATCTGATCGCTTGATGTTAAGGTAAGTCGAAAGAGGGGGCTTCGCCCCCTCTTTCTTTTTGGGGGGCAGCGCAGCGGCTTTCTTTGGGGCGAAGATCCCAGCTAAACGTACTCCATTTTGAACTGACCCGTGCGCTGGACCTGGTGCTTGACATGGCCACCGGCGACTTCAATGCGTTCCAGCCCAACCATCACGCTGCCGAATGCTTCAACTTGAGTGAACAGACTGGTTCCCGTCGCAACGAAAATCAGTAAACCGGCGCAATATCTGAGGTAGCATCTCCTCAACAGTTGTGACGGATATGAGAAATGACTAGAAGTTCGATCATCGGTTTGCTGTCGCTGATTGCGGTTCCTGCATGCGCGCAAAACCTGATTCTCGACAGCGTGCCGGCCATCCAGCTCTCGACGTCATCGACGCAAAGCGCGGTGCAAATCGATCCCGCTACCGGGAACGTTACGGTTCGCTCCCAAGTGGGTAACTTAACGAGCTGCACTGGAAGCGCGCCGAGTCCACCCGTGATCAACACGTTCCAACCGAACGTCTCGTCGGTTACACCAAACTCGCCTTTTTCACTCTCCTGGACGTCCACGAATGCGACGTCCTGTTCACCTTCTCTGGGCACGACTACTTGGGGCGGCCTGGGTACATTACCGACCAACGGTACTCAGCCACTCACCGCACCGGCTTCGACCGGAAATATTACGTTCAGACTGACCTGCACAAACGGAACGTCCAGCGTAAGTCGCGATACAACCATCGAAGTGAGCTCGGGCGGCGGTGGCGGAAACTGCACGCCACCGGTCCCAACCATCAATGAAGCCACTTGGTCCGGAATCTTCAACGGTCAGCCGTTTCCGCTGAACAATCCGACGACCATCAATATTTCGTCCGGCGCGATTGAGGCCATCAGTTTTGTCGCCAGCGGTTCCATTCAGCCATTCGGCTTCTTCACATCGCAGGGCGCCGCTTTGGGTAACGTCCGCGCGTCGATATCCACGGTGCGAGGCTGCTTCACGGCGGCATCGTTAGGATCCAACTGCCTCCAAGATTTCCAGAACCAAGTTGGCTTGTCGTGGCAGGCTGGCGGATCGAGCGCTGTTGCTTGCGTGTTAAATGTCGGCACAACCTATTACCTGAATTTGCAGGGCGACGCGGCTTGCGGTAACTGCACGCGGGAATTTGATTCACAAGTGCAGCCAGATGGCGGCTAGTGAAGTGTTGACAAGCCGCAGGCGTCGAGACGAACATCCGGCGGTTGCACCGCTGGATCTGTAGTGCGGCATTTGAGTTTCGACACGTACCTTGGCGAGAGAGGCCAACGATACAGGTCGGCTTAAGGTCAAGTCTGGCCAGCAGATGATTTTCGCGCGTGAGCCGTTTTTCCAACTTGCATCGCGTCGAATGTCATCGTCCTTATCACACACGCTCAAACCATGCGCCGACTCGTCGCTTTCTTACTGCTTCCGCACATCTGCCTGGCGCAGAACCTTCTGTTGGACACCGTGCCTGCAATTCCACTCACACAATCGACAACCACCAGCGCGGTGCAGCTCGATCCCCTCACCGGAAACATCACGGTTCGTTCCGCAGCCGGAAACCTGATGCAGTGCACCGCAACAACGCCGAATCCGCCGATCATCACCAGCTTTCAAGCCAGTGCAGGAACAGTGACGCCGTCATCGCCATTCAGCCTGACCTGGACATCGACGAATGCGACCTCCTGCACGCCCTCAGGTGGGGCCGGAACAGGTTGGACGAGTACAACGCAACTGGCCCCGAACGGCACTGCAAATTTGACAGCTCCGGCTCAGCAGGGCACGATCAACTTCACGTTGGTCTGTACCAATGGATCGGTCAACAGCTCACCCAGCCAGACCAACATTCAAGTAGCGACTGCCACTTGCACGCCACCCGCAAGTGTGAATCCATCGAGTTGGGAAGCATTCTTCAACGCTCAAGTATGGCCAAGAGCCAATGCAACCAACGTCGACCTTAGCGAGCAAATCACCGCGTTGAGCTTTACCGCCTCGGCCAGCGTCGCACAGAACGGAATCATGCAGGCAACGAACCCCAACGGTCAGCCCGGTAACGTTCGCTTCTCCATTTCGACCACCCCAGGGTGCTTTACCGCCGCTTTGCTGGGGCCAAACTGCGTGGTCGATTTTTTCCCGCTACCCGCTCTGAGTTGGCAAATCGGAGGCACTCCTGGCGCTGCCTGCCAACTGACGCAGGGAACCACGTATCACTTCAACATGCAGGGCGATGCAGCGTGCGGTGCAAGTTGCTCAAGGCAATTCCAATCGAGTACCAAAGTGCCGGATGAGCAATAGCGATTTGCCACAAAAACACGCCGGCCGGCTCCAGGCAGGATGGCCGAGCGCGCAGCGGCGCTTTGGAGCGATGTGCGGGAACTATCCGGTTGCGCACGCATCGAATCGCCTTGCGCGATCAGACTGATCAAAACGATGAACCACCTTCAAGGACGAAAAGCAATGCGTAACCTCTCGCCGCTACTGATTCTGGCCTTCTTCTGCCTACCGGCAAATTCACAAACCGCCTGCGAAGGCATGGACTGCCCACTGGCCATCCGCGGCACTGCGACAGTTACGGTAGCCGATCTGGTTGCAAAGCTCGATTCCATTGAGGCGCGGCATCGCCCGTTGCTGTTGTCGGACGGCAAACAACTGGAGAACATCGTCGAGAACATGCTGCTGCAGCGACAGATTGCGCAAGACTTGAAGGCAACCGAACTCGAGTCGGACCCGGTCATGGTGGCGAAGTTGCAGCAGGCGCGAGACGCTGTTCTTTCCGTTGCGCGCCTCGACGAGATTCGCGCCGCACGGCTGCCAAAGAACTTCGACGCGTTGGCGCGCGAGCACTTTCTGATCAGCAAAGCCGACTACATTGAACCGCGATCGGTCCGCGTTCGGCATCTGTTGATTGCCACGGAGAAGCGCACCGACGCTGAGGCATTGGAACTTGCGACGGAGATCGCCAGGCGTCTGCCGCTCAATGACCAGGAGGCATTCGCTAAGGCTGTGGTCGAGTCCTCGGAGGATCCGGGTAAAGCGAGCAACCAGGGCGAGTACCTGGTGGCAGAAGGCAATACTCAATACGATCCCGCATTTAGCACAGCGTCGCTCGGGCTCGTTCGAGTGGGCTCAATGACCACGCCGGTCAAATCGCAGTTCGGATATCACCTGATTCAATTGTTGGAGGACAAGCCGGCGCGGCAAATGACCTTCGAAGAAGCCAAACCGCAGCTCGTCGCCATTGTCAGCGGCGATGCCCGTCGTCGCATCGTGAGTGAGTATCGCAATGAGCTCAGCATTGCTGGCGATCTGAAGATCTACCCGGAGAATTTGCCGCAGGTCGACAAGCTGATCGAAGGGCGGCAGTAGGTCCTCCACGTTGTGGCGCTGTTCTGGCACTTCCTGCTACGCGATATTCGCTCGCGATACCTGGGCAGTCTGACGGGTCTGCTCTGGGCCGTGCTCCACCCGGCGCTACAACTTCTTTTGTACGCTACGGTGTTCCAACACATTTTCAAGGCGCGGGTCGTTGGTGCGGAATCGCACGGATTTGTCGCTTTCGTCGGTGTCGGATTCTGGGCGTGGGTGTTGTTCGCGGAGAGTTCGTCGCGTGCGACGACGGCGGTGCTCGATCAGGCGGCGTTGATCGGGAAGGTCAAGCTATCTGCGCAGATGCTGGTCACCGCGAGTGTCTGCGGGACGGCCGCTGTGCACCTCTTCGGTTACACGGTAGCGCTGATTATTCTGGCGGCGTCAGGGACCGCGATGCACTGGCAGGGTGCGCTGCTGGTGCCGTTGGTGATTGCTATGCTGTTGTTGCTGACCCTGGGTTTCGCCTACCTGTTGAGCGCGATACAGGTTTTCATCCGCGATCTGGCGCAGATCATCAGTCAGGTACTGGCGTTTTGGTTCTTCCTGACGCCGGTGGTCTACTCGCGGGAAATGCTGCCGGCATTCGCACGCGAATGGATGGCCTGGAACCCGCTCACCTACTATCCGGAACGATTGCGGCAACTGTTGCTCGACGGCGAATTGGCTTTCGGTGCGGCTGATGCGTATGCGTTGCTGATTGCATTCCTCGTCTTTGCGATCGGAACATTTGCTTTCCGTCGCTTGCAGCGCCACTTCGAGGATTTCCTGTGACCGCGCTGGTACAGATGCAAGGTGTTGCCAAGCGCTACCCGCTGGTACATCGCAAAGCCGATCGAATGCGGGCACTGGTGCGTCTGTTATTTGGTCTCAAAGGCGAGCAGAACATCACCGTACTGGAGGATGTAACGCTCAGCATTCGCGCTGGCGAGTCGTTGGGCATCATTGGTGAAAACGGCGCGGGAAAATCCACTTTGCTCAAGGTGCTGACCGGCGTACTGCACCCATCGTCCGGCACCGTCGCCGTCCACGGTTCACTGGCCGCACTCCTGGAACTCGGCGCAGGCTTCCATCCCGAGTACACGGGCCGGCAGAACATTGCAACGGCGGCAGCGCTCATGGGTATGAGCACGAGCGACACCGCGCAGAAAATCGACGAGATCATCGAGTTTGCGGACATCGGGCGCTACATTGATGAGCCGATCAAACACTATTCGACCGGAATGGTCGTGCGTTTGGGATTCGCGATCGTCGCCGCGCGCAAGCCGCAGTTGTTGATCACCGACGAAGTGTTGGCCGTGGGCGATGAGAGCTTCCAGAAAAAATGCGTGCGCTGGATCGAGGAGTACTTGTCCGGAGGCGGCACCCTGTTGCTTGTTTCGCACAGCATGTACCACGTCCAGAAACTCTGCAAACACGCCCTGTGGATGCACCAGGGCCGGGTGCGAGCTTACGGCGACGTCTTTGAAGTGACGCAAGATTACCTGGCGTACCACGAGCGCAAGACTGCCAAAGAGGCCGAAGCCGAGAAGCGCGTTCCTGTCAGCACCGAAGGGTATCGCGTCGAATCGATCTGGCTCAATGGCCGAAGCGAAGAGCTGCCCCTGGTCCTGCCTGAAGGGCGCGGCCTGGAGATTTCCGCCGAGGTCTACACGCCAGATGCGCGTATTCCGCACATCGCGATCGGCCTGATACGGGCCGATGGCACAGCCGTGTACGGCACATCGAGCGAAATCGATAAAGCGCTGGCGACCAGGGTATCGGACACGATGGTTCGATACTCACTGCGGCTCGACGCCCTGCCGCTTCTTCCAGGCGGCTATACGCTGCGTTTTCACGCGATGGACCCCGAAGGACTGCGTGTGTTCGATACGCAAACGCGGGATCTGGTGATTCGTGGCGACTGTCGCGAATTTGGCCTGGTCCGATTGAGCCATCAATGGCATTGACCGTCGTCATCCCAGTGCACAATGCGTTTGAGCTGCTCATGCGCTGCCTTGACGCGCTCGACAGCTGTACGCCGCCGCGCACGCCGGTGATCGTCATTGATGATGCTTCGAACGACTCGCGAATTCGACCGTTGCTTCGCGATTTTGCCGAAAACACGCCGCTGGCCCCGATGCTGCTTGCCAATGAGCGTAACCTCGGTTTCGTCGGCACCGTCAATCAGGGCATGCGCATCGCAGACGAAAACGATGTTGTGCTGCTCAACAGCGATACCGAAGTGACGCCAGGCTGGTACGCGGCCATCCAGCGAGCGCTGGCGCAGCCACATGTCGCCACCGCCACGCCGTTTTCGAACCATGCCGAAATCTGTTCATGGCCAGAATTCGTGCGCCACAACGAAGTGCCGGAGGACAAGAATCGGATCGCCGCCGCTTTCGCCACCCTGCAGCCGAGTTACCCCGAACTGCCAACCGCCGTCGGATTTTGTATGGGCATCGCCCGATCTGCCTTAAATGAAATCGGCGACTTCGATGTGGCCACCTTTGGTCGCGGTTATGGTGAAGAAAACGACTTCTGCTGTCGCGCCCGCGGCCACGGTTGGAAGAATGTGCTGGTCGACGACGCCTACGTGGTACACGCTGGCGGCGGCTCGTTTGCGCCGCTCGGTCTTGCGCCGGGTGGCGAAAATCTGCGGCGATTGCTGGCGCGGTATCCAAACTACGCACGCGATGTGGAGGCCTTCATTGCCGCCGATCCACTCCGTGAGCTTCGGCAGGCAGCGACCCAGCGTCTTCACAACGCGGTCCAACATCCCGCACAATCGCCGGTCTAATGTTCTCGCCAATCTCCAGCGGGGCTTCGCATCAGACCGCCGAGCATTGTTGGCTTCGTTCAGCAGTGTACTTGCCACAACCCGCGCTTCGTATTCCCGGCCCAGCGGCGCAGCCGCCGGGCGTTCGACTCGACACACGCCTGCGGCGTGTCAGCGTCGAGTCTCACCCCCTTAACTTTAGGGGCTGCAAAACCCAAAGCCGCTCCGAAGAAAATTTGACTCAAATGACAAGACCCAGCTTCATCAAGGACTCCAGGCCAACAATGACGCTGAGCCGTGCATCGCGGTGGGCCTTCCGTATCGACACTCTGATTTTCGCCTGAGCGGACGTTCTCGATTTATGACCATCCTCGAATTCACTGGCGAGCGTTTCACCCCTGAGTGTGTGCGCGAAATCTGGTTAGAGCACTGGCATCGCTACGCGTTCGCCGCGCCATTCGCTAACGGCAAACGTGTGCTCGATGCGGCATGCGGTGAGGGATACGGGAGCGCGCTCCTGGCACAGACGGCCTACAGCGTTCTCGGCCTGGACCTGTCGCCAACTACGGTCGAACATGCGCGGGCTCGTTATCCGCAAGCCAATCTGCGGTATGGCGTCGCGGACGTCACCGCACTTGATCAGCTCCCCGACGCGAGCTTCGATCTGATCGTCTCATTCGAAACACTGGAACACGTCGAGCGCCAATCGGAGATGCTGGCGGGCTTCAGGCGCTTATTGGCGCCCGGGGGTCTGCTGATCATCTCGACGCCGGATAAGCGGACCTATACAGACTTGACGGGCGTGACCAACGAACATCACGTGCGCGAGTTATATCGACCGGAATTCGAGGCGCTGATTGCCAATCACTTCCCGGCACACCGTTTGCTCGCCCAGAAGTTGCTGTTCCAGTCGGTCTTGTGGGACCCCGATTGCGTCCCCACCTCCGCTTCTGCGGCAACGATGCGCGATGGTGGCGTGGATCCCAAGCTCGACTACGATGCGCTCTACTACATCGCGGTGTGTGCTTTGGCGCCCGACGATCTGCCGCTGCGGCCTGGACAAGTGCATCTGTTCGGTGACGCCGAAGAGAGCGTTTATCGCCATTACAACGATGAAATCAGAAAACACATCGCGGCTGGGCTTCGCCTTGTCGCACAGGAACAAGAGATCGCGGCGCTGCAGGCGGAGATCGCTCGCTTGAACGTTGCGCTTCAATCACGATAACAACGGATGGACCCACTTTGATGAGCGCCGTGCTGCAGCGCCCCGATACACTTTTCGCCGCCGACGAAGGACTCGTTGCTCCGCTGTCGAGCCAGGAATGCCTCGTGCAAAACCCGCGCACGCAAGATCGTCATGTGATGACGTTCGAAGTGTTCCAGGCACTAGATGCGTGCAAGCACTTTGCGACGATGGATCAGCATTTGCGCAGCGTGCTGGATGCGATGCCTGCGTTGCGCGGCCAGGAAGATGCAGCAAAGCGCGTACTGGGCGGTTTCGTTGACCGGGGTCTGTTACTCAGCGCCGAACTGGTTAGCAGCGAACTCTCCGCTGCGCCGTCGCGCCGCAGAGTCAGCCTCGGCCCGATCTTCGTGCTTGCCGAAGATCGCCCAGAAGGACTGGCCCGGGCGCTCGATAGTTTGATCAAGAGTGGCGACAGTGGACTGGATCGATTGCAGATCGTCGTGCTCGATGGATCACGCAGTCAACACAGTCGAGAGGCTAACCGACGTGTTGTTGACGAACGCCGTCGCGATGCAGGCCTGAAGTACTTGGGCAACGCCGAGCGCGCCGCGTTTATCGCGCGCTTGCAGGGCCAGATCAAAATCCATGCCGCTGCGCTGACCTATCTGCTTGGCGAAGATGAAGCGCCAACGCGAGCGCAGTTGTTCAACTGGATGTTGTTGCTCGGCGCGGGCCACCGCGTGATTGTGTTCGACGATCGGCAGTTCTTGCCGCAACGTGAGATGCCGGGCGCAGAAGGTGGCATTGATCTGTTGCACAACCACGCGCGCATTGCCCATTTCATAACACCCGATGAACCGAATCCGGCCCCAGAGGCAGGTTTTGAGGACGGATCCCTGAGCGTGCAAGCCGATCGGTATGTCGGCGAGAGCATTGGCAGAGTGGTCAGTTCTCCGGGACGGCTGCAAATGGCGAGCGCAGCGCTTGCAGGCGCATCGTTGCCCTCGATTCGCCAATTCGAGCCAAGTGGCCGCGTTGCCGCGCTCATCCAGGGCAGCATTGGTTCGATCGAAGCGCCGCATAACACGTGGCTCTATCAGCTCGATCATGCCTCCAGAAACCGCTTCTGGAGCGGACGGGAGAGTTACTTGCGTTGGTACGAGGGGGACCTGGTGTGCCATGGCGTCTCACGTGCGCGCATGACGCTGGCTGGCGTCTACCAACCCAGTGCGGTTGACTTGCAGGTCCTGAGCGGCTTTGCATTACCTGGCGCTGGTGCGCGCGTAGGCCCGAGTTTCGGAGTTTTGACAAAATTCCTCGACCCAGAGAGTGCTGTGCTGCACAGTACCACCGCCAATGGCCATCAATGGCAACCGCCCATCAAGCGATCGGAAGCATCCCGTAAACCGTTCACTCCGGCGATTGCGAATTTCCTTTCCGATCATATTCAGGCGCGAACAGGTGAATCCCGGGCGGCGGGTGGCCCCGAACGCGCTGCGGCGCTTGCAGCGTTGCTCGAAGATCTCGCGTCATCGCCCAGCGCGTCGCTGCAGGCAGAGCTCGGGGCTTACCTGACTTACAAGCGTGCCGAGCTGGTTGCAGACCTTCAGCGGCGGATCGATGAGGCAGGCAAACAGGCCCCGATCTATTGGGAAGCCGACCTGAGGGAAATCGTTCAAGCAACCGGCAAGGAATTGGTGCGCAGCGCGGCGCCGCGGCTGGCAGACTGTGCGGAGTCATTGGACGCGGCGGGTTGCGCTGAACGCGCACGTGGCGAGGTACGGCAACTGGCGGCTGCCATGCGCGCTTGGCCAGCGGCATTTGAGGCCGCACCCGGCGTCGCTCAAGCCTGGGTGGGCTAACGCCGCGCCGATATCTCCTGCGCATGCGCCTTGCGGCAGTCGTCGTCAACTACCATTCCGGACCGCTGCTGGAGGAATGTCTGCGCCGATTGCTCGCACACGCTGCGGTGCATGAGTTGGCGCTGGTCGACAATGGCTCGGTGCGCGGCGAGATCGATGCTTTGCTGACCCGACTGAACGATCGGCGCATCGTTCGACTCGACTTGCTCGACAATCCCGGCTTTGCCACGGCGTGCAATCGTGGTGCGCGCGCCACGCATGCGCCGCACCTGCTGTTTTGCAATCCAGACTGTCTGCTCGACACTGACGCTCTCAATGACTTGTGCTCGGCAGCGCAGGCGATTGAGCACTCGCATCCGCTGGGTGCGCTCGGCGCGACGCTGGTCGATCGCCACGGGCGTGTCGATTCTGCCAGCGCGCGCCGCGATCCCACGCCACTGCGGGCTGTTGTGACCGCACTCGGGTTGGAGCGGTGGCTGCCCACACGCGGTATCCATGTGGCGATCGAAGGCAACGCGCCGATGCCAGTGGATGCGATCAGCGGGGCGTTGATGTTGTTGCGTCGCGACGCCTTTTACGCGATTCGCGGTTTCGATGAAGGCTACTTCATGCACAGTGAGGACTTGGACTTGTGCCGTCGCCTGCGTGAGCAGGGCTACGGTGTCTGGCTGCATCCTGCGGTTCGCGCATTGCACGTCAAAGGCGTTTCGAGTGCGCGTCATCCGTACCGAATCGAATACGCCAAGTACTTGAGCGTCCTGCGCTATTTCGACAAGTTCGATGCGCCACATATTGCGGCGCCGCTGCGGCTGATGGTTCGGGTAGGGGCATTGGCGCGCCTGCTGCTGCATTGGGCTTTGGCAGGTGCGCGCCGGCTGAGCTTCAGGCGATGATGGTTTTTGCCGGTGCCCCGGCAATTTCCTGAGCAAGACGTGGTACCAAATAACCCGGCAAGCTGTTGCGCAGTTCTCCGACGAGCGACCGCGCACGCACTTCTGGCACAGCAAAGTGGGCCGCTCCAGCGACACGATCGAGCGAGTGCAAGTAATACGGCAACACGCCAGCATCGAACAGCGCTTCGCTCAGTTCGCGCAATGCGGTCGCGCTGTCGTTGACGCCCGCCAGTAGAACACTCTGGTTCAACAGCGTCGCACCCGAGGCACGCAAACGCGCACAAGCGGCGCGCACGCCGGCATCAATCTCGTTTCCGTGGTTGGCGTGTATCACGACCGTCATTGGCCACGGCAGTCGCTCTAACCAGAGCAGCAATTCAGCGTCAATGCGGTCTGGCAAAACCACCGGCCAGCGCGTGTGCAGTCTTAGACGGCTGACGTGCGGAATCTGCGCCAGCCGATCGGTCAGCGAAGCCAGCTTCTGTGTGCTCAGAGACAGCGGATCGCCGCCACTCAAGATCACCTCGCGCAAACTCGGATCGCGCTCGACGACGGCTATCGCCTCGCGCCACTCATCGCGCGCCGCAAGTTCGTCGCTGTAGGGGAAATGGCGCCTGAAACAATATCGGCAATGCACCGCACAGCTACCGGTCGCGATCAGCAGCACCCGGCCGTGGTACTTCTGGATCACGCCCGGCGCGCGCATCCCATCCATATCGCCAACCGGATCAGACAAGTCGCCCGGTACGCGGCGATCTTCGTCGCTGATCGGCAGTACCTGACGTAACAACGGATCGTGCGCATCGCCGTGCCGCATCCGCGCAACGTAAGAGAGCGGCGCCAGCAGCGGAAACTTGGTCGCATCGGCGCTGAGGCCCACGTCAGCCGCCGATAAACCGAGTACCTGCAGCAACTGCACAGGTTCACGGATCGCGTCGCGCAGCTGTTTACGCCAATCAGAACTGGAAAAGGACGCCATGCTCGGCACTGGCGTCAAAGCGGCTATCATCTCTGGCTCAATTTCGACTCGCGGCCGATGCCGCGTCGCCCGCAATCATACCGGTGCGTTCGCGCCGACTTAATCGATGGAGAAATGCATGGCCAGCTATGGCATGAACGATGTGCGCAACGGGCTGAAAATTTTGATCGATGGCGACCCGTACGTCATCGTCGACACGGAATACGTCAAGCCGGGCAAAGGCCAGGCGTTCACCCGCGTCAAGATTCGCAATTTGAAGAACGATCGCACCGTCGAGCGCACGCTCAAGGGCAGCGATTCTGTGGACGGCGCCGATGTGGTCGACACCGATATGCAGTTCTTGTACACCGACGGCGAGTTTTGGCATTTCATGCAGAGCGAGAGCTATGAGCAGTTCCAGGCTGACAAGGCTGCCGCTGGCGATGCCGCACAATGGCTGCGCGAGCAGGACATGTGCATCGTGACGCTGTGGAACGGCGCACCACTCACGGTCACGCCGCCGAACTTTGTGGAACTCAAGATCGTCGAAACTGATCCGGGCGTGCGCGGCGACACCGCTCAAGGCGGCGGCAAACCAGCCAAACTCGAAACAGGTGCCGTGGTTCGCGTGCCGCTTTTTATCGAGAACGGCGAGGTCGTGCGCGTGGATACGCGTTCCGGCGAATACGTCGGCCGAGCAGGGAAGTAGTGTTTGCAGATTGAAGCGTGAAGCCATCAGCCACCAGCAGGCACTCACCAACGCGATGAACGCCGACCTGCAAATCGACGCACGCTGGATCATCCCCGTCGTACCAGCAGGTGTAGTGCTCGACGAGCACAGTGTGATTGTCAATCGCGGCCGGATCGTGGCGTTGTTGCCGACAACCGAGGCAGACGCACGCTTTAACCCGGCGCAGCGATGCGTGCTGCCGAACCACGCGTTGTTGCCTGGGTTGGTCAACGCACATTGTCACGCGGCCATGACCCTGTTGCGCGGCATCGCCGACGATCTGCCGCTGATGACCTGGCTGCAGGACCACATTTGGCCCGTCGAAGGTGCCCTGGTGTGTGCGCAGATGGTCCATGATGGAGCAGCGCTCGCAGCTTACGAGATGCTGGCCGGCGGTATTACCGCCGTCAACGATCAGTATTTCTTTCCCGAAAGCTCTGCTCGCGCCTACCGCGAAGCAGGCATGCGCGCCAGTTTGGGCGTTCCCATCATCGAATTTCCAACGCCCTATGCACGCGACGCCGGCGACTATTTGCGCCGCGGATTGGCGCTTGCAGATGAAGTGCGAGGCGATGAATTCCTGGTGGCGTCATTCGCACCGCATGCGCCGTATACCGTGTCGGACGACAGCTTCAAGAAGATTCGCACGTACGCCGATCAGTTGAATCTGCGAATCCAATGCCACATCCATGAAACTGCCTTCGAGGTCGAAGACGCCAAGGCCAAGAACGGTGAAAGGCCGTTTTCGCGCCTCAAGCGCCTGGGTTTGATCGGACCCGATTTGACCGCCGTGCATATGACGCAGCTGACCGTGGCTGAAATCCAGGACGTTGCGCGTTTCGGCGTCGTGATTGCGCATTGCCCGGAATCGAACTTGAAGTTGGCCAGTGGATTTTGTCCCGTGGCCGAGCTGCTCAAGGCGGGTGCGAAGGTGGCGATCGGTACCGACGGCGCCGCAAGCAACAACGATCTGGACCTGTTGGGCGAAACCAGGACAGCGGCGCTGTTGGCGAAGGCAGTGGCGATGGATGCCGCTGCCCTGAGCGCTTCGCAAGCGCTCGAAGCCGCGACCTTGTCTGGTGCGCGATCCTTAGGTTTGGAAGACACCATTGGCAGTCTCGAAGTCGGCAAATGGGCTGATCTGTGTGCGATCGATTTTTCAGGCTTGCACCTGGCGCCGGTCTTCAATCCCATTTCGCACGTCGTGTACGCGGCGAGTCGCCGCGATGTCAGCGATGTTTGGGTAGCAGGCGCGCAACGCGTGCGCGATGGCACTGTGCTGCGCGCCGACCCTGAGCGCCTGCGCGCCCTCGCGAGCGATTGGGCACTGAAAGCGCGTGCGGTACGCGCGTGAACAGCGATGCCGCCGAACTGAAGCGATTCGACGCCGTCGCCGCGCGCTGGTGGGATGAATCCGGGCCCTTCCGTCCGTTACACGATCTGAATCCCGTGCGCCTGGGTTTCATCGAGGCACGTATTTCGCTGCGCGGATCGCGGATCGTCGATGTCGGCTGCGGCGGCGGCATTTTGTCCGAGGCCATGGCACGCAAGGGGGCGCAAGTCACCGGGATCGATCTGGCGGCAGAGGCGCTCGAAGTGGCGAAGCTACATGCGCTCGAAAGCAACGTTCTGGTGAACTATCGCGAAATTTCGGCCGAGGCGCTCGCCGCCGAGCAGCCCGCCAGCGTCGACGCCGTGACCTGTCTGGAAATGCTGGAACATGTGCCCGATCCGCAGAGTGTATTGAATGCCTGCGCGGCCTTGCTCAAGCCTGGTGGTTGGTTGTTCGTTTCGACGCTCAATCGCACGGCAAAGGCCTTCGCGCTGGGCATTGTCGGTGCTGAATACCTGCTCGGCTTGTTGCCGCGCGGGACGCACCGTTACGACCGATTTATCAAACCCTCGGAGCTGCGCCGCGGTTTGCGCACGGCAGGCGCCGTGGAGATCGAGTTTATGGGCATCCGCTACGATCCGCTGACGCGCGGCGCGCGCTTGAGTGACGATGTTGCGATCAATTATCTGTGTGCCTGCCGCCGCGCATGAAAGCGGTGCTGTTCGACCTCGATGGTACGCTCGTCGACACGGCGCCAGACCTGCTCGGCGCGCTCGAGGACTTGCGAGTTGAACTCGGTCTTGCGGCACTGCAAACACCCTTGCCTGCAGCCGTGGCTGCGCGCGGTGGTCGCGGCATTCTGACGCTCGGCCTGCCGGAAATTGTGGATGCCGCCGAGACCTTTTTGCCACGTTATCTGGCGACGTACCAGCGACGCATCGCTCGCGCCAGCAAACCCTACCCGGGCATCGAGTCGCTGCTTGATACACTGAAAATGCGCGGCGTCGCGTGCGCAATCGTCACCAACAAACCCGAAGCACTGGCTCGCCAGTTATTGGATGCCATCGGCTGGTCAAGCCGTTTTGTCAGTCTGGTCGGCGGTGATACCTTGCCGCAACGCAAACCGGCAGCACAGCCAGTGCTGCGTGCCTGCGACGAGGCGCGTGTCGCGCCGGGCGAGGCCGTGATGGTGGGAGACGATATCCGGGACATTGAGGCCGGACGGGCCGCTGGATGCGAACGCACCATTGCCTGTGCTTATGGTTACGTCGAGGCGCCCGAATTGCTGCCGGGCTGGGGCGCCGACGCGGTTGCCCACACGCCCGAACAGCTATTGGCATTGCTCTGGAGCCCCTGACCGGATCTTGTCAGTTGAGTCTGCTTTTTTCGAAGCGGCTCGCTGGTACCCCACGAAACGCGTTGCGGCTTTGTGCCTGTTGACCTACGATCCAGCCGAGAATGGTGACCACCGTCAGGCAGGGATGTCCATGGTATTGCATCAAACCAGCGGCCGCTGGCGCCTTGGTTTGGCGCTGGCCTTGGCCACCGCTTTTTTCTGGGCAACGCTGCCGGTCGCGCTGAAACTCGCGTTGGAAGTTGTTGATGCCGTGACGTTGACATGGTTTCGCTTTCTGATCGCAAGCCTGGTCATCGGCGGTTGGCTCGCGTGGCGTGGGCGGATAGGACAGTTTCGCGAACTCTCGCGAAACGCCTGGTGGCTGTTGGCCATCGCTGCGTGCGGTTTGATCGGCAACTATCTAGGTTACCTCTTCGGCTTGGGATTGACCTCGCCTGCGAATGCGCAACTGCTGATCCAGTTGGCACCGCTGCTCCTGGCGATCGGCGGCGTAGCGATTTTCCGCGAACGGTTGAATCACAAGCAGTGGCTCGGTTACGCCGCCGTCGCGAGCGGCTTGTTGTTGTTCTTCGGCGAACAGTGGCAACGCGCCAGCGGCACGCATTATGGTCTTGGCGCATTGCTGATCGCACTGGCCGCGGCCGCATGGGCAGGATATGCCCTGGCGCAGAAGCAGTTGCTGCGCCGCCTCGATTCGGCAGCAATCTTGTGGTTCATCTATCTGGCAGCGACCGCGCTGTTGTTGCCGTTTTCAGCGCCGCAGCAATTGCTTAAGGTCGATGCCGCGCATTGGTGGGCGATTGGCTACTGCGCGTTGAACACGATTGGTGCCTACGGTTGTTTTGCAGAAGCACTGGCGCATTGGGAGGCTTCGCGTGTCAGTGCGATTTTGGCGCTGACGCCCATTCTGACAGTGCTCAGTGTGGCCGCGTTCGCTTTGTTAGTCCCCGGCGCGATTGCACCCGAGCGCATCGGCTTGTTGGGTTGGATCGGCGCCGGCACGGTCGTGGCTGGATCGGCAGCGGTGAGTCTGCTGGCGAGGCACGGGCGCTGACACCAGCAACACGCATTGAGGAGCGAAAGGCGGCCAATAGCGCAACATTCTGCTATCAACGCGTCTGATTCGCTGCTAACGGTGATCGAGATGCGTTTGTTTCCTTTTTTGCTGCTCCCAATCCTGATCGCGCACGGAATGGTCCTGTCCGGGATCGACCTGTCGGCGGCTTGGCTGACGATGCCGCTGCCTTCCGATCACGAGTTCGCACTGAGTTACGGCGCGGCATTGATCGCGCTCGCGCTGCTGACGCTATTAGGCGAAGTGTACAAAGCCACCAGCGCAGTGCGCGCCTCGTTCGCCGATCACAGTCTGTCGCTCGCGCTGTTTGTGCTCTTGCTCCTGGAGTTTCTGTTGTGGAGTAAGGCCGGCAACAGCACGTTTTTCTTGCTGTTGGTCATCGCTCTGGTCGACGTGCTCGCCGGGATCGCCGTCGGTCTGGCGGTCGCCAGGCGCGATGTCGGGATTCTGCGCGAGTAGGTTTGCTCGCGACCTCATGAACTGTCCCGGTTAGGCTCTAACATTTGCCGCACGTCGAAAAGGCACCCACTCATGCCCCAAATCGAATCCCAGATCGACATCCGCTCGCCAGATTTCATCGCCAACGCTGCCGCATTGCGCGAAGCGGTCGAAGATCTCAAACGCCAGTTGCATAAAGCCAGCGAAGGCGGCGGCGAGAAGGCGCGTGTCAAACATACGGAACGCGGCAAGCTACTGCCGCGCGAACGCATCCGCGCGTTGCTCGATCCGGGGTCACCGTTTTTGGAGCTATCGCCGCTCGCCGCGTTTGGCATGTACGATGACGCGGCGCCGTGTGCGGGAGTGATCACCGGCATCGGCCGCGTCTGCGACACCGAAGTCATGGTCGTCGCAAACGATGCCACGGTCAAAGGTGGCACCTATTTCCCGCTCACCGTCAAAAAACACCTGCGGGCGCAGGAAGTGGCGCTCGAGAACCACTTGCCATGCGTATATCTGGTCGATTCGGGCGGCGCTTTTCTGCCGCTGCAGGACGAAGTATTTCCCGATCGCGATCACTTCGGACGCATCTTCTACAATCAGGCGCGATTGTCGGCGCTGAACATTCCGCAGATTGCGGTGGTGATGGGCTCATGCACCGCTGGCGGCGCGTATGTGCCGGCGATGAGCGATGAGACCATCATCGTTCGCGAACAGGGCACGATTTTCCTCGGCGGCCCACCGTTGGTCAAAGCCGCCACTGGCGAAGTCGTCGATGCGGAGGCCCTGGGTGGCGCCGACGTGCATACCAGCATCTCCGGCGTTGCCGATCACTTCGCCGAAGACGACGCGCATGCGCTGGAACTGGCGCGTGGCGCCGTGGCGCGTCTCAACCGCGTCAAAACGGTTCCGCTCAAGCTGCAGCGACCTACGGAGCCCAAGTATGCTGCGGACGAGATCTACGGCATCGTGCCGCGCGACACACGGATCCCGTTCGACATCCGCGAACTGATTGCGCGCATCGTCGATGGCAGCGACATGCATGAGTTCAAGGCGCGCTATGGGAAAACGCTGGTGTGTGGTTTTGCGCATATCTACGGTTACCCGGTAGGCATCGTCGCCAACAACGGCATTCTGTTCGCCGAAAGCGCTTTGAAGGGTGCGCACTTCATCGAACTTTGCAACCAGCGCAATGTGCCGCTGGTGTTTTTGCAGAACATCACCGGTTTTATGGTCGGGCGCAAATACGAAAACGCCGGCATTGCCAAAGACGGCGCAAAAATGGTCACCGCTGTGGCCTGCTCGCATGTACCCAAATTCACGGTGATCACCGGCGGCAGTTTTGGTGCCGGCAACTACGCGATGTGCGGCCGTGGTTATAGCCCTAGGTTTCTGTGGATGTGGCCGAATGCGCGCATCAGCGTGATGGGCGGCGAACAGGCGGCCAGCGTGCTGGCGACCGTCAAGCGCGACGGCATCGAAGCTGCCGGTAAAACATGGAGTGCTGAAGAGGAAGCCGAATTCAAATCACCGGTTCGCGCGCAGTACGAGCGGCAAGGCCATCCCTACTATGCCAGCGCACGCCTCTGGGATGATGGCGTCATCGATCCTGTCGATACGCGCCGGGTGCTCGGACTCGCGATCTCCGCAGCGCTGAACGCGCCCATCGTGCCCGGCCGATTCGGCGTGTTTCGTATGTGACGGCGAGCGGTATTTGGTCTGCCGACAATCAAGTTTGAACCCAGAAACCTCAGTTGGACGTGGCAAAGGCGCGTAGTGCACCTACGGGGCAGGAAAAGCGATCACCTGAGGTTTTTGGGTTGGACTATTCGAAGTCTGGCCGTGATAAATCGAGACAGCAGCGACTTCTCCAGCGGGGTTATTGATTCCTGCATGCGTGCCGCCGCATTGACCAACTGCCAAGCGGCGACGTCACGTCCGTCGAGGCCAGTATGGCGCAGATAATGGCGCAAATAGAGGTTGGCGAAGAGACGGCAGAAGCGACGGGTCATCCAATCGCCGCAACGGTAGTTGAATCCGCACAGAACCCAGCTTCTGGCTGCGTCGCAGATTGGATTGCCGTAACTGGTGTCACTCCAGTCAACGACCGCAAGTCGCGCCGGTCCGACGACGAGATTCTCCCAATGATAGTCGCCATGGCAGAGCGTCTCGCCGTCTGGAAGCCGTTCGAGTATGACTTGGAGCTCGTTGCGATGCTCTGCAGCCAGTATTGAATCGTCTGCGATCTTAGCTGCGAGGCGCTGCTTCAGGGATGGCAGTTCGGCGGCACCAAATTGCGTGTGGATTTGGGCGTGATGCCGCGCAAGAGTTGCAGCATGGTGGAAGAGCTGCCATGGGCGGTCGCCCATATCCACGGCCATTGAGACGCCAGGGATGCGCTCGTACACAATGCCGAAGCGATCCCAATCAAGCACGTGTGCGAGTTCCGGCCGAACGGAGGGTACGGGGAGACCGAGCGTGGCAACGTAAATGTCAATTCGATGTTGTATTGCAATCTGCTCGAAGAGCGTGTCTTTGCGATAGAGCTTCAGCAGCCACCCGTCTTCGAGAATATGGATGTCGGCCATGCGCCTGGCGAAGAGCCGGTCTTTCAGCTGTGCCGAACGAAGCGTACGTATCGGTGCTGGCGGTCGGACGGTATTCAAGCGAGTTTAGTGCCAACTGCGATCATGCCGGGGATTGCCGCGAAAAAACCTCCGTTGCGCTCGGCCGCCCGTAAAGCGGCCCACCATTGTGCTAAGGCAACGGGGTCTATCGTGTCGTACGCCGCTGCTGAAAGCGCGGAAGCCGTCATCCCGTAGTAGGTGTCGAATGGCATGACAAAGGTCATTGGTTCCAGGTTCACGTCGCTGAGTCCGATGTCTACGAAAAAGCGGCGTAACGAACCACCAATCCAGGGGTTGGGCACCGCTTCCGCGACGATACACTTGACCTGCTCGGAGATGCGCCGATCAGTAGCGTCGACCATAAACCCAGAGTAGTCGAAGTCGAACACGACCATTCGGCCCCCGATGCGTAAAACGCGCGCCATTTCGCGAAACATCCGATGCGGCGAATCGACATACTCCGCCACTCGTTCGGCGCGGACCAGGTCGAAGCTGGCATCTGCGAAAGGCAGCAGTTCGGCGTTTCCATGAAAGAACTCGATATTCGAGTCCTTTGTTCTGCAGCGAGCCTCGGCAATCGCCGCTGCACTGGCATCAATGCCGACCAGTCGTCCGCCGCTTCCAACGATCGCAGCAAGTCGACGGATTTCATGGCCAAGCCCACAGCCGACATCCAGTACGTGTGCACTTGGAGCGGGGGGCGCAAGGTCTCGCATGCGCGCCTTGCAATTCTGTGTGAAAGGCAGAGCCTCGGTGACGTCCAGGAATTCGATGACGTGCGCATCAGTGGCCAAACTGTTGACACGCCGGAAACCCTCAGTTGTCTTGGCATTCATCGATATCGGACCAAACCGTAGTGATCGGAATGCAGGTCAGTTCCAGTAAGCCGGTAGCCGCTGCAATCCTCGCAGGGTAAACGTTGGTAGCCACTGCGGCTTGAAGCCACTGGCAATGCGTAGCGCAGGCGCTAGTTCGAGCAGCGTTTGGATTGCGGCTTTGACTTCAATCGTCGCCAGCTTAGCTCCGATGCAATAGTGCGGACCGCCGCCAAACGTGCAGTGCCTGGGCGATTCGCGCTGCAGTTGGAGTCGATCCGGACAGGTAGTGTTTTCTTCGTCGCGATTGGCTGCGCCGAGCAGCGGTAACACACGCTCCCCTTTCCGGATCACGCAGCCACCAATCTCGACGTCTTCGTTCGCGTACAGGATGTTGCCGGTCTGTACCGCGCTATCGAACCGGATCAGCTCTTCAACCGCATTGTCGATCAGCGCAGGTTCGGAGCGCAACAGCGCAAGTTCCGCGGGATTCGAATACAGCGCGAACAGGCAAGTGGAGATCAGGTTCTGAGTCGACTGGTGGCCGGCGAAAAACATGAAGAACATGTGCGCTGCGATGCACTCGGTCGTGAGTTCGGGATCCTCGGCCTGCAGTCCCAGCAACTCGCTGGTGAAGTCGTCGCTCGGCGCGCTGCGCTTGGTTTCGCACAGGCCCTCCAGGTACTGCATGATCTGCCGGATGTTGTGTTCCGCAGCAATCACTTGTTCGGCGCTGATCGGCGCTACGTCCAGCAAACCGGGCGCAGGGATCATCGACTCCTCCACGAACATCCGACGGTCCTGGTCTGGAATGCCCAGCAGTTCGCAAATCACCATTGCAGTCAGTGGAAAAGCATAGTCGGCAACCAGGTCGATAAAGCCCGCAGCGCGCTTGCTTTCGACCAGTTCGCGGGCGAAGCGTTGCGTCGGCTCCTCCAGTCGGATCATGCGCGAGTGACTGATTGCTTTCACCATATGCGAACGCAAGCGCGTGTGCACCGGTGCATTGTGATTGACCAGCCAATGCCGAGTCACTTGTGTCGAGTAGCGCGCCAGCCCGGCCTCACCTTGCGTGTCGCGAATGCCGGCTTCGAAATCGCGCCGAAAGCGCTTGTCCTTGAGCAAATTGCGTACATCTTCGTTGCGGGTGCAGATCCACATTCCGTAGCCGGAGCGATGCACGGGCTCGCGTTGACGCAGTAGCTTCAATGTAGGGTACGGATCGTCGCGGAATGCCTTCGAGCCGGGGTCGAATAGCTTCTCGTGCATCGGTAGCGTAGCGTGCAGGACTTCGGTTCTAGTGTTCATCGCGATTGAAGGTTTCTGCCAATCTGGCGAGGCTCGGCCTGGGAGTTGTGAACATCTGCGATCATCCGGCCGCCACTGACGACGCGAAAGCGCCGATCGTCACGGCTGCAAAGGCCGAAGCGTCGAAGTGAGCGACTCAAGCGCCGATTTTGTGCAAGTCGACCGAACGAGTTGCTGTCGATTTGTCGTTGCAGCAAACAAAGACGAGCCGCAGTCAACGGAACGTCTCTGTGCATCGAGTGTTGTCGTCATACGCTGTTCAAGCGGCGCCCCGTGCAACGGCACGGCCGCCGTGCATTTCGGCTGGCAAATTGCAGGTGCGCCGCGGGCTGCGATTGCCGCCAATTGCCATGACTCATTCGCCGGAGCCATAGCCGATGAATAAGCGAACTCGCCAATAGGCCTTGGCAAGCACAAAGAGCACTTCTTTGACCGGCTTTTGCGAAAAGTACTTCTGCATCCAACCGATGTGCTGATACATCACCTCTACGTGAATTTTTCCGAGTATCTGCGCGGCGATCCAGTAACGCTGAGCATAGTACTCGGGGCGCATCAAATCGAAGGAAATGACATATCGGTTATGGTCGGTGTTGTTCCACGCAGTGTGTTCGCAGGCATCATTAAAAATGAAGACCTTGCCTTCCGTCCAGGACGTGGTTTGATCGCCGACGCGAAATCCGCAGCGGGGCAATGGTGCCGGCACGACCAGGCCCATATGACAGCGCATCATCGCGTCGGTATCGCCGATGTGCGGTTTAATTGTCGAATGTGGCTCAAGCAGGTGAATCGAGCACGATGTGAGATAGGGAATGTTGCGGAAGATCTCCCAGGTCTTGGGGAATCGTGCAATGTTCTTTCGCGACTTCATCGTCCAGTACATCAAACCGGCAGTTCGCCAGGAAGCCTTGGTATTGGTCTTCGCGAGGTCATGATAGGGGACCAGCTCGCTTTGCCCTTCCGCGATCACCTGCAGCAGCTCATCGCGGATTGTCGTCCAGTTCTCTTCGACATGGCGAACAGCCTCGATGCCAGTGGGATCGTAGAAGTACGGCATGTCGTGGGGATAAGGAATCGGGCCGTCCGCAAGCCAGGGGCGCTTGGGTTTGCTCTTTTGCGGGTTCAGCGACAGTGGTGTTGTGTTCATAGACGGTCCTTTGTCGAAACTTGGGCGTAGATCAAGACTTAGTGGCGAGTTGGACGCGCGCCAGCACGCGCAGAACCTGGAATACGAGACGCTTGCCAAGCTGACCGCCGAAAAACCGCTTCAGCCAGGCGACCTGCTGAAAGTAGATTGCCGCCTGGATAGAGGCCAACACGCGAGCCGAGGTCGAGCGCCGCTGGGAAACGTACTCGGGCCGCATGATGTCGACCACCAGGATGTATCGTTTGGCGTCGGTGTTGTTCCAGGCGGTGTGCTCGTGCGCGTCGCAAAACATCAAGAACCTGCCGTTCTCCCAGCTTCGGATTTCGGTTCCGACTCGGAACGCGCAGCGTGGCGCACTGGCGGGAACTTCGATCCCCATATGGCAGCGGACGATGGCATTGGTATCGCCATGGTGCGGCTTGATCGTGGTATGCGGCTCGAGCAAGTTGAACGAAGCGCCGCAGATGTTGGGCACGTCTTTCAACAGTGCCCAGCTCTTGGGACACTTCGCGACGTTTTCCGCTATGACATGCATCCAGAACATCATGCCGAATGTCTTCCACTGGCCAGGGCGGTTCGTCATTTCCATGTTGGCGTAGGGCTGAAGATCGGCACTGTCTCTGGCGAGCAGGGCCTGTAGCTCGTCGCGGAACACGGTCCAGTTCGCTTCCAAATGTCGCACCCATGGAAACGCTGCCGTATCGAAGTAGAACGGTTCGTCGCCTTCGAATTCGCCGCCGTCCTCGGCGAACCAGGGTTGGTCTTTGGCCAGGGTGTTCATGGTCTAACCTCGTTGACTAGAGAAGATCGTATAGTGGCAGCCGTAGGAACATCAGGGTACGGAACATCGAGTAAGCGAGCCGGCGCAGCACCGCTTCGCCCCACTTATTGGCGAACAGGCGACGAAGCTGGGTGTGGCGGGTGAGCATGACATCCACATAAATATTGCCGAGCACACGGCTCGATACCCACTTCTCCATCCCGACAAACTCCGGCCGCATCACATCGAAGCTCAGAATGTAGCGATCTTGATCGGTGTTGTTCCAAGCGGTGTGTTCATGCGCATCGTTGAACATAAAGATGCGCCCCTCCTCCCAGCTGAAGGTGGTCTCCTTGACGCGTAGCCCGCAGCGTGGTGCCGGTGCTGGCACGATCAGCCCCATGTGGCATCGGATCATGGCGTTGGCGTCGCCGTGATGCGGCTTGATCGTTGAATTTGGTTCGAGCAGCAACAACGAGGCTGACGTCAGGTGCGGAATCGTCTGCAGGATGGCCCAAGTTTTCGGGAACATCGCAATGTAGCGATCCGACTGAAATGTCCAGTACATCAGCCCGGCCGTTTTCCACGCACCCTTTCGATTGGTCATATTCGGATCGGGATAAGACAGCAACACGCTGTCCCGCCCGCCAATCGCAGACAACAGTTCGTCCCGAATTGTGTGCCACTGCGCTTCGATCTTGGGCACCCAGTCGAATTTAGACGGATCGTAGACATGGGGTTCGTGTACCGGGTGGCCGCGATTGTCGTAGGTCGTCCATGGGCGTGGGCGCTGTTCAAACATCGCCGACATCGAAGTTCCTCCTCGTCCACATCGCTCGAATGTTCATCTCGCCTACCGGTGCGCGGCGTCAGCCGCAAGCAGCCTGGCCAGTCGGGTAGCCACCGAATTGAGCACTGATCCGCGCAGCAGCTCGTAATGACTGCACGCGAGCACATCTAACGTCAGGCCACCAACCGCGACACGCCCCCAAGTCCTCATCGGATTGCGTTCGGAGCGATCGATCGAGTCGGCACACTTGGTCAGGTGTACCCGGCCTGCATATTCGCCAGGACGGTACGCAGTCCAAGCCTTGAAGTTGCGCTGATAGACATTCAGCTGTGCCCGAAACTGCTCCAGTCCGCAGTCTGGGGGCAGCACCGACAGGGCCTTCAAGGCCACCAGCGATTGTGCAACTGGATCCGGATCCGGGCCGAGATCGACATTTGCCAGCCACTCGGCAGTAGGCGCCAGACCATTGGTTCGCACCAGATCTTTGACGAAATTGTCCAGCATCTCCGAGTCGTTCAGATCGTCCCGATCGACATGCGCGTCGAAGAGATAGCTGTCGAGCAACATGAGCACCGAAATCTCTTCTCCGAGCGCGCGCAGCTGGCGAGCGATTTCGAATGCGATGACGCCACCGAGCGACCAGCCGCAAAGCGCGTAGGGTCCCTGTGGTTGAACCGATCTCATCGCGACTACGTACCGTGCTGCCATCCCTTCGATCGTGACGCTGCGGTCTGACGCTGCCTTGGGGCTCTCGAGCGCGAAAGTCGGGCGGGCGTCGCCGAGGGCGCGGGCGAGTTCGGCATAACAACTCACTCCACCGGAGACTGGATGCACGCAGAACAGTGGCGATCCTCTGCCGCCTCTGTGCAGCGGCACTAAAGACCTCAACGCAAGTTCCTTGTCGACACCGGGCGGGCGCGGCATCTTGCGACCGGTAAGGCCAAGCCGTTGCGCCAGCCTTCTCACAAGACCTCGCGGTGCCTCCGATGTCGTAGGATCATCTTCGGCCCAGACGGGTCGTTCGCCCGAACTCGAAGTGCCGCTGGCGACCAGTTCCCGAACGTGGTCCGCGAGGTGCTCGATGGTTCCGTGCTCAAACAGCGTCATGAGATCGATTTCGACGCCGAAGCGGTTGTAAATGCGGACTCGCAGGCTCAGGGCATTCAGTGAATGCCCGCCGTGTTTGAAGAAGTTGTGGTTGATTCCAACTGGCCGATAGTTGAGTACCTCACCCCAAAGCTCCGCCAACGCGGCTTCGACGTCGTCGCGAGGTGCGATGGTCTCTTCGCGACTTTCGATCAGCTCTTGTGCAACCGCAGGCAGTGCCTGGCGATCGATCTTGCCGGCAACGTTGGTTGGCAGGGCGTCAAGGAGAACAATCGACGTAGGCAGCATGTATTCGGGCAAGCGCTGCCGCAGTTCGGCGAGCAAATGCTCT
>JALHMH010000004.1 GCA_022844165.1 Lysobacterales bacterium
CGTTGGACCGAATTTGTTGCCGATGCCGCGCTGCCGAGTGCCGACTGGGCAGGACCTGTCTTCGATCAGATTCGCGTGGCTCTGGCCGAGGGTGCCGTGGATCTTCTGCTTCCCGACGACGACACGGCCATTGCCGAGCGCGTGGCGGCGTTGAAGAGCTGGTGTGGCGGTTTTTTGGGCGGCCTGGGATTGGGCGGGCTCGGCAAATCGACTAAGCTGTCCGCGGAGGCTGAGGAATTGTTGGTCGATGTACGCGAGATCAGCCGCTCGGACATCAGTTTCGATCCGGATGAGGAAGCCGACGAAAATGCGTTGATGGAGCTTTGCGAGTATGTACGCATGGGGGCGGTATTGATCAGAGACGAACTGGGACAACCCGGATGAGCGCCAAACCGAACGAGATCAAACGTCGCCGCAAGCAACTGATGGACCTGGCCGGACGCGGTTCGATCTTGATCGCCCCGGCCGCGCCAGAACGTATCCGCAACAACGATGCGCATTACCCATACCGTCAGGACAGCGACTTTTTCTATTTGACCGGTTTCGAAGAGCCGCACGCAGTTCTGGTTCTCGTGCCTGGCCGCGAAGCGGCGGAGAGCATTTTGTTCTGTCGCGATCGCGATCGCGCCCGAGAGCAATGGGACGGACCCCGGCTTGGTCCTGAGCGGGCGCCCGAGGCGTTGTTGGTCGACGATGCTTTTCCAATCGAGGACATCGACGACATTCTGCCGGGGCTGATCGAAGGGCGCGATCGCATTTACTACCATTTCGGTCACGACGCGGATTTCGATTTGAAGGTTTTGAACTGGGTCAATCGTGTCCGCGCACAAGTCCGTCGTGGTGCGCGCGCCCCGCACGAAATCGTTGCGTTAGGTTATTTGCTGCACGAACTGCGGCTGTTTAAGAGCAAGAGCGAGCTGAAAGCCATGCAGCGTGCGGCCGACATCGCTGCCGATGCTCATGTGCGCATCATGCAGGTCTGCCGTCCTGGATTGACCGAGTTCGAAATCGAAGCCGAAGTGTTGCACACCTTCCGGCGGCAGCTGGCCGTTCCGTCTTACGAACCGATCGTCGCCGCGGGCGCAAACGCATGCATCCTGCACTATCGGGCCAATCGCGATGTGCTCAAAAATGGCGATTTGCTGTTGGTGGATGCCGGCGCGGAGTATGGTTGTTACGCCAGCGACATCACGCGCACGATTCCGATCGGCGGCAGGTTCACCACCGAACAGCGTGCGATCTATGACATCGTGCTGGCCGCACAATTGGCGGCCATCGATCAAGCGCGTGCAGGCAAACACTGGAACGATCCTCACGATGCCGCGGTGCGCGTCATTACCCAGGGGTTGATCAAGCTTGGTTTGCTCAAAGGCACGTTGGCGAAGAACCTGAAGGACGAGAAGTACAAGTCGTTTTTCATGCACAAGACAGGCCACTGGCTGGGGCTGGATGTGCACGATGTCGGCGACTATCGGATCGACGGCGAGCCGCGTATGTTGGAGCCGGGCATGGTGATGACGGTTGAGCCCGGAATCTATATCGAGGCAGATCGCAAAGACGTGCCGGCGCCCTACCGGGGCATTGGTGTACGTATCGAAGACGATGTGCTCGTGACCAGCGGCGAACCCCTGGTGTTGACAGCAAAGGTGCCGAAGACGGCCGCCGAAATCGAGGCGCGAATGGCACCTATGCGGCGCGCCGCATGATGCCGGAAGTGTTTGCCGATCTGATTCTGTTTGTCCACGCGCTGATTGTGGCTTTTGTGGTCTTTTCGCTTCCGCTGACGCTGATCGGTGGTTGGCGCAGATGGCAGTGGGTGCAGAATCCGTGGTTTCGTTTTTCGCATTTGGCACTGATCGTTTTCATCGTCGCACAAACGTGGCTGGGAGAACTTTGTCCGCTGACGATTTGGGAGAATGATCTGCGCGGCGCCGGTGGTCCCGGCGAGTCGTTTATCGGCTATTGGCTTCGCGCGTTGATCTTCGTCGACGCGCCGCTCAGTGCGTTGGCGCTGATCTACACGGCATTCGCTGCGCTCGTTGCGCTGTCGTTCTGGTGGGTTCCTGTGCGTGGCGGTCTGCACCAGCGGCACATGGGTGACGGGGCAGGGTGACGACCATGCGGAGTTGCGAAGCGGGATGTATTTGGATAGGCCGGCGGCTGCACCAGCGGGCTGCCGCGCGCCGCACAATCCGTCCCGGTTCCCGTGCCCCTTGCCCCGCTCCCGGTTCGAAGCGCACCCATGCACCCTAGCTCCCCATTCCTCGAGAGCTTCGCGATCGTTCTGTGCGTTGCGGCCGCGACCACGGTGGCATGCCAGCGGCTGAAGCTGCCCGTGGTGATGGGCTATCTCGCCGCAGGGGTCTTGATTGGTCCGCATGCGCCGCCGTTGTTAGTGGCGGACAAAGACACCATCACCACACTGTCGGAGATGGGAATCATCTTGCTGATGTTCTCCATTGGTATGGAGCTCAGCGTGCGCAAACTCGTCGAGGTTGGTCCAAAAAGTGGCGCAGTGTGCTTGATCGAAATGGGGTTGATGGCAATTTTGGGGTATCTCGTCGCGCGCCTGCTGGGTTTCCCACCGATTGAGTGCGCTTTTGTGGCGGCGATGGTGTCGATCTCATCGACCACGATCATCGCGCGCACGTTCGACGAACATCGCGTCAGACAGAAACTGCGCGAAGGCGTGTTCAGCGCTTTGGTGATGGAAGACGTTGTTGCGGTGCTGTTGATCGCGGTGCTGACGACGTTGGCGATGACGCAGAGCTTCGACATCGCAGCGTTAGCCGCCGCCGCCGGTCGGCTGACGGTGTTCTTGATGGTGCTGATGGTGGTGGGCGTGTTGGTTGTGCCGCGATTGATCCGCAGCGTGGTCGCGCTGAATCGACCGGAGACCACATTGGTCACGGCCGTTGGGGTGTGTTTTGCGGCTGCGCTCGCGGCGCAGCGTTATGAGTATTCGGTGGCGCTGGGTGCATTCCTGGCCGGATGCCTGGTGGCCGAATCGGGTGAAGGTCATCGGATCGGCATACAGATTCGGCCGCTGCGCGACATTTTTACGGCGGTGTTCTTCGTCTCCGTGGGTTTGTCCATAGACCCGATGCAGTTGCTCGCCGAGTGGCGGTTAATTGCACTTTTCAGCGTCATCGTCGTGGTCGGGAAGTTTGTTGGCGTCACCCTTGGATTTTTCCTGGTCGGTAACTCTATACGTCAAGCCACTCAAGCCGGCGCTGCGATGGGCCAGATCGGCGAATTCAGTTTCATCATTGTCGGTCTGGGTGTTGCATTGAATGCGATCGACAGCCGTTGGCTGCCCGTCGCGGTGGGCGTATCGTGTTTGACGATCATGCTCACGCCATTCGCGGTAAGCCGATCAGCGCGGTTCGGCGAGTGGATTGAGGCTCGATTGCCACGTCCGTTGCAGACCTTTGCCAGTCTATACGGCACCTGGGTCGAGCAATTGGGTCGTGCGCAGACTGCCACGCACGTGCGCGCCAAAGCGATGCGCCTCGTGCGTCTGATCGTGATCGACGCTGCGCTGCTGGTTGGAATCCTGATTACCGGTGCCGTGGGCAGCGACGAGTTGGCAACCTACTTGAAGAAGTCACTGCCAGCCGCAGCGGACTTTATGCGCTGGCTCGTGGTCGCCGGATTCGTCATATTGGCCGCACCGTTGGCCTTGGGGTTGTTTCGCCTGATCCGTGCATTAGGACGCGAACTGGCCATCTCCGCGTTGCCGCCCGCGCCGGATGGTGGTGTCGATTTTGCACAGGCGCCGCGCCGCACCTTTGTTGTGACCTTGCAATTGGGCATCACGGCTATCGTTTTGCTGCCCTGCGTTGCGATTACACAACCCTTCATACCGGGTATCAAGGGCGCGTTGCCGCTGCCGTTGATCCTCGGTATCGCCGCTTTCGCATTCTGGCGAAGCGCGACGCAATTGCAGGGTCACGTGCGTGCAGGCGCCCAGGCGCTTGCCGAGGCGGTCGCGGTTTCCGCCCGTGGCCCTGGCGAATCGATGGATGAAATGGAGCAGCTGCTCCCTGGCCTGGGTCAACTCGCATCGCATCGAATCGAACCGGACAGCGCCTGGTGCCGGCGCAGCCTCGGCGAGTTGAACTTGCGAGCGACCACGGGTGCCAGCATTCTGGCAATCCGTCGGGGCGAAGACGCTGTGTTGACGCCAGACGGTCGTGAACTCTTGAAGCCGGGTGACGTGTTGGTGCTCGCGGGTACCGACGAAGCACTGACCGCAGCACGCCAGGCACTTAACTCAGGCGCGCGGTTTGAATAACGCGGCGTCGAGAATCGACCACAAGTGGATCAGCCAGCCGAGCAGCATCAACCACAGCACGGCGGCCAGGACAAATTGCGTTAACGCCATTAACAACCGCCCTTGCAGCAGCTGGCCCAGTCCTGGGATGAAAAAACTCGCCAATGCTGCGATCACATTGCCTGTGCTGCCTTGCCCGCTCATGGTCATCGTTCCTCGAGTATTTCACTAACGCGTCGTTGAGAAACGCACTTCCTGTGAGTTTCTCAAGTCGCAAGTCCGGCACATGTCCGGACTCGCTCCCCATGGATCAAGCGCTTACGTGCTCGACCCATGTGCGAACCATCCATGGTTCGTGCCCGAAGGCTGTTTCTCAACAGCCTGCTAAACCAAGACGATGCGCAGATACGCGCAAATCAAGTTGGCAATGCTGAACTATCGTTGCCAGTATCGTCAGACTAGCGCTTGACTTGTACTGCCAGCAATCCGTAGCCTACGCGGCTCCGTGAGAGGGGCTATAGCTCAGCTGGGAGAGCGCTACAATGGCATTGTAGAGGTCGTCGGTTCGATCCCGACTAGCTCCACCAAGTTAAGTCCCCATCGTCTAGAGGCCTAGGACACCGCCCTTTCACGGCAGTAACCGGGGTTCGAATCCCCGTGGGGACGCCAGCGCACAAAAATGCCGCCGCAAGGCGGCTTTTTTGTTGCCACAAATAAATGACACACGGATTGCAGAACATAGATTCTTCGCTCTAAGCAGAGCAGCCACCATCGTCGCATTGGCGCTGGGGGCGCTTTCGACCGAGGGGAACTCAATGAGTGCAAGAACGCTGCTCGTGATCTTCGCAATTGTGGCCACACCGGCGGCCGCTACAGTGTTTCCAGTCACCGATTCGGATGAGCTGATCACGGCGATCGATATCGCAAATTCCACTGCCGGGGCCGACATCATCACTCTGGAGCGCGGCTTGTTCGTGGTGACCAGGGCGCATGCCGAAAGTCATCAGGCGGCATTACCGGAGATCAAGACGCCGATTGTCATCCGCGGCAACGGTTCGGAACTGCGGCGCTATTCGAACGACGACTTTCGTTTAATCCATGTTGCAGAAGGTGGGCATTTGCGTCTTGAGGGTTTGGTGCTCGCCGAGGGATCGCTCGGTGCGATCCGCAACCACGGTGTCGCCGAATTGCGGCGCGTGACGCTGGTCGACTCCACTGCACGCGGCGCGCAGGCGATCGTCGAAAACTACGGCGAAATGCGCATCGACCACAGCCAGTTGAGCTTCAACACTTTAGCTGGGGCGGCGCGCGATGCGGGCACGATCATCAACTGGGGCACGTTGTCGCTGACGTCGACAACCTTTCAGGGCAACCGTCTATCGCGACGATTTGATGGGGTTGCGCTGGCCTCGACACTGTTGAACTACGGTACGGCAGATATTCACGATATCGTGATCGCCGAGAACATCGCTGGCGATGAAGACGCGAACGGCGCGCCCCAGGCACCTCTGGTGAATCTTGGCAATGGTCGCCTGACGCTGAAGCTCGTTCGTGAGCACGACAACTCGCCCGGGGACGCATTGGTGGCTCGGGCGCTCTGAACCCGCGTCAGGCGCACCAACGGAAAAGCACCGCATGCCTGCAAAAGATCAGACTGCCACATTTTCCAGCGAGGTGCTGGTCGCCGAGGGAAAAGAGTTCTTCTTCGCCAAAGTTCCGCCTAAGATCAGTCAGTCGCACCTGAGGCGGGGGAGAATGACCGCGAGAATAGTCGTTGGCGAACGCAGCTTCGATGCTCAGATGGAGCCAGACGGAAAACTCGGGCACTGGTTCATTGTCCCGTCTGACGTCACGAAGCGGGAAAAACTCGCTGGCAGACAACCGACGTTCGTACTGAGCAAGTTGGATCGGCAACCCGAGCCAGTCCTTCCAACGAGCTTCGCATCTCTCTTGAGTAAAAGTCCGGCCGCTCAGGCCACGTGGGCTGGCACCAGTACGTTGGCAAGAATCGATTGGGTGCATTGGATGGAATCGGCCAGGCAAGATGCCACAAAGAGAGAACGAGCGGCCAATGCGATTGACATGCTTGAGAAAGGCAAGAAGCGGGTGTGTTGTTTCGACCCGTCCGGCTTCTTCAGCAAGGCATTCGCCTGCCCAGTGGAAGCCAGTGAGTAAGCGCGATCCCGGTGCCCCGCATCTTCTTCGTGGCTTCGCGTAAGTTGCTTTAGCTGCCGCAGGCTGCATCCGGCGCCACGGCGGTACTTTGTCGCGCGTTGCTGGCTGCCAACCGCGCGGAGCGCAACCTTCGGTCGCATCACCAATTCAGTGCAAGTTGCCCCCGCTTGTCGCTTCGGAGCGCTATCTTTGCGCCTCCTTCGCATTTCCACGACATTTCACATGAGCGCGACGCAATCTCAAGCTTCGGCGGGTCTGGCAGACGTGATCAAGGCGCTGGCGGCAAGCTGTGCAGGCCCCAAACTTAAAGAGGCGACGGCCTTTTCCCGTACGCTCTTTGAGCACCATCCTGAAGAGGAATATGCCGAACGCGGTGCGGAGAAGTGGGCGGGACTGGCGACGGATTTGTTGCGCTTCTTCCGCGAGCGATCGGCTGGTGCGGCCAAGGTGCGCGTCTACAACCCGTCCCAGGACGATAATGGTTGGGACTCGACACATACCGCCATCCAGATCGTTAACGACGACATGCCGTTTCTGGTTGATACCGTGTCGATGGCGGTCGGCGTCGCCGGAACGCTGACGCACCTCATTTTGCATCCCGTCATGAAGGTGCAGCGGGACCCTGGTGGTCATGTACTGAATTTCGGCGAAGACGGTGCCGCTGAGTCGTTGATCCATATGGAAATCGACCGGATCACCGAGCCTGAAGAACTGGACGCGCTTTGCAAGCGGATTCAGGCAGCGCTCGACGACGTTCGTGCCTGTGTGCGCGACTTCACGGGCATGCACCGAAAGATGCTCGAAATCGCCGAGAGTCTCGATGCCAGTGTTTTGCCCCAGGATGCCGAGCTGATCGCCGAATGTGCGGATTATTTGCGTTGGGCGGCGGACAACCATTTCACATTCTTGGGCTACCGATCGTACGAAACCAAAATCGTCGGTGGCCAGGAAGTGCTGGTGATGATCGGCGGCACCGGACTGGGTTTGTTGCGTGGCGAAGCGAACAGCACAGCGCCGCGTCCTCTGGCTTCGCTCGCCGCGCGCGATCTGCCGCCTGACGCCGTGCCGGATCTGCTGATCCTGTCGAAAACCAACGCGCGCTCTACGGTCCATCATCCGGGATATATGGATTACATCGGCGTGCTGCGTTTTGACGCGAATGGCAAAGCCATCGGCGAAGATCGATTTTTGGGCCTTTACACGTCGACGGCTTACACCACTCGGCCCAAAGACATTCCGCTGATTCGCACCAAATTCGATGCTGTGCTGAAGGCCAGCAAACTGCATCCGGCGGGCCACGCGGCAAAACGACTGCAGCACATCATCGAGACGTTGCCGCGCGATGAGTTGTATCAAGCCTCCAACGACGAGCTGCACGAAATGTCGATGGGCATCCTGCACCTGCAGGAACGCCAGCGGACTCGCCTTTTCGTGCGCCGCGACCGTTTCGGTCGGTTCTTTTCGTGCCTGGTGTACATCCCTCGAGAGCGTTTCACCAGCGAAATCCGTGAGCGCATTGAGCAGACGTTGAAGCGCGCTTTCGTGGGTGAGCGTTTCGACTCAAGCGTCGCCGTGTCCGAGTCGGTGTTGGCGCGATTGCACGTGGTTGTCCGGCCCAGGATCGGCGAGCGAGTCGACGTCAACCTTAAAGAAGTTGAAGCGAAACTGGCGCAAATCGTACGCAATTGGCAAGACGAGCTGCGCGAGCTCTTGATCAGCAAACACGGCGAAGAGCGCGGCACCAGACTCGCGAATCGATACGGCAAAGCGTTGCCGATGGGGTATATCGAGTCGGTGACGCCCTGGGTGGCGGCGGCCGATGTCGAGTCCGCAGCGCTACTCAAAGATGCGAACGACGTGCGTTTGTCGCTTTATCGCCCGCGCAAAAAAGCCGATGGAGCGCTGCGATTCAAGGTTTTCAGGATGGGCCAGGCGATTGTCCTGTCGGATGCGCTGCCGATGCTCGAAAATATGGGTCTGCGGGTGTTAACCGAGCATCCCTACGAAATGGCGATGCACGGGCTGAATATCTTTATTCAGGACTTCGAAGTCGAACCGCAGGTCGCGCTTGGCGAAAATCTCGAACACGCGCGCGAGCGGTTTCAGGTGGCCTTTGAGCAACTCTGGCGCGGTCGCGTCGAAAACGACGGCTTCAATCGTCTTGTGCTGGCGGCCGAGATCGACGTACGCGAAGTGGCCATGCTTCGCGGCTATTGCAAGTATCTGCTGCAAACGGGTGTGCCGTACTCTCAAGCCTATGTCGAGCGCACGCTCAGTACCCATCCGGCTATCGCACGACTGCTTGTCGAGCTGTTCCATGCGCGCTTCGATCCAGAGCGCGAGCACAAGGCCCATGCCGATCAGGCTCGCCGCCGCATGGAGCGCGAAGTCGGAAACATCATCGGCGAGAGCATTCGCAGCAAGCTCCCGGCACTCGTGGGTCATGTGCTGGATGGCTATGTGAAACCGCGCAGCGAACAGGCGCCCATTATCGAACATGCCTTAGGTGAGTTGCTGGAGTTGGTTTCCAGTCTCGATGAAGATCGCATCTTGCGCGCATTCAAGGAACTCATGCGCGCCACCTTGCGGACCAACTTCTATCAACGCGTCGATGGCAGGGCCAAGGACTACATTTCGTTCAAATTCGATTCGAGCAAGGTCCCGAATCTGCCCAAACCGATCCCGTTCCGCGAAATCTTCGTGTACTCACCGCGCGTCGAGGGTGTCCATCTGCGGATGGGCATGGTTGCGCGCGGCGGCTTGCGCTGGTCCGATCGCCGCGAGGATTTTCGCACCGAAGTGTTGGGCTTGATGAAGGCGCAACAAGTCAAGAACACGGTGATTGTGCCGGTCGGCGCGAAAGGTGGGTTTTATGTCAAGCAGCCGCCGATCGGTGGCGATCGCGATGCGGTGTTGGGCGAGGGCGTGGCCTGTTATCGCACGTTCATCCGCGGGCTGTTGGATGTCACCGATAACATCGTCGAAGGCAAGCTCGTGCCGCCGGACAGAGTTGTACGCCACGACATCGACGATCCCTACCTGGTTGTCGCCGCCGACAAAGGCACGGCGACTTTTTCCGATATCGCCAACGCGCTGAGCCAGGAGTATGGGTTCTGGCTCGACGATGCGTTTGCGTCGGGCGGCAGTAAGGGCTATGACCACAAGAAAATGGGTATCACCGCCAAAGGCGGATGGGAGAGCGTCAAACGCCACTTTCGTACGCTCGGTAAGGACTGCCAAAGCGAAGATTTCACCTGCGTTGGTATCGGTGACATGTCGGGGGATGTGTTCGGCAACGGCATGTTGTTGTCACGCAAAATTCGTTTGCTGGCCGCCTTCGATCATCGCCACATCTTTTTCGATCCCGACCCAGACAGCGAAGCGAGTTTTATCGAACGCGAGCGTATGTTCGAATTGCCGCGCTCATCCTGGGCCGACTACGCAGCCGATAAGATCAGCGCCGGCGGTGGTATTTATCCGCGCAGCGCCAAGTTCATTCCGATCACACCGGAAGTCAGAGCAGTGCTTGGCATCGAAGATGGCGTCGAGCAATTGACGCCCGTCGAGGCGATGCGCGCCATCCTTAAGGCACCGGTTGAGCTGTTGTGGAACGGCGGAATCGGCACTTACGTCAAGTCCACTGCGGAAACACACGATCAGGTCGGCGATCGCGCCAACAACGGATTGCGCGTCAACGGTAACGAGTTGCGCTGCCGAATCATCGGCGAAGGCGGCAATCTCGGTTTGACCCAACGCGGTCGCATCGAGTTCGCGCAGGCGGGCGGATTGCTCAATACCGACTTCATCGATAACTCGGCCGGCGTCGATACTTCCGATCACGAGGTCAACATCAAGATATTGCTCAACGCGATCGTGGCCAGCGGCGAAATGACGCTGACTCAGCGCGATGAGTTGTTGGTGCAGATGACCGACGAAGTCGCGGCCCTGGTACTTTTCGACAACTACCGCCAGAACCTGGCGATCAGCCTGATGCAGGCGCTCTCCGTACCGCGGCTCGGGTCGAAACAGCACTTCGTTCGAACATTAGAGCAGCAGTCGTTGCTTGATCGCGCGCTCGAGTATCTGCCGACCGACAAAGAATTCGAGGAGCGGAAGAGTAAAGGCCAGGGGCTGACGCGCCCCGAGCTTTCGATCTTGCTCTCTTATTCCAAGATGGTGTTGTACAACCAGTTGCTCGATTCTGATGTGCCGGAAGATCCCTATTTGTCGAAGGAGCTGCAGCTGTACTTCCCAACACCACTGCGCGAGCGCATGGCGTCGGCGATGGAGCAGCACCGGTTGCGCCGCGAAATTATCGCCACGCAAGTGACGAATTCGATCGTCAATCGTATGGGCTCGACTTTCATCCTGCGCACCAGCGAGGACACTGGCGAGGCACCGGCGCAGATTGCGAAGGCATTCACCATTGCGCGCGAAGTCGTGCGTGCGCGGGATTGGTGGGCCGAAATGGATCGTGCGATCCAAGTGCCCGAGAACGTTGCCATGGACGTCACACTTGGCATTTGGAACCTGCTGCGTAACCTGACACGTTGGCTGTTGCAGTTGCCTGGCAACAAACTCGAGATTGCCGCTGAGGTCGGGCGTTTTGCGCCCGGATTCGAACAGCTCATCGGCGCGCTCGGCAGCGTACTGCCGCAGAGCTATCGGGATGCCTATGCAGGCGAGGAACAGCGCCTGCTGGGTGCCGGGTATTCGACGGAAATGGCCTCCCGCATCAGCAAGCTGCCGGCGTTGAGTTCGTCTTTCGACGTGCTCGATCTGGCGCAGAGCGAAAAAGTGACGGTGGCCGACGCTGCAAGCGTGTATTTCGACATTGGCGATGCGCTGCATTTGCGCTGGATCCAGGAGCAAATCGAGACTCTGCCAGTGAGCGGCCGTTGGCATGCGAATGCGCGCGGCGTTTTGCGCGACGAGCTTTTTGCGCAACGTCGCGCGCTCTCGGCGCAACTGCTCAAGCGACCGCTGCCGGCGAATGGCAGCCGTGTGCAGGCGTGGATGAGCGAGGCCTCAGGCCCACTGGCCAACACTCTGTCGATGTTGAATGAAATCAGCAGCCAGAAGTTACTCGACTACCCAACGATCTCGGTCGCCGTGCGGCGCCTGGGCATGTTAGTCGCGGCGGGGGCACGGTGATGTTTCGGGAATCGACTTGCAACCGGCCACCAACCATTCACTGTCAACGAAGCAAACAATGCTCACAGCCCTAAGCCCACTGGACGGCCGCTATCAGCGGCAAACCGAACCGCTCCGGCCGATCTTCAGCGAAGCGGGGCTGATCCGGCGTCGCGTGCTGGTGGAGTTGCGCTGGCTGGAGGCGCTTGCCGCCGAGCCGAACATTGTCGAGGTGCCGGCGTTGTCGCCGGATGCGATCGCGTTTTTGCGCGGCAAGGCCGAAAACTTCTCCGAAGCCGACGCCGCGGCCGTCAAAGCGATCGAATCGACGACCAACCACGATGTCAAGGCCGTCGAATACTGGATCAAGCGTCAGCTCGGAGACCACAATGAGCTCAGGCATGTTGCCGAATTCGTGCACTTTGCCTGCACCAGCGAGGACATCAACAATCTGGCCTATGCGTTGATGCTGAAGGACGCGCGCGAAACGGTGCTGGTGGGTGCTTTGACGCGTGTGCTGATGGCCATGCGTGGCCTTTGCCAGGAGGCCGCCGAACTGCCGATGTTGAGCCGCACCCATGGGCAAACGGCTTCGCCTACCACCTTGGGCAAAGAGCTGCGCAATGTGATGGCGCGCATCGAGCGACAGTTTCGTCAGCTCGAAGCTCAGCCGCTGTTGGGAAAAATGAACGGCGCTGTCGGCAACTTCAACGCCCACGTTGTTGCTTACCCTGAAGTGGAATGGCGTGCACTCGCGGCTGCGTTTGTCGAATCGCTGGGTCTGACGCACAACGCGCATACCACGCAGATCGAACCGCACGACTTTATCGCCGAATACTGCGATGTGCTGCGGCGCCTGGGTGTGGTGCTGATCGATTTTTGTCGCGATATCTGGGGTTATGTATCGCTTGGGTACTTTCGTCAGCAACGTGTTTCCGGTGAAGTCGGCTCATCGACGATGCCGCACAAGATCAATCCGATCGACTTCGAAAACGCCGAAGGCAACTTTGGTCTGGCCAATGCACTGTTCGGACATTTTGCAGAAAAGTTGCCGATCAGCCGCTTCCAGCGCGACCTGACCGATTCCACAGTTTTGCGCAGTCTCGGCAGCGCGGTTGGGTACTTCTTGATCGGCTTAAGATCCTTGGAGCGGGGATTGGGCAAGTTAAAGGTCGATCCGGAACGTATTGCCGCTGATCTTGATGGCGCAACGGAGGTGCTGGCCGAAGCGGTGCAAACGGTGATGCGCCGTTACGGACTGCCAGAGCCCTACGAACAACTCAAAGCGCTGACTCGCGGCAACGCCATCGACGAAGCAGCGCTGCGGACATTTGTTGCAGGACTCGATTTGCCGGCGGATGCCAAACAGCGACTGCTGGCCTTGCGACCCGCTGACTACATCGGTCTTGCCGCAAGCCTGGCGCGCGCACCGTGAAATGGCCCATTGAGATCGACGCGCGAGGCCAGACCTTGGGCATGCCGGCCGCCCGTTTCTTGAAGCGTTATTGGCAAAAGCAGCCGCTGTTGATCCGCAACGCTTTCGTCGACTTCGATTGCCCGATTTCGCCAAATGATCTTGCCGGCCTGGCCACGCTGGCCACGGCGCCCTCGCGTTTGGTGCGTTACACCCGAAAGACCGATCGCTGGTCCGTGGCGAGTGGCCCCTTTGCCGACGATTCGTTCGCCCGGTTGGGCCGCCGCGACTGGACGCTCCTGGTTCAGGACGTGGACAAGTTCGATGACGATGTGCGTGCTTTGCTGGCGCACTTTCGGTTTGTGCCCAGCTGGCGGCTCGACGATGTGATGATTTCCTACGCCGTACCGGGTGGTTCGGTCGGCGCGCACATCGATCGCTACGATGTTTTTCTGCTGCAAGGGCAGGGCACTCGTCGTTGGGAAATCGATGTCTCGCCAAATCCGGACGAGCGCTTTCGCGACGATGCGCCGATCAAACTGCTGCAACGATTCGAATCGACTCACGCCTTCGATGTTCGTCCTGGCGATATGTTGTACCTGCCACCGAACGTGCCGCACTTTGGTGTCGCACTCGACGAATGCCTGACGATTTCGGTCGGTATGCGGGCACCGGGCGGCGCTGAACTGTTGGCCGCACTTGGCGCGGAGTTATTGCAAGGAAACGATGCGCTTCGGTATAGCGATGCAGATTTGATCGAGCGGGAATCGCCGGGCGAAGTCGACAACAGCGATGTGCGCCGGTTGCGCGATTCGCTGGTTCGCACACTGGCGTTGGACGACGATGCACTGGGCGATTTTTTCGCCCGGTTCTTGTCTCAATATCGCCAAAACGTCGTTCCAAAGGTGCGGCGCACAGCACCGCGTTGGACATCGCAGCAGCATCTGCTGCCAGCGATTCGACTTAGCTGGCGACGGTCGACGCAGGGCGTTTATCTATACGGTAACGGACAAGCCATCGCCTGCAGCGAGCGCGTGGCGCGCACTGCGTGCGGCGAAACGGACCTGTCGTGGGTGGCCGCAGCCACAGCCGACGAACAGTCGGCACTCAGCGAGTGTTGGAAACGCGGCTGGGTGCGCTAACTCAATTGCGCGTGGGCGCTGCCGATTGCGCTTGCACGGCAATTGCCAGACTCGCGGAGCAGCCGCAAATTGATCAGATGCGCTGCCGCAACTGTGAGCCCACCGCAGACTTGCAGCGTCACATGCAGCCAGGCGAGGTGATGCCAGTGACCAAAGGCGCCGATCAACAACATCAGAACGCCGGCCCCGCCAACCAACAGCGCGCTGCCACGGCGATGTTTGGAGAACCCGATGCTCAGCACCGTCAGTGCGAAGATTGCCACACCACTGGCCATCATGCGCTCAGCGCTATGCGACCAAAGCAGCCACTGCGCAAGGCCGTGCCACTCGTGATTCACCGAGCGCAGTGCCAGTTGCAGGCCCGGCAAAAAAGCGAAGGCCAGTGGCAGCAGTGCACAATGGACGGCACAAGCGAACGACGCCCCGGCTCCCAGGCCATCCCAGCTCAGCGCAGTACGATGTAAGCGCATTGTGAACCTCAGGAAGTGATACCGACGCCGAGTCGACCATTCGGCACTGCGTAACACTATAACATTAGTGCCCTTCCAACGTCGGAGTTTCCCAATGCGAGTTGTTGCGTTATTCAGCCTGATCGCCGTATCGCCGGTTGCGCACACACAATCGGACAACCTCGCCGCGCACGTCCACGGTGCGGCGAACGCGCAGCTCACGTTCGACGGCAGCGATGTCCAGATGGTTCTGACGGTACCGATGATCGACGTCGCGGGCTTCGAAGGAAACGCTGATACCGACGAGCGTAAGGCCAGACTGGATGCCGGGTTGCGCGCGCTGGAGGCTGTTGCACGGGCAGCACGGTTTGCCGGCGGCGAGTGCACCTCGCGCACGGCGCAGGCTGCGAGTCAGGGCGACGAGCACGCGGATGAGCATGAACACGACCATGATCACGATCACGATCACGGACACGCTGAGGAGCACGCGCACAGCGATGCGATGCTCAAAGCCGCCTGGACGTGCTCTGGCGACATCCGCGCATTGACGTTCGATCCGTGGCAATCTTTCCCGACCTTAGAGACGGTGTCGTTCGAGTGGATCAAAGCGGATGGTCAGGGTTCGGCAAAGTTGGCGCGCGGAACGACCGATCTGCCGCTGTGAGCGAGGCCTTGATCGAGCTTCGCGAGCTCAAATTCGGCTGGGCCAAGGATCGCGTCGATCTCGATATTCCGGCTCTCGATGTGGCCTGCGGCGGACGCGTGTTCGTGCGTGGGCCCAGCGGCAGCGGCAAGAGTACGTTGCTGTCGTTGCTGGCGGGCGTGGTGGTCGCGCGCTCCGGCTCCGTGCGCTTGCTCGGGCAGGCGATGGAAGCATTGAGTGGTTCGGCGCGCGACCGTTTCCGTGCCGAACACATCGGTTATGTGTTCCAGCAGTTCAACCTGCTGCCATATTTGAGCGCCGTCGATAATGTGCTGCTCGGGTTGCGTTTTTCGCGGCGGCGGGCTGCCGGTATCGTTGATCGAGCCGCCGCAGCGTACGAGCTTCTGCAACGGCTTGGATTGGATCTGGCCCACGCTCAGGCCTTGGCAGGCGCGTTGAGTGTTGGCCAGCAGCAGCGTGTTGCCGCGGCGCGCGCGTTGATTGGTGCGCCGGCGTTGATCATCGCCGATGAGCCGACATCAGCCCTCGATGCCGATACGCGCGATCAGTTCCTGTCGCTGCTGCTCGACGCCAGCACCGCGGCGGGCAGCGCGGTGTTGTTTGTGAGCCACGATTCGAGTCTGGCAAGCCATTTCGATCAGAGCTGGGATTTGAATCTTCTCAATCGCGCGAGGGCGCACTGATGCTGGCCAGGATCGCGCGGTCCAGTTTGAAAAGCCGACGGGTCTCGGCGTTATTGACGCTGCTCACCATTGCCGTCAGCGTGGCGTTGTTGCTGGCCGTCGAGCGAATTCGGGTGGAAACGCGGAACAGTTTTTCCAGCACGATTTCGGGCACCGATTTGATTGTCGGTGCGCGTACCGGGCCTGTGCAGCTGTTGTTGTATTCGGTATTTCGCATCGGCGATGCAACCAACAACATTCGCTACGCGAGCTATCAGGAGATCGCCCAACATCCGCAGGTGGCTTTCGCGATTCCCATCTCTCTGGGCGACTCGCATCGCGGATTTCGTGTGATCGGCACCACGTCGGCGTACTTCGAGCATTTCCGCTTTGGCGACAAGCGGTCGCTGGCTTTCGCCCAGGGTGCGCCATTCGCCGATCTGTACGATGCCGTGCTCGGCGCCGAAGTGGCGCAAGAACTGGGTTACACGCTGGATCAGCAGATCGTCATTGCGCATGGCACCGGGCGCGCCGACATCATGCGCCATGACGACAAGCCGTTTCGTATCGTCGGCATTCTGGCGCGCACCGGAACGCCAGTCGATCGCAGTGTGCATGTCAGTCTGGAAGCCATCGAAGCGATCCACGTTGACTGGCAGTCGGGCGCACGCCTGCCGGGCCGCATGATCGACGCGCAGGCTGCGCGTGCAATGGACCTCACGCCCAAAGCGGTGACGGCGGTGTTTGTTGGTCTGCGCTCGCGAATGGCGGCATTTTCGATCCAGCGCCAGATCAACGAGTTTCGCGGCGAACCGCTGCTCGCGATTATGCCTGGCATCACCCTGACCCAACTGTGGAGTCTGATCGGCGTCGCCGAGAACGCGCTGCTGTTGGTGGCCATTTGTGTGGTGATTGCCGGCATTCTTGGCATGGTGACAGCGCTGGTGACCACGTTGAACGAGCGACGGCGGGAAATGGCAATACTGCGTGCTTTGGGCGCCCGGCCATGGCACATCGGTTTGCTGCTGGTGCTGGAGGCCACATTGCTCAGCGCGGTTGGTGCGTTGCTGGGTTGGTTGTTGCTCGCACTGGCGATGTTGGCTTTGGCGCCGTGGTTAGCCAGTGCCTACGGCTTGTTCATTCAACCCCTGGCGATCGTACCTCGTGAACTATTGCTCGTCGGCGCGGTCGTCGCTTCAGGTATTCTCGCCGGATTGATTCCCGCTCTGATGGCCTATTCCCGCTCGTTGAGCGATGGCCTCAGTATTCGCGTCTAGCAGGCTGTTGGGAAACAGCCTGCGGGCGCGAACCATGGGTCGAGCACGTAGGTGCTTGATCCATGCAGAGCGAGTCCGGACATGTGTCGGACTCGCGACTTGAGAAATGCACAGGAAGTGCGTTTCTCAACAACGAGCTGGTGTGGTGTGTCATAAATAAGTTGAAGAAAATTCCGATGGATTTCGTCGCCAGGCAAGGCGCGGGAAGAAGGAATAGCGCTTCTATTGCGACGACGAGCAACGCAGCATGGCGGCGAAAGACGCGGAACTGGTTCAGGGTATTTATGACACACCACACTAACGAGGCTCCGCCTCAGACCGCCGAGCATTGTTGGCTTCGTTCAGCAGTGTACTTGCCACAACCCGCGCTTCGTGTTTCTGGCCCAGCGGCGCAGCCGCCGGGCGTTCGACTCGACACACGCCTGCGGCGTGTCAGCGTCGAGTCTCACCCCCTTAACTTAAGGGGCTGCAAAAGCCAAAGCCGCTCCTAAGAATCAGACTGAAATGACAAGATCCAGCTTCATCAAGGACTCTAACGAGGCTTCGCCTCAGACCGACGAGCATTGCTGGCTTCGTCCGACAGCGTACTCGCCACAACCCCGCACTCCGCATTTCCGGCCCAGCGGCGCACATTTGACGCATGTGTCGAGATCCGCCTCCGTCAAGGACTCTGGCTGCAATCGAAGAGTATCCATGCGCATCGTCGTTCTTACGCTGTTGTTCGTCTTGCTGGCGACTCCCGCGATGGCCGAAGGGCCGCGCGAATTGGATTGGTTGGAGATGATGCCGAAGGACGAAGTCGACGCGCTGATGAACCAGTCCAGCATCGAGCATTCGGGCATGTTCAAGCCTGAGCAGGCGGGGAGCTTTAACGTCATCGCCGAACTGGACAATCAGCACGTCAAGATCGCCGGATACATTGTGCCGTTGGAAGTCGATGGCAAAAATCAGATGAGCGAGTTTTTCATCGTCCCGTATTTTGGCGCCTGCATCCATGTGCCGCCGCCGCCGCCGAATCAGATTGTGCTGGCGCGCCTGAAAGACCCGATTCCAGTGACGGAGATCTACGATGCGTTCTGGATCGAAGGCACGCTCAATGTTGAGACGATCCACAACGACATTGCATCGGCTGCGTACACGCTGGATGTTCAGAGCGTGAAACTCTGGGAATAGTGTGAACAAGTCGCCTCACGCGCTGCATGGCGCGTGACATCGAGCGCCGCGATCTCGTACACTTGTCGTGTCCGCGCGCTGATTCGAGCGCTGCTCCGGTTTTTCTGGTTCGCCTGTTGTGCGCCCAACGCGTCACCGCAAGGGGAGTGCCAGAGATCGTTTGCCGGTGCAAGCGGCCCGCGACCTGGTCGATGCATAGGTCGCAATAGAGCAGATCGAATAACTGTAGCGAGCAGGTTGAGCGCACCGCGCCGGAACTGCAGTGAACCGTGGCGTTCACGAACTTTCCAGGCACAAAGTCATGCAGCGATCGAACCGCGCAACAGGTTAGTCGGAATGCTCGAAAGGGGCATCTGTAGAGCGAGAAGCTCCAGAGGCCGATCCGTTAATCGCAATTGAGAGCACGATTTGATGAGTTTTGACGCACTCGGGCTGTCGCCCGCGTTGTTGCGTGCTGTGGCCGAAGAGGGCTACGGCAGTCCCACCCCAATCCAACAGCAGTTCATTCCGCCGGTTCAAAGTGGGCGCGATGTGATCGCTTATGCGCAGTCCGGCATGGGGAAAACGGCGGCGGTGGTGCTGTCGCTGCTGGAGCGGCTGTTTCCTGGTGGCACGCGTCAGCACCACGAGCGACCCAGAGCCTTGATTCTGACGGCAACGAACGAACAAGCGACGCAGTGGCAGAGCGCGTTTGAAAATTACGCTCGACATCTCGAACTTGACGTGCCGGTTTCGATTGCACTGGCTGCTGATGCCAAAGTCGACACGGTGGACATTCTGGTGGCTACGCCGGAGGCTGCGGACAGTCTGTTCACCCAATGGCAGCAGATCGATCAGGTGCATGTGGTTTTGCTGGACGGTGTCGATGAGTGGCCCAACGACGGACAGGTTCTGCAGCGCTTGATCGACGTGCTGCCGAAGTCGCGGCAAACGCTCGTGATCGCCGCCAGCCCTTCGGAGGAAGTCGATCGGTTGGCAACGGACTTGATGTCGGAACCGGCCATCGTCCAGGTGCAGTCTCCGAGGCGCAATATTCCTGCGGTCGAACATCAAACCTGGGTCGTCGCACCCGGCCGAAAACGCGATGCCTTACAACATCTGATTTCTCAGAATCCCGAGCGGCAGTCGCTGGTGTTCTGTCGCACCAAACACGGCGCGGACAAAATCGCACGCTTTCTTGAGCGCTGGGGACATCTGGCGGCGGCATATCACGGCGCAAAAAGCCAAGGCGCCAGAGCGCGCGCGCTGGCTGGATTCACGAGCGGCGAGTTGAAGATTTTGGTTGCCACCGATATCGCCGCACGTCACTTCGATCTCACGGCCCTGCCGGTGGTCGTGAACTACGACTTTCCCTATGTTGCCGACGATTTCATTTCGCGGATCGCGAGAACCGGCCAGAGCGGTGGCGCGGGTGGACTGTCGTTGAATCTGGTCACGCAAGACGACACGCCGCAGTACCGCGCAGTGCAGAGTTTGTTGGACGGCATCCTCGCGCCGGCGCCGCTGGAGGGCTTCGAGCCCGCAGAAGCCTTCGACCCGAGCAAAGACCCGCCGCCGCGCGAAACGCGCGAGCCGCAGGAGCCACGTCCGCCGCGCCACCGCGCGCCAGCTCCAGCAACCGCAGAGTCGGCAGATGGCGAGCCGCGGCGCAATCGTCGTCGCCGTGGCCGAAAAGAACGAGCACCAACGGCGCAGCCCTTGTCGCTGGAGGGATTGCCGGTCGATGAGGATGATCAGGCGCAGGCAATCGGCGCGGTGCGACCGGATGGCGAAGCGACGAACGCCGAACGCCCGCGTCGCGAGCGTCGGCGCCGCCGCAAGCGTAGCCCAGGCGATGCAAATGCGCCAGTCGACTTGAGCAACGTGCTGGACGATGTCGATGCCGATGCCCAGGCCGATATCGACGATGACCGGCCGCAGCGCGGCAACTCGATTCACGCGCCGCCGATTCCGCAGTACCCGCAAGTGCGCGGACGGCGCCGTGGGCGGAGCGATCCGTTTGCGCCGGTGGTTGTCGACGAAAACCGCGCCAACGTGTTCGATGAGCGTCAACCCGATGACTTCCGCGATCAGTGGAGCGTCCTGGGCCCCGACGCCAGCCGTCCCGCCTGGACGTATGCCGATCACCGCCAGCCCAGCCCTGAAGTGCGTCGTGCGCCTGGCGCGCCGCGCAACGCCGCACCTCGTGGCACGCCTCGTGGCGCACCCCGGAGCGTTCATTCGGACGCAGCGCCACGCGATGGTGCGCCTCGCGGTCGCCGTCGACAGCGCCCGCGGAGTGCCGCAGATCGCTAGCGAGACTTCGCCTCAGACCGACGAGCATTGCTGGCTTCGTGCGACAGCGTACTCGCCACAACACCGCGCTCCGCATTTCCGGCCCGGCGGCACAGCCGCCGGTCGTTCGGCTCAGCACACGCCTTGCGGCGTGCAAGCGCCGATCCTCACCGCCCTTGACTCAAGGGGGCTTCAAGAGCCAAAGCTGCTTCGCGGAAAATTTGACTCATTGTCGAGATCAGTCTCCGTCAAGGACGCTAGGCGAACCTGGTGTCTACTTGCAGAGTCTCGATGCATTCGAAGCCTATGGCATCGCCCATCGCGGCGTTGCTCATCCTCGCAATAGCGTTGGCTATTGCTGCGGTTCGCGCCTGTATCACCGGTTGCTGATGCAGCTTCACGCTCGCACTGTTCGCACGAAGACGGGTACAGGCGCGACAGCTCGCAAGCCTGAACGGCGCAATGAGAAGAAACACGCTATTCAACTGCTCATAAGGCAATAGATACATGAATCTACGGGCCTGGAAAAGCGGGCAACTGAGGAGCGGTTTGAATGACCTACCGAGCGGGTCGAGAGCAAGGCGCACCGCGCGCAGGAACCGCAGTGGACATAGAGTCCATGAGGGTGAAGCGGTCTTTCGAGCGGCATGCCGCGAGCCGCTGAACGCCACGCAACTTGTTGCGTGGCCGGGGAGCGAGCACGGAGCAACGCAGCTATCGACCCGCGCAGTAGGTCATTCAAACCGCTCTGAGGCTTCCAGGTCCAATTCTCAGACCTCAAGTGCCGTGCTCTTCGCTCGGCGGTGCCGGCGCAAAGTAGCCCACTGCCGCCAGCAGCACGCCGACGCCGAGGAACGCGACGATGCCGGGCAAATCGCCCAGGTATTGGCGGTCGACGATCAGCAGTTTCACCACGACGATGCCGGCCAGCGTGACGCCCGCCATCCACAGCGGTCTGCGCATGGTGCGCGCGCCAACAATCATTCCGCCGATGCCCAGGATCGTCCAGACGATCGACAGTGCGGACTGTGAAACGCGGTCGCCGAAGAGCGTTACTGACCACGGCAAGTCGGCCAGATGGTGCACGCCGCGCAACGTTGCGGCGGTGATCAACAAGAATGCAACGCCGATCAGCAATTGCCGCATGCCGCGCGGTTCATGGAGCTGCGCGCTCATTTGCCAAAGCAGAAACAGTACCGCAATCTGCATCAGCTCCAGTGGATTGACGATGGGTGCCGTTGGCAGGCTCGACGATGCGCCGGCGCTAAACAGGCTGATAAACAACCAACCGCCCAAAGCCAGGAACATCGGCAGGCCCAGTGTGGGCACTCGCTCGGGCGACATGGGCATGGCGAGCAGCTGTGGTGCACGCCATGCGAGCACCGCGCCGATCAGCCATGGCAACGCCAGCATGACCATTGCCGCCGAAAGCTGAATGTCATCGCCGGCTTTCATGTAGCCGGTGTGCGACAAGAGCCAGGCGAGCGCCGCAAGCATTGAGGCGTGTACCAGCGCGATGGCGTCCAGGGTGCGGATCGTCCCTAACCCAACGGCGAAGTACAGCACCCAGAGGGACCAGGCGCCGCCGCTGATGGCACCCTCGTGCGCGACCGTGGCCAATACCGCCAGTGGCAGCGCAGCAGCCATCGCAGCGGCGCCCAGCCAGCACATCCGGGAAAAATTCGCGAGTGCTTTGCTCACAGCGCCAATCAACATCAGCAGTGCCAAAGGCACGGTCACCCAGTGCAGTTGCTCATGGGCGACATGCACATCGATTTGATCGATGCAGGCGATGGCGTAGCTGATCGTGCCAAAGAGGAAAAGCAATGGCGCCAGTCGCGACGACTCTTCCCGATCCAGCAGCCAGGTGCCGATCCAGGCGCTGACAATAATCAGCACTGCGCCCGTCAGGCGCACCGTTGCATACGAATCGCCGCTGTTCTCGACGTAGAAGTACAACCACGTGACGCCTGCCGCCAACATCAGTAATCCGCCCATCGCGCGCAGCGCCGTGCTGCGCTGCGCCAGACCCAGCCAGACGAACGCCAGTCCCTCCAACGCCCACACGCCTTGTGTCCACTTTGCGCCGAATGCCAGCGGTACGGCGATTGTTGCGAAGCCGCCGGCAAGCAACAGGTAGCTGTTGGACAGCGTTTGCGCGTCTTCTTTCTTGAGCACTGATATCGCCAGCACGCTATGCACCACCGCCACAAACAGCGCACTCCACGCGAGCTGCAAATCGTTGCCATCCAGCAACGCCGATTGCAGGCCGAAGGCGATCAGAGGCGTGCCAAATACCAGTGTGCCGTCGACCCATAAACCCTGTTGCGAGGGTTTCTTGAACGCGTACAAGTAACCGACACCCACATAGAACAGGAAAAACAGGATCAGGAAGGGTTGGACATTGCCGTAATGCTCTGGTGCGTAGTACTGAGCGCCCCACATCAGGCCGACACCAAAGGTGGCGACAAAGCCCACCAGATTCAGTGCGCGCCACGCGCGCATCCAGGCGGCGGCGAAAATGAAGGCGTTGAGCACCGCGTAGAAACCAAAGAGCGCGACGTAATTGCCTGAACCGGTCGACGCCAGAATCGGTGCCGCGAAGCCGCCGATGGAAGCGAATACCGCGATTAACTGCGCCGATTGCCGCACCGCGATCACCAGGCCCGCGCCGGCTAACAGGACCATCAGCACAAATGCCGTTGTGGGCGAAATCAACTGGTACAAACGCAGGGCCGCATAGACGACCAGATACAACGTACCAATAGCGCCGCCTTGCATCGTCAGCGAGAAAGTGGGTCGTGCAGCGCGCTGGCGCCAGCCGAAGACAAAGGCACCGATCGCAGCCGCAGCAATTGCCGCAAGGCGCATTGCAGGCGGGAAGCTGACCCACGCTTGATCGACCGCATATTTCAGCAGCGCGCCGACGCCAGCCAAGACCAGGAGCACGCCCACTTTGACCGGCGCATTGCCTTCGGTGAAGAAGCGCACGATGGCGCTGGCACCACGCGCCACGGCATCGTTTTCTGTGCGCAAGGCAGGCGCGGGCGCTGCTCGTCGCCGTGAGCGTGGATCAATGTCATCTGGCGGCAGCGGCGGTGGTAAGGTGTCGCGCGACGCTCGTTCCGGTTTTCGCGACAGCGGCGTAAACGCGGGCGTGGGTTCCCGCCTCGTATCCGGCACCGGCGCGGGTTCCCGGGCTTCGAATCGCGCCGGCCCGACGGGTGTCTGCAGCCGTGCGTCAGCGACCACTTCAGGCACGTCGATCGGATCGCCGGTTTCGTCCGGCTCGCTTTCGGCAACGGTAGCGGCCGGCGTGGGTGGCGCCGTTGCGCGCGAACGCAACAGGCGAGCCTCCAGTGCCGCGATTTCGGAGCGACTGAGCTGAATTTGCCGCTCCAGCCCATCAACGCGTTCTCGCTGGCGCTGCGAGGACCACCACAGAATCGCTGCCAGACCCCAGGCAATCACCGCGCCCAGGTTTTCGTCGAATAGAATAATCAGCAGGCCAAGGCCAAACAGCCACCAGATTCCCATTCGCGAGTTCCCCTTTGCTGCCGTTGATTGAGGATGCCGTGAAAGCGCGAACTGTGCAAAGTGCATTGGGCATGGCAACATCGCCCACGATTGTTCTGGATCAAACGCATGACATCCACGGCAGACCGTCTCGTTGTTGCGATTTCCTCGCGAGCGCTATTCGATCTTTCTGACGAACATGCGCTGTTCGAGCGCGACGGCCTGGACGCGTATCAGGCCTATCAGCTGGCGAACGAAAATCAAATCCTGAAACCCGGCATTGCATTCGTGCTGGTGCAGAAGCTGCTGCGTCTGAACCGACTCGCGCCAGAGACGCCTAAGGTTGAGGTGATACTGCTGTCGCGCAACAGCGGCAATTCCGGCTTGCGTATCTTCAACTCCATCGAACACTACGGTCTGGACATCGCACGCGCTGCGTTCACCAACGGTGCGCCGCCGTATCAGTACATCGAGCCCTTCGCGGCGAACCTTTTCTTGTCGGCGCACGCCGACGATGTGCGCCAGGCCCTGGATGCAGGCTATGCCGCGGCGAGTATTTTGCCGTCCAAATCGAGCCAAAGCGATCACCCCGAGTTGCGCATCGCGTTCGATGGCGACGCCGTATTGTTTTCCGATGAGGCCGAGCGCGTCAGTCACGAACAAGGTCTGGATCGTTTTCACGAGTCGGAAAAGGCGCTCGCCCAGGAACCGCTGAGCGGCGGTCCGTTCCGATCCGTGTTGCACGCGTTGCATCGCATCCAGGCTGCGTTCCCGGCAGAAGAATCGCCGATTCGTACGGCGCTGGTCACTGCGCGTTCGGCCCCCGCGCACAAACGTGTGATCCTGACCTTGCGCGAATGGGGCGTGCGCCTCGACGAGGCCCTGTTTCTCGGTGGCCGCGACAAAGGCCCGTTCCTGGCGGCCTTCGGCGCGGACATCTTTTTCGACGACCAGCGCCGCAATGCTGAAAACGCATCGCGCTATGTTCCCACGGGTCACGTACCGCATGGAGTTGCCAATTCGCGATGAGTTTGATTGTGCTCGATAACATCACAACCGTGCTGGTGCACACCTCGCATCCCGGCAACATCGGCTCGTCCGCGCGCGCGATGAAGACCATGGGTTTGTCTAACCTGACCTTGGTGCACCCACAAATCTATCCTGACGCCGAGGCGAACGCGCTGGCCTCCGGCGCCGAAGACGTACTCGAAAGCGCGCGCATCGTGCCAACGCTGGAGCAGGCACTGTCCGGCGCGTCCGTGGTGTTTGGCTGCAGCGCGCGCAAGCGCGGCATTCGTATGCAAGAACTCGATGCCCGCAGCGCCGCCAAACTGGCCGTCGATGCCGCCGTCAATGGCAAGGTCGCCTTCGTGCATGGCACCGAACGCACCGGCCTGACCAACGAAGAACTCGAACTCTGCCAGTTCCTGGTGACCATTCCGGCGAATCCCGAATACAGCTCGCTCAACCTCGCCGCAGCCGTGCAAGTCTTAAGCTACGAGCTGCGCATGGAAGCCCTGTCCCGCGGCGAGCCGGCCGAAAGCGACGAGCCGCACATCCCAGCATCCGTGGAAGATCTCGAGCGCTTCTTCGAACATCTTGAACAAGTGCTCGATCTGATTGGATTCCTGGGCGACCGCGTATCGACCAAACTCATGCGCCGCCTGCGCCGCATGTATCAGCGCGCCATGCCCGACGAACGCGAAGTCAACATCCTGCGCGGCATCCTCACCGAAACCGAAATCGCCGTCCGCGGACGCGGCCAGCGCTAACCCCTGTGCGTCGCGATATAGCGCGACGCTGTGCGCGGTTCCCTCCAGGACACGATCTTCCCCCGTGGGTCGCGCTATAGCGCGACGCTGTGCGCTGTTCCCTCCAGGACACGATCGTCTGCCCCGCGACGCCGTCTTCTGTTCCGAGCAGACTCACGATCACCCCCCAGATCTAAATCGCCTCCACCACCAGCCGCGCCACGGTGGTGGTAAGGGCGAACTGGTGGTTCGACTTTCACGCCGAGGAAAGCCTGCTCTGTAAATCAATAACTGAGTTAATCCACTCATCTGTGCCCGCGTCAGCCCAAACCTCTTGGAGTTCCGAGCCATTCACCACTATTTGGATTGAAGATTTGGCAAGATCGACAAGAGACGCGCTAGGTTTTGGCTTTCCCTCAATCCACCGGCTAACACGATCCGGAATTTTGTGGAAGGGCCGACCCAAGAGAGCCGCCACAACTTCTCCAGCGGCTATCGCGTTGGAACACTCAGGCATTTCCAAATACTCACCATCAGCTTCTGAGATCCTCCGAAAGGCGGACTCTAGGACAGACAGTCCTTCGCTCTCTTCCAATTTCCTGAGCCAATCCATTGCATCGTCGTTTTCAAAACTCTGATGTCCCCACGCACCCATTCCATTCTCCTCATTGAAAATCTAGATCGCCTCCACCACCAGCCGCGCCATCGCATCCGTCCCAATCGGATTGTCCTGCGACAAATCCGCCGTGCGCGCCCCGCCATGCAGCACGTCCGAGACCGCCTTCTCGATCGCCGCCGCCTCGGCCTCCAGCTGAAAGCTCCAACGCAACATCATCGCCACGCTCAAGATTGTGCCGATGGGATTGGCGATATTGCGCCCCGCAATGTCCGGCGCACTGCCGTGGATCGGCTCGTATACCCCCGGTCCACCCGAACCAATCGAGGCGCTCGGCAACAGCCCCAACGAGCCGGCAAGCACCGCGGCCTCATCCGTCAAGATATCGCCAAAAAGATTCTCGGTCACGATCACATCGAAGGCGCTCGGTTTGCTGATCAGGTGCATCGCCATCGAATCGACCAACTGATGTTCGATCGCCACATCGGGAAACTCATCGCGCATCACGCGCGTCGTCACTTCCCGCCACAAGCGCGAGGTTTCCAGCACATTCGCCTTGTCGACCTGCGTCACCCGTTTGCCGCGAGCCTTCGCCAATCGCCCGGCAACACGCACCACCCGCTCCACTTCACCCACGCTGTAGCGACAACCATCGATCGCAACATCGCCCTCGCGACGCTTCTCGCCAAAGTAGATCCCGCCCGTCAATTCGCGCACCACCAGCAAATCCACACCGCGCAAACGATCCGCCTTGATCGGCACCAGATCGATCAGCGCCGGATGCACCGTCACCGGCCGCAGGTTCGCAAACAAACCCAGCTCCGAGCGCAGCCGCAGCAAACCCTGCTCCGGCCGCACCTTCGACTGCGGATCGCTCCACTTCGGGCCACCCACCGCCCCTAACAAAATCGCATCGCTGTCACGGCACAGCGCCAACGTCGCATCCGGCAACGGCGCCCCGCACGCATCAATCGCCGCGCCACCAATCAGCGCCTGCCGAGTCTCCACCGAATGCCCAAACCGCTGCGCCACCCGATCCAACACCCCAAGCCCCGCCACCGTCACCTCAGGCCCAATCCCATCCCCCGGCAACACCGCGATGCGCATATGCATGAAGCCACACCTCAAAACAAAGAGCACCGAAGGCTAACGAGATCGGGGGGAGTAAGCCAACCTTGGAGGCGAAAGACGCTGGGTTCGCTGCTGTTGCCTGTGTTGGGACCGGGGCTGTTCGCTGGGCCGCCATATGGCGGCTGCTGGCTGCACCCTGCTTCCGCGCCCGCGTCGTGCCTTTCAGCGCTCGAAATGTGGGTGTTGCAAGGCCCGCACGCGATCGGCATCGGCTGTTCGGCCGCGGTGGTGTAGCTCGGCGGCAACGCCGTCGATGATCTGCGCAACGATCTCCCGATCCCAATCGATAGATTCCGCGAGTCCCGCACGCCACCATGGGTTATCGGTAGCTTCGACGATCGAGCGCAAAGATAGGTCGAGATCAGATTGGGCCGGATTGGTGGCGTCCAGTGCAGTGTAGGCAGCAACGAGCGCACGCACTGGATCGTCGCCGATGATCGCCTTGGCCTCCTCAGTGCGGTTGGCTTGCGTCAGCGAATGCGCAACTCTGGCGATCATCGAGGCCGAGAGGAATCTGTCGGGCGTGTCGCCTGGAGGGGTCTCGGCTCGCAGCCGTGCCATGTGGCTCGCATGCAGCGCGGCGCGATCGAGGTTCTCCAGCTGCAATGCGTTGCCAAGCGCGATATTGAGTGCCAGTGGCAGCATCGTGTCGGGCAGGTCCGCGTACATCTCCGAGTCGCGCAACATGTCGAGGAACATCACGCGGGCATCGAGATGCGGCGCGGCGAGTTCAGGCTGCTTGGCGAGGTCGATACCCAAATGATTCGACACCGTCTCAAACCAGTAGTTGGTGAATTCATCGCGCTCTGGTTGGCCCAGGTATTCCGCTTGCGCGGCAATGACCAGGCGCGCTGCCTCGGTCAACTGCTTGCGTTTGGAATAAGCCAGTGCCAGTCGCAGCCCAAGGTTCGCGCGCACGAAGGCATCGGTGCTCGGGTTGGCCAAGTCCGCACGCATGCGCGCCTCCACCGCCGCGCTGGTCTCCGGCTCGCCGGCCTTGTCGCATTGGAGGATCCACATCCCGCCCGACCGGTCCAAACTCCCTTTGCCCCCGTTTAAAAAGGCTCGCGCCTCGGCACACCCCGCGACGTTGTAATCCAGCTCAGACTCCGCCATTGCCGGCTGACCGACGCATGCCGCAAACACGATAAGGCAGCGGTGAAACTTGAAAGCCATGGTTAACCTCCAGCGGATGCCAACAGCGATGGACTTCAGACCTCAAACCAGCGCCGGCACGACCACTTTCAGCATGTGCAGGCGGTAGAGTCGATGGGCAGCGAAGCTACTGAACGAAAGCTACGCAAATTCGCGAAGACGAGGGCCATTTCCAGATTTGCAGATGCCCGGCGAGCCAAATGGCCGGACTGGCGATTCAACTCGACATCAATCTCGCTGGTCCCCGCGTCACTCGGTCTCGCGCGTCTTGAGATCGACGCACCAGGAACGGCGGCATGAATCGATGGTCATGGCCCTTCGAATCCATTCTCGAAAACCGCGTCGCCGATCGTAGTGTGCATCGCCGGTGCGGAGCCACTGTAGGCGTGGGCGATCGAGCCTATGTACTCGGCGAGGACGATGGCAATTCCGGCAGTATCGAAAGTGATCGTGCAAGCGAATTCAATGGTGTCAAGCGTAACCGGCGATGGTGTACTGTCGATGCAGGTCTCGCCGCTGTTGGCCATGAATCGAACCTGACCTGTGGTCGGCCGGGGAGATGCGCTCACGCGAGCGGTGAACATGACGGGTTGACCCACGGTCGATGGATCTGGCGAGTCGCCGGTGATGATAGTAGAGGTGGCTACGCCCGTTCGGTGCAAAACGACTCGATTGCTCGCTCGCTGTCCAACGGCGAGCTGGTTTCGCAGCGGGTCATAACTGAAAACCTGTACCGCACCCTCGCCAGGAACCAGACCCAGCACACTGTGTGTATCGTTGATCTGCCCGACAACACTGCCGTTCGCCAGACCGAGCGTAATCGCACCCGTCGCGTTGAAAATGTTGCTCCAGTTCCGGCTCTTGACGACAAAATTCCCGTTGGGCATCGGGACAATGCCAGCGTCTCCAACGCTGTCATTTGCGATAGTGCCGATGATCGAATTGAGCGGCGACACCACGCCGCTGATACCCGTCGTGCCGTTTCCGAGGGTCACCGAGCCGACGTCACCAATCGGGCCGTTGTCCCACGCCGTGCTTTGCACCACATAGTCTCCGTTGGGTAGCGCGGTGACACCGAGGCCGCCGATGTAATCATTTACCTTGCTTCCCACCAGCGAGTTCGACGGCGAAACAACGCCGACGATTCCAGTCGTGCCGGATGCAAAGGTTACGGCGCCTACATTGGCGATCGCCCCATTGTCCCAATACGGGGAATTGATCACGTAGTTGCCATTGGACAGTGCTGTAACACCATGACTGCCCAAGACGTGTTCGGTCGCCTCACCGACCAGCGAATTGACTGGCGACACAACTCCCGTGATGCCCGTTGCGCCCGAGGCGAAGGTGATTGCGCCAGCATTGGCAATCGCGCCATTGCGCCAAGCGAAGGACCGAACCACATAGTTGCCGTTGGTCAAAGCAGTCACGCCGCCGATGCCTACTTGATCGTTCGCGACGCTTCCGATCAGCGAGTTCGATGCAGACATGGGGCCCGCGACCCCGACCGACCCCGAACCAAAAGCAACGGCGCCAACGTCGGCGACTGAGCCGTTGTCCCAGCGGGAGTTCGCGACCACATAGTTGCCGTTAGACAACGGCGTTACGAAGCTGCCAAGGTTTTCGTTTGCGGTGGCGCCGACCAAGGAATTAGTTTGCGAAACCGTACCGACGATCCCAACCACCCCCGACCCGAAGGTAACAGCGCCTGCATCAGGTATCGCGCCGTTGTCCCACGCCGCAGAACCGACGACGTAGTTACCATTCGCCAACGCCGTCACGCCGCTGCTACCAATGGCATCGGCCACGCCTGTGCCGATCAATGAGTTCGCTGCTGATATCGTCCCGCGTATGCCTTGCGTTCCTGATCCAAAGGTCACCGCTCCCACATCGGTGAGTGAGCCGTTGTCCCAGCTTATGGAGCGAACCACGTAGTTGCCGTTGGTTAGCGCCGTGACGCCAGCCGCACCTACTTGATCGCGAAACGAACTGCCAATCAGCGAGTTGTCGGACGAGATAGGGCCGCGTACACCCAACGTGCCCGAGCCGAACGTCACGGCGCCGACATCGCCGATGAAGCCATTGTTCCAGTCGGGGCTGGCAACTACGTAATTTCCGTTGGCGAGAACCGTTATTTCTTCAATCCCGATGTTGTCGAAGGAGGAACTTCCAACAAGCGAGTTCTCTGCCGAAACCAGCCCGACGATCCCAGTTAAGCCATTGCCGAAAGTGACGGCACCTTGATCATCACTGCCCCAAAACGGGCTTCTGATCACATAGTTACCATTGGGGAGCCCGGTCACTCCCAGGGAACCTACTTGATCGAAAGGCACACCGACCAGAGAGTTCGACGCTGACACAACGCCAGCGACGCCGATTGTTCCCGAGCCAAAGGTTACCGCGCCAGCACCATTGCTCCACCGGGCAGTGGCGACCACGTAGTTGCCGTTCGTCAACGCCGTGACCCCGGTGTTACCTACCGCATCGTTCGCCGAGCTGCCGACCAGCGAATTGGCCGACGACACCTGGCCGTTGATACCTGAGCTTGCCGAACAAAAAGTGACCGCGCCAGCGGCCGGGATTGATCCGTTGTTCCACTCCGGGCTCCTGACAACGAAGTTGCCGTTCGCCAAGACGACAATGCCGCCGACGCCGACGCGGTCGTTCTCGGCGCTGCCTCGAAGGGTGCTGATCAATGTGCCGGTCGGCCGATACAAGTAAACCGCACCGATGTCGGAAACAGCTGGATTCGGTAAATCGAAGAACGGATCGGTGACAACAATATTGCCGTTCGGCAACGTAGTTACCGAGGTACCGAACAGGCTGCTGCCCGGTGGGCCCGCAATGACCATCTGCGCTGCGTAAACATCGCCGACAAGCAGTGCGAATGCACAAACCGCGAACCGGTAAACCCGAGTCGCAGTGTCTTCAGAAAGTCGACGACTGGATTTGGTGGAGTTGCTCATAGCTGCCCCAAAGAAAGCCGGTTGTGAAGCCGATGCCCGAATCCATCGATCTCGACGAGATTTCCTGTCGCCCTTTCCGGGACCCAGCGGCACCAAGACATCACACCATACGCATCGAAAATGACCAACGTCCACTCGTCGTGTAGTCGCGGCACGACAGTCGGAAAGGCCCTATCAACTGGCTTCGCATCCTCCCCGGCCGTGGGTTTGCCCCACGAAAGAAGCAAAGATTGGCTTTCAAGCGATTCGTCCATACGCTGTTGAGTCCTTTCTTGCGACCGATCCTGCATCGAGAGCGCAAGTGACCGGATTCCCTCGAGTTGGCGCTCAATCACCGACCAGGGAATCGAGTATGAAATCGGCCAATCCAATCAATTGCGCAACGGATGACGCAACCGCCTCGGGCTCGGACGCGGGCAAGTGCCTTCTCCCATTCAGATAGGGCCGGCGGCGGAAACCGCGCGGACGGATCGCGGCACGGTCATTGGATTCGGCGCGCGTGTTCCGCCCTACGTCTGCTGCGGCGTTCTTGATGCGCGACCCGTCATTTCGATCGAACTGTTGACCAGCTCGGCGTCGGCGCTGCGAGGTCAGGTTCGAATCCGTTGGCGAGAAATCCATCGTCGAAGCGCACATCGTCGAGCATGTAGTTGCCGACGCCCGATGGCTGCAGCCGAGTCACGAATGCGCGATCGAAAGCTTGCGCGCTGACCACGCCGACGAAGCGCACCGTAGAATCGAACGCTGTTGTCACTTCATCGACGCCGACCACATCGTCGCCGTTACGTAACTCGATGCGCATTCGACTCGGCGCAGCGCCGCTGGAATCGCAACCCACGCACTGCAGCGTCATGCCCAATGAGCGCGTCGGGTGCGCGAATACCAGCGCAAAATCGCGCCAATTCACCAGCACATAGTTGGGCGGCGATGCCTGGCCTTGAAAGACGGTCGAGTGTTGATCGCTGCTGATGCTCGGCGCGTTCGGAAACTCGACACCGCTCAGCACCACACCCGGCGTGAGCAGTGGCGCCAGCGCGCCCGCCGTTAGCCGATCGAAGCCCTCCGCCCGTTGCTGCGGCGCCGCCTGCGCAAAGGCTTGGAGATTCGTGAAGGTCGTCGTTTGCGTGCCTGCCGCACTCGCGGTTGCGCTATCCGCGCCGGATCCGCCAAAGACAGCCGCACGATCGACGGGCAGGTTCGACAAGAAGACAGCTTCTGCAGATGCCGCAAAACCGCTGATGAGGGCAGCCAGCACAGCGCAACTGGAAAGGGATCGGGATACTCTCATGGCGACTTTTGGAGCAATGGTATCGGCACAGCGGCCAACGATATCCAGATACTAGGAAAGCTCGCCTGAATCGCTCAGCGTCGAACCCAGCACGAAGCCGGTGGATGTTCAACCGCGATGAAGCTAACCAGCGTGGCAAACTTCATAGATACCAATGTTTTGATCGCCGCCGTTGTCGGTGTAGAACGCCGAGAAGCGAATCCCCGAGCCGTTGTCGTAGCGCCCACGAAGCGCAAACCCCAGCCGACCATCCAGGTTGGGCCCGAAGGGTTGGGTGCCGTCGACGCGTTGCGCGCCGAACCGCCGCGGGTCGCGAAGCGAGGGCAGTGGCAGCAGCGGCAGCGCCTCGCCATACACCGAGAGTCGATTGTTGTCTGCATCGTGAAGATTGCGCGCGGCTGCGTTCAGCAGCTTGACGATATCGCCGCGCACTGGCGCATGCGCCTTGAGGCGTCCAATACGCGCCAGGTTTTCAAGCGTCATCGAGGGCTCCGATCAATGGCAGAGTGGGATCCCGCAGAACGCGAGCGATAAAGCCATCGTCCTGACGCCGCTGCTCGAATTCTGCGCGGTGCATCACCAGCGGGTTGACCTCACGCCCCAGGCGCTCATGGCACTGATAGAGCGCTGCGACCACGTCGGCGAAGCTTGCGTCACCGACAATCAGCACATCGATATCGCTGCGGGGGCCTTCCTCACCCTTGGCACCGAGCCGAACACAAAGGCCAGTTCGATCTCGTGAGTCAATGGCGCCAAAGCCTCGCGCAGCACATCAGTCAGTCCTACCGATTTGCGCAGTATCGATTGCAACTCAGCGAAGATCGGACAGTCGCGCCGAGCTTGGTAATGCACCTGATTGCCGACGCGGCGCGAATGCACCAGGCCAGCCGTTTCCAGGCGCTTGAGCTCGCGGTGGGCAGTGCCGGCATTGACACCAGCGAGCCGCTCCAGTTCGCGCAGATGAAAGGACTGGTCAGGGCGCATGAGCAACACGGCGAGCAGCCGCAAATGATAGGCCGCGAAAAGAAGTGCCGCTGGCGTGGTCGGCGAGGCGCGATGAGCGGATGAGTTCATATGGACAACGATTGTTGTCCATTCGACAAATCAGCGCAAGGTTTCGATGACTGTGCCGTGGGTCTTGCCGTCAGCCGCAGCTATTTGAAAACTTCGAATAACTGAGCCCTCATCCAGTTCGCTGTCCTCGTACACCTTTTCAGGCGGTAGTTGATCGTCGGGACTTGGACGTCAAAAAGTTGCGCCATCATTTTCTGGCTCAGCCAGACGTTCTCGTCTGCGTAAATCGCCTCGACACCGCTTGTGCCACTGGCCGCGACGAAGGTCAGGTATTCGGCGGCTGAAGAGCGCACGAGCGCATTGGCGGTCTTCTTCTTGATCGTCATGCGGGCTCAGAACCAGAGGTCTTGAACGAGGGCGGTCGAAATAGCCAGCCTCGTCGGCGGGTGATCCGCCACAACGGCGACGATGATAAATACCATCAAGCCCAGGTCAGAGTGGCCATGTAACCCAAGCCGGCCACTAACACCGTTGCGCCCAAACCAAGAAATCCCCAGCGCAGCCTCGTTTTGAAGACCAACGACAAACCGGCGAAGAACAAGGACACAGTGAAGATGACCACGGCCAAAGAGAACTGGTCGCCCTTGGTATTGGCGTCGTTCCCTTCTTCGAAACGCTTGTCGGCGGCGGCGAACTCGGCGGCGCTGTCGGCAAACAACTCATCAACATAATCCGAGGAGAGATCGTTTACCAATGCGTTCTCCAAATGCTCTGGCGTCAGGACAGCCTCCGCATTTCCGTCCCAGTAGGCTTTGCGCACCTCTTCGGGCAAGCCGAGATGCATGTAGGCGGTGGCGGACAGCTGCGAGATCAGCATCCAGCTGGCCATTCCGGCGCTGCGGCCGGCCTGATCCTCGTCCTCGATTTCGCGCGACTCCCAAATCAGCTCTTTGGTGCGACGTTCGATGTCCACGTCGTTGTCGTAGGTGGACTGTTCATTGTTGAAGGTGGTCGATGCGCTGGTGGTCATCGCCGTGGCAGCGCTATAGGCTTGCACGCTCAGCCCACCCCAAAGGTTGTTTTGGTGGCCGGCGACCGAGGCCGCAGTGGCGCCGAGGCCCAGCAGGATTGCGGCGGTCAGTTCGAAGGGGTCGAACGGCTTTTTCTCGTCTTGCGATTGGCTCATGGCAGGCCTTTGGTAGCGATGTGAATTGCGCGAGGCGCAGACGGATTCTGCGCGAATACGGCGAGTCGCGCAGAACCTTGACGCGCGCGGAGGTAGTCTGCGGGTCCGACCTTGCCCCATCAACTACGCTGGCACCGAATGACTCCGTTGATCGATTGCCAATCGCTCCGCCACGCGTTTGGCTACCACCAAGTGCTGAAGGGTCTCACCTGGCGCGTTTCGCCGGGTGAACGTGTGGGCTCTTTGGGCGTAACGGCTGCGGCAAGAGTACGTTGTTGAAGGGTCTTGTTGGCCTGTTCAAGTTCGACGGTGGGCAGGCGACCGTGCTCGGTGAGCCTAGTGTGGTGTGTTGCAAATACCCTGGACCATTTCCGCGCCTTTTGACCCGAATACGTCGTTGTTCGTCGTCGCCATAGCGCTGCTATGCCTCCTCCTCTCGCCTAGTCTCGGGCCAAAATGCATCGGAACTTAGTTCAAGGTATCGCAGCGATCACAGTTCTGGTGACAGTTCGCGGTTGGACGAAACCGTGCTCACCGCCGTTGATGCTGCAGCGGGACAAGTATTCCTAAGGGCGATCATGTGAACAAAGTGCGAGTGCGCCCTGCCGTTCGATGCAGCTGCCGCCTGACAGGGCGGCAGCGAACGCGATATCGAAGCGGTCCAGAAGTTGATTGTGCTCACTGGGCTCAGCACGTCAGCAAGCTCACATCATTGATGACGAACGAGGTTTGCAACGTACCGCCTTCGGTGCATTCGAAGTGCAAGCGCACGGTTTGGCCCTTGTACGGAAGCTGGCGGAAGCTGCGTTCCACGTCGCCCGACGTTTTGGTCAAGTTCGAGTGGCTGGCCAGGGTTGTGAGAGCACAATCCCGCGTTACCGTTCAGCGCATGTCGGCGCCCACGATGTCCACCACCAGCGCGCGCGCGGTCTGGTCCATCCCGGTTGGAGTCTTTGCTCCAGACGTCACGGCTCGAAGCTTCAACACGTGGTTTGCGGGAACGCGAGGAATGACGAGGCTGTGCTGCCCATCGGGCCGGAGGCTCTCGGACTCGACCGTGCTACGGACGTTAGCATGGCTACTTCTCGTGGATCGGATGGATGTCCGCTGGCGAGTCAGTCAGGGGTGCCGCAACTGGCTTCAGGGACAAAGACTCGGTCGCATAGTCGATCACGGCGGCATGGGCGTCAAATACGTCCGCCCCGAGAATTACCTCGACATCGGCCGACCCATTTGCTCGGAGCGGTGCATTCACGTGCTCGAAATCTAACCCGGCAGAGCCCGCCAGCCGCGGGATAAAGGACCCAAGCTGCAAGACCGCCCCCTCGACCCAGTACTGATCAAGCGCGCCGCCGGCACCGGCTGCCTCGCGGTTCAACCACGTTGTGCGAAGACCGATGCTCCGAACCACCGTCTGTGGAGACGTTCGCATCACAAACACGGCTCGATTCAGACGAGATCGCGTGACATAGGAAAGAACGCTTCTCCCGGTGTACGCCTTGAAAACCCGATGAAAGTGAAACGGCGAGAAGTTCGCGACACGGGCGAGCGCGTCGAGGGAGAGGTCCGAATCTGGATGGCGATCGATATGGTCGATGACCCGATCCAGGCGATGCCGGAACTCGGCGAGGGCGGCGTCAGATTTCACGGCGTGGCGAGTTTGGTTTCCAGGTCGATGAGACGTTGCGCCAATCGGTCATGGCCGGCTTCGCGCGCGAAGTCGCTGGCCAGTTTGCCTTCCTCGTTGCGCGCCAACGGGTCGGCGCCGAACATCAGGAGCATGGCGACCGCCGGCAGACTACCCGCGGCGGAAGCCTCGTGCAGCGGCCTCATCAAGCGCTGCTGGGCGAGATTGGGGTCCGCGCCCGACTCCAGGAGCAGGGAAAGCGTCGATAGGTCCGATCGTGCGACGGCGGCGTGGATGGGCCCCACCTGCAGGCTGTTGCTGGCTTTTGCATCGAGATCAGCCCCGGCGTCGATGAGCAGCTTCGCGGCGGCCGGCTCGCGGAAAAAGACGCTCAGGCCCAAGGGCGTGAACCCGTCGACTGCTCGCTGATTCACGTCCACACCTCGGGCCAGAAAGCGCCGGAGCGTTGGAAGATCTCCAACCACGCAGGCCTCAAAGAAATCCAGATCGGTAACTTTACCGCGCAGATAGTCGACCATGGCTGGCTGCTCGCGGTAGGCCGCAAATAGCAGCGGCGAGAGCCCCTCTTCGGAGCGTCGCGAGGCCTCCGCCGGGTCTTGCTCGATCAGGGACCGTAGTTCGTTGAGGTTGTTGCTTCGGATCGCTTCAAAAGCGGGCAGCTCCGCGGCTCGAATCGCGCCCGAAAAAAGCAGCGCAAGCACGGCCAGAGCGTTGAGCACCCGAGCGTTGGGCATCAGACAGTGGAGCAGGGAACCGGTAACACGCATGTTCATTCTTTCCTCCGTTCGGACGTGTGCGGCTGAGACGACGGGCTCCACCCGGGTGGAGCACGGGCGGCGTCCGGCAACATACGAACCGTCGGGGCGATTTTCACTACCCGAGCGCGTACGGGCGCTTTCGCTCGGTGATGTGCTGGAACGCCGGCGCCTCAGCTCCATTGAAGCGCGCCGACGTCGGGCTCGCGTTGCTTACGTTCGAAAGTCTTTCGAGGCCACGCGCCTGGGCACCATCGAAGCGTACCTTCCGGCGGCTTTGTAGTCGCTCAGGCCGGCATGAGGAAACAATGGTACGTCAGCCGATCAAGAGAGCGATGCAATGGCGCAATGTTCGTTGGTCGTCGTCTGCCAGGCGGCCGAGCGATTTGCGAATGAGCTTGGCCTCCATGGTGAACAGGATCGGCTTGATGATGCCGGGCAACAGGAGACCGGCGGCGGTGATGTCGGTGATGTGGACGTCTCCGAACCGAGTCGATTTCTGGTTCTGGCTGGTGATGGGCATCAATATCAAATCCGGCCGTTCGCGCTGGTAACGCGCGGAGTTGACTACGACGGAGGGTCGCTGCTTGCCGCCAGTCTGGTCCGTGAACGGGAAGGGCACCAGTACTACATCGCCGAAGTCATAGCCGGTCATACGCGGCGTCAGTCTCGTTGGTCCAGAGCGTTGCCAACGAGGCTTCACTAACGGCTTGGGTGGCGCGGACCAAGCGACGTTCTTGCTCGCGAGAGGCGATGAAGTCAACGAAGTCGACGACCTCTTCGAGTCGCTCCTGAGGCAACTGTGCCAGCTGCATGGTGATGTGTTCGATCGCGGTGCTCATTGGGGGCGGCGCTCGATCCGGTCTGATGGATCCAATGATAACGCGCCGCAGACCACTTCCCGACCAGGGCCGGCAGGCGCTACAACGGGGCCGCCCGACTCAGGAGTAGCATCGTGCAATCGTTCTCGATCACCAGACCCTAGGGCGCATTACGGATCGCTGAGTCAATGACCAAAGAACTCAAAACCTTTGTTACCGCCTGGCGCGAGGTCTCGCCGATCCTGGAAGCGATGCGCGATGAGGAACTGCGCTCCACGCCGCTGCCGGTGGCGATGGCGCAGCTGTCCAGCATGATCGACTCTGCCGTGTTCTTGAAGCCGCTATCGAACACCTCGGGTCTGGTCGAAATGCAGCGCATTTTCGCCAAGCTGCGATGAACGTTCTGATCGATGCGGCGGACCAGTTCGAACGACTGGTGGCGCGGGTGCGCTCGACGCCTTGACGGGCCGTCAGGCCCACGGCACGACGAACGATGGTTGTCGCGGGCCGGCGGCGGAAACCGCGCGGACAGATCGCGGCACGGTCATGGTATTCGGCGCGCGGGTTCCGCCCTACGTCTGCACACCGCGGACGGCGTGTAGGGTGGAACCCGCACAAGCTTCATCGTGCGGATTCCGCCGTCAGGCGCTCGGCGCCAGGCGAGTCCAAACCCGTTGACCCAGATCCAGCTCGAACATTGCGTCGTTGTTGTTATGCGCATCATCGCCATGGTCGATGCGACCACCGAATACGCGAATGCGCCCGGCCGTCGTCAGCACGGCGCGATGTTTGTAGATCGATCCTGGAGCGTCGCCGCTGGTTTCCAGTCGGGTGATGCGCAGCGTGCGCGTATCGAGTGCGAACACGGGCGTCTCGCTCTGAACACGCTGGTGCTGATAGCCGAGCGAACCGATGAGGTAAATCGTGTCGCCCACGAGCGTGGCCGTGTGGAAATCGGTCGGCGGAAAAACGTCCGCTGGATAGCCGTAGATTTCGATGCGGCCATCCGGGTAGTGCACAAACACATCGTTGTAGATGCAGAAGTCCGGGTCGTAGCCATCCTCGTGCTCGCCCGCTATCTGGATGATTCGCCCGTCGGCAGAAAACTGATCGACTGACCGAATCGCTCCGCGCACCACACCGGATGCTCAATGGACGACGGTTTGTCGCTGAACTGCGTTCGCGCCAGCCATGCACTGATCCCGGATCGCACCATGGCCATCCAGAATGGATCGTCCATGCGCTCCGGGTTGCTGGTGCCGAAGCGCCGCTGCGCGCCGCGCGAGAAGGCCTCAGGCGTCGCATCGAAATGGCGCACACTGGGTTCGGCGGGCAGTCCAACCAGCGCACGCCGAATCTCGAACTGCAGGTTGTTCGGGTCCGCGCCGGCGTCGAGCAACGCCCGTGCCGTGGTCGCCTCACGACAGCAGTACAGTGCGTTGAGATGGCCCTGATGTTGATCCGGATCCTGCCCGTCATCGAGCAGCGCTCGGACCGCTTCGAAGCAGCCGCTCTCACACGCGCAGGCTAACGCCGACGTGCCGAATTCATCCGTGTCCAGCAATGAGAAGCCTTGCTCGACCAGCCAAGACAACATCGCGACGTTTTGCATTTCGATGGCATAGAAAACCGCCGGCTTGCCACAACGTCCACGGGCGTTGCGCGCCACACCATGCAGCAACAACAGCTCAACCTTGTGCTGATCGCCCGTTTGAATCGCCAGCAGCAACGGCGTGCGCTCCCAGCCGTCCCGCCCTTCCGCATCTTCGCCTGCATCCAGGGCCGCGTTGACCTCCGCCAACGTGCCGAGCGCGATCGCTCGATGCAGCGCCGACCATTCCAGCGGCGTCGGACGCGCGCCGGCCGCCAGCAAACAACGCACGCCTTCGAAGTGGCCGATGTTCGACAGGACCGACAAGGCGGATTCGCCATATCGGGTGACCACATCCAGCTTCGCGCCGCGCTCGATCAGCAAAGTCAGCAAGGGCAGCAGCTCTTCTGGCGTTCGCCCGGTGGCGCTACACGCAGCGTCAATCAGCACAGAGTAGCCATTGCGCGAGGCGTGAATGTCCGCACCCGCATCCAGCAGCAATCGCGCCTTGCGAACATCGCAAGCCGCCAACGCAAACGACAGCGGCGTGCGGCCGCGGTCGTATTCGCGCTGCGCGCCGATGTTCACCGCTGCGCCTGCGTCGATCAGCGCCCTTACGATCTCGGGACCCGCTTGCGCGCTGCTCGCGGCAATCATCAGCGGCGTCAAGCCGGCTTCGTCGAAGCGATCGATTGCGTCGCCGTTTGCGAGCGCAATAACGCCTTCGATATCGCCGACTTCCGCGGCGCGATGTAGTTCGTACTGTGGCTTCATTCGGAAAACGGGAGGCGGCAACAGGTGAGTGTAGCGCTGAAGGTTGGTGCGCATCGATCGTTTGCCGCAGAGGTAAACGCTGTGACGGTCTTCGGGGACTGAGAGTCGGCGAGCTTGGGTCATGCGGCAATCATGACCTCGTACCAAGGCCGTATCTGTCGGACTAGCGCTGGAGTTCGTGTCAGAATCTTCCAACAGCTGACGGCTGTCCGCGATCGATTCTGATGAACTGGACCTTGCTCATCCAAGGAAATGCTGGTGAGGGGCATTCGGGCGCAGGCCACACGGGAACTGATACGGAAGATTCGGGAGACAAAGCCGAAATGGGAAACAACTCTGACATCGATTTCGTGCTTCGTTTTGAAACGGCTCCCAAGGGAACCGTCTACCTCTCGGTCTCGTGGCAGCCCGATTCAGGCAAGGATTTCGGGTACAAAGTCATCCGGAAGCTGGATGAGGAGAGGTACCTGGCCGTCGGCGATGTCAAGGGGTTCGCAGATATGAACACCGCGCGCCTCAGGAGAATCATGGGCCAAGCTGACGCATTCCTGTCGCTCCTTCCGTTCCGACCCGACAAGCCGTTGAAGACGTCTGGATTTATGCTTGACGAGATCCAACTGGCAGTAGAACTCGGAATCCCGATTGGCATTCTTTATGACGCTCGGATCTCACCGGTTATCACAGACGAACCTGGCAGGGATTCCGTTGTCGTCGCCACAAGCGACAGGCAGATCACCATCCCGCGAGAACGTCTGGCATTGCTCACGCCATTTGATTTCGGTGTTAGGAGGTCGGAGGAGCTTCAGCTCGTCGAACTCGCCGAGTTTCTCAGGAAGGTAACCACACGGCAGTCTGTTGTGGGTCCCTATGCATTCTTGATTTCCCGCCTGCAGCCAGACTTCCGTCTTCCACGGGAGGCCTGCCTAGCCGCCGCAGAGCGCGGATCTGGTGTGCCTTGCTACTGGATTGACTCCGAAGACTACCGGAGCAATGTTGACGACACGATCGATCGCGCCCGCTTGCTGATCAAGCACGCCACTTTTGTTGTTGCGGAGATATCCCTGACCGACGAAAACCCCGACTTTGACAATCCGAGCCGAGCACATGAGATCGGGTTAGCCACCGCTTATGGGAAGGTAGTGTTCCCAGTTTCCCATGCACCGCGTCGTCATCCGTACCACGGCCTCGTGGATCAGCAGTTGGTCTGGTGGGATGACGAAGAAGACCTTTTCGAGAAGCTTGTCGCTGCCGTGCATGCAAAAAGGGGATTAATCGGTCGGCACGTCTACAACTGGGAGCTGGAACGAGTTGACAAGGGACAGATGCCGCAGTTTCGATCGCCTAGGTTTGAGCCAGAAGGGGACCGTTGGCAACCACCAACCAACGCGGCAGAAAACCAGACTCAAGGTTGGATCTACGCTGTCAGTTTCGGAGTGATCGCATTCACCGTGGCGCTGCTACTTCGTCACGGGGTCGGTTATGACGATTCACTCGACCTAGCGGCGATACTTGCGGGGGTCGCTACCTTCATGTTTTCGTCGAGAATCAGCAGAAGCATCCAGTCGGCACTGACGCGAATTCGGTATCTAAGATGGCTCATACCCTGGATCGCGGCGCTACTCCTAGCCGCTACCATTGTTTTTCTCAGTCCGAGCGGGGATGGTGACCCGCCGGGTAGAGAGGAACGAAACGAGCGATAAACAAGCGATAAACTCCAGGGGACGCATGTACGCCTCCGGTTAACACCTGATTCGCTTCTAGGTTTCGCTTGAACTCTTTCCGCTTGGGTCAACACCGCCTCGTCTCGATATTCGAGCTCGGAAAGGCGCCGGCGCGGATCGGATTGAGATTGACGTAGGCCATCGCTGACCGTCACCGTACCAGAGTCCAACGCTCGGCCCACGACTCGTGCCCACACCGTCGCTGGTGCGACCGTCGCCTGGGGGGCTCTGAACAAGTCAGAGATTCCGCCGGCCAAGGAAGGCCGGCCCGTCATTAAAGCAAGCAAGTGATGGAATGCTGGAAACCAAGTCCGAACGTACGCCAGACTGAAGCGTGGGCCTACAAGTCCAGCATGGACTTGTTTAGACCTTCCCTAAGAGCCAGACTGGCCGAAAAGACGCAGCGCCGATTCTGCAAGGAACGCCTTTTTGGCCAAGTCTGCTCACAACTGGATCGTGCGTGCGCCTGGCGAGGTGTCGCGTGTGGAGGCCTGTTTCACCGGCCAGCCCTTTGCACCGCATCGGCACGACACTTATGCCGTGGCGATCACGGTCGCTGGCGTGCAGAGCTTCCGCTACCGCGGTGCGGCGCGGCAATCGCTGCCGGGTCAGGTTGTCGTGATCCATCCCGACGAGTTGCACGACGGCCGCGCCGGCGATGGCGCGGTGTTTCGCTATCGGAGCCTGTACCTTCAACCCACCGATCTGCAGTCCATTCTGGGCGGTCGATCGCTGCCGTTTCTTGACGGCGGCGTGTCGAGCCATCCGCGTCTCGTCCGTGCGACGCGTGCCTTGCTGGAGGATCTGACGCGCCCGCTCGAATCGACGGAATGCGACGAAGCCCTGCATGATCTGGCCATCGCTCTGCTCGAAGCCGCCGGCGCGCCGCTCAGGCCCGCCCGCGTCGACTACGCCGCCGTGCAGCGCGCGCGCGAGTATGTCGACGCGCATCTCGACGATACGATTGAGCTGGCGACGCTCGCGCAGATTTGCGGGCGCGATCGCTGGCAGTTGTCGCGCGATTTTCGGGCCGTGCTCGGCGCAAGTCCTTATCGCTACGCGGTGCTGCGCCGCCTCGATCGCGCGCGCGCGATGATGCGCACGAGGCAGTCGCTCGCCGACGTCGCCATCGCCTGCGGCTTCGCCGATCAAAGCCATTTCACGCGACACTTCAAGAAGACCTTCGGCATGACGCCGAGCACCTGGTCTGCGCACGAGCGTTCAAGACCCGACTGAGGCTTCGCGATCCCGATCGTGGTCGCACGACCGCCGATATTGCGCTCTCCCACCGAGACTCTCGACGTCCGCGCGCGCCGACGTGCGTTTGCCGCTGATGGCACCGGCGCGCCGAACAGCGGCGATCTGGCCACGGCCCGCCGCGCGATCTGAATCGCGCACGATCGTTCTAGAGCGCTCGCGCTTTCCGTCACTATCGTTCCGCTCATCAACCGAAGTCCCCGCTACGACCTGACGCCCGCTCCGGAGCCAACGCTTGCCGATGAAGACCCTTGCCACGCTTTCGTATTTGCTGCGCCGCCTGGCCGTTCTGGGCCTGCTGCTGGGCTGCATGAGCTGGACTGCGCCTGCCCAGGCCGCCGGCGATCATGCCGAGCATGCTCCCATTGCGGTGGTAGCCGTCGACGACGCGTGGCGCGCGGCCTTGCCCCGTGACGCGGCCTTGGCCACCCAGGCCTATCTGGACCGCCTGCCCGCCGAGGCCGTGCAGCGCGCCAATCGCTACGAAGAAGGCGGCTACTGGCTGCAGCTTTGGGAGTTCCTGCTCGGCCTGGCCATCGCCGCGCTGATGCTCGGGGGACGTCGTTCGGCGCGCGTGCGCGACCGGGCGCAGCGGGTGGGGCGCTTTGCCTGGCTGCGCGACGGCCTCTATGGCGCCGTCTACGGCTTCAGCGCGGCGCTGCTGGCCCTGCCACTAACCTTCTACCGAGGCTATGTGCGCGAACACGCCTATGGCATGTCCACGCAGAGTCTGTGGGACTGGGGATCGGAGCAGATGGTGTCCCTGGCCATCGAGGCGGTGGGCGCGGCCCCGGCGGTGGCCGTGCTCTACGCGGTGATCCGTCGCGCCGGTGAGCGCTGGTGGTTATGGGGCACGGCCGCGTGCAGCGCCCTGCTGGCGCTGATGCTGTTGGTGAGCCCGGTGCTGATCGCGCCCCTGTTCAACACCTACAAGCCGCTGGAACCCGGCCCGGTGCGCGATGCGGTGCTGATGATGGCGCGGTCCAACGGCGTGCCGACCGACGAGGTCTACGCCGTCGATGCCTCGCGCCAGACCCAGCGCATCAGCGCCAACGTCAGCGGCCTCGGCGGCACCGCCGCCATCCGGCTCAACGACAACCTGTTGAATCGCACCTCGTTGCCCGAGATCCGCGCCGTCATGGCGCATGAGCTGGGCCATTACGTGCTGAACCATGCGCCCAAGATGCTGATGCAGTTCAGCTTGCTGATCCTGTTCGGCTTCCTGTTCTGCCAGTGGGCCATGCAGCGCCTGTTCGCACGCTTCGGCGAACGCTGGGGCACGCGGGCGGCGGGCGACGTGGCCAGCCTGCCCTTGCTGGCGGCGCTGTTCTCGGTCTTCATGATGGGCGCCACACCGGTCTTCAACACCATCATCCGCACCCAGGAGATCGAGGCCGACCGCTTTGGCCTGAACCTGGCGCGCGATCCGCACGGCTTTGCCGAAGTGATGCTGAAACTGGCGGATTACCGCAAGCCCGAACCTGGCGCCCTCGAAGAAGTCGTGTTCTTCCACCACCCGAGCGCGCGGCACCGCATCCATGACGCGATGCGCTGGCGGGAGGCGATGGGGACGCCTTGACCCTGGCGTGCAGGCGCCCGTTGGTCCCCAGACCGTGGATGCCCAGATCGTGGACAGGCACTGTTTCGGTAGATCGTGCAGATCGTGGACAGGCACTGTTTCGAGTCGTGATCAGATCAAGAGGCCGGTAGGCCTCCGGCCGCCCCAGCTTGCGCCGGCCAAGCGTGCGATTTGACGCGACCTCAGGCCAACGCCGGTCTCAAGGTATGCGGCAGCACTGCGCCGATGCGGCTGGCCGGCATCGTTGGCAATCGCCCGAGTACGACGTGCAGCACTCCCCAACCAGCGTGCGCGATCCGGCGAGGGCTGCGCTCACCCCGAAGCACCGCGCCAGTCACAAACAATCGAAGACTTGCGCGTGCAACCGGGGAGGCGTCTACCTATGTCGTGGTTCCGGTCCCGAAGCGGGACAGCAGGCTTCGGATGGTCGCTGCCGAACACTCGGCCACAAAGCGCATGAGAAGCTCGTATCGGCCGTCGTCGGCAGCAGCGAGCGCGTCGAGGTAGTGGGACTTCGGCGGGAATTCGATGGGCAAGGGGCGCCCGGTGCTGCGCTCCAGGCAGATGGCGGCCAGGGCGCGTGCGACCCGTCCATTGCCGTCGGCGAACCTGGATGGGCAACCCGTCGTCGGTGCGGCGATCGGTGCCGGCTCTCCAGGCGGTTGCCGAATCCAAAGGCGCGCTTCACTCAAATCCGTTGCCGAACAATTGGTCGTCGCGGATGCGGAAGGCCCACATGTCGAAGTTCTGGGGATTGCCGAGGATGTCGCTGGTGATGTAACCGGCGGCGACGAGGCGTCGCTGCGGGTCGAAGGCGATGGCGGAAAGGCCCGCATCGATGCTGGGGCTGTCGAGATTGTAGGTGCCGAAGCCGCCATCGCCGAACCCGGGATCGGGCGCGCCACCGAGCGCCGGGTCGAAACGCACGAGATGGCCGCGCCAGCCGGGGCTGGTGAGCCCGGTGGTGAAAGCCAGGTAGACGCGACCGCGATCGTCGCGTGCAATGTCGCCAAGGCTGACAAAGGCGCCGTCGCCGCCGCAGCAGGATGCGCGGGTGCTGGTGCTGCCGACCGTCGCCAGCGCAGAGGTGGCGAGGTCAAGTTCGCGGGCGCCGAAGGACGATGCCGGGACGTCGGGGCAGGCAGCGTTGTCGATGCTCTGCTGCTGCGCGATGTACGCGCGCGCGCCGGTCGAGACCACGGCCGTGTAGTAGAGCCAGCGCTGGCCGGCGTTGGCTGCGCAATCCAGAGGGGAGTCGACTCGCGCGTGTTCCAGCAGCCCGGTCGGTCCGAGCACGAGGGCGGTGCCGTAGGCGACGGATTCGCTCGAACGGCCAGTGTAGCCGACGACGACAAGTCGGCCGTTGGCATCCACGGCCATCCCTAAGAGGTAGTCGCGGTAGTCGCGGCGATTCTGCGAGTCGACATGGCCCCACCGGAAGGAAAACTCGTTGTTCCAGTTCGGACGTGCGCCGCCGGTGAGCGAGTAAGCGTTGACCCAGAGATCGATACTGGTGAACTGGTCAGCGAAGGGGGAGGAGCCGGCGACGAAGATGCCCCCTGCATCAGCGGCGATCGCGATCGGCTCCTGGTTGATGAAGCCCACCACGCCGCCGTTGCCGATGCTGGTGACCGGGTTGCCCGCGAAATTGATCAGGACGACGAAGCCGAACACGTTGCCGTCCACGAAGTTGCCTGCGATCGCGATGCCCACACCGGGCACGATCGCGGCGTCGGCGACGGTCACATCGCGGAGCATGCCGGATGAGGTCAGCTTGAAGCTTCGTTGACCCGTGCCGAAAAAGCCGGTGTTGAGCTGGCCGTTGGCATCGAGGCTGGTGATCGAGATGGCTTTCTGTACCGGCTGGACCCCGGCCGCGGTGACCCCGGTGCCGACCAGGTAGTGGGTGCCTGAGCTGGTGATCAGCAGGCGTTGCGGGGTGGACGACAGATAGGTACTGGTGCCGAGGAATGAGGTGATCTTGGCGAAGCCCTGCGGCGCGGCAAAGTCGGGGTCGCGGTTTGGGGTGTCGGCGCGGGACGTGCCAGCCGAAAGGAGGACGAGGCACAGCGAGATCTGGCGCAGGCAGACAATCAGCGAACGGCAGAACACGATGCGGGCTCCGGGTGGCGACGCGGCGGGCTGCCGCGGCGCGCACTGTGCAAGCGCTGCCGAGCAGCTGCTTGATCACCAGATTATCGGTACCTTATCGGCGCGCTCAGAGCACGTAAGGCATTGAACGAAATAGGATTTGGCGTAGGAAGTTGCGCGCTGGCAGATGGCAACCGCTCGCTTCTGCGGCTCGATCGCCCCGGACGCCGTGTTTCGGAATGGCTTTGAGTTGGCGAATTGAGGGCAGCGTACAGCCGGCCGCACGCTGCAATAACCGGGTTGTCACACGAGGGTCGCCCCTACAACGGCACCACTTAACCCTGACGATTCACGCTCCTCTACTATCCGCTCAAGCCGCTTTCGCTCGTGGCGGCGCTGAGTTGCAATGCGTGAGCCCCAAGAAAGGAGGATTGAGATGCCCGAGTACCGCAGGAACCTGGACATCTACCAGGGCTACAACTACACGAATGACAAGCAGACACCGGTCGGCTTTATCACGCAGATGCAGATCGGCACCCTGGCGCTCGCTGCAGATCAGACGGTCAAAAACCCGAGCGACGCCACCATGGACCTGCAGGTCGTCGGCGTGATGAGCGGCGTCCTGTGGGAGACCGGCGTGACCGATGCCGTCTTCCTGGCGGCGCAGATCTCGATGACGAATCGCCAGGAAGTCGCGCGCCTGGTGATGGGCAGCCTCACCAACATCCAGGTCGTCTTCCAGTTCTCGATCTACGAGTACGATTCGCTCGCGCAGAGGTACTTCCTCGCGTTCCACAGCACAAGCACGGACATGAACGGGGTGCTCCAAGCGCGCGGCGCGGAGCTCAACCTGTCTGTGGCCGACGATCCCTCGCCGGAGGTGCCGTCACCCGAGAACTATGCGTTCCAGATCGCGATCAACCCGCGTAAGGCGGATTCCCCGTAGGGTGGAACCCGCACACGCTTCATCGTGCGGATTCCACCGTTACGCGCACGGCACGATGAACGATGGTTGTCGCGGGCCGGCGGCGGAAACCGCGCGGACGGATCGCGGCACGGTCATTGGATTCGGCGCGCGGGTTCCGCCCTACGTCTGCTGTACCTGGATGGGCAACCCATCGTCGGTGCGGCGATCGGTGCCGGCTCAGCGCGTCGGTTCTGATCTCGCCACGCTGCGCTGGCCTGGCACAGGCAGACGATCAGCGAACGGCAGAACACGATGCGGGCTCCGGGTGGCGACGCGGCGGGCTGCCGCGGCGCGCACTGTGCAAGCGCTGCCGAGCAGCTGCTTGATCACCAGATTATCGGTACCTTATCGGCGTGCCAGGAGCATGTAAGTTGTTGAACGAGAGAGGAGTTTGCGTGGCTCTGTCAACACGGAGATCGAGATGATGAAAGTGCTGCACGTCGCCCGGTCCGCGCCCGCCCTGGGCCGGGCGTTGCTGCTACGAGCGCCGCTGCGTCATGCTCGGTTTCGCCGTAGGAAGCTCACCTTCATGGGTGTTTTGGGTTTGAGTGCCAGGTCAACGAAGGGCTGCGGCAGTTCATCGCCTGATGCCAGATCAAGCTCGAAATGACGCACCAGATGGGCCGCAATCAGCGCGATTTCCACGCTGGCGAACTGCTGGCCTAAGCAAAACCGTGGGCCCGCGCCAAAGGGCATGAACGCGCCGCGCGGGATCGGCGGGGCGTCGGGCAGGAAGCGCCCCGGGTCGAAGGATTCCGGGTTCGCAAAGTAGCGTTCGTTGCGATGCATCTGCCAGATCGGCGCCACCACCAGGGTGCCCTTGCGCACGGCGGTTCCGGCAATCTCCAGATGGCGCTTGGCAACCCGCGTGAACAGGGCAGTGGAGGGCGGATAGATCCGCATGGCTTCCTTGATCGTCGCGTTCAGCAAAGGCAGGCGCGCCACGGCCGCGAGGTCCAGATTGTCGGCGAAAGCGGCATCGACTTCGGTGCGCAGCTCAGACATCACCTCCGGGTGGGTCGCCATCAAGCCGATCCACCAGGTCAAGGCAGATGCGGACGTATCGAATCCTGCGCCGAACAGCAGCATGCAGTTGTCGAGGACTTCCTGGGTGCTGAGCCGGGCGGTGGCGTCACCCGCGGCCAGCATCATGTCCAGCACGTCGCCGTCGGCAGGGTCCGCTTCGGTCTGGCCTTCACCCCGACGCTGCAGACGCGCATCCACATGGGCCGCAATCAAGTCCCGCAGCGTCTTCAAATGTCTCATTTTCTCCGCGCGCCCTGGATACGGGAACCAAGCGGGCGGAACCAGCGCCCAATAGACCTCGCGCATGCTCTGGCGGGAGAGCGCACGGATCGCCACCGAGGCCTGGCGGGTTTCTTCGCGCGAGCTCGCATGGGAAAACAAGGTCCGCAGGATCACGTCCATGGTGATGCGCGTGGTGAACGCATCGACATCGATGCTGGTGGATTGCCCTGAATCGGCAGGCAATTCCTGGCCCACGCAGTGGTCGATCGCCGCCTGCATCAGGGCCATATAGCCGCACATGCGTTTGGGCGAAAACGCGGGCGTGAGCAGGCGCCGCTGCCGTTCCCAGTCCGCGCCTTCGGTGGTCAGCACGTTCCTTCCTTGGAAGGACTCGAAGATGCGCAACAGGCGGGCTTCGCGCTCGAAATCATCGTGATGATCGACAAGGATCTTGCGGACTGCCTCCGGGGCGAAGAAATAAACGATCCGGCGAAACAGGATGTCGAGTTCAGCCACGTCGCCGCACTGATGCTGCAATCGAGTGGCTGCAGCGAGGGGATCGGCCTGGATTGCCTTGAGCAGCGGCAGGCCGAGAAAAGGAGCTTTGATCACGTTGGAGTGATGGGACATGAGGACGGTCCGATGGGAAAAATCTGGGTCAGCTCGCCGCCGCGTCACGCGCGCTTGCGACCCCGTACATCACGAGATCGAAGGCACTGAGAAAGCGCTGCGCAAGATCCGGCTCCGGTTCGGCCAGCCATGCATGGATCGCAGCGAACAACAGGTATTCGAAGTTCATCGCCAGTTGTTCTGCGCCTGGATCCGGCTTGACTTCGCCAGATTGCTGTGCGGCCCCAAACATCGCCGCCAGAATCTGGCGACCATCACTGCTGGCGTCGACCGAAGCCGGGCTTCGTTCGTCAGGCCGCCGCGTCAGGTAGCGAATGTAGTGCGGCAGGTAGGCTCTGCGCTCACTGTGCCAGGCGGCGGACTCGCGCAGCAGGTAGCGCATTCTCGAATCGAATGTCCGATGCGTTTGCAACGCTTTCGCGCGTTCGGCCATGCCATCGGCAATGTCCAGGCGGAATCGATGGGCGATCAGCGCTTCTTTGACCGGGAAGTACTTGTAAAGCGTGGCCTTGGCGACATCGGCCACCTCGGCGACCTGCTCCATGGAGACCGCGTCGTAGCCGTGGGCCTCGAACAGACGGTAGGCGGTGGCCGACAGGTGATCGGCGGTCTGATCCTGCTTGCGCTGGCGGCGCGACATTTGAGGCTGGGCAGGGGTCACTGTAGTAGTCATTTGCATACGACGTTCAAAACTATACGTCGTATGGAAATGGAGATCAATCGAGAGGTTGGGGCTTTGTGGACCAATGTTCCAACGTTCCTGACCGAGTTCGGCATCATTCAAAAGCGCTTCGAAAACGGCTGGTTTCGGGTTGGGTTCCACGATCCGGATGCGACGTCGATCAACGGCTTCCCCACGCCCGTGAACCGGCCGCCGCTGGTGGAAACCGGCGTCGTTGCGCCACTCGTGCCGGACCGCTACTTCGGACTGCCAGCAACAGGCTTCTGGGCTCTGCGCGTCGAGAACCAGAATGCCCGGCCGGGTGTGATCGGGTTCTACAGCGGCGCTTACTCGCATCGCGCCACGCGCGCTTGCTACAAGGGTCAGTTCGGCGCTTCTCAGCTGTGCGACTGACGCCGGAACAGGTTCTTGGTATGGATTGTGGCGCCTCGCGCGGCGGGAGCTAAAGCCGCGTTGGGCGACAGAGGAGGTGAGCGTGAATAACCTTTCCAATGTCTTCATATTCAAGATCGCCGCGACCGTGATCTTCTGGTGTATTCCGCTGATCATGCTTCCGGCCGAACTGCTCGCTGCCCTGGGTCTCCCTGACCAGCCGAGCTATCTGTTCGTCCGTCTGCTGGGCTGGGCGTATCTGGCGCTTTGTGTCGGCTACGCATTTGGTTTGTCCATGTCTCTACAAGGGCAAAGAGCTCTCGGCCCCATCTGGGTTGGAATGGTGAGCAATGGGGGCGCTTGCGCTTATCTGATGTAGTACGGCCTTTCAGGGGAGTGGGCCCGATGGGGCGGCTTCGTACAGTTCGTGCTTTGGTCGTCTATCGTCGCTACGGCTGCGATTACAACCGGGCTCTACGTCTTCGGCGTCAAAGGTGGTCTGCCGCCCACCAATTCGCTGCAGGCTGCGGCCTGAGCTGCATCGGAATGAATGTCCTCGCCTTTGTGTTTGCGTCCTTGGGATGTGCAACGAGTAGTGGATGAACCGAATTAGCGTGCTCAAAAATTAGGTCCTTAGTTGCTTTTTGGTTTATGAAGCGAAGGTCCAAAAATGTTCGAGCCGACCGCCGTCCCTTAGCTTGCATTTACCAACGCTGTCGCAGGGAACCGCACGTTATCTGGAGATTAAGGGCGCCGACCATGATCTCGTCTTGCACCGCACAGCTGAAGAGGCGTGCGCGGATGCGGAGAGCACGCAGCGGCGAGACAAAGAGTTTTTCGACGCGCTCGCCCAGATGATGCGACAGGCGATGCGTTAGGACGCCTTCATTACAACGGGGCAGCCCGACACAGGAGTAGCATCCTGCAATCGTTCTCGATCACGAGACCCTGGGGCGCATTACCGATCGCTGAGCCAATGACCAAAGAACTCAACACCTTTGTTGCCGCCTGGCGCGAGGCCTCGCCGATCCTGGAAGCGATGCGCGATGAGGAACTGCGCTCTACGCCGCTGCCGGTGGCGATGGCGCAGCTGTCCAGCATGATCGACTCTGCCGTGTTCTTAAAGCCGCTATCGGACAGCTCGGGCCTGGTTGAAATGCAGCGCATTTTCGCCAAGCTGCGATGAACGTCCTGATCGATGCGGCGATAGCGGTGCAACGAGTGTTGGAAGAAGCCGGCATCGGTTTTTGCTTCATCGGTGGCTTTGCTGCACAACGCCACGCCGAACCTCGCGTCACGCGCGATGTCGATGTCGCCGTGCTCACCGGCTTGGGCAACGAAGCGCATGTCATCGACGTCTTGCTCGCCGCGTTCCCGGCGCGGCGCAGCGACGCGCGAGCATTCGCCGAGCGCTATCGCGTTCTGCTGCTCAGCACGGCAGCCGGCGTCGGCATCGACGCCACGCTCACCGCGTTGCCATTCGAATCCGACATGATCGCCCGCTCCTCAAAGTTCGAATTCGCGCCAGGCGTTTTGTTGCAGATTTTCGACTTCTTCACGGCGCATCATCGCCACAGGCGGACTGTCCAGTAGCACCGACATATGGGCGAATTCGAGAAGCTGTTGACAGAAGTACGGGCATGCATGTTGTGCAGCTGCCATTTGCCATTGGGCCCACGACCGGTGCTGCAGGCGCTGCCGAGCGCTCGCTTGTTGATCGTCGGCCAGGCGCCCGGACGGAAGGTCCACGAAACCGGCATTCCGTTTCGCGATGCCAGCGGCGATCGGCTACGCGACTGGACAGGGCTATCCGACGAAGCGTTCTACGACGCGCGGCGCGTTGCGATACTGCCGATGGGCTTCTGCTATCCAGGAACGGGTAAATCGGGCGATCTGCCGCCGCGTCCAGAATGCGCGGCTGCATGGCGCGAGCGCTTACTCGCGGGTCTGAAGAAGATCAAACTCACGCTGGTCATCGGCGCCTATGCACAGGCCTACCATTTGCCGGGCGCGAAGGGCACGCTCACCGAAATCGTGAGCGCCTGGCGCGATCATCTGCCCGCGCTCCTGCCGCTGCCGCATCCGAGTCCGAGGAACCAGCTGTGGCTCAGGCGCAATCCGTGGTTCGAGGAAGAGCTGCTGCCGGTGCTAAAGGATCGGGTTCGGGCGGCTTTGAGCGACTCCTAAAAAGCCATCCTTGGCATATCAGTCCAAGCCAGAACCGGCGCAGGTCCGGACCTGGCTTGGACACGGGTCAGCGCGATCGATTTGCGGTCAGACCATCGATCCGGCACCAGCAACAAAACAATTACAGCATCGCCGAGGTCGACCTCAAAATCCGAGTTGCGTCATGCAGGAACCGGCCACCTGCTGCAGCAGCGCTGTAAACTGGCCTTTAGTGGCATCAAGCTGGGCCGGCGTTAGCAAGATCGAGTCGTCGAAGATGGGTGCGATCGGGTCGTAAGCAGCGCCGCCAACCGATTTGCGGGAAACGAGATCGGTCAGTTGGATTGCCAGTACCGCATGCAGCCCGGAAAACGGATCCAATCCAAAAACACTGCGCTGAAAAAGCCCAATCCCACGTTGGAGCTGATTGGTGCCGCCGATTTGGTCCGGGAATACGCCGGGCTCGATGTGCAAAAGCACATCGACAGCCAAGGTCTGTGTTGATGCGCGTTTGGCGTCGGTGCAGCGCGGCAAGACCTTAACGTCGCTGAAAAGCGCGCTGCTCTGCAACGCAGCCAACACCGCCTGTTCGGTCGTGGCGGCAAATCGCCAGTCCGGGACCGGCTGCTCGGCAGAGTCGTTGTTGAACACCGTGGTGCCTATCCAGACGTTTTGCAGTTCGTCCCTCAAGCAGACGCTGACCCCAACGCTTCGGCCAGTCACGGCGGTACGCATCGGGCCGGAGGCTCTCGGACTCGACCGTGCTACGGACGTAGCATGGCTACTTCTCGTGGATCGGATGGATGTCGGCTGGCGAGTCCGTCAGGGGTGCCGCAACTGGCTTCAGGAACAAAGACTGGGTGGCGTAGTCGATCACGGCGGCATGGGCGTCAAATACGTCCGCCCCGAGAACCACCTCGACATCGGCCGACCCATTTGCTCGGAGCGGTGCATTCACGTGCTCGAAATCTAACCCGGCCGGGCCCGCCAGCCGCGGGATAAACGATCCAAGCTGCAAGACCGCGCCCTCGACCCAGTACTGATCGAGCGCGCCGCCGGCACCGGCTGCCTCTCGGTTCAACCACGTTGTGCGAAGACCGATGTCCCGAACCACCGACATGGCGACCACGGTGATAGCAGCCCCGGTATCCACCAATACCTCTACCGGCCTGCCGTTGAGAATGCCGTCTGTGTGGAAATGACCCACGACGCTGCGCCTGAGCGGCAAGCGAACGTATCCATCGGCGGCCAGGAAGTCGGTCAACTCGCTCATAACATCAGGCTCCAAAGCCGATCGATTGTCAGCAACGACCGCCAAACGGCACGTTATTGGCCGCAGCGGACCGGTTCGGTGGTCGCGGTCTCCGGGCGCAAAGCTTAAAGCAAGGAATAGAACTGCAGACTATTCTGGCCGGGATCGCGAACGTGGAACTCTCGGGTACCCCAGGGCGTATTCGCGGGCGCGGCCCATGGGCTGCCTTGGGACGTGCCTGCGTTGATCCTCCCGGTCTCGAGAAACTCTCCATAAAGCGCATCCACATCGCTGACAAGGAAACGGTAAGTCGGGCGATCTGTTGGGTAGACCCATTGCTGCGGATCAGCCCATTGAATGTGCAGTTCGACGCCATCGCGCGCAACGCCTGCGTACTTGGGGTCCGTGGGGTTGTCCTGGAACAAAATCCTGAACCCAAGATCGCGGTAGAACTGCACTGCCGCCGCCACGTCATTGGCTGCAAGTACTGGGTGGACACGTTGAAGTTGGGCTTTCATCGGCGCCTCGGGCTTGGCGGTGAGAGAACAGCGATTGGCAGTTGCGAGATTCTGGCACGCGCCGGCAACGCCCGAACGGTTGGCCGCCGCCACCGAGTCCGACGAAACAGCCGACCAGCGCGCTCAATCCCTTCCCGATGCAGGCAACGTGCACGGCTTTCTGACCATCCTGGCAAAGACCGAATTCGAACTCGGCGACGGCTCAGATGCCTCCCGCGCCGCCATCACCGCCAAGGTCTCCAGTATCCGCACCGTGGGCGAGGCCGAAGACTACGCCGAACACGTAGCCCAACTCGTGCGCGCGGTTCGGGAGCGCGGGAGTTAGGAGGGCGGAGTACAGGGGCCATATCGAACTCGGCGCTTTGGCCGGCATGGAGCGGCCTGTTTGCCGAGCGGTTAACGGAACTATCCGCGGAAGGTGCCGCCTTCCGTGCATTCGAAGTACAAGCGCACGGTTTGGCCCTTGTACGGAAGCTGGCGGAAGCTGCGTTGCACGTCGCTCGACGTTTTGGTCAAGTTCGAGTGGCTGGCCAGGGTTGTGAGAGCACAATCCCGCATTACCGTTCAGCGCATGTCGGCGCCCACGATGTCCACCACCAGCGCGCGCGCGGTCTGGTCCGTTTCGTTCCTCCACCAATGCACCACTCCCGTGGCCTCGAACGAGACCGCGCCCACGCCGCGTTTGATCGGCCCGCTGGCATCATTGCGGTATTCGGTCAACTCACCCTGCAGCACGTAGGCCATACCCGGGCGTTGCCGGTGCTCGTGCACCGCGATCTGCGCCCGAGGCGCGAGCACAAATTCGCGCGCGCGAAGCACCTTGCCGTCTGCGCCCGGGATCTCATTGTCCAGCGGCAGCCGGCCCAGTTCCGCTGCCGATTCCACGCCACGGGTTTCCTTCGGTCCATCGGCCATCAGCCGCTGCGCGGCTTCCTTCTCGTGTTCCGGGATCACGTCGTGGGCTAGAGCAGGCAGAGCGATGAGGGCAAGCAGCAAACACGAAAAGCGCATGGCAGTGTCGACTCCGTGGCATGTTGAGGGCCACGATGTTGCCGTGCGCTGGAAGCGCTGTCCATGCCCGCCAAATTTCGCGGCGGACATCCCAGCGCCTGCTGCGTGCCCGGAAGGCGCCGCCACCCTGGTCGGCACGCACCTCGCCCGCAGCAAGGCCTGATCGCCCCCGGCAAGCACATCGTGCTGGTCAATTGCGCCAGCGGCTGCAGCATCCGTTGCCGGTGCAGGCTTGAGGTGCAGCGCTTGCGCGAAAACGACGATTCCGTCGCGTTTCAGTCCGAGCACGTGATCCGGCAGTCAGTTGGTCATCCACCGAGACGAGAAAACGGCTCTCGCGCTGCGCTTATTCGAATCCATCGCGAAAGAGCTCCGATCGTCGTTCTTGTGCGCCTTGGTCCTGTGGGCCGAGCAGGTTGACAAAAGGTAGATCCACCGATCGCGTGCGCTGATTGAGGTCGAGTGGACGGGTGCTTGTTGGACAAGCATCCGTCGCGTTGCCTGTAGCGTTTGGCAAAAAGTCCGCATCCAAGCCCGTATTGCCGGCGACTCGGCCAATGCTGCCGCCACCGATGCTGGTGTTCTCGTTGACCATCGGCAAGCAGGTGCCCGGGAGTGCGCTGATCGCTCCCGATCCGCCGGCGTTCACGGGCACGCTATGGAAGATGATGCTGTGACCCAAGTTGACTCGAGATGGGTGACTTCCGGTCCGAGCGAAAGCACTGCCAGTGATCGAATTCGCAGCCAGCGTCGACGAAGTGATCAACACATCGGGGACCGTATTTGGCAATTCGAGCGTGACTAAGCGCGCACCTTGGTTGCCGGTGATCAAAGAGTTTCTGATCTCCAGGGTGCCAGTATTGCCAGAAGCATCCCTCGATGTGCGCATCGAGGTCAAGGACGAGGGCCGTCTGCCCACGGGCTCATTCAAAGCGCGCGGCCTGGTGATGGCGGTGAACATGGCCAAGGCGCTCGGCATCACGCGCATGGCAATTCCCACCAACGGCAACGCCGGTGCGGCGCTCGCCGCCTACGGCGTGCGTGCCGGTATCGAGGTACATTGCTTCTGTCCGGCCGACACCTCCGAAGCCAATCTGCGCGAAATCGTGCTGCAGGGCGCACAGCTGACGCGCGTGGACGGCATGATCGATGACTGCGGAAAACTGGTCGCCGCCGGCGAACGCGAGGGCCGCTGGTTCTCGATCGCAACATTGCGCGAGCCGTATCGCATCGAGGGCAAGAAGACCATGGGCCTTGAACTCGCAGAGCAACTCGGTTGGACCGTACCGGATGCGATCTTCTATCCCACCGGCGGTGGCACCGGCTTGATCGGCATGTGGAAAGCCTTCGACGAGCTGCAAGCCCTCGGTTGGATCGGCGCCAGGCGGCCGCGCATGTTCGCCGTGCAGGCCACCGGTTGTGCGCCCATCGTGCGCGCTTTCGAACGCGGCGAGGAGTTTGCCGAACGCTGGGCGAACGCGGCCACGCAGGCGCATGGCATCCGCGTGCCCGCAGCCCTCGGCGATTTTCTGATCCTGCGCGCGGTGCGCGCCTCCGGCGGCGCGGCGATCGCTGTCGACGAAGACGCCATCGCCAGCGCCTGGCGCGATGCAGGCCAACATGACGGCCTGCTGCTCTGCCCCGAAGGCGCCGCCACCCTCGCCGGCGCACGCCTCGCCCGCCAGCAAGGCTTGATCGCCCCCGGCGAGCACGTGGTGCTGTTCAACTGCGCCAGCGGCTACAAGTATCCGTTGCCGGTGTGGTGATGCTGGGGCGGGCGAGGGTAGCGCGGAGCCCAATCGGTCGATCGTTTGTCGCCGTTCGGTTCGCTGTGCTTATTGTCGAGCACGTGGGACCCGATTGCGGAGCGTGCAAGTATTGCTATCCGATCCGCCGAGAATTGACATGTTGATCGGCTGTGGTTCCCGCAAATGGTCAGCAGGAGGTCTCTGATGAGCGCTCTGTGCGCCTGGTGCTGACAGCTGTGAAGGGCTAAACCCAGGGTGCGCTTTCTGCGTCTTCAGCGAGCGCGACATGAGCGGCGGGGAATCCTGGCGCTGAGGCCAGGGCGATTCCTCTGGGCCGAGCAGTTAACAACCGCAGGGTCTGGCGTGCAAGCGTCGAAGTAGTGCAGCGCGCAGTTTAGGATTGCGAGGATCTTGCATCAGCGGCGCATGCTCCACGCCGACACCGGCGAAATACCAGCGCTGTTGTTCAATTCGCAAACTGCTTTTAACGCTCTTGCGGATGACATACTCAAGCTGCCCCCGCTCGTCGATGATCAGAGTGCAGCCACCCAGGAACTCGCCAAATCCATGGGCAAATCGTGTCTGCACGAGTTCGACGACATAGCCAAGCGCCAGTGCACTTTGCGTTGCGCGTCTTCGTAATGCGCGCACCGATTCGATGCGGATCGGTCCAAACTCCTCCGAAGGCAGCGCGAGGCCCAATTTTTCAAGCTCCGGCTCGCCAGCGTCTCGAAGCGCCTCCAGAAACTGCGCAACGTGATCCGCTTGGGCGATCCGCCAGTCATGTGTGGGTATGGCCGTGGCGAAGTTGATCGGCGCCCAATTTGCGCCTTCGTTGAGCCAGCCGATTCGACTGAGGCGATGCAACGCAACAACGGGTAGCGAGAGCAATTCCGCGCGATCCCAGAGCAGTTCGTTTTCATCCAGCGTCAGCACATCGTCGACGGGGATACTATAGCGACGAAACGCAAGAATCAGCGCTTCCCGATAGCCCCATGGGTCGTCGCGAACCAGATCGTGATCGGCTGTCACCATGGCCCGCAAGTACTCGCCGAAAGTGACATCGACCGGTGGCAGGTAGTCGATCGCGCGGATACAGATATCGAGAAACTGATCGGCCAGATCTGTAGCCGCTTTGGCCAAAAGGTCGATGAGCGCTGCACCAGGTGGACCGTTGCCACGCAATGAGCGCAGGCGTTCGGTCTTGCGTCGGTAGACAATGCGGAAAGCTTCGAAGACGGCAGTTGACAAAATTGAGCCGCGAGCATGCGGCTCGGTTCCGTGATCGTAGCGAAACCTGGACTTGTTGAGCGATTCGGGGTCCTCATCGTCGATGACGGCGCGACGCAGCGCACTGGCATTGCCCTGAACGGCCTGACCAAACTCGCGTGCCAGTTCCGACAGCAATTTGTCGGCGAGGTCGGAAGGATCGTGTTCGATACAGCGTCGGACCTGATCGGGAAAAGCAAAGTGCGAGAACAGTGCCACGAGATCGGCAAAGCCCTCATGGATGGCCAGCACATCGACATTCGTTGGCACCAGCATATGGCTGCGAATGCCATCGAGCAAAGCATGCGCCGTCTCATGGACAATCACGTCGAAGGACAACGCGGTGCTGACTTGGGTGCCGGTTTGCAGTCGGCCGACAGCGTCTGTCGGCGATGGGAAGTAGCCGAAAGCCAGCCGGCGCCCTTCCGGATCGTAGTAGGCGTTTGCTTCCGGTAAGTCCACGTTGATTTGCAGCCTGCCTTCGAAAGAGAACTCAGGCTCGCGGCCCAAGGCCTTGGCAACTCGGGCGATTGTCCAACTGGCGACGGCATAGCTCATTTGCTGTGCAAACCCAGGATCGCTCGAAGAGGGCTCCAGTCCGCCGTCAACCAACGCAGCAGGTGTGTTTAAATCGGGAAACGGCTTGTGCGGAGGACGCACGCGCTTCAGACGCGACGGCCATGCGCCTTCGTCCAGCCGCGACAGCTGCAGGCGGCGTCCAATCCCGTTCTGCAGTGTTTCGTGGGGAATGGCCAGCACGCCGATCGGCCCGTCGACCTTGGGTAGTTGCGGATCTCGGGTGAAGACGCGCAATAGACGACGTTGCTTCGCCGCTGGCGAAACATCATCGATACGTAAGATGCGCTCGCCTGGTACGGTGAGAATCATGACGGCATGCTCACACCGGCCCTGCGCCAGAAGTCGCTCATCTCCTTGCTCCAGTCAATTGCTGCTTTGAATTTTGGCGGCCGGCGTAACTGCCGCCGCAGGGGAAACGCCCTTCAAGAGGCGCACGATCAAGCCCATGGCTTCGTAGGAACAGAGCGCGCCGCGTGCGCTGTTATTGCGGTCTTCGATGAGGCCGCTGATGTCGATGGCCGAGACGCGCGAATCGCTGCCGGGCGCCAGCCCTGCGCTGGCCATGCACGGCCTGCCGTCGGTCCCTTCTTTGGGCCCGAGGATTCTCGATTGGGCGGTGATGTCGCCCGGGCAATAAAGTACAACGACCCGTTGCACCGCACCGAGTGCGCGCATCGGTATCGTGGATGGGAACTGAGACGAGGCGAAGGCATCCCAGCACAAAGCTGGCGCCAGCATCACCAGGACCGAGTGCGGTGCGTCGAGCGGAGAATTGCTCCAGCGCTTTTTTGCGCGATCGAGATCGCGATCTGCCAACGCAATCAAGAGCGACCCGCAACCGTCGATGACCGACAACATGGGCGCATTGGCGTTATTTTCGCCGATAGTCGTTTGGACATCTGTGGGAAACCAAATCGCATCGAGCCGCGCGTCGCTGTTAGGACATCTGAACCCGTGTTCCAACAGGACCTTTTGGTTGGACTCGGGATCAAAATTGACTATTCCGCTACCGCTGCTCGCGACCAGAACTTTGTTGGGCATCGTTGTCTCCTCTCTCACCAACCTACGTGTTCCAAGATGGGCCGAATCAGCCCACCGCCCCATTGCATGACACCCGGCATCTCCAGCACGACGATGGCCAACGCCAAGATCACAAACGGCGTCAAGAACGCCGAAATAAAGGTCCAGGAAATGTCGGTGCGACCGGAGGTGTTCGACAACAAGCGGCTCAGCGCTTCATTGCGCTCACACCAGATCAGCGCGTAACAAAATCCGAATGCGCCCAGCAGGAGATAGCCCAGTGCCACCAGCAGTAAGCCATCGCGCGCACTGATCGGCCAGGCGTAACCGCATGCAATCAATGCACCGGCGGCGACAAATGCGCCGTAAAAGCAAAGTCGAATTCGCCTGACCAGATAAGCGGCCAACGTCGCCGCAATCGTCCGATGGGTCAGCGAGTCGACGTACTGCTGACTAATTTCTGCCATGCCTCCGACGAAGGCGTTGGCCTGTGTAATTCCCAAGAACTTAAGCGACGGCAGCCAATCATGCTCATCGGCGTTGAACGGCGACTCGCGGAAGAAAGGCGGTATCCAGCGAAGTCGAACCTCACTTCCGTTGTGAACCAGCGCCGTGGTCGGGAGCACCGCCCAGTCGCCAAGCCTGAACTTGCCATCGGCGCTCGGCAGCGCTTGCATCATGCGCATCGTCAAGCGGCCGCTGAAGCGTCGCAATTCCGACAGCCACATAGCTGCCTGGAGCAACGCGGTCCAAGCCAGCAATCCGAGCAGCGCGGTCGCCGCGAAGGATGCCCAGGCGACCCAAGCCGAATATGGGACGAAGTGCAATCGAGGGCCCGAAATGGTCGGTGCGACCACAACGATCAGCGGCAGCAGCGCCAACACACCGACAGCGCCGATCGGACCTCGCGGCAGGCGGACATAGCGGACGAGCAGTTGTTGCGGATCTCTGATCAGCTCGACGAACCTGGTCGGTGGCTCCTTGTCTCCGTTCGCAATGAAATCGGCCCGCCAGCAGAGCAACCAGGTAGTCAAGAGTACGCTTCCGATGACGACCGCGGTCAGCAATGGCAGACTGACGCCGTCGAAGATGCTCCCGGCAGAAGAACCCATCAGCTCATAGAGATTCCAAACAGCTGGACCGCTGGCCACTGCAGTCGCAACACTCAGCAAACATAGCGGCAATTGCGTTAGCGTCATTTCGGTCCAGACGTTCCATCCAGGAGCGAACTTGGCTGTTCTTACACTTGCCCAGAAGACGTATCCCAGGCACGCCAAGTTTGTGGTCAGCAAAAGAACTTCTGTGACCGCGGACGACAAGAGAAGAATAGTGAAGCCGGCCATCCAGGTTATCAAAGGCATCCAGGCGCGCATGGTCGACGACGCGCCAGGGGTTGGGCCGCCCTCCCCGGGCAGAGTGCCGGAGAGCACAATCGCAAAGAGGACAAAGGCAAAAAGCACCAAGGCAAGGAGCGACATGAACACGGCTCCTCGTCCAGCTAATTTGGCTTCCAATGCCTTCTCTGAAGCGTCCGCCAGAGACCTTGTTGTTGCGGTATGGAAAAGCGGCGGAAAACCAACGCTGATTCGAAGCGTTGACTGATTGCACCATCTTGTGCAAGCTTTTTCTTCGATGCCCAAAGATCGAACAAGGCAAAACAGCAGCGCCTGGTCGTCGGTGGAAAACGACTCATAGCTAGGAGTTTGGCCGTGGCTGTGGATCTCAAACTCCAGCGGATGCGATGCCAACATCACGGCACCACGCGTGGCATGCGCGACGCTCGAGTGCGACATCAAGACATCGGCCTCTAAGTCGATGAATAAGGCTTGCGGCAGCTCACCGCGCAACCGCTGCATCAGAAAGATCCGATCTCTGACATCGGTGGCGGCGATCACGACGATGCGTGGCCTGACATTGATTTTGATGTGGCGGATTGCCTGTTCAAGTTCGAGTTCGGCGCTGGCGATGGTGGTCGACGCTTGCGTACTTTCTGGAAACTCCGAGCCGTTTTCGGCACCGGGCGCCAGGTCGAGCAGCGAGTGGGAGTTGGGCAGTCCAAGCGCATCGCGCGCTATCGCTTCGGCACGCCGTTCGCGTTCACGGGCGCCGTGTCGGATGTCGGCGATGTTGGCTGGAAAATGGACCTCTAATGCGCGCTGACACAGCTCAAGCTTGGACTCGTCGGCGCAAACTCCGCTGCCAAAAACCGACGCTTCGGAGAAGATCGCGACGTCACGAGATTGCGCGTTTGGCTGCTCCGGCAACACACCATTGCTGACGAGGCGAGCATGCAGATTCTCGAGCTTGACGTCGTCCGGAACTGCAAATGACCGATAGCTGAAACCGCCGTACCGCTTAGCCGCATGTTCGTTACTGGAAGACGTCGCAGCGGCCGACACCAGCGTCATCGTCGGCAGCTCACCCGGACGGGTTTGAATGCCACGCAGCATTTGAATCGCCGCACTCAGCGGCTTGCAAGCAGCATCGGACTTCCAGCGCTCCTTCAGCCGCTTAACGCCATCGTTGGAGACGCGCCTTGGTCGATGCTCGGCGAGCAGTGCGGTGAACTCACTGGTGAACAGTGCGAGCTTGCGCCGTTCACGTGCACGACAACGGGTGTCCAATTGAGTGTCCGATTGAGCGTCTGCACGGGCGTGGCGCAGATGCGCTTCCAGCTTACGAAACGCATCGTGCTGAACCCGATCGATTCGTTCGTAGCGCTTGTGGCTTGATCGCAAGAGCGCGAAGGCACTGGCGATCGAGGACATTGAGCCGGAAAAAGCGGGACCGATCACCAGCACCGGTTTGACGTCTTCGTGCGTGACTAAAGCCAGCTGGTCTGGAGGACAGGTGGACTGACGTGTTGGCGTGAACGAACCAGGGATCGGTGCGTTGTCGAACGTCAATGCACGCTGCGGCAGGCATCCATCCCGACCGAGCGCCTTCCAGTGCGCCCGTCCAACGGCGTTGGCAAAGGCTTCTCGTTGCACGCCGAAGGAACCCGACTCGCCCACCACGTACAGTGCTCGGACAATGAAGCCCTCGGCATTGTTTCGACGGTAATCGTCGCGCCGAAACACCAGCACGCCGAACTTGCCATCGTCCACCAGCTGACTGCCGCCGCGTTCGACCGGAGCTACGTATTTGGGATCGTCGAGGTACTGCTGCCAGGGCACGCTGTAGCGATCGAGTACGAATCCCGCGCTGAGCATGCCGCGCATGACTGCGTGTACGGATAGCTCGTACGCTCGGCGATGGCGTGGAATACGCGGGTCGGGAACCAACAACACGCCGTATTCGATGGCATCTGCGTCGGTGTAGATCTCTTCGAAATCGGCTTCGGGATCGATTTGCCGCGCAATGCCGCTGGTTGGTGTGGGTCGGCCCAGCAAACCGATCTCGATTGCGGTTGCGATCTCGTTCAGCCCCTCATGGGCTTCCAGACCGAGTTCGTCGATCGCTTCGGCTATTTGCTTATTGGCTGTTGCGACCCCATTGGTCGCATGGGCGATGTTCTGGGTTGCCGAACTCAGTGAACTTGGGTTGGCCTGTTCGTCTTTCGTTGAGTCGCGCTTCGAATGCACCGCCTGAGCCACCAGTTCAGTCGCGCCCGACAAAACACTAGCGTGGTGAATGACGGCCGAGACCTGGTTTGCTGTATTGGTTCTGTCGTTGATTTGTCCGCGTTCGATCAATCGCAACTCGACCCGTGCGTTTTCCAGTTGTTCCTGCCACAGGTTGGACTTGTCGCGCAGCCGACGAATGCAACCGTGGATCGAATCGCAGCGCTGGTTGTAGATCAACTCGGTCAGCTTGATCGGGTCGACAAAACGCGGAAACTCCGTATCGCCCGCGCACTCGGGGTCTGCCAGCTCATCCACACTCACACACGCCGCTCGTTTCAGGTCACGGACGGTCTGTTCGTTGATCGGCGAAAAGTGACGGGCTGTAGCGTTGTTTTTCCAGATCGGACCCGATTGCCTTGAGTGGGGCAAAGGACAAAGCTCTTTAACCTTGTCCTGGCATGTTCTCGCCAAGTCGCACTGACGCTGCACATCAAACTCGAGGTTTGGCGATTGTCCTTGTGGGATGCCCCGCACGACGCGATGGCACTCAAGCACGGTATTGCAGTAGGGCCGCAACTCCCTCAAATCGGAAATGCACGCTTCCGCTGTTGCAGCCGACGCAAGAATGATCAAGCAGGCAAGTAGAGCGCGCATGAGCGGTCCAAACTCTCTTGCCTGAAAGGAGATGCTTTGAGGTAACGTGTCCCAGATGTTCTGGTAAAGTTTTGTCAAAACTGCCGGCAGGTACTCGTTGCAACTCGGCAACCTGGCCGGCGCTCGCCGGCGAGCGCTATGGACCTCCAGCGCCTGGCGCGATGCCGGTCAATCCGACGGCCTGCGGCTGTGCACGAAAGCGCCGTCACCCCGGCCGACTGCCCTGAAGTCGATTGCGCCAACGCCGCTGGGAATTGCTGCGTCGGATCTCCGCTGATTCGCGGTGTCGTTGTGCGATTGGCCGCGCGAACGCGTTTCAGTTTCGGACATGCATCCACGAGGTTTCTTATGAGGTCGGTTACCTGGCAGCTAGCAGCGGCAGGTCTGGTGTCGATACTGGTTGTGGCCACGGCGCATGCGCGCACCGCCAGCGTGCGCGATACGCGACTTGTCGTCGAAAGCGACCACCCGTGCCAGTTGCGTATTGATGGGCGAGAACAGGGGGAAGTGGCGCCTGGCAAATCCCTGCATTTGAACCTGGATCTCGATGAAGTATTCGTCGAGTGCCAAAGCGAGCGCTTTCAGGACCTGAGGCATGAAGAGGTTTACGCACTGCCCAAGCTCGATCGAGCAGTGCTGTCCATCGTTTTCGGCGATGCCGTTCGCGACGCAGAAGAGAAGCTCGCGCGACAGCAGACACGGTTTCAAAGTCGATCGGACGGCGTATTCGACAAGCAGCAGGGACTGGTCTGGGCGCGGGCCGAAAGCGATAAGGCACTGAACTGGCAACAGGCGCACGACTATTGCCCGAGTCTGGGCAGCGGCTGGCAATTGCCATCGGTTGCTCAGCTTGAGAGCCTGGCGCATCAGGATGCGCCGTTGGATTTCGGTGTCCAATACCAATGGAGCAACAAACGTGTTGATACGGATCGCGCGATCGCCGTTCGCGCGAAGTTCGGCATGTGGTCGGTCGAGAAAACGGACAGGCCATACGCTGCGCTCTGCGTGCTGATAAGTGAGTGAAGGCAGTCCCGTCGGGTTTTTGTACTCGGCCGAAGGCGGAGATGGGCGATGCGGGATGCGAGGAAACAGCGGTGCCTGGTTTGTGGAGCCGATCCATGCACGTGACCTGCGTGAGAACAGCATCGGGCCTTCGTTTCGTGACCTGGACCTTCGCCACATGGATGATCGGCTGACGCGACTTCGCCAATGGCTGACGCCGAATTATCTGCACCGTGCGCTGGCGGTCCCGGAACACGTGCTGCTGAAGCCGGGCTGGCGGTTGTACGTGTTGAAAATCGACGGGCTCACGCGTCAACTGACGGGTCCGCGAACGCGAGTCCTGGCATTCGAGCAATTGCGGACGCGGCTGTTTCCCCAGATCTTATTGCGCCTGGATTTCACTGACGTCGTCGACATCACCCAGGATGGACATCAGCTATGGCTCTCCGAAGCGGCGACCGTGCGGTGGCGCAATGCCGCACCGAACCCTGCTTCGACCATCGCCTTTGCATTCCAGTATCTGCCCTTCGCCATCGCTCTGGATGGCGAGTGTCTTAGTGGCGGTTGGATCGTGCCGGCACAAAGTCGCGCCATCGGGGCAGCGCCGCGCATGCGCCTTCTGGTTGGGTCGCGACAGCTGACCATCGAGTTCGTTGCCGATGGCAACGACGATCCGGCTCGCGCCATGATTGCCAGCCGCAACGGTTGAGACTCGGCATCGCCTCGTCCCGACATTCGAGCGTGGTTGTGTTGGCGTCACGCTGCATACGCCGTGCGCGGCTTCCTCGTGGGTTGGCCCGTCGCCATCAACTCGTGAGGGCTGTTCGCGTTGAACCGTCGAGTGCTGGCGCCTAAGGATTGAGCAACTCGAAGCGCCTCACATCCAGATTCGGATGGCGCGATTTCAATGCGATCAGCCAATCTTCCTCTGTCTCTGGCTCGCCAGTCGCCGGCGCCAGACCACCGACGCCGCGCGTCGGTTCGAACGCATAGAGGCCTTCGCCCGGCGTATCCAGCGCCGCCTGCTGCGCCGCCTGGATATGTTCGCTGTCGATCGGCTCGGCGCTCAACAGCACGAAAAAGCGCTCGCGACCGCCGCGACTGGTAATGCGCCAATCGAGCGCCGCATCGGGCAGCCGGTAGCTGCCTGGAGCGAGTGGGTTTTTGAGTGTTGAGGTGTTCAGCGGAAACAGCAAAAAGCGCGCACCAGCCAGGTCCTCATTGATGACGTAGACGTGGCGGCGGCTGCTCAACGAGAGATTCAGTGCCAAGGCATCGCCGACGCGGGCAGTGGCGCCGTTAGCGAGGATTTCGATGCCTTGATCGGTGGTGCGCAGCCATTCGGTGCGATGCGGCACCGGTGCAACCGGCCACCACGCGATGACGGCTGCTACCATCGCGGCGGCCGCAGCCGCGGCCAGGGGCAGCGCTCGACTTCGCGACGGTGCGGCCCGCAGTGCCGCCGCAAAATTGCCGCAACTCAGGTGTCGCCTGGCCGGATCGGTGACCAGGGCCCTTTCGATCGCATCGATCAATGTGCGCGGCAGGTCCGGTCGCAAGTCCATCAGTCGTCGGCGCTCGCCGTTCCGTTGCCGGGTTTTGAGCTCGATTACGGTCTCGGCAGCGTAGGGATAGCTGCGTGTTGCAAGAAAGAACAGCAATACACCCAGGCTGTATTGGTCGGCCAGCGACGTGATCGCCGTTGACGTAAAGCGCTCCGGCGCCATGAACAGCGGCGTGCCGCTGGCGCCTAAGGGATCGTCGGCGTATTGGCTGGAGCCGAAATCGGCGACGACCCAACGGCCATCGCGATGGCGCAAGACATTGGCCGGCTTCAGATCGCCGTGGACGATATTGCCCTGATGCAGCGCGCATAGCGCGGCGCACAATTCGGTGCCGATCATGGTCAACTCGCTGGCGCTGAGTTTGCCCTGGCGTGCCAGCCACTGCTCAAGCGATTCGCCCGGAAGCAACTCGCCGACAAATCCGATGATGCGATCGGTCTCGATGGCGCCGTACACCTTCAGCACGTTCGGGTGGTCGATGCGTGCCATCAACTGTCCTTCGCGCAGCAGATCCTGGCGGTGGCCGCTCTTGAACACTTTGAGCGCAACGTCGCGATCCAGTCGCACATCGTGGGCGCGATACACGGTGCCATAACTGCCCTCACCGAGTACCGCGGCGATGCGCAAGTCGCCCACGATGGTGCCGATGGATATCGGCCCCGCGGCCTCCGGCACGTCGGCAGCGACCGCAAAACTGCCCGCCAGGGCAGCCACCTGGCGGAGGCTTCCCAGCAGCGCTGGACTTAAGTCCTCCGCTGCCTTCGTCCAATCGATGGGCAATCCTTCGGCCAGCCGGGTCGTCCACTTGAGTAAGGGATCGGCGTGCAGTGGGGTGACATTACTTGCGGTCGCCGCCATCGCTCAGTCCTTGCGTATGCTCATGTGATGCGCCAGATTCGTCAGGGCCGGCTGTCTACGTGCTGGGTGGTCGCGGCCGGAAACCGGCCGGACGCGCCGGATTCTGGCATGCCTATGGTTCGCCCTGCATCACTCGAAGCCACTGGCGAACAGGCTGTCAAGTACGACTTCGTGAGTCGTGTTACGGCTGCTGGGATTGAAGTTGGCATTGCCCAGATAGTTGAAACTGATGCTGCGCACGCCGACCTGAGTCAATGTCAGCTGGCAACTGGTGGCAGGCAACGCGATGGTGCAGTTCTCACTGGCGCTGGCCGAAACCGTAATACTGCCGGTCGGCGATCCAGCGCCCGGCGCCTCGACGCCCAGAATTGCGCTCGCTGTGACGGTTTGGCCCGCAATCGATGGCGAGGGTGCGATCGAGAGCCCATTGAGTGCCGTATTGGCCGCCAGCACTTGCTGCGCCTGGCCGTCGCAACTGCCGTTGAAACCATTCCCAGCGGGGAAACATGCTGTGAGCAGTGTGTTGCCGGCAACACTGCTCACCAGTTGGCAACTGCCCGAGCCATTGGTGACGACGCCATTGCACGACGGACTTCCGCCGCTTCCGTTGATGAAAAAGCCACCAGTTGGCAAGCTGCCATTGGCCGCGGTGACCAGGACGTTGACGACGTAGGCTTCTCCCACTCGAGAAGGATTTGGCGCCTGGCCGGTGATGGTGATTGTGGTGTTCACCGCCTGCGGCATCGTCACAGTATGCGGCTCGGTATCGCTGCTGGATGCATAGCTGGCGTTGCCCGAGTAGTTGGCGGTGAGCGTTTTTTGCCCGGCACTGGTGGATGTCAACTGACAGGAGGCCATGCCGCCGCTGAGGGTCACGTTGGTGCAGCTGGCGCCGCTGCCATCGTTGATACTGACCGTGCCGGTCGGCGTGGCGCCGGCGCCCGCGACTTGCACCATGACGGTGTAGGGCTGATTCACCTCGGAGGGATCCGGTAGATCCGAGGTGATGGTGGTGGTGCTCGGCGGCAAAGTGACCGTGTGCGATTCGGTGTCCTGGCTGGCGGCGAAAGCCTGACTGTTCGGTGTGTAGACGGCGGTCAGGGTTTTCTGGCCCGGTGTGCTCGATGCCATCTGACAGGAACCGCCGCCGGTGCTGAGCACGATGGTGCAACTGGCGCCGCTCCCATCGCTGACGCCGACAGTGCCGGTGGGTGCTGCGAATCCCAGGTTGGTCGCAACCGCTACTACCACTGTGTAGTTCTGACCGATGATCGAGGGATCCGGCGTGTCACTGATGATCGTGGTCGTGGTGCTGGCCGCCACCACCACGTGCGACTCGGTGTCGCTACTGTTCAAGAAGTTGGGGGCGCCGCTGAAGGTTGCGCTCAAGGTTTTGTTTCCGACCGTCAACGAGGTGAGCGCGCAGCTGCCATTGCCGCCGCTCAGGGAGGCGATCTGGCAGGTCTGGCCGGTTCCATCGGACACCGTCACCGTGCCCTGCGGAACCGCCAGATTCCCGTTCGGCGTGCGCACCTGGACTTGCACCTCATATGGCTGCCCAACTTCGCTGGGATCAGGTTGATCGCTGGTGATGGTCAGTTGCGTGCCCACCGGATTGATCTGGTGGGGCTCGGTATCTGAGCTCGGCAGATGGAACAGCGATCCGGGAAAGTTGGCGGTCAGGGTTTTGTTGCCCAGCGTGGTCGACAGCATCTGGCAGCTGCCGCTGCCACTGGCGCTCAGCGCGATAACACACTGCACGCCGCTGCCGTCGCTGATCGTGATCTCGCCATTGGGCGTGCCGCTCGGACTCGTGGTTTGCGCCGTCACCTGGTACGGCTGGCCGAACGCCGATGGATCTGGGGTGTCGGCCGTGATGGTGGTGGTACTCGCGCTGGCTTCGAGGAAACACAGACTCGCTTCGCTGGTGTCGCCGGTGGAGATACGGGTCGCCACGGCCGACAGCACGCCTCCCGTGGCGGTTCCTGGCACCGCCACGTTGAAGCCCACGACGCCCACCAGATTGGTCACAAACTGGGTCCCGACCAGATTCAGCATGTTGGCGCGGCCGTTGGGACAATCCGGCGAACGATAGATGTCGATGATGTACTGGCCGGTCTGAGTGGCCAGCGAGCCCGACACCTGGCGAGTGCCATCGGGGTTGATCGTGGAGGCATTAATGACCGGCTTGTTCTGGCCGTTGTTCGGGCCGCCATCGGCATCGCCCGGGTCGTTGTCGAGCGGGCCAAGATCGCCGAGTTCGATGTTCTGGGCCAGCGTATTGGTCAGTCCGTTGGCGAATATCCGGTTCGGCCGGATGGCAACGCCAACGCCGGCGGTGGTCGTCAGGTGCACACCGGGCCCTTCGCTATTGGTGATGGTATTCGACGCGGCGCTGTTAAGAATGCCGCCAATCTGGTGGTTACCCGAGCCGCCGGTGATGACGATGCCGCTGGCATTGCGGAACGCCGGCGTGGGCACGCCGCTCGCCGCCGTGCCGAAGCGATTGCGCGCGATCTCGTAGCCGGTGGCAGTGGCGCCGGTGATCGAGAGTCCGGCGGAGTTCTGCGATGCGGCAATCACGTTGTCGAGGATGCGTACATCCGGGCTGGCGCTGGCGAAGATGCCGTTACCGGTGATCGGTGAGGCGGCGAGGCCACTGGCGGCTACCCCGATGTAGTTGTTCTGGATCGTGTGACCGCCGCTGGTGCTGTCGAACAAGGTGATGCCGCTGGTCGACTGGCCGCCGAAGGTGTTGCGATGCTCAGGTTCAGGGCCGCCCACCGTGGCGTCCTGCGCGCTATCCTCGATGCGCAGGCCGAAACTGAAGGTGCCCAGATTCGCGTGCACACCGGGCCCGGCACCGCCAAAGGCATTGCCCTGCACGATGTGGTCGCTGCCGCCGCGCAGGCGCACGGCGCTGGTGGCGCTACCGGCAATTGCGTTGAACGCAACACCGCGTAAGATCAGGCTGGTGCCGGCCGGCGCGTTGGCCGGCACTTGCAGGTAGTGAGTCATGGTCGATCCGAAGGCATGGCTCATCGCCAGACAGATCACCGCATCGCTGCCAAGGGTCTGGGTATTGGGCACGGCGCCCGGCTGGCTGTAGCCATCGATTTCCAGGCTGTCGGTGATGTCCGGTAGCGGCGTCAGCAGTTGCACCAAGGGGATATTGGCCAGTACATTGCAACTGCCAGTGATGTCGAAGACGATCTTCTGTGTGCCCGGCGTGGCATTGGCCGAAGTGATCGCCGCGCGCAGTGAGCCGGCGCCGCTGTCATTCTCGTTGGTGACGCTGAGCACCGGCAGATCGCTGATCGAAGACTCAAAGGCGCCCATGTCGTAACGTGTGCCGACCAGGCGCCCGCCGGCAGGGCCATCCAGATCCTGTGCGGGCGGCGAAAAATTGAGCTGGCTGGCTTCCACACTATTCAGACCGGCGTTGATCGCCACCGACACCGGCGCCGTTTCGCGCAGGCGGAAGTTGCCGCCACCCACGAATCCGGGTGTTGAGCTGATGATATTGCCAGCGGATCCACCGGCTGGCAGCAGGCCTTGTGGGATGGCGGGGTAGAGGTTTTCGCGGAACACCCAGGCCTTCGCATCCGACAGATTCGGTACAGTTATGGCTGTCACGCAGCCGCTGGTGGCGACGATGTTCTGCACGAACAAGGAGTTGCTGCGCTCGCTGTAAAGACTGAGCGCCGGATCGTTGCCGTTGCACGACAGCGAAAAGGTGTTGAAAGCCACTTCGGGACGCGCGTCAGCGTTGGCATAGGACAGATCGACCGTGGAGTTGCCCAGCGTGGAGCCCAGCAGGCCCGCCATCACGTTGTTGGAAATGTTGTAGGTCTGGGCGTCGCTGGCGGCGATGAGCACGTACAAGCCGGTCACGAATTCGTTGAAGCGAATGCGTATGAAGTCGGTATCCGGGCAGGACTGGCCGAACGGGCATGTGTTTTCGAACAAGAAGAACTGCCGGAAATTCTGGAAGCGAATGCCCTCGATCCGGAAACTGCGCTGGTTGCCGGTGAAGCTGAAGTCGCTGCCATTGGAGAGCGCACCGCTGCCAGTGAACACTGTGTTGGCGGAGTTGATCGTGCGTGCGGTGCATCCGCTATTCCAGCCGCCGGTCAAGGAAAACTCCTTGTCCTCACCGCTGCCGAAGCTCAGCCCGGCCGGCAGGGCGTAACTGCCGCCGCGCACACGGATGTCCTGCACCGTGCCGTCGGCGTCGCCATTGGCGCTTGCAAACGCCGACTGAATTTCGCTGCTCGTATCGACGCAGTACACGGCTGCGTCTACGCCCAAGGCAATCGTGGAGGCCAGGAAGGCACAATAGAAGCGCTGCATGAAGATCCCTGAGTGGTTTGGCTTGCCATGGAAAACGTCGACACCAGGCAAAGCGCACAACAGGGCTGCGAATCTCTGCGGATTTCGTCTGCGCGGTCGGCCAGCAGCACTTCGAGGCGCTCAAGGCGGTCTCCCAGCTCGAACAACTCAGCATGAACCTCGGCCGTGACTTCGATGCGGGGGCTTAAGGTCTCATAGCTGCCCGAGGCGGCAGGCTTGATCCGCACGTCCAGCCATTGCCAATCGCCCGCGAACTGGGCGATGCCAAAGTCGAGTCGCACACTGAACAGGCCGTTGTTGTACTCCGATCGAGCCGGCTTGCCTTGCTCTATCGGATTCGGATGGGGGCAGGGTTCAATCGCTGTTGCGCGATGACGGCAACACCGTCACTGGATCAAGTGCGGCCAGCGCTTCCAGATCTTCGACAACATTTGGGTGGCTGTCATCGCCATACAGTTCACGATCGATCGACAATGCCTCGGTCCATTCACTGCGCGCTTGCGCGATACGACCAACCGCCGCTAATGCACGGGCGCGAGAGGTGCGCCAATTGCGAACTCCCAGGCTGCGCGGGCCGCGGTACTCGCGCGTGGCCTCGCCAACGCGTTCCAGCCGGTCGAGCGCCGCCTGCGGCTGACCGAGTTCGACCTCCAGATTTGCATAGTTGACCTCAAGACGCAGTGTGGCGCTGTTGTCCGCGCCATATACCGCTCGTCCGTCTTCGAGTGCGCGTTGATACCAGGGCTGACTTGCAGCGACGTCGCCGCCCAGACGGAGAGCGGATCCAATCATGGACGCAACGTTGACGGCCTGGACGCTGCGCGCGCCGAATCTTCGCTCCACGATAGGATAAAGCGGCTTCAGCAGTCCTCTCGCTTTGTCGTATTGCTGGTGCACGAGGTAAAGTACTGCGAGCGAGTTCTGCGCAGAAATGGTTCGGCTATGCGCCTCGCCGCGCAGCGTTGTCAGCCGCGCGATAACGCTGAGATAGGTGCTCTCTGCATTCTCGAAATCGCCGGCATCGCCCAGGGCGATAGCAATTGTGTGCAGGTTGCCCAGGGTCGCCGGATCGTCGGCGCCAAGATGCGTCTCAAGCAGCGGTTGCAGCGGCTGCGCCAGGGCCAACGCACGCCGTGCATCTCCACTACGTGCGATCTGATCGACCAACGCCTGGCGGCGCTCCAGGGTGTCGGAATCGAGGGCACCGAAGGCCTGCTCGCTCTCGCGCGCAACTGCCTCCAGTTCCGCCAGCGCCTCAACCGGCCGGTTCAATCCATCCTTCATATCGGCGATCCGCGCGCGCAGTTTGAGACGTTCGCGTACGGCATTGGCCGGCAACACATCAAGTGCATGCGACAGGTGGCGAACCGCAGCCTCCAGTTCGCTCAATTGCGCGTAAGTGTTGCCAATGACGCGTTCGATATCGGCCAATACCTCCGGTTCGTTCTTGAGTTCGGTTTGCGCCTTGACCGCGGCACCATCGAGAATTTGACGCAGCAGCTGTTTGTCGAGATCGCGGGCACGATCCGGATCCACGGCCGAGAGCACGTCGCCCAAGAACTGCGCCGTACGTTCGGCACGCAGGCGCTCGCGCTGCGCATGGTCAAGACTCAACGTCGTTGTGACCAGTCCACCAACCAGCGCCACCACCAGGCCGGCCGTCAGCAGCAGTGCCGTGGCATGGCGGCGCATGAAACACCGCGCGCGATACCAACGCGAGGCTCCCATCGCGACGACTGCCCGGCGCTCCAGGAAACGCTGCAAATCGAGTCCCAGGGCTTCGGCTGTGCTGTACCGCGCCCGGGGATTGGGGGCGCTGGCCTTGGTCGCGATTGCGCCCAGTTCGTATGCGGCTTTACCGGGCGCGGCAGTGAGTAACTCGGACAACACCACTCCAAGCGAGTAAACATCAGTTTCTGTCGACACTGCCTCCCCGGCCAGTTGTTCGGGGCTTGCGTAACCCGGCGTATAGCCCTGCGCGTGCGGTGCTTCAGCGTGCCGGTCCTGCAATCGGGCCACGCCGAAATCGAGCAGCACGACGCGGCCGGTGGCGTCGACTAACAGATTGGATGGCTTGATGTCGCAATGTACGACCAATTGCCGATGCGCAAAGGCGACGGCGTCGCATGCCTGGATCATCAACTGGACGATGTCGCGCGCGACCAGGTTCTGATCTTTACACCAGGCATCGATATGCACGCCGTCGATGTATTCCATCACCAGATACGGCCTGCCATCACTGCTGGCGCCGCCATCCAACAGATGCGCAATGTTCGGATGGCTCAGTTGCGCGAGCAGTTGCCGCTCGGAAGTGAAGTACGCCAGTTGTTGGGGTGTTGGCATACCCGCGATGAACTTGAGCGCAGCCGTTTGCGCGTAGTGCCCATCGGTGCGCTCGACGCGATATACCCAACCCATGCCGCCGCGGCCGACATCGCCGACGATCTTCCACGGGCCCAATATGTCGCCGATAGCCAGCGTTGGTGCAGCCAGCGATCGCAGCATGGCGTCGCGCGGTTTGGCGAAGCGCTGCGTCTGGGCGCGATCGCTGGCAGCGCATAGCGCCAGCACTTCTGCCAGCAATTCGGCATTGACTCCTGCCGCGTGCAGCGAAGGCTCGCGCTCGTCCGGCTCAAGCTCGACCGCGATCTCGAACCACTCGCGCAATCCCGGTGACGACTCAGCCATGGTCGAGCGCTTTGCTGATGTGAGCGCGCGCGAATCGCAGGTCCCGCTTCACCGTTGGCACCGAAACACCAAGAACATGAGCGATTTGTTCCTGGTCGAGATCGCCGAAGCAGCTCAGATGCATCACCTGGGCGCTGCGGGCATCGATTGCTTCCAGCGCCTGCAATGCTTGTTCCAGCGCCAGCAAATCGAACGCCATCGCCTCCTCGTGCGCCTCGGCCTTCGACAAGCTGACCATCAATCGCTCGCCACCGCGCTTCTCGGCCACACGCGCACGGGCGTGGTCGATCAGTATCGTACGCATCGCCATCGACAGCGTGGCAAAAAAATGCGCGCGATCGTTGAAGTCGGTCTCAGCGCGCATCATGCCAAGCACCGCCTCATGAACCAGCTCCGTCGGCGATAGTGTCGCCCCGCGCGCATCTCGCCGCAGCCGCGCTTCGGCAATGCGGCGCAAATCGCGATAAACCTGGGCCAGAAATTGGTCGAAAGCGCCGCGATCGCCGCCGCGCCAGGCGATCAGCAGATGCGTCAGGTCTTGGTGTTGCGGCAATCGATCCACCCATCGAATCTCAGTTCGCGTCGGCTGACGCCATCATACCGGCGCTCCCCTGATTCTCAGCGCCGAGTCTCACCCCCATAACTTAAAGGGCTGCAAAAGCCAAAGCCGCCGCTTCTAAGAAGCAGACTCAAATGAACAGATCCGCCTACCTCAAGGACTCTGGTCGGCGACTGCATTGGCAACCCAATTGCTCAGAGCGAAACACCCAACTGACCATGGCTTGTGGTGACCACTGGACTTTCGGAGTTGCGGCCGCATGCCGGCGACCGCGGCTCTGAGCACAACGAGAATGTGGCTGGTTGATCCCTCCTGCCATGCGAATCCGATAGAGACAGGCAAGTGACGAGCGAAGCCCCGAGACGAAGGGGCCGCGCCGGGCACGGCATCCCTCTCGATCAGGAGTTCGCACACCCATGAGACCATCGATTTTTCTTGCGGCTTTGTTCGTACATGCTTCGATGCAAGCAGAATCCGTCCAGCCCACGATGACGTATCAAGGTGAGCTGCGCACGGCCGGCGTGCCCAGCAGCGGTCCGCACGACTTCCGAGTCAGGCTCTTTGATGAGCCGATGGAGGGGCGCACCCTTGCCGCGTTCAGCGTCGACGACCACGTTGTCGAACAAGGCCTGTTTTCGCTGCCGCTTGACTTCGGCTACGCGCCGTTTCGGACCGACCGGCAGCTATGGGTTGAATTGAGCGTGCGCGAGGGCTCGCAAACGGGCAGTTACACGACTCTGCTGCCACGGCGTCCGCTCACTGCCGCGCCGCAGGCGCTGACCGCACTGACGGTCGCGCCGGGGAGTGTGGGTCGCGTCGAAATTAACCCCGCAGATGTCCAACGTCGCGTCACTGAGGCCTGTGCAGTGGGCTCGTCCATACGCGCCATCGACGTCAACGGCCATGTGGAGTGCGAACCCGACACAGGTATCACCGGTTGGCAGATCGTTACGTTCACTCAAACGTATTTTGGTGGCGTCGGCGGTGGCGTCAGCGCGCAAGGGGAAGCTGTCTGTCCTGCCGGGAAACGCATTGTGGGTGGCGGCGTGAATCCGGGCTGTGCCGCAGCGGATATCCGCGAGAACTGGCCGCGGGCGTCGTCGGGTCCGATTTACGGCTGGAGAGGGGCGGTGGTCAAGGGTGAGGATGCCTGTGGGCAAGACCCCGCGACACTCACGGTGTACGCCATTTGCACCAACAATTGAGGTGACCGCACATGCGCACCGCAACTAGATTTGCATCGCTTATCTTGCTCTCGCTCGGATCGAGCATTGCCGCGCAGACGCCGCTCCGCGCGGTCGCGGTTCATGCCAGTAGTGGCGGTGGCGCCATCGCTGGCGGCGTCTTTGCCGCTCAGGTGAGCATTGGCATCGAAGGTACGGGCATATCGAGCGGTGGCGCGTTCGAGTTGACTGGCGGTTTGATGCGGCGCCGACCGCCGCAAAGCGACGTCCGTGCAACGCTGGTTGACACGCCTGATCCAGTGGCTGCCGGGGGACGGTTAACCTATGTCGCCACGGTGCTCAATGATGGGCCCGGCGTGGCGACGGACGTGAGCTTGTCTTTGCCATTGCCCCCACGCACCACGTTGGTTGCGGGCAGCGCCAACGAAAACGGAGCGTGCAGCAGCGGTGCCGTGGTGGTCTGCGCCTGGGCAGGGCCAGTGCCGCCCGGCGCGACAAGAATTGCCAGCATCGTTGTCACCGTCGCTGCCACATCGAGCGGTAGCTTGAGCGCAACCGCTACCGCTGCGGCAAACAACGATGGCCAAAGCAGCAATAACACCGCAAGCGCCATCACCCATGTTTCGCGACGGGGTGTACCGTCGGGATAGGCGGCGGCGCGCGGTTGCCGATCAGGCTCAAGGCGGCTGCCAGAAATCGATCAATACGCCGCGCGGTCACGCCCCCGGGGACACGCTCCTGGGCATCCCGATCTGACAGAAAAAGGATGCCTTGCATGAGCCGTATCGCATGGAGGGCAAGAAGACCATGGGTTTGAGTTCGCCGATCAGCTCGCCTGGACAGTGCGGACTCGGCCTGTCGGCGCAGTGCATTCATCGAATTCGCCGATCGTACTTGACGAAAGGTTCTCGCTGATGCTCGCTCCGTCGTTCGTCTCATGGCTTTGATGTTGCTGGCCGGCGGGTCAAACCTGCCCCCGTTTCTGCCCGCATTGTGGCCCCAAGTCGATCATTAGGCCGCTATGCTTGGAGGCTGACTGTCAACACGGAAGCAAGCCATGCCTGGATTGGCCAGACGAATGAGCCGCGCGGTGCCGAGCGCGATTATGGCCGTGGCGGAGAAAGCTAAATCGCTGAAAGCGCAGGGCCGCGACATCATCAGCTTTTCGATCGGTGTGCCGAATTTCTTGCCGGGTGAGCACGTATATGCGGCGGCGCGTGAGTCGTTGCAGAAGGACAGCGGTAACTACGGCTCCAATCGTGGCCCGGATGCTCTGCTCGACGCCTACCTGATGCACTTCAAGCGCAACGGTTTCGATGGCTTCGAGCGCAAGCACCTGTGCGTTGGCGTTGGCGCTAAACATGTGATCTTCAACGTAATGTACGCGATTCTCGAAGAGGGCGATGAGCTGATTCTCCCGGCACCATACTGGACGAGCCATATCGACATCGCGCGAATCCTTGGCGCCGAGATTAAAATTGCTCACTGTCGTAGCGAGCAAGACTACAAGCTCAACGCGGCGCAGCTCGATGCGTTGATCACGCCAAGAACCAGGCTGTTGGTGCTCAACAACCCGGGTAATCCGACTGGCATGGTGTACTCGGAGAGCGAGATTCGTGCCTTAGGCGATGTGCTCAGCCAACACCCGCATGTCTGGATTCTGTCTGACGACATCTACAACCAGATGATTTTCGATGGCCTGGGATGGCACCATTTGCTCAAGACACATCCGCATCTGCGCGATCGTGTCATCGTGCTCGACTCGCTGTCGAAGACCTATGGCATGCCGGGTTGGCGTGTCGGCGTTGCAGCGGCACCGGTGGAGCTGGCGCAGGCATTGGTCACGTTGAACTCCAATCATATTACCAATCTGCCTGAAGTGGTCTGCGCAGCGGCGGTGGCGGCATTGACCGGGCCGCAGGACATTCCGCAAAGGATGGCGCGCGAGTTTATGGGCAAACGCGACGAAGTCATGGCGACCTTTGCCCGCATCGATGGGCTGACCTGCCCGCGGCCGCAAGGCGCGTTTTATGTGTTTCCAGACATATCGTTTGCCTTCGGCAAGCGTCATGGCGGGGTACTGATTGCTGACGATGTCGATTTCTGCAATATGCTGCTGGAAAAGAAGGGCGTCGCCTGTGTGCCCGGCAGCGCGTTCGGCGAGCCCAGGGGACTGCGTATTTCCTATACGTGCAAGGCACAAGAACTGTCCGACGGGTTGAGTCGTTTTGAAGCGTTTTGCCGCGAACTTGGCTAGATAACGCCGCGTTCGCCGGCCCATTCCCAAGAAAAATGAAGGAAAACGAGAAATGAAAACTCCCGTTCGTGTTGTTGTTACCGGAGCTGCGGGCCAAATCGGCTACGCGCTGCTATTTCGCATTGCATCTGGCGACATGCTGGGCAAGGACCAACCGGTGATTTTGCATCTCCTGGAAATCACGCCAGCGCTGCCGGCCCTGAACGGCGTGGTGATGGAATTGAATGATTGTGCTTTCCCACTATTGCACGGTGTTGTCGCTACGGATGACGCGAATGTCGCGTTCAAAGACGCCAACTATGCGATGTTGGTGGGTGCGCGTCCGCGCGGGCCAGGCATGGAGCGCAAAGACCTGCTCGAAGCGAATGCGGCGATCTTTTCGGTGCAGGGTAGGGCGATGGACGCGTATGCGGCGCGCGACATCAAGGTACTTGTGGTAGGCAATCCGGCAAACACGAATGCCCTGATCGCGCAACAAAACGCGCCAAGCATCCCGGCCGGGCAGTTCACCGCGATGATGCGTCTGGATCACAACCGCGCGATCAGCCAGCTCGCCGAGAAGACCGGCGCATTGAACACCGACATCCAGCGCATGATCGTGTGGGGCAATCACTCGGCGACGCAGTATCCGGATATCCACCATGCGATCGTGAAGGGCACGCCAGCTGCCGGGCAAGTCGACTCGGCCTGGTATCGCGATACCTTTATCCCGACCGTGCAGCAGCGCGGTGCGGCGATCATCAAGGCACGTGGCGCGTCTTCGGCCGCCTCTGCAGCCGGTGCTGCGATCGATCATATGCGCGACTGGGCGCTTGGCACCGCTGACGGCGAATGGGTCACGATGGCCATTCCATCGGACGGCAGCTATGGCATCGCACCGGGCGTGATTTACGGCTACCCGGTGACCTGCGCTCAAGGGAACTATTCCATCGTGCAAGGCCTCAATGTCGACGAGTTTTCCCGCGAGCGTATGGCTGCGACCGAGAAGGAACTGCGCGAAGAGCGCGCGGCGGTTGAACATCTGTTCCCACGCTGATTCTCCCGCAGTTTGTCGGTTGCGGCGATCAACTGCCGCAATCGATGGACGTACGACAAACTCTCCGAATTTTGCCCCGCAACCTGCATTCAACGCCGATGTCAGACAACTACTTCATAACTTTGGAACACGATCTCGACGAGATCGACATGATGCCGAGCGCGAAAGCGCTGGCGAAAATGATGGACAAAATCGATGAGATCACCGACGAAATCGGTGTGACCCGGTTCTCCGATTTTGTCGCGGGCAGCGACGGCGGCGACGATTTGTCCGAGATCGCCGAACAGGAAGGCTGGGACATGGGCGGCTTCGGTGCTGGCGGCAGCGGTCAGGAGTGGTTCGACGCTGGCGATGGTCTGGATACCGTGCGTGCGCTGGCCGGATATATCGAATCCGATCCCGACTCGATCAAGCGGGCAAAGACAATTCTCGAAGAGCTCAAGGCCTTCGAAAAAGTGCTGGAGGCAGCACTTGCGCACAACGTGCGTTTCCGATTGGAAGCCGATGATTGATCCAGGCGCTGCGGCTGGCGAGCATCGCCGGCCAGCGGCTGTTCGGCTGGCATGGTGAGAATCGCCAAAGGTTGATGCTGTGCGCCTCAATGGCCATGAGGTCAATCGTGCTCATCCGTTTCAGTCAAGATCTGAGACACCCTGCCAGAGTCCTTGACGGAGCCGGATCTGTACATTTGAGTCAAATTTTCTGCGCAGCGGCTTTGGCAGTTGAAGCCCCCTTGAGTACAAGGGGGGTGAGGATTGGCGCTTACACGCCGCAAGGCGTGTGCCGAGCCGAACGACCGGCGGCTGTGCCGCCGGGCCGGAAATGCGCGCAGCGCTCAATGGGGGTTTGGCAAGTACGGTGTCTGGCGAAGCCAGCAATGCTCGGCGGTCTGAGGCGAAGCCTCGCTAGTGCTGTCATCCGGGCTCAAGGCTCCCGACGTTTCGCGCGGGTGGAGTTGGCACGTCTGTTGCAGAATGTGCGGTGTCGGTCACTCAGGAGCTAGCGCAAAATGGGTCAGGGCTCACTCGGCAATATCATTGCGGCACTGGCGAGCTTCTTCATTGCGGGTCTGGGCCAGCTCATCCAGGGGCGGTTCTTGAAAGCCGTTGTTATGTTCGTCATGGCGGCCTTACTGTGGCTTGTCTGGCTGGGTTGGATCATCCATTTATGGTCGATTCTGGATGCCGCGCTGTTCGAGGCGCCCGAGTACCGCTATCGCCGCACGTACTTTGACTGGCGTTAGAGACGCCGGAGTTGGTGTCTCGCGGAGGGCCTGTTGACTGAGACGAAGTCGGGCTGGAAGGGCTCGATGAATCGCTTCCTGGAGACTTCGATAACGCGGCGCGTCGGCGGCGTTATCGGTAGAGTGCGGCCATGACCGAGAACGTATCGCAACGCGCCGCGCTCGGGCGCGTATTTCAGGCGCTCGCCCCCTATGCCTATGCCTGGCGCTGGCGCATCGCGCTGGTGCTGGGGCTGTTGACGATTGCCAAACTCGCCAATCTGGGCGTGCCAATCAGCTTCAAGGCAATCATCGATGCGTTGGCGCCGAGTGAGCAACTGATCGCCGTGCCGGTTGCGTTGTTGGCAGCCTATGGCGGATTGCGCCTCCTGGCGGCGATGGCTGGCGAGTTGCGGACCATTCTCTTTGCGCGGGTGCATATCGGCGCCCGGCGTCGAGCTGCGCTCGACACCTTCAAGCACCTGCATGCACTCGGATTGCGTTTCCATCTGGAGCGTCGTACCGGTGGTCTGGCGCGGGTGATCGAACGCGGCACGGGAGCCATGGAGGACTTTCTCTACTATTGCGTGATCACGATCGCGCCAACGCTTTTTGAAATTGCGATCGCGACGGCATTCCTGATTTACGCGTATCCGAATATTTTCGCGCTGACCACGCTGGCGACGCTGGCGGCTTACGTGGCGGTCACGATCATCGTTACGGAATGGCGAACGCGCTACTACCGAAAAATGATCGAGTCGGACAACGAATCTGCGGCGCTGGCTGTCGACAGTTTGTTGAACTACGAGACGGTCAAGTACTTCGCGAACGAGTCTCACGAAGCCTCGCGCTATGACAAGGGCCTGGACACCTGGCAGGCCGCCGCAGAGAAGTCGTGGTTTACGCTAGGTGTACTCAATGCAGCACAAGCGATGGTCATCGCGCTGGGATTGACCACACTGATGTGGCTAGCCGCCGCGGAGGTAGCCGCAAAGCGCATGACCATCGGCGATCTTGTGCTGATCAACACCTTGCTGATCCAGTTATTTATACCGCTCAACATTCTCGGCATGATGTATCGCGACATCAAACAGGCCCTGTCGGACATGGGCAAGATGTTCGAACTTCTCGATGAAAAACGCGAAGTGCAGGACGCGACCGGGGCCCCGGATTTGCGCGTCCACGGTGGCGAAATCCGCTTTGAAAGCGTCAGTTTCGCATACGACAAACGGCGGCCGATTCTGTTTGATGTTTCGTTCGTCGTGCCGGCCGGAAAAACCGTGGCTGTGGTCGGTTCCAGTGGCGCAGGGAAGAGCACACTGGCTCGGTTGTTGTATCGCTTCTATGATGTCCAGGGCGGTACGATTCGCATCGATGGCGCTGATCTTCGTGCCATTACACAGCACAGCTTGCGGCAGGCGATCGGCATCGTTCCGCAAGATACGGTGCTGTTTAACGACACACTGTATCGGAACATCGCGTATGGCAATGTCCAAGCCGCGCGCGAACAGGTCATCGACGCTGCACGTCGCGCGCAAATCCACGATTTCATCGTGTCGCTTCCGGACGGCTACGAGACTATTGTCGGCGAGCGGGGGCTCAAGCTATCCGGCGGTGAAAAGCAGCGCGTCGCGATCGCGCGAACTTTGCTGAAGAATCCGCCGATTCTTCTTTTTGATGAGGCCACCAGCGCGCTCGACTCGGCTACTGAGCGCGAAATTCAGGCGCAGCTTGATGCGATCGCGCAGGAGCGGACAACGTTGGTTATCGCGCATCGGCTCTCGACCATTTCTGGCGCGGACTCAATTATCGTGATGAGCGAAGGCCGCATCGTCGAACGAGGCACACACGAGGCATTGCTGGCCGCCGAGGGCGCATACGCAAGGCTCTGGGCGCTGCAAAGCGCGGATGTCGAAGCGGCTTAGCCCGTGTGCGTTGTGGGCCGGCGGAATCGATCTTGCGCTGCCGACGATACTCACGCTGTCTGCAATGGCCGCAGTTTGGCCAGTGCATCGACAAGCACCTCGCCACTGAAAGGTTTGATGAGCAGCAGGTCGATCGGCGCGTGGGTTTGTTGCTCGCGCACGGAGCCTGTCATCAGCGCCAGCCGCGGGCGTATGCCTTTGAACATCTCGCGGACACGGCCCAGCAGCTCAATGCCGTTTTCATGCTCAAGTTGTTTGTCGCTCAAGACGACGTCCGGGTCGAATTCGCGGATGGACTTTTCCAGACGGGTGCCATCTTCCAGATCCAAAACGACGGCGCCGGCAATCTCAGCATTCACCCGGATGGCCAGACGGACCAGCTCGTCGTCGTCGATAATCAAAAGCCGCAGCCCTTCAAGTGGCCGCAGCGCCGAGACTGGCGCAACAGCCTCGTTCCGATCGGCGTTGGCCAGTGGCAGCGAAAACGAGAACGCGGCTCCGCCTTCAGTTCGATTCCGTGCGGAAATTTCCCCGCCATGCGCTGCGATAATGCGTTTGGCGACGCTCAGGCCCAATCCACCGCCACTTTCCTCGCCTGCGTTGGCGCCACGGAAGTAGGCGTCGAAGAGTCTGGGAAGTTCGGACTCGCGCACGCCGGGTCCGTTATCGAGTACGGAGACGAACCAGCGCTGATTCTGGATCGAACTTTCGATGCGTATCTCTCCGTTCGACCCATAACGCAGGGCGTTGGTCAACAGGTTAAGGACTACCTGGCCCAGTCGTTCTGCATCGACATCCGCGACGGCGTCGAGTTCTTCATCTGGATGCGATAAGAAAATGGTGGCGCCCTTCGCGGCGGCGGACGGCGCGACCCAATCCCGCGCGGCGGTTAAGATGTCGATCAAGCGCGATGGTCGTCTGTGCAGTGCGAATTGACCTCTATCCATGAGCGACAAGTCGAACGCGTCGTTGCTGATGCGCGCGATCGTCTGCACCGCGCGATGGGCAGTGGCCATCAGCTGCCGTCGCTTGTCGTCTTTTTCATCATGCAGCAAGGCGGTCAGCGCGCCCATCAGCCCTTGAATTGGATTACGAATCTCGTGCCCAGCGACGGCCAGCATGTCCGATCTCGCGCTCTGCAAGGACTGCAGTGCGATCGCCCGCGTTTCGTTGCTCCTTGCGCGAATGGCGGCGAGCGCCGCCAGCGCGACCGCAACGAACGCCATCAGAGTCCAGAACAACAAATTGCGCTGCCCGACGGTGGCCGTGGTTTCGAGTTCGCGAACGCGCTGCTCTTGGTCGTGGACTCGAGATTCCAGTTCGCGCTCGCGACGGACCGCATTGAGCGAGGCAATCGTTTCGCTGCGCTGGCGTTCGAACGCACGGCGTTCCTGATCGTGCGCAGATCGAAGAGAGATCAGGGCTTCCTCCAGCCGCGACTGCGCTTGCAGACAGCTCGCTTTGTGGTCGAGCACCCGAGCCATTTCTTGCGCATTGTCTGCGCGCTCATGAAATTCCAACGCTGAATCAAATAGCGCGAGCGCCGTCTTGTCATCGCCCGTCATGCACGCGCGTCGGGCGCGGGCCACGTCGGCAAAAGTTGCCAGGAATTCGTTGCCCGCGGCGCGCGCTTCTTCAGCTACACGGGCCGCCAGCGCCTGCGCTTGTTGTGGCTGGTCATTCAACACCGACAATTGCGCCAGTAACAAAGTCTGCTCAAGTTCCGCTATCGGTTTAGGGAGCGTGATTTTCGTCGCCTGATCGACCGCGCTTTGGCTGCCCTCGATATCGCCCAGGGCCTGAGAGACCAGACTTTGGTTCAGCAGTAGTCGTACCTTGGTTTCCGGATCGTCGTTGACGTGCTGCAAGCCAGCGTCAATGTGGCGTCGCGCCATCTCGAAGTCGGCGCTTCGTCCAGCGATGGAAGAGAGAGTCAGGCGAGCGCGGGCCTGAATCGACGCATCCGCGAGTTTTTCGCCGATTGCAAGTGCTTCGAGTGCGTCGGTTTGCGCTTCCGGCTGGCGTTCCAATTGGGTCAGCGCACCAGCGCGCAGAATTTTGACGTTGGCAGCAAGTTGTTCGAGCCCGGCGGATTCGGCCAACGCCACCGTCTCGTCGCCAAGCACAACGATTTCTTCCCAGGCGCCGCGCAAGCGATAGAAACGGAGCAGATGCAAACGCGCGCGTACATTCGTTTCGACATCGCCGGCAGCGTTGGCTTCATCGAATAGCTTGCGAGCCATCGGCTCGGTGTTGGAACTGCCTCTTTCCGCCAGGGACTCCAGTTCCTGCAACGCGACTTGGTGTTGTTGCGGCACGGCAAGCACAAGCGCGGCGACGAAAGGCAAGAACAACAAGGCAGGGCTCCCAAAAACTGCGTGCAGCCTAAGAGCGCCCGATAGGAGCGGTCAACCTTTTTGGTCATTTGAGCTTTTGGCAGAGCCCAATCAGTGATATGCCTGCGTCGCTCCGCACCATCCTCCTTGCCCTCGGCCGCTCGCTGCGTTTATTCGAACCGCTCATGGATGTTGACATGCCGTAGGCACTTCGAAATGGTACTATTTCGGTACTGTATTGACTTGGTTGATTATGTTCAGGCTCAACAAGCTCTCGGATTACGCGGCGGTATTGATGGCCTGTCTGGCCTCTGATGGTGGTCGGGCAAGCGCCCAGTCACTTGCAGACCGGGCGCGACTGGAGTTGCCGACGGTGGCAAAGTTGTTGAAACAACTCGCGGGTGCCGGACTGGTCAGCGCGACGCGCGGCATTTCCGGCGGCTACGCATTGGCACGTGCGGCAGAGGACATCAGCGTCGCCGACATCGTGATCGCGATCGAAGGCCCGATGGGTCTGACCGAATGCAGTGTGCACCAAGGCGCGTGTGGGCGTGAGAATTTTTGCGCGATTTCGAGCAACTTGCGGAAGATCAGTCTGGCCGTCGAGCATGCGTTGCGTGCGGTCACCCTGGCCGATCTGGCAGCACCATCGCGGCGCTGGCGACCACGCGTGAGCATCGAGCGGAGCATGGAGACTGTGCAATGAGCGAGCTGCTTGAATCTCACACGTCAGGCAACGCGCATGTCGACGAACTGGTGCGCAAAGGCTACGAACATGGCTTTGTGACCGATATCGAAACCGAGGTGCTGCCGCCTGGTCTCAATGAGGGCGTGATTCGCGCGATCTCGGCGCGCAAACAAGAACCGGCGTGGTTGACGGACTGGCGTTTGAGTGCTTACCGACATTGGTTGACGATGGCGCCGCCCGAATGGGCGCGCCTCGAGATTGCGCCAATCGACTTTCAAGCGATCAGCTACTTCGCCGCGCCAAAGAAGAACCTGCCCAAGTCGCTCGATGAGGTCGATCCGAAACTGCTGGAAACATTCGACAAACTGGGTGTGCCATTGCACGAACGTGCTCGGCTCGCCGGCGTTGCCGTCGATGCGGTTTTCGACTCGGTTTCGGTTGGCACAACCTTCAAGAAGGAGTTGAATGCAGCCGGCGTCATTTTCTGCTCGTTCTCCGAGGCAGTGCGCGAACATCCCGAACTGATCCAGAAGTACCTGGGTTCTGTGGTGCCGGCGGGCGACAACTATTTCGCGGCCCTGAATTCGGCGGTGTTCTCCGATGGCAGTTTCGTGTTCGTACCCAAGGGTGTTCGCTGCCCTATGGAACTGAGCACCTACTTTCGCATCAATGCCCGCGACACCGGGCAGTTCGAGCGCACGTTGATTGTCGTCGAAGACGCCGGGCACGTCAGTTATCTTGAAGGATGCACGGCGCCCATGCGCGACGAGAACCAGCTGCACGCGGCCGTTGTCGAACTGGTCGCGCTGGAAGACGCGCAGATCAAGTACTCCACGGTGCAAAACTGGTACCCCGGCGACGAGGACGGCAAAGGCGGCATCTACAATTTTGTGACCAAACGCGGCGATTGCCGTGGTGCACGCAGCAAGATCAGTTGGACGCAGGTCGAAACGGGTTCGGCGATCACCTGGAAATACCCCAGTTGCGTGCTGCGCGGCGACGACTCCGTGGGTGAGTTCTACTCCGTCGCCCTCACCAACCATCGCCAGCAGGCCGACACCGGCACCAAGATGATTCACCTCGGTGCCCGGACCAAAAGCAAGATCATCAGCAAAGGCATTTCCGCCGGGCGCGGCCAGAACACCTATCGTGGCCTGGTGAAGGTCGAGAAGAGCGCGGTGGGTGCGCGTAATTTCACGCAATGCGACAGCTTACTGATTGGCAAGCGTTGCGGCGCACATACCTTCCCCTACATCGAAGTCAAACAACCCAGCGCCATCGTCGAGCACGAGGCCACCACGTCGAAAATTTCCGATGATCAGTTGTTCTACTGCTTATCGCGCGGTATCGATGAAGAAAACGCGGTATCGATGATCGTCGATGGCTTCTGCAAGCAAGTCTTCAAGGAACTGCCGATGGAGTTTGCGGTGGAGGCGAAAAAGTTGTTGGAAGTCAGTCTTGAAGGCGCGATCGGGTAGTCGGACTAATACCTGCAATCGAAGGCGCTGCGTTGATCGTCAGCGTCCTGACTTGCCGAAGCACACGTATGCGTTGCCGAAGCTTGCGATGACGCAAAGCTCGGAAGCTCTGGCTGCCCCGTAAATGCGAATTAGTAAAAGAGATTGACGTCAATGCTTGAAATCGAAAACCTCCACGTCAGCGTCGCCGGCAAGGCGATCTTGAAGGGCTTGAGTCTTGCCATTCGCCCTGGCGAAGTACACGCGATCATGGGGCCGAACGGCGCGGGCAAGTCAACGCTCGGTCATGTCCTGGCAGGGCGCGAAGGCTACGACGTTACGCAAGGCAGCGTACGCTACCTGGGCGAAGATTTGCTCTCACTGGCGCCCGAGGAGCGCGCCGCAAAAGGCGTGTTTCTGGCGTTCCAGTACCCGGTGGAAATTCCAGGTGTGAACAACACCTATTTCCTGCGCACGGCACTCAACGCGCAGCGCAAGGCGCGTGGCGAAAATGAGCTGGATGCCATGCAGTTCTTGAAGCTGACGCGCGAGAAGCTCAAGGTACTCTCGATCTCCGACGAACTGCTGCACCGTGCGGTGAACGAAGGTTTCTCGGGCGGCGAGAAAAAGCGCAACGAGATCTTCCAGATGGCAGTGCTCGAGCCGCGCCTGGCGATTCTCGACGAGACCGATTCGGGCCTCGATATCGATGCGCTCAAGACGGTGGCCGAGGGCGTCAATCGCCTGCGTTCGCCAGAGCGCGGCTTCCTGGTGATCACGCATTACCAGCGTTTGCTCGACTATATCGTGCCTGATGTTGTGCACGTCCTCGCCGATGGGCGCATCGTCGAGAGCGGTGACAAGTCGCTCGCGCTGACGCTCGAAGAACACGGTTACGCGTGGATCAAGGAGCGCAAGCCCGGAGCAGCTGCATGAGCGTGATGGACGCCGTTCGCGCGCACCTCACTGCGCCGATCAATCGCGAATCTGCTGAGCAGGTGATGGGCACCGGCCTGCCGCATGCGAAGACCGAGTCCTGGCGCTACAGCGCGCGTGCGCTCGGCGATCTCGATTTCACACCGCCGCACTTCGAAGGCGATGCACCGTCGTGGCCTGCTGCCGCGTGCGATGTGCTTGTGGCGGGCGAACAACTGACTTGCTTACCGAGCACAGGCGTGAGTGTCTCCGCCGCAACCATTGGCGGTGAGTTGCCGGCGGGAGAAGCGCAATCCTTTGCGCGTTTGATGCTGGCTGACGGCACGCCATGCGTGCGGCTCCGTATCGAGCGTGCGACGACACCCCTGCGCTTGTCGCTGCATTCGCCGCACAGCGGATACCACGCGCTGCGATTGCTGATCGACGTGGCGCCGGGCGTCAATGTGCACCTGATCGAAGATCTGCATGGCGGCCATCCCGCAGGAATCGTCAACCGTTGGGTCGATCTGCGCATTGCGGCCGGCGCGAGCGTGCAATGGCTTCGCTGGCAACGTCATGCGGCGCGCAGCGTACAACGCACCGATGTGGCGCTTTCTACTGAGGCGCGCCTCAGCTACACCGCCGTTGAGTGCGATGCCCGATTTGCGCGCCATGATCTAAACGTTCGACTCGAGGGGCAGGGCGCCAATGCCATGATCGATGGACTTGTGGTCGTAAATGGTCGCCAGCACCACGACACTCAGTTGGCGCTGCGCCACTCGGTTCTCGGCGCACACAGCCGAACCCGATGGCGCATGATTGCGAGCGATCGCGCACGCAGCGTATTCAGCGGCCTGATCCACGTCGCCCCTGGTGCGGATTGCTCCGAAGCGCACCTCAAAACCGCGAATCTTCTGCTATCGCCGCATGCAGAGATCGACACCAAACCTGAGCTCGTCATTGAAGCCGACGAAGTGGTCTGCTCGCACGGCGCGACGGTCGGGCAACTCGACGACAAGGCGCTGTTTTACCTGCGTTCGCGCGGCGTGTCTGAGCCTGAGGCGCGACGCATGCTGACTGTGGCTTTTGGTGGCGATGTGCTGTCGAGCGTTAGCGATGTTGCGGTGCGCGAGACGATGGCTGCCGTGGTGGCGGCCAAGGTCGCGCAATGAGTTCGCCTTGTGGGTCGTGCAGTGGGGTGACGCAGGTGGCGCTTGACGACGACTTCGGGACGCTTCTTTTGCAGCTCAATCTGGCTGGTAGTGGAAAAGCAAGAGCGAGGGCACGAGGGCACGAGGGCGCGTGGGCGTATGCTTCGACGAAGCGCGTTCTGCGCTTCAAGACTTTCGATAGTCGACATTGCTCCGAAAAAGCCACTGTCTTCCGTGCCCACGTGCCCCCGTTCTTCGGTGCTGCCTGCCGATGCTTGGAACGGCCTTGTGATTCCATCGATCTCGCCTGCCGAGGCTCGCGGAAACAGCTCGGAGCGTCGCGCTTTGGCGCGACCCACGGGAGCTCGGAATGAACTCCTGGCGTCCCGATTTTCCGATCCTGAAGCGTACGGTCAATGGCAAGCCGCTGATCTATTTTGATAACGCCAATACCGCTCAAAAGCCGCAAGTCGTCATCGACGCGGTCGATCAGTTTTACTGTCAGCACAACGCCAATGTCGCTCGCGCGGTGCATCTGCTGAGCGAAGAAGCCACTGCAATGTACGAGCGCGCACGTGAGCGTATCGCTTCCTGGATTGGCGCTGCTGCGCCGCGCGAAATCGTGCTGACCTCCGGCACCACCATGGCGATCAATCTCGTTGCGCACAGTTTTTTGCGCCCGCGTTTGCGCGAGGGTGATGAAATTTTGATCACCGCGATGGAGCACCACGCCAACATCGTGCCGTGGCAATTGCTTTGCGCGGCAACCGGCGCCAAGCTCGTCGTCGCGCCGATCTTTGACGACGGTACACTCGACATCGATGCGCTGGAGGACCTGATCTCGCCACGGACGAAACTGGTTGCTGTCACGCACGTCTCGAACGTACTTGGCACCATCAATCCGATTGCCAGGATTGCCCAGGAGACCAGGGCACGCGGCGTGCCGCTGTTGGTCGACGGTTCGCAAGCGCTGCCTCACTTCAAGGTCGACGTACAGGCATTGGGCTGTGATTTCTATTGCTTTACCGGCCACAAACTATTCGCCCCAACTGGTACCGGCGTGCTTTGGGCGCGATATGAGACGCTGGACTCGATGAGCCCATGGATCGGTGGCGGCGAGATGATTGATGCCGTCAGTTTTGAACGGACAATCTACGCGCCTCCACCTCGACGCTTCGAGGCCGGCACGCCAAACATCGCCGGATTTATCGGACTGGGTGCTGCCATCGAATACCTGGCAGCACAGGATTTCCAAGCGATACATACGCTTGAGCAGGCTTTGCTGGCGCAGCTACTGGAGGGATTGCGTGGGCTGGGTGGTGTTCGGTTCATCGGCCAGAGCAAAGAACGCGTATCAGTGGTCAGCTTTACGCTCGACGGGGCGCATGCGACCGATGTCGCCATGTTGCTGGATCTTGCCGGAATCGCGGTGCGCTCCGGCCAACATTGTGCGCACCCATTGATGCAGCGCTTTGGTATTCATGCAACGCTTCGGGCGTCACTGGCGTTTTACAACACACCCGAGGAAGTTGCGGGGTTTGTGGCAGCGCTTGCTCAATGCCGAGCGATGCTTTAGTCCGCAAGCTGCTTGGAATTTAACAAGATGCGTGCATAATGAGATGTATTCGCATTTAGGAGAATGGTTCATGCGCATCATCTCGGCAGTATTGGTGCTTTCGTTCGCAGTGCCGGCGTTCGCGGCCGAAAAACTCGTGGTCTATACGGCGCGGAATGAACAGCTGATCAAACCGCTGTTCGATGCCTACACCGAGGAGACCGGCACCAGGATCGAGTTTCTGACTGACAAAGAAGCGCCGCTGTTGGCGCGACTTGAAGCCGAAGGCAAATCGACGCCAGCCGACATTCTGATGACAGTCGACGCCGGAAATTTGTGGTTGGCTACCGAAAAAGGATTGCTGGCGAAGATCGAGTCGCCGCAACTTGAGAAGAACATCCCGGCGCATCTGCGCGATCCGGACATGCGTTGGTTTGGCCTTTCGGTTCGGGCGCGAACGATCATCTTCAACCCGACGATGATCCAGCCTGCCCAACTATCGACGTATGCGGCGCTCGCACAACCCGAGTTCAAGGGTCGGCTTTGTTTGCGGACCTCGAAGAAGGTCTACAACCAGTCGCTCACGGCGGTCATGCTGGCAGAATTGGGCGAAGAAAAAACGGAGGCCATTGTTCGCGGTTGGGTGGCAAATCTGGCTACGGAACCGTTCGCCAGCGATGACGAAGTCATCTTGGCGGTTGCAGCAGGGCGATGCGCTGTTGGTGTGGTCAATACCTATTACTTTGGTCGCCTGAAGCGATCACAGCCGGATTTGAACGTTGCCTTGTTTTGGCCGAATCAGGGTGCCGGCGAAAGCGGTGTTCATGTCAATGTTTCCGGCGCAGGGGTGACGACTCACGCGAACAACAAAGTCGGCGCGCAGCAGTTCATTGAGTGGCTCTCCAAGGGCGATGCTCAGTCGATGTTCGCGAGTTTGAACCTGGAGTTTCCAGCGAACGAGTCGGTCGCAGCCGACCCAGAAGTGACCGCGTGGGGCGCTTTCCGCCAAGACAAGATCAACGTCAATGAGGCAGGTAAGCTGCAAACTCAGGCGGTGAAGCTGATGGACAGAGCAGGGTGGAAGTAGACAATCGTTAGCGAGGCTTCGCCTCAGACCGCCGAGCATTGTTGGCTTCGCCAGACACCGTACTTGCCACAACCCGCGCTTCGCATTTCCGGCCCAGCGGCGCAGCCGCCGGGCGTTCGACTCTGCACACGCCTGCGGCGTGTCAGCGCCGAGTCTCACCCCCTTAACTTAAGGGGCTGCAAAAGCCAAAGCCGTTTCTAAGAAAATTTGACTCAAATGACAAGATCCAGCTCAGTCAAGGACTCTAGTATCGCCGTGGCGCAGGCTGATCAGATGTGGCTGTGCGCCGACGTTGGGCACTGCTTCGAATCCCGGTTGCACTGCTAAACTCATCCACTTCCTGACAATCGGGTATGTGGCATGCGAGTCGCTCGACGCGTGATTCCGGCGGTACTTGCGTTTTTTTGTGCCACATCCTTGGGGGCGTCTGAGGGCTACCTTCGGCATCCAGCACTGCGTGGTGATACGGTAGTGTTCACAGCCGAGGGCGATCTCTGGTCGGTGCCAGCGACAGGTGGACTCGCTCGGCGCCTGACGTCGCACCCCGCGGAAGAGACTCAGGCGGCCATCTCACCGGATGGTCGCGAAATCGCCTTTGTTGCGTCGTACGACGATGCGCCAGACATCTACGCCATGCCGATCGACGGCGGTTCGCCGCGCCGGCTGAGTTTTTTGGCCGGGCGCGTCTTTCTCCAAGGGTACGACCAGGATTACAAACTTTGGTACAGCAGCGACAACACGGTTGGACCAACCAACGCGCGGATCTTGCGCACCGTTGACCCGGACACATTGGAAACGCGCGAATGGCCATTGTCCGACGTGGCCGATGCCAGTCTAAGCGCTGACGGTAAGCTCCTTTGGTTCACTCAATTTGGCTTGGCGATCACCAACGACAACGCACGACACTATCGCGGCGGGGCAATGGCCAGATTGTTTCGGATCGACGCCGAACTGCGCAAAGATGCGCTGCCAATCGGCAGCCAATTGAACATCAATCTTGCGTCTCCACTGGCTTGGCGGGAAGGTGCGATCGTTACCAGCGATGCGGACGGAATTGCCAACCTTTGGTGGTTGAGTCACGATGGCAGCGAACGCCGTTCGCTCACGCAGCATCGCGATTTTGAGGTGCGCGGTGCAGCGATCGATGGCGACCGCGTGATCTATCAGCATGGCGCAGATCTGCGCATTCTCGATTTGACGAACGGCGATGATCGTCGCCTGGACATCCGTCTGGTATCAGACTTCGATCAACGTCGCCCACGTGTCATCAAGAACCCCCTCGATTTCGTTCAATCGATAAATCTTGCGCACGACGGCGGTCGGCTTGCGATCAGCGCTCGTGGACGCGTGGCCTTGGCAGGATTGGGCGCACTGCGGCGAGTGGACATCGATGCGCCCGGGACCTTGAGACTACGCGCTGCCGTGTTGGCGGCCGATGGTCGATCGGTTTTTGCTGTTGTCGATGCGGGTCGCGGCAGCGCGATTCACCGATTCGCGACCGACGGAAGTGGCAAGGGCGAGCGCTTAGCCGAAGCAGGCGATGAATACTTTTGGCGGCTGTATCCGGATCCGAAGGGTCGCCACCTGGCCTACGACGACAAACAGGGACGTTTGTGGTTACTCAACCTCAAAACCGGGAAGAGTCAACAAATCGATCGCTCGCCGCATGCGCAAGATGACGTTTACACCAACGTCGTCTGGTCGCCCGATGGCAACTCACTGGCAGTGGTTCGACCCAATAGCGCGCGCTTGCTCAATCAACTACTGGTAATCGATGTGTTGTCAGAGCCGCGTGTGCATCCGCTGACGAGCGATCGCTACGAGAGCTTCGATCCAGCGTTCTCGCGCGACGGCCAATGGTTGTATTTCTTTTCCAACCGGAACTTCCAAACCCAGCCTGGAGGACCGTGGGGCGATCGCAACACGGGCCCGGGTTACGATCGACGAACGAAGCTCTATGCGCTGGCGTTACAGGCAAAAATCCCGTTCCCATTTGCGCCGCCGGATGAGTTGACCGAAACCGATACGAATGGACAGGCCACCGACGCCAAAGATGTCCCGTCGCAGCCGATCGAATATGACGGTTTGGCCGAGCGCTTGTTTGAAGTACCGTTACCTCCTGGCAACTATTCGAGCTTGAGCGCCAACAGCGAACACCTGTACTTCTTGAATCGCGCAGCAACGGCTGAGGCCAAACCCGAGTTGAAAGTGCTGGCGATTGCACCAAATTCAGAGGCGCGCGTTTTTGCAGGCGATGTTCTTAACTATCAGCTCTCAGCGGATGCCAGGAAGTTGCTGTTGGTGAAGGCTGGCAGCGATCCAACCAGTCAGGCGCCCGGCAAGATATTGATCGTCGACGCCAGTGCGAGCGCACCCGAAGACAGCAGCAAGGCCGAGGTGATGCTGAGCGCCTGGCAGCTGATGATCGATCCGGTTCAGGAGTGGCAACAGATGTTCGACGACGCCTGGCGCATGCATCGCCAGTTTTCCTTCGATCCAGCGATGCGTGGCGTTGACTGGGACGAAGTGCGCGAACGCTATGTGGCACTGCTGCCGCGTGTGAGCGATCGCGCCGAGCTCGATGATTTGCTCGCACAAATGAGCAGCGAAGTTGGATTGCTACATTCGCAAGTTCGCGGTGCCGACTACCGCAAAGACCCTGACGCGGTGTCCGCCGCTGCGCTTGGCGCCATGATTGGCGTCGATCGTTCGGGCCTTTACGTCGCGAGTCTTTATCGGGGCGAATTCGAGCTTCCCAGCGAGCGCGGGCCTTTGGCGCAGCCGGGCGTAGATGTGTATGAAGGCGACCGCATTCGTGCCATCAACGGCCGTGAAGTCCGCACATTAGATGAGCTGGTGCGGGGCCTGGCTGGGCGATCCGGGCAGCAAACGCTGATCGGATTCGCGCGGGGCGAGGAGGATTTTCGCCGCGTTGTCGTGCCCGTTACTGTGGATCGCGACGCGCAGCTCAGGTATGGCGATTGGGTTCAACGTACGCGTGCCAAAGTCGAAGCGGGTGCCGATGGAGAAATTGGCTATTTGCATCTGCGGCAGATGGGTAGCGGCGACATGGCGAGTTTCGTTCGCGAGTTCTACGCGAACGTCGACCGCGCGGGATTGATCATCGATGTGCGCCGCAACCGAGGCGGCAACATCGACGCATGGGTGATCGAAAAACTGCTCAAACGCGCTTGGGCGTTTTGGCAACCGCCGGGTACCGCGCCGTATTGGAACATGCAACAGAGTTTTCGTGGGCACCTGGTGGTACTGGCGGATCAATTGACCTATTCGGATGGCGAGACCTTTGCCGCCGGCGTCAAAGCTCTGGGTCTTGGCCCGGTGATTGGCATGCGGACGGCGGGCGCTGGCATCTGGTTGTCGGACCGCAATCGACTTGCCGACAACGGCGTAGCGCGAATTGCCGAGTTCGGACAGTTCGATCAAGATGGCCGTTGGATGATCGAAGGCTTTGGTGTTGAACCTGATATCGCTATCGACAATCCACCGCTGGCAACCGGCCGCGGTGGCGACGCGCAGCTCGATGCCGCCATCGCGGAACTCAAACGGCGAATGGCCGCAGAGCCCGTTGTGCAGCCGCCTGCCGAGATCATCCCGCCGCTCGGCAAGACCGGACGGGGCTAACGACTCGGTTCGGGCAATTCGCAGGCAGCCGGCGCGGCCAGACCATTGGCACATGAGTCGCTAGCTGGCGCTGGCGACACTGCGTTCCATTGAAACGATGGAGCGATGGTTGAATGCTGGCGATCGAAAGCACGAAGCTCACCCGACGCTTTCCACAAGGAGGCGGAATCAGCGGCCTGGATTTAGCGGTGCCGACCGGCAGTCTGTATGGATTCGTGGGACCCAATGGCGCGGGTAAGACGACAACCATCCGTCTGCTGTTGGGCTTGCTTCGCCAACAGAGCGGAGCAGTGCTGATCGACGGTGCACCCGCCTCGCGCACGACCCGCGCAAAACTCGGGGCTCTCATCGAGTCACCATCCGTTTACGGCCATCTCAGCGGCTACGATAACTTGGACGTGACGCGCCGCTTGCTCGACAAACCGCGCGCTGCAATTCACGCGGTGCTGGATCGGGTTGGGTTGCGTTATGCGGCTCACCAACGTGCGAGCGACTATTCGCTTGGCATGCGCCAGAGGCTCGGTTTGGCCCTGACCTTACTCGCGGCACCATCGATCCTAATCCTCGATGAACCGTCCAACGGGCTCGATCCTCAAGGCATCGCGGACTTACGCGTACTTCTGCGTAGCTTCGTTGCCGAAGAACGCATGACGCTGATGGTCTCTTCTCACCTTCTGAGTGAGGTCGAGCAGACGGCGACGCACATCGGTGTTCTGTACCGCGGCGAATTGAAGTTCCAAGGTGCGATCACCGAGTTGCTTGCGAAGGCCCGGCCGTTGGTTTATGTGGGCTGCGATCGCCCGACCGAGGCAGCGGCGCTGCTGCACGGTGCGGGTATCGATGCAGTACAGGTCGACTCGCGGCTGCGAATCGACAGCGCAGTGCCGCCCCATGTGGTGAATCGCCGTCTGGTCGACGCCGGCTTGCGCGTCAACGAGCTGATCAGCGAGCGGCCATCGCTCGAATCGATGTTCTTCGGTCTGACGCAAGCTGCAGAAGGAGGCTGACAATGATGAGTCCCTATGGGCGTGCGCTTCAGGCCGAGATACTGAAATTGAGAAACACGTTAGCCTTGCGCTTGACTCTGATTGCACCCTTGGTTGTGGTGGGTCTGGTGACTGTGCAATGGCTGATGCAAGGTCGCTCGCCAGTACCGAGTGATGCACTGCCAGCGCGTGTATGGGCAGATTTTGCGGGCGCCGTTCTGGGCATTTTCGTGATACTGATGTTGCCGCTTTACGTGACCCTGCAGTCGGCGCTGCTGGCGCAACTGGAGCACCAGGACCGGCAATGGAAACACCTTTTGGCATTGCCGCTGCCGCGTTCGAGCTACTTCGTTGCGAAGCTGATGGCGCTGGCCCTGCTGGTGGCGCTCAGCATGTTGGTGTTGACAGTGTTGATTCCCGTTGTAGGCAGCCTCTTGCATCTGCGGGCATCGATACCCATCGCAGGCTGGCCAGACCTGATCGACATCGCGCGTTCGCTTGGTCGGGTGTACTTATGTGCGGCGCTGCTCATCGTGTTGCAGGCATGCATCGCACTTTATTGGAAGAGCTTTACCGTAGCGGTTTCGATCGGAATGAGTGCAACGGTGATGGGTTTCATCATTGGTCAATCAAGCGAATTTGGCCCGTGGTTTCCGTGGACGATGCCCATCCAACCTCTGACGCGGCATCCTGCGCCGGAGCAAGTCATGCTGATCAGCAGCCTCGCCGCGGTGCTCATGGCCATTCTGGCTGCCTATGAGTTCGAGCGCCGCGAGTTTTTCGATTGATCGAACCGGGGCCGCAGGTATGATCGCGCTGCCCATCGTCGGGCAGTTGGCTGGAGCATTGCCATGAATACCGAATTTAAAGATCAGGCGAGCTTTTGAGGTCACGAGCAAACGCCGCAAAGGATTCCCGTCTGAAACCCAGGTGAAGCGTGGACCGCGCTTCGTTCACATCGACAAAGAACTGCTGGAGAAGCTCGGTCGGAATGACCCGTGCCCGTGCGGTTCCGGGAGGTTGTTTCAAACGCTGTTGTCTGATCAGCGGTAGCTTTTGATGGCGTCAATCGCCAAGACTATGTCCGTTAACGGGAGGACCGCGATCGGAAGCGATCGCGGTCCTTTTCACGCGATCTGGCGCAACCAGTCTTGCAGGTTGTAGTAATTACTGACTCGGCTGATTTTCCCGTTGTCGATGTCAAAAAACGCGCCACCGGGCAACCGATACTGCTGGCCGTTTGCAGCCGGCAGACCTACGTCTGTGGTCAAATATTGACCGATCACGACGTATTCCGCCGCAGCATGTTTGCCATCGTCGGCGGCGAGGATACGAATATCTGTCAAGTGCTCCAGATAGCTCACGCGCATTCGCTGCAAAAAGTCCGCGAATGCGGCCCGGCCGATTTCTCGTGCGCCCTGGTTCAGATCGTGGGCAACGTTGTCAGCCAGGAGATCGAGCATGCCTTGCCAATCGGCGCGATTGAATGCTTCGTAGTAAACCGCAATCAGTGCTGCTGACAATTCGACCTCTTGCTGTTAGAACGCGTAGCCAAACTCCTCCAAGAATCGTGCCTTGAACTGAGTCAAGTCGAATCGTTGGTTCTGCGTGCCGGCGTGTTCTATCTTGATGGCGCCCATCAATGAGGCAATTCGGCCGGTCGTTTCGTAGTCGAAATCGTTCATCAGGCCATAAATGAGCCCGGCACGATAGGCGTCGCCGCAGCCGGTGGGGTCGAGTACCTGCTGTGCACGGGCCGACGGAATGTCAATGACACCGTCGCGCGTGTGCCATAGCGAACCTTCGCCACCGCGGGTCACGATGTAGGCGCTGACCTTCGATGCAATCTGAGCGGGCGACCAGCCGGTGCGTTCGGTCAGCAGTTGCGACTCGTAGTCGTTAACCGACACGTACGTGGCCTGCTCAATGAAGGCGCGGAACTCCTCGCCATTGAACAGTGGCAGCGCCTGGCCAGGATCGAAGATGAAAGGAATGCCCATCGATTTGAACTCGGCGGCATGCTGCAGCATGGCATCGCGGTTGTCCGGCGCCACGATACCGAATGCCGCACCGCGCACATCCTTGACGTGCGCGCCGTGGCTTTGCGTCATCGCCCCGGGATGAAACGCCGTGATCTGGTTGTCGTCCAAATCGGTCGTGATGTATGCCTGCGCGGTGTAGTGGTCTGGCAATTCGCGCACGCAGCGCAGATCGACGCCCATGGCCTCGAAGTGTTGTCGATACGGCTCGAAATCGCGACCCACAGAACCAAAAGGCACCGGATGACCGCCGAGGAGCTTTAAGTTGTAGCTGATGTTGCCAGCGCACCCGCCAAACTCGCGGCGCAGTTTCGGTACATAGAAGGCAACGCTGAGCATGTGCACTTTATCGGCCAGGATGTGGTTTTTGAAGCGATCCTCGAACACCATGATGGTGTCGTACGCGAGCGAACCGCAGATCAGGGCTTGTTTGGACATGGTTTTCTTGTTGAGCGTGATGCCGCGGAGACTAGCAGGGTTGCACCTTTGGCGACGTCCGGTGAGCGACGTACCGATGCCGCGAACGCCAAGGTAAGCCCTGCGTTTCATCCGGGAGGTCCGAATAACCTGCTGCGCGGGCTGATGGGATTTGCCAATGTTGCTCGCGCTTGTCGAATCTACGTGAATCGCGCGTTATGATCGCGACATCTGCAAGCCGGGGATACGCTCGATGTCGTGGGGACGTGAGACGGGCAAGGGGCTTCAAGTTTCACTGTTGGCGATGGTACTGGTCGCTTGCGGCGGCGGCGGCGGCCCGGAGACGGTCGGTACCGCACCGCCGGCGTCAGGCGCGCCTGCGCAGGGCTGTACTGGGTCGTGTGCAAATGCCCAGTCGTTCTTGACCGCGGCCGACGTGAACACCGTCATCGCTCAGGCGGTGGCCGAAGCGTCTGCTAACACCGCGCCGGCGACCATCGCCGTTGTTGATCGCGTCGGCAATGTTCTTGCCGTGTATCGGATGACCGGTGCGCGTGGGCTGGTCAACATCAATTCCAACCGCAATGTCGTCGGTGGCCTTGAGAATTTGAACGTGCCCAGTGAGCTCGCGGCTATCGCAAAAGCGATCACTGGTGCGTATTTGTCGAGCGAAGGCAATGCGTTCTCGACGCGCACTGCAAGCCAGATTGTCCAGGAGACTTTTAATCCGGGCGAAAGCAACGCGCCATCCGGACCGCTGTTTGGCGTCCAATTCAGTCAGCTCCCCTGCTCCGATTTCATGCTGCGTTTCGCAACTGGGCAGAGTCCTGGCGTTGGGCCCAAACGCTCTCCGCTCGGTTTATCAGCAGATCCTGGCGGATTTCCGTTATACAAAAATGGTGTGCCGGTGGGTGGCGTTGGTGTAGCGGCCGACCCGCTCTACACACTCGATCGACGGATCCTGGATCGCGATCGCGATATCGACGAGCTGATCGGGCTCGCTGCAACATTCGGATATGGCGCGCCGGCAGATCGACGTGGAGACGTCATCACGGCGGATGGAAAAACGTTCCGCTACACCGATGTCGAATACGCAGATTTAGCCCGCGCACCCGGCAATGCCCCGGCATTGACGCCGGCCAATGGCAGCTTGATCAAGGTCCCGGCCTACGCCGATGCGGTCGTGCGCGAGGGCACGGCATTTGGTCAGCCGGCCTCAGGCATCCGCCCGGCCGACAGCGATCTGGCCGATCTCGACGCCTTCATCCTGGTCGATGGAAACAACCAGAACCGGTTTGCGCCTCGCGCCGGAACGGAGCCCTCGGGCGCGCTCACTGCAAATGAAGCGCAGACGGTATTGCGCGAAGCACTGAAGGTCGCCAATCGCGCCCGCGCGCAAATTCGTCAACCTTTCGGTAGCCAGGCACGAGTGAGTTTTTCGGTCGTCGATACGCGCGGCACGGTGCTCGCCCTGGCGCGTACTCGCGATGCGCCGGTGTTCGGTCTGGATGTGAGCTTGCAAAAGGCCCGTGCGGCAGCGTTTTTCTCCAGTGCGGCCGCGGCTGCCGATATCAGCAGTTTGCCGCCTGCGACATTTTTTGGCTCGGCGCTGAATGCTCAAGGCCTGCAACTCTCAACCGTGGGTAGCACGCCGCTTGTATCTTATGTCACGCGGACTCGCGAGTTCCTGGGATCGGCGACGTCGTTGGGCGACGGTGCGATTGCTTACGCAAATCGTTCGGTCGGGAACCTCGCTCGGCCGTTCTATCCGGATGGCATCATCGGGTTGCCAGCGGGTCCTTTTTCCAACGAATTCGACTCGTGGAGTCCTTTTGACGTCGGTCTGCAACTGGACCTGGCATACAACCAGCTGGCGCTTCATGTAGCGCACTATGTGAATCAACTGGGTGCGGCCATTTTTCTGGACGGGCGGCTATTGGCGCCAGCGCCCACCGCCCAGAATCCTGTGCCATTGCCCGACATCGGCTTTAGTTGTACCGGTCTGCCGCGAATTCCAAACGGTATTCAAATATTCCCTGGCAGCGTACCAATTTATCGTGGCGAGCAGCTTGTCGGTGCGATTGGCATCTCGGGCGATGGCGTTGACCAGGACGATATGATCGCGTTTCTGGGTCTGCACAATGCATCAGTCGCTTTGAACGGATCGATTGGTAACGCTCCCGGCGCTCGCCGGGCCGATCAGCTGGCCCCGCGCGGCGCGCGCTTGCGCTACGTACAGTGTCCGCAAGCGCCATTCATCGATAGCAACGAGCAAAACGTCTGCGAGGGCAAATGACATGAGCCTGTGCTTATCGCTTGCCCTGACTGCCGCTGGCCTTTGCCCACCGGCGCCACACGCCAACTCTCTGGCGATGGAAACGCTGATCGGTGGATCGTTGCCGGCTTATTTGTACGATCCGGACGAAGTCAAAATCGTGCGCCGACGTCCAGGGCACCCGCCGCCCAAATCGCGCCATCGGCCTGATCAGAACACGGCAAATGTCGATCCCGCGCCGATCGACGCCGTCGGTGAGTTCTTGCCGGTGCCAGATCGTTGGCGAATCATGGAGACCTTAGGCTTCAAGTACCCTTGGTACGATCCCTACAACCAGAACATCTGGAAGGGCGACAAACCGATTCACGATGAGGATTGGTTCCTGAGCTTGCTGGCCATCAGCGACACGGTACTTGAACCGCGATCGATTCCAACACCGGTTGGCCCGCAGGCTTCCGCCGATCCGGGCGCGCTGGATATCTTCGCTGGCGGAGATCAGACGATCGTTTCGCAAACCGTGCTTGCGGGGCTCGTGTACTACAAAGGCAACACGACGTTCAAACCGCCAGCGTACGAGTACCGATTGACGTTGGCACTCAATTACAACCGTGTCGATATCGATGACGTTCGTGGACTCGACATCGATCCGCGTGAGGGCAAGACTCGTGTCGATGGGTTCATCGCGCTGCAAGAGGTTTTCGCCGACATTCACTTGCGCGACGTTAGCCCGCGCTACGATTTCGATGCGATTCGTTTTGGCATTCAGCCGTTCTCGAGCGACTTTCGTGGATTCCTGTTCCAGGATCTGCAGTTCGGCGTGCGCTTGTTCGGCAACCGCGACAACAACAAGAAACAATACAACCTGGCCTGGTTCCGGCGCGTCGAAAAGGACTTGAACTCCGGTCTGAACGACGTATCGGAGGGCCTGCGCGACGACGATATCTTCATCGCGAACTACTATTGGCAAGACCTCGGGATACTCGGATTCACGTCGCAAGCGACGCTGGTCTACAACCGCAATCGCGAAACGGATTTATTCTTCGATTCCAACGGCTTCATCCAACGGCCGTCATCTTTGGGCACCGAACGTCCGCGCGAATACGACGTGGCGTATCTGGGTTACAACGGCGATGGTCGCATCGGTTGGTTGAACCTCTCGGCGAGCGCCTATTACGCTTTTGGCGACAATCAAGGTACGTTTACCGGCCGCGACAGCGATGTCCGCGCGGGTTTCTTTGCGGCCGAGTTGTCACGTGACTATGACTGGATTCGTCCGCGGCTGTCCGTCGCCTATGCGAGTGGCGATGAGGATCCTTTCGATGATCGCAGCAACGGTTACGACGCGATCTTCGAGAACCCGATTTTCGCGGGCGCCGACACCAGCTATTGGATTCGTCAGAACGTGCCGCTGATTGGCGGTGGCGGCGTCACTCTAGCTTCGCGAAATGGCATCCTGAACTCGATGCGCTCGTCGAAAGAACAGGGTCAGTCCAACTTCGACAATCCTGGCTTGCACTTGATTGGGATCGGCGCCGACTTCGACATCACGCCGGAGTCGCGAGTGTCGTTCAACGTCAACCAGTTGTGGTTCGATGAAACCGCAGTGCTTGAAGCGGCGCGCAATCAGGCGCCGATTGATCGCGAGATTGGTACCGATGTGTCCATTGCCTGGATCTGGCGCCCGTTCATGACACAGAACATCGTGTTCCGTTTGTCCGGTGCCGCGCTTGAGCCAGGCGATGGACTGGCGGACTTGTATGGCGACGACGACACCTACTACACGGTGTTGGGCAATGTGATTTTTACCTATTGACGGTCTGGTTGGGGACAGCATGAAAAGCACAACGCTCTGGGCCTTGGCTGGATTATTGGCCATCGTACCGTTCGCCCACGCTGCCGAAGAGTTGGTCGCCGTTGAGCGCGAATACGTCACGGCGCCGGACGCGCCTGCGCACCAAACCTGGGCGCAGGCCGACGCCAAGAGCGACGGTTGCATGAGTTGCCACTCCACGGTGGACCAAAAAACGATGCATGCATCGCCAGCGGTCGTGCTCGGATGCACCGATTGCCACGGTGGTGACGCAACGGTCGTTGGCCCTAAAGACCAAAAGGGCCAAGTGGCGGTTGCACCGGGCCACGGCGCAGATGCGGATGTTGGTCACGATCACGGCAGTTACGCACCCGACTATTTGGCAGCGATGGAGAAGGCGCATGTGCTACCGCGCTATCCCGATGCCTGGCACTACCCGCGCTCAAGCAATCCGGAGCGCACTTACACGCTGCTCAATAAGGAGGCGCCTGAGTTTACGCGCTTCATGAATCCGGGGGATCTGCGCATCGCGCACGAAGCGTGCGGCGCGTGCCACATGCCGATTATTGAGGCAGCGAAACGATCGATCATGGCTTCGAGCGCAATGCTCTGGGGCGGCGCGTCTTACAACAACGGCATCTTGCCCTACAAGCGCTACATTCTGGGCGAGGCGTACACGCGCGAAGGTGAAGCGGCGACGATTACCTCTTTGGTGCCGGTGACGCCCGAAATGCAAGTCAAGGGCGCACTGCAACAGCTGGTGCCGCTCCCGGCGTGGGAAGTCATACCGCCGGGCGATATCTTCCGCGTCTTCGAGCGCGGCGGGCGCAACATCAACACCACGTTTCCAGAGACAGGCCTGCCAAATTCGCTCGGGCAAATCCAGCGACTCGAGGAGCCCGGTCGTCCGGACATCAAGCAGTCGAACCGGGGCCCCGGCACTGGTCAACGCATTGCCGTGCCAGTGATCAATATTCTCAAGACGCGGCTCAACGACCCAAATATGTGGTTCCTGGGCACCAACGATCAGCCCGGCGACTTTCGCAATTCTGGTTGCACAGCGTGCCATGTGCCTTATGCGAATGACCGCGATCCGCGGCACTCCGGGCCTTACGTACATGCGGGCCATATGGGGCAGAGTCAGCAGGCCGATCCGACGATTCCCAAAGACCGGCCTGGGCATCCGATCAAACACGCCTTCACGCGCTCGATTCCCACCAGCCAATGCATGATCTGCCACATGCACCAGCCGAATATGTTCGTAAACACGTTCCTGGGCTACACCATGTGGGACTACGAGTCCGACGCGCCGTTCATGTGGCCGGAGAAACAGCAGTACCCAAGCCACGTTGAGATGCGCAAGGCACTCGATCGCAACCCCGAAGAGGCGGTGATTCGTGGCAAGTGGGCAGACCTGGAATTCGTCAAAAAAGTGGCCGAGCTCAATCCACAGTTGAAGGACACTCAATTCGCCGACTATCACGGTCATGGCTGGAATTTCCGCGCCATCTTCAAACGCGATCGGAAGGGGAATTTGTTAGATGCCGGCGGGACAATTGTCGAAGACAACGACCCGAAGAAGTTCGAAAAGGCCGTGCATATGTCCTCAATCCACGTGGACGTCGGTATGCATTGCGTGGATTGTCACTTCGCGCAGGATATGCACGGAAACGGGCATGTTGTTGGTGAGGTCGCAGCCGGTGTTGAGATCATGTGCAGCGACTGCCATGGAACGCCGGACAAGTACCCGAGTCTGATCACGTCCGGGCCAATGGCCAGTAAACAAGGACGCAATTTGTCCGACTTACGAAATCCCGATGGCAAGAAACGTTTCGAGTGGATCGGCGAGAAGCTCATTCAACGTTCGATCATGACACCAGGCCTTGAGTGGGAAATGTCATTGGTCAAAGACACATCGAATCCGACCAGTCCCGCCTACAATGTGGTCGCCGACCGGGCGCATACCATGAGTCGAGATAAGGCAACGCAGGCCTTTGGCGTCGACGTGCCGCCTTCCGACTACGCTCACGGCGAAGACAAAATGCTCTGCTACTCCTGCCACACCAGCTGGACAACCAGTTGCGGTGGCTGCCACTTGCCGATCCAGGCCAACTGGATGACCAAGCGCAATCACTACGAGGGCGGCACCACACGCAACTACGCGACCTACAATCCGCAGGTCGCGCGCGACGATGTGTTTATGCTGGCCAGGCACGGCGAAGTGAAGGACTATAAGATCGCTCCCATGCGTTCCAGCTCGGCGCTGATCCTGTCCAGCACCAACAGCAATCGCGAGAAGATCTACATCCAGCAGCCACCAATCGCGGCGTCGGGTTATTCAAGTCAGGCGATGGCGCCGCACTATCCGCACACCGAGCGCCGTACCGAGACGAAGACTTGCACCGACTGCCATGTTTCGAAGGACGGCGATAACAACGCGATCATGGCTCAAGTCTTGGGCCAGGGCACTAAGTTTATGGACTTCCTTGGCTATAACGCGTGGGTTGGTGGCAGTGGCGAAATCAGTGCCATTCGAGTGACTGAATGGGAGGAGCCGCAGGCCGTTGTCGGAAGTTACTTACATAAGTACGCTTACCCGGATTGGTTCGCCGAACATCAACAGCGCGGTCAGCAGCTCGAGGAGGCGTATCAACATAGCGCAGGCGAAGCGAATTGCATCCAGCTACGGGGAGAGTATCTTTTTGTGGCGGAAGGCAGTAAAGGCATGCGGGTTTACGACGTCGCGAGCATCGCGAATAAGGGCATCAGCCAGCGCATCATCACCGCACCCTTTTCGCCTGTCGGACACGACACACACATTCCGAGCTCGAACGCAACCTGCGTCGTGCTCCCCACAACCCAGCCCGTACAGCCATCGCGCAATCAGGGTGACCTGATGCGCAAAGAGAATTTGGAGCAGCCGCACTCGCCGATCTATCACTACGCTTTCATCACCGATAGCGAAGAAGGCCTGATTGCGGTCGACATCGACACGCTCCACGATGGCGAACCGCGCGACAATTTCCTGACCCGGGCGATGACCTGGAATCCCGATGGTGTGCTCAATGGTGTTCGACATTTGACCATCGCCGGCCATTGGTTTTACGCGACGACGCCGCGTAGCGTCGAAGTCATCGATATGACCGATCCGCTGCAGCCGCGCCATGTTCGCTCGGTTTCGCTAACCGATGCGCGCGCGAGCCAACAGCAGTTCCGGTACCTTTTTGTGACCACTGGCCGTGGGCTTGAAGTGCTCGACATCACCCACCCGGAGAAGGCGTATGTCGTGCCGGATGCGTTCATCGCCATCCGTGATGCGCACAAGATTCATGTGGCGCGGACGTTTGCGTATGTCGCCGCAGGTAGCGAAGGTCTCGTCATTGTCGACGTGACCAAGCCCACAAGTCCTACGCTCTACCAGCGCTTCAATGGCGGTGGCGCCATCAGCGATGCACGCGATGTGACGGTCGCTTCCACCAATGCATCACTTTATGCCTATATCGCTGATGGCAAGAATGGTTTGCACGTCGTGCAATTGACTGGACCTGAAAACCAGCCGAAGTTCTACGGCTTTAGCCCAGATCCAAAGCCCGTGTTAATCGCTTCGAAGAAGACCGCCAAGATCGCGCTTTCTCTCTCTCGTGCGCTGGAGCGTGACCGTGCGGTCGACGAGACCGGTGGCCAGATCGCGGTGCTCGGCCGAGTCGGATCACGCCCATTCAATGAGGCCGAACAACGCGCATTCTACCTGGACGGGAATGGCAATCCTTGGACAGTCAGCGATCAGGTTGACGGACCGCGTGGTATCACGACGAAACCTCTGCCGTTCAAGAACAATCGGATTATGGAGATGCAGCAGGGCGCGAATAGCGCTGGTATGCCACATTAGTTCGGGTGTGAGAATGAGACGACGTTAACAGCGACTCGCCTTCGTTCAAAGCAGGTGACGTTGCCCAGGCGCCGACAGCTGTGGCAGCGGCGGCATGTTCGCGGTGCCTGCGATCATGAGTTTGAAGCGCTCGCCCATTTCGCCAGGTAACATGAGGCGCTTTAGAGCGCCGGTGAGTTGCAGGCGCGAACGATCCTCCAGGGTGGCCAGTTCGGCGAAAATGGTGGGTAGATCCTGGCGCAACATGAAGCCGGCCTGCGTGTCGTAAGTGAGCAGGTGCAGTTTCGCGGCGGTCAGAGCTTCTGCAAGGGCGGTAAAGTCGACGAATGCGGAGATGTCGTTCAGGCCGGGCAAAAAAAACGGGTCGTCATGGGCCCGATGTTGGTGATGGCAGATCAGTGTTCCTTGATCGCGTTCGGGCCGGTAATACTCGGCTCGCCCATAGCCATAGTCGCAAAACAGTGCGATTCCGCGACGCAGTTGCGCTGTCACCGTTGCGATAAAGGACGGCAGCACCGTTGCAACCTCGCTGGCGTAGCCATGGGGCAGCTTGCGTCCGAGGCTGGATTCGATGTGGCGCACAGCGGCCGCGAGCGCCGGCGTCGCGGATCGATTTTGCCAACGCAAACCAATGTCGAACGCCACTGCGCGTTCGAGTACGGTGCCATCGTCAATGCAAAAACATTCCACCGCGAGCGCGTCGAGCACCTCATTGCCGATGACCACGCCATCGAATGGCGATGTCGGCGGCGCATCCAGGAACTCAACATCGAATCCTGCCAATCGTTGGGCCTGGCGCGCGCGCAAATCGCCACTGCGATCGAGCATGCAATAGCGTACCGGTGCAACGCGTAATCCGCGCAAAGTCGAAAGAAGGTCGGCGGCCAGGGCGCCACTGCCGCCGCCGAGTTCGAGGATGGTCGGGTGGTCGAAGGCTCGTAGCACGGGTGCGATCGCGTGTGCGATCACGCGCGCAAAAGCCGGCCCCAGTTCGGGTGCCGTGACGAAGTCGCCTGCGGCGCCGAACTTGGTCGCGCCGCCGCTGTAGTAGCCCAGTCCCGGCGCATACAGCGCAAGGTCCATATACCGCGCAAAGGAAATCGCACCGGTGCCGACCTGTGTGCGAATTCGCTCGACGAGCGTGGCGCAATGCGCCATCGCTTCGGCATCGGGCCCGCTCAAAACGCGATGCCGGCCTTGCGAAAGGCCTTGGCCAGCAAGAACACCGGACCGATCATCAGGAAGCGAAGGTCGTCCAGAAACGATGGCTTTTTGCCTTCGATTGCGTGACCGATGAACTGAAAAATCCAGGTCAGGACAAACAACACAATCGCCGTCCAATGCAGGTACGGCACATAGGCGAAAGACCATAGGCACAATGCGGCGAACAGCAGCATGGCAGCCGTCATTGGCAGGGACAGTGTTGCGTAGTAAACGAGCCCTGCGACCGCAGACGCGTAGGCCAGGTAAGGGTGAGCCCAATACAGGATCGCGAGTACGCACCAGACGATGATCGGCACGCAGATCCAATGGATCAGAATGTTGGTTGGGTTGCGATGGGATTCGGCGTATTGGCCGATCAGCTGATCGATGGTGCGCATTTGTCGGACCTTGCGAAGGTGTTTGGGAACCTCAGGGTTTCATTGCCGTGCGGCCATGAAAGGCATGCGCGAGCGTGCCGCGATCAATGTACTCCAACTCGCCTCCGACGGGAACGCCATGTGCGATTCGACTGACGTCAACGCCGGCCGAGCGCGCGAGTTCGCCCAGATAATGTGCGGTTGCTTCGCCTTCTACGGTGGGATTGGTGGCGATGATCATCTCTTTGACGTCGCCCTCGGCCAGGCGTTGCGCCAGGTGATCCAGGCCTATTTCGCGCGGACCGCGGCCATCCAACGGCGACAGGCGCCCATGCAGCACGAAATACAGGCCGCGATATCCGGTGGCTTGTTCCAGCGCGTACAAATCAGCGCTGGTTTCGACGACACAGAGCTGATGCGGATCGCGGCTTGCGCTGGCGCAGATCGGGCACACTGGCGTTTCGGAGAACGTCCGACATCGGGTACAACGGCCTATGCGGTCGCTGGCCTCGATCAGCTTTTCGGCCAGGCGTTTCGCCGGCGCACGATCGCGATCGAGCAGATGAAATGCCATGCGCTGCGCGCTCTTTGCGCCAACGCCGGGCAGGCAGCGCAGGGCTTGGATCAACTCCTCCAGCAACGGACTCATGATTGTAGCGCCGTGGTCAGAACGGTAGCTTCATTCCCGGCGGCAATGGCATTCCGGCGGTCGCCTTTTGCATCCGCGCCTGAGAGACCTCGGCAACTTTGTTCACCGCGTCGTTAATGGCGGCAGCCAGCAAGTCCTCGACCATTTCCGGATCGTCCTTGAGCAGTTGCGGATCAATGCGCACGCGACGCGCTTCATGGCGCCCGCTCATCACCACGCTGACCATTCCACCGCCAGCGCTGCCGGTGACCTCGGTTTGTTCCAGCTCACGTTGCGCTTGCGCCATGTTGCGCTGCAGTTCTTCCTGCATTTTTTGCGCTTGTTGCAATAGATTTCCCAGTCCACCACGCATAGGAGCCACCTCTGTCTCAGTTCAATTTCAGACTACCGGGCACCGGTTTGGCGCCGAGCTCATGGATTAATGCCGACGCCACGGGATCGGCGAGCAACGTAGCCTCGGCAGCGCTCTGTCTGGCTTGCGTCTGGCGTTGCGCGCGGTCAGCAAAGGTCTCACCAGCAACCTTGGTGCGCTGAATATCAATGCTCGCGGCGGTCCCAAGTGCGCGCCGAATCCCTTCCTCAAGTCCGTTTCGCGCTAATTGTGTATTGACGGCATCCAGGTTCGGCGCGAGGGCTAAGATCCAGCGTTCGCCCTGGCAGTCGACTGGCTTGAGTTGCGCTGCGAGTTCTCGCGCCGGGCCGCGCAATTCGGCGCGATCCAAGGCATCGAACCAGCGCTGTTCAATTGCATTGGCAGGCGTAGTGCTTGCTGCCGCCGGCTGGGCCGTCGCAGCCGAGCTCTGTGGTGCCGCTGATCTGGTCTGAGAGGGGCTCGGCCTGGCTCGTACCGGAGCAGAACCGCTGCCGGGTCGGAACGCCAGCAGGCGCAACATCGCCATGTCGAAACCGGTCCTGTGATCTGGCGAGTAGTCCAGATCGCGCCGTGCAAGCAACGTTATCTGATAGTAGACCTGGACCACCTCGGGCGCCAATGCACCCGCGAACTCGACAAGCGTCGCCGTATCGAGCACATCCGAATCGACGCTCTCTCCCAAAACCTGCCGTGCTGCAACGTCGTGCCAAAGACGCATCATCTCCACGAGTACGCTGCCATAACCCACGCCCATCATGGCGACACGCTCAAGTTCAACTTTGAGTTTGCTGCCGTCGCCCGCAACGAGTGCCCGCGCTATGCCTAGCAGGGCATCGCGGTCGATCGTGCCGAGCATTGAGGCGACATCCTCGGCCTTGACGCTGCCGCCACCGAATGCCAGCGCTTGATCCAGCAAGCTCAAGCCATCGCGCAGGCTGCCATCGGCTGCGCGTGCCAATGCGTCGATACCTGCAGCTTCGTAAGCGATACCTTCGGCATCCAGGATGTGGTGCATTTGTCCGGCAATTTCTGCGCGTTCCAGGCGTTTCAAACTGAATTGCAAGCACCGCGACAAGACCGTGACCGGGACTTTTTGCGGGTCAGTCGTCGCGAGCAGAAATTTCACATGCGGCGGTGGTTCTTCCAGCGTCTTCAGCAACGCGTTGAAGCTTGCCGTGGACAGCATGTGGACTTCGTCGATCAAGTAGACCTTGTAGCGCCCACGGCCTGGCGCATAAACAACGGAGTCCAACAGATCACGGGTTTCGTCGACTTTCGAACGCGAAGCGGCGTCGATTTCCATCAAGTCAACGAAGCGCCCGGCGTCGATGTCGGTACACGCCGAACAAACACCGCAGGGTTCGGTGCTTACGCCGCGTTCGCAGTTAAGTGCCTTGGCCAAGATCCGCGCGATCGTCGTCTTGCCAACGCCGCGCGTTCCGGTAAACAAAAACGCATGGTGGAGGCGACCGGTTTCGATACCATTGACCAATGCGCGCACGACGTGTTTTTGGCCCACGAGTTCCGAGAATCGTTTTGGGCGCCACTTTCGAGCGAGGACAAGATAGGTCATTGGTTGGCGGCTGAAGATTATGGGGGTGACGGTGGGTGAAGTAGTTGTGGCTGTTCAGTTGTGAATAGTCGATGGGTTGCCTCGTCGGCAGCCTCCAATACGCTGTTGAGAAAGTGCTTTCCTGCACCTTCTCAACGTCACAAATCCGGGATAGATCTAAATAAATCAAGCACGTGCGTGCTAGATTCATGTGCTGCTCGATTCATGTGCCATCCATGGTTCGCGCTGGCAGGCTGTTTCTCAACAGCCCCAACCTCACTTGTTCCGTTCGCGCAATATCCGCGCTTTATCGCGTTGCCAGTCGCGATCTTTCTCCGACTCGCGTTTGTCGTGCAGCTTTTTGCCTTTGGCCAGGCCTAGTTCAACTTTGACGCGATTGCCTTTCCAGTACAACTTGAGCGGAATGACCGTGTAGCCCTTACGCTCCACCGCTCCGATCAGTCGATCGAGTTCGGCGCGATGAAGCAGTAATTTGCGGTTGCGCAATTTGTCGGCAATGACATGCGTCGAGGCTGAAATCAGTGGCGTGATCTGCGCGCCGAATAGATACGCTTCGCCGTCTCGAAGCAGCGCATAACTCTCGCCGAACTGAACGCGACCGTCGCGCAGGCTCTTCACTTCCCAGCCTTGCAGCGCTAAGCCAGCCTCCAGGCGCTCATCGATGTGGTAGTCGAAGCGAGCGCGTTTGTTCACAGCGATGTCGCCACCTGCGCTATCTTTTTTGTTCTTGCTCACGATGTTCGAACTTTCTGGTGACTGCCCTGTCCGCCAACGAAACACGGATCTCACGCAGCATACTGGTGGGATTTACGCCCGCGCAGATGTTTGCGCTTGTGGCAGATGTGGAGGCATACCCGAACCGCTTCAACTGGTGCGATGCCGCCGCCGTCGATCGGACGCAGCATAACCGGGTCAAGGCAAGCTTGTCAGTGCGAGTGCTGGGTATCGCCGTTCGGTTTACCACAATGAATACTGAGCGACCACCGGAGGAAATTGTGTTGGCGCTTGAGGAAGGGCCGTTTCGACACCTGCAGGGCAAGTGGTCTTTTGTCCCGATCGGCCAATCGGGTTGCCGCGTATCGCTCGATCTTCGGTTCGAAACCACTCGGGGGTTGGTTGCCCATGCGGTGGCTGTTGCATTCGCGCAGATTGCCGATCGCATGGTCGACGATTTTGCCAAGGCGGCGAAAGATGCCTACCGTTGAGGTTGTCTTGGCATGGCCACATCGTTGCGATCGGGTCACACTGACGGTGGCAGACGGCGCTACCGTGGCTGACGCGCTGATTCTGAGCGGCTTACCGGTGGATCCGGAAATCGGCGTGGGCGTGTTCGGCGCGCGAGTCTCGTTGAACACACAGCTGGTCGATGGCGATCGCGTCGAAATCTATCGCCCACTGCAATTCGACCCCATGGAGGCACGACGCAGGCGGGCCAGGCGCTGAGGCGAAGGGCCTTTTGTGGCGAAGCCTCACTAAATTGGTGATGGCGCCTCAACCAAGCGGCCGCAGCACATCAATGGCGAACTCTGGTTCATAGGGCGGCACACTGCACTCCACCACATCACCCGGAGCGATTTGCAATTTAACGCCGATGACATCGCCGTGGATCGGCAGTTGCGTCACGCAGCGGTCGGCCAGGACCACGCTATGGACGCTCGCGGCGCCGGCCGCGCGCAGGTATTCGGCAACCCGGAAAAGCGAGTAACCCTGGTATAGAACATCGTCGACCACGAATACCTGGCGATTCCGTACTTTGCTTGAAATATCCAGAGTCGTGTCCAGGCGCGTTTCCGGATGCAGAAGCTTCAAGTCGTCGGAGTAGCGTTTGACCATGAGATCAAGGCGCTCGAAAGACGATGCCTGTTCTTGATTGGTCAGCTTTTCGAGCATCCGGTCTGCCAAAGGCGACCCGCGGCGCAACATGCCCAGCAGCAATGGACGTTGTGTCTCGATCAGCGCGGCCAAATGCCGTGCCATGCGCTCGATCACGGGTTCGAGCGCTGCGTGGTCGTACAGGCGAAAGCGTGTGCCAATCACCTCGGTCATTGTGCTCGTCCGGCGGTCAGTGCTGAAGTGCATTGTGACATAAGCGCACCATCTGATCGGCCGTCGATCATGCGGCACGGCGCTTTGGAACCTGGGCTCACCTTTCATGAGTACCTTCACCCGCCGCATTGTTCGAATCTGGCGGTCGCCTCGACTGGCCGCTCTTGTGGAAACCGATGGTGCGGGTGCCCGCGCCCGCGTGCCGTACACTCAATTGACCTCTGGGAAAGCTGAATTTCCCGATCGAGAGTTGATCTTTGTCAACCGCCGTCTGCGAACGCCGAAGGAGCATGGCGCCACCAAATAAGGAGGTGCTATGGCGCACGCAACTGAGAAGGTCGCCTACAACGATCGGGTGGTGATGCAGTTTGCAGTCGCCACACTGATCTGGGGCATCGTCGGAATGGCGGTTGGATTGCTGATCGCCGCACAGCTGGCCTGGCCGGTTCTGAATTTCGACATTCCATGGTTGACGTATTCGCGACTCCGGCCGCTGCACACCAATGCGGTGATTTTTGCGTTCGGCGGATGTGCGCTTTTTGCGACCAGTTATTACTGCGTACAGCGTACGTCGCACGCGAAACTCTTCGGTGGAAAGCTCGCCGAGTGGACCTTCTGGGGCTGGCAGTTGGTCATCCTGCTCGCCGCGATCACGTTGCCGCTCGGAATTACGCAAGGTAAGGAATACGCCGAACTGGCGTGGCCTATCGATATCCTGATTGCGGTCGTCTGGGTGTCCTATGGTGTGGTGTTTTTTGGAACCATCGCCAAACGCAAGGTAGAACACATTTACGTTGCGAATTGGTTTTTTGCGGCGTTCATCATCACCGTCGCGGTGCTGCATATCGTCAACTCGCTGGCGCTGCCAACGAGTCTCTGGCACAGCTATCCGGTGTATTCGGGTGCAGTCGATGCGATGGTGCAATGGTGGTACGGACACAACGCGGTCGGCTTCTTCTTGACCGCAGGTTTTCTCGGCATCATGTACTACTTCGTGCCCAAACAAGCGGGCTTGCCGATCTACAGCTATCGACTGTCGATCGTGCATTTTTGGTCGCTGATCGCGATCTACATGTGGGCTGGTCCGCACCATCTGCAATACACGTCGTTACCCGATTGGGCGCAGTCGCTTGGCATGGTGTTTTCTCTGATCCTGCTGGCGCCGAGCTGGGGCGGCATGATCAACGGCATCATGACCTTGTCGGGCGCATGGCACAAACTGCGCGACGATCCCATCTTGAAGTTCCTCATCGTCAGCTTGTCCTTCTACGGCATGAGTACCTTCGAGGGACCGATGATGTCGATCAAGAGCGTTAACGCGCTATCGCATTACACCGATTGGACGATCGGCCATGTGCATTCCGGCGCATTGGGTTGGGTTGCGATGATTTCGATCGGTGCGTTGTACATGCTCTATCCACGCCTCCTTGGGCTAAAAGGGATGTACAGCACCCGCGCCATTGAATGGCACTTTTGGATCATGACCATAGGCGTTGTTTTGTACGCCGTGTCGATGTGGGTGTCGGGCATCGCGCAAGGGCTCATGTGGCGTGCAACCAATGAAGACGGCACCTTGACCTACACCTTCATCGAAGCGCTGAAGTTCACATATCCGTACTACTACATTCGGTTCTTCGGCGGGTTCTTGGTGGTGTGCGGCATGCTCTTGATGGCCTGGAATACGTGGAAAACCTTCGCCATGGCGAAAGGCGCTACGCGGCAAACAACGATCCTCACCGAACAGGTTGCTTGAACCATGAATCACGAAAAGTTCGAGAAGAGCATTCTGCGCTTGGGCATTGCTGTGGCGATCGTGATCAGCTTCGGCGGGCTCGCACAAATTCTGCCGCTGATGTACGAGGCGCAGATCATCGAGCCGATGGCTGACATGAAACCGCGTACTGCATTAGAGCAAGCGGGATTCGACATCTACATTCGCGAAGGTTGCTACAACTGCCACTCACAGCAAGTGCGCACGCTGCGTGCAGAAGTGGCGCGTTATGGGCACCATTCTCTGGCAGCCGAAAGTGTGTACGACCGGCCCTTCCAGTGGGGTAGTAAACGCACCGGACCGGATCTGGCGCGTGTGGGTGGCCGCTATAGCGATGAGTGGCACCGCGTACATCTGCTGAATCCGCGCGATGTGGTGCCGGAGTCGAATATGCCGGGTTACCCATGGCTGGCAAAAAACCTCGTGGATGCAGAACAAACCGAGGCGAACTTGCGCGGATTGCGCATGTTGGGCCATCCATACAGCGATGAAGACGTCGCTGCGGCTGCGGCGTTGGCGTCGAAGACCGAAATGGACGCCATGGTCGCTTATCTGCAGAGTCTTGGGCGATATGCGCCGAAGGTAGAGACTCTGACTCAGACCGCAACGGGAGGGGCATCGGAATGAGCCTTTCAACCTTATTCGGCTTGATCACGGCGGCCAGCTTTGTTGCCTTTCTTCTGGTCATCGCTTATGCCCTGGTGTTGCCAAAGCACACCATCGATCGTGTTTCGAAACTGCCGCTGGAGGATGGTCCATGAGCTTCGGATGGAGCGTATTTGTCATTGTCCTCACGCTGATCACGGTGCTTGGCAGCCTGTGGCTGTTGTTCGCCACTGCGCACGTCGAAAAGTCTAAAACCGGTGATGAGACTACCGGACACGTTTGGGACGGCGATCTGCGCGAATACAACAAGCCGCTGCCGCGTTGGTGGTTGTGGCTTTTCATCGCGACGATTGTGTTCTCCGCAGGATATGTTGCTGTGTTCCCTGGCTTTGGCTCGTTGCCGGGAACTTTCGGATGGACCTCCGATGGCGAACTGCGCGAAGAGTTGCGCGTCCATGAAGAGCGGGCACGTGCGATTTTTGCGGAGTTTGCGACTCAGCCAATCGAGGCATTAGTGAACAATCCGCGAGCGCAACAAATGGGCCGCAACTTGTACGCCACCCACTGCACTGGCTGTCACGGCGCGGACGCGCGCGGCAATCGTGGATTTCCGAACCTCACGGATACCGACTGGCAATGGGGCGGTGATGCCGCGTCGGTGGTCAAGACCATCAATGAGGGAAGAATTGCCGCAATGCCCGGGTGGCGAGACGCCTTGGGCGGCGACGCCGGTGTAACGGCGATGGTTGAATACGTTAAGTCGTTGTCCAATCGCAGCCATAATCCGCGTCTGGCTGCGGAAGCCAAGCCCAAATACGACATGTTATGTGTTGCCTGCCATGGCTCCAAAGGTGAGGGCAATATCGCACTCGGATCGCCGCATCTGAACGATCCTGTTTGGCTGTATGGCGGCGAGACGGAAGCAATATTCCAGAGCATCGCCGTTGGCCGCAATGGCAACATGCCGGCGCATGGCTGGTTGGGCGAAGATCGGATTCGTGTGATCGCTTCCTGGGTCATGGCGCAGGCGGTATCGACAGAACCAGTGGTGCCGACAGCCGCGGCGGCGGGCGGCAATTGATGGCCACCGAAGCGGCGGTTTGGCGTTGGGGAGCGGTACTCTGGCCGTCGTTTTTTGCGGCCGGTGTGATGACCGCCGTCTTCTTTGCCTTGATCGATCCGTTGGACTTGAATGCCATCAGTGCACTGCCGATCGAAGTGACGCGCGAGCAGGGTTATACGATCGGCTTTTTCATGTTCTGGATTGGCGCCGCCAGTTCATCGTGGTTCACCGCGCTGCTGTTGAAGAAGCACGATGAGTGACGATCTGGTTTTTCTTTACGAGCGCGCGGCGAAGATCTACCCGCGTGCGATTGATGGGCGTTTTCAGAAGCTGCGCAAGGCGGCGGTGTTCTGGCTGCTCGGTATGTACTACCTGTTTCCATGGCTCAATTGGGACGGGCGGCAAATGGTGTTATTCGACCTCCCGGCGCGCAAGTTTTATGTCTTCAGCTGGGTCGTTTGGCCGCAAGACTTCATTTTCCTTGCCGCGTTCCTCATCGCTTGTGCGTTGAGTTTGTTTTTCTTCACAGCACTGGCTGGTCGGCTCTGGTGCGGGTATGCGTGCCCACAAACGGTGTGGACCGAAGTGTTCTTGTGGATCGAACACCACACTGAGGGTGATCGCAACGCGCGCATGCGGCTCGACAAGGTGCCGATGTCGCTGCGCAAGTTCCGCATCAAAGCGAGCAAACAACTGCTTTGGATCGGGCTTGCGCTTTGGACAGGCTTTACCTTTGTCGGGTTCTTCACCCCGATTCGCCAGCTGGCGCTCGACTTTCCGCTGCAATGGGACCTGACGCGGTGGTTTTGGGTACTGTTCTACGGCGGCGCAACTTATGCCAATGCGGCGTATCTGCGCGAACAGGTATGCAAATACATGTGCCCATACGCGCGATTTCAGAGCGCCATGCTCGATCGCGACAGCCTCATCATCAGCTACGACGAATCCCGCGGCGAACCGCGTGGCGCGCGTCGCCGCGATGTTCCGGATCGCGCCAGTCGGCTGCAGGAGGGCAGCACTCCCAGCACTGCAGAATTGGGCGATTGCATCGAGTGCAAAGCCTGCGTGTTGGTCTGCCCGACTGGCATCGACATTCGCAAAGGCTTGCAATACGAGTGCATCGGCTGCGCGGCGTGTATCGATGCGTGCGACGAAGTGATGGACAAAGTGGGTTATCCGCGTGGTCTGGTACGCTATAGCACCGAGAACGCGATGCAGGGAAAAGCGTCCAGGCTGCTCCGGCCCCGGGTCATCATTTACGGAATGATCTTATTTGCCCTGTGCGCGTCTGTGTTGCTTGGCGTTTTGCTGCGCAAGCCGGTGATCATGGATGTCATTCGCGATCGCGGTGCGTTGTATCGCTTTGCCAATGACGGCCGGGTCGAAAACGCCTACCAGGTCAAGCTCATTCATCAACGCGAGGAACCGGGCGTCTATGAGCTGCGTGTATTGACGCCAGGATTTGAGCTCGTTGCGCCGGCGCGAATTGAGGTGACTGCTGGTCAGGTGCGTAACCTGGCGGTGACGCTGCGCCAACCAGAAGAAGCGGCGCGCGGTGCGAAGGATGTTGTGCTTGAGGTGATTGACGTTGCCGATCCGACGTTGCGCGTGCAGGAGCGAACGCGATTTTTCGGGCCAGGTTGAAGTCCGGAGCGGTCGTTGGATACGAGCCGATCAGCGACAATCAGCATGCCCGGTGTCTGGCGCAGATCGCTGGGGAATTGACCGGCGTCAATCAGGCCGCGCCGACGACGGTAGACCATATGCGGACTGTTGGCGCAGCCGGAGGGTCCGAGTTGAAAAATATCGCAATCGTCATCGCACTGGTGCTGCCGCTAATCATCGCCGTTGGTGGCGGCATGGTGACTTTGTTCCTCGCGCTGAACTACGGCGACAAGCCATTGCCGGTTGCGATCCACAAAAAGGGTCCGGTGCAATTCGGCACTGCCAAAGCGACCGAGCGAGCGACAGAGCAGGCACTCAGCGGCGATCTGTCCTGGGATGATCAACGGATCCATCTGCGTCTGCCCGGTGTAAGCGACCAAACGCTCCGTTTGCTGCTGTGGCATCGAACGGCCGGGTCACCGGATCGCAGGATCGAATTGACGTCAGTCGCCCCGGGCGAGTACGTCGGAATTGGTGAGCGGCCTTCCCAGGCCTGGCAGGCGTTGGTTGAGCCGATCGATCGCCGTTTCGCTCTTCAGGCTCCGCGTATCGTCGACCGCACAATTCTTGAGCCGATGCCATGAAAGCGCTGGCGTCCTGCTGCGTGCACTGTGGAGCGCCGAGCACCAGCGCCTTCTGCTGCACTGGCTGTGAGGCAGCTGCCTCGCTGCTGAGCGCAGTTGCGTCTGGTGCGGGAAGTGCGCGCGCGCGCGATACCAGTGTGCGGCAAGCGGTGGTGTTGGCTGTGCCGACGATCAGTTGCGGCGCATGCGCGGCTGCGATCGAACGCGCGCTCATGCCGCTTGCGAGCGAGTTGGACGCGCTGCAGGTGGAAGTCGCAAAACGCCAGGTGCGGTTGCGGGTGAGCGAATCGAATCTGCCGTTGGTTATGCAAACACTGGCCAACGCAGGTCATCCTGCAACGCCCATCGGCGCTGCTGCCAAAGACGAACGCAGCGCCGAGCGCAGTGAGTGGCTGCGTTTGGGCGTCGCCTGGTTTGCGTTGATGCAAGGCATGATGTTCACGGAGGCGTTGTATTGGGGCCAGGGCGAAATGGAACTGCCGGTCCGCGACGGCTTTCGCTGGCTGGCATTCCTGATCACGTCGATCTCGATTGCCTATGCAGGCAGCCCGTTTCTGCGCGGCGCCATGGGCGAGCTTGGTGCTCGCCGCATCGGTATGGATTTCCTGATCTCCATATCCGTGCTGCTTGCGTATGGCGTCAGCGTGCTCGAGACGTTCCGCGGTGGCGATGTGGTTTATTACGACGCTGCGCTCATGTTTGTTGCTTTTTTGCTCACAGCGCGCACGATCGAGGCACGCGCCACGCGCAGCGCACGGCGGCGCATCGAAGCGCTCAGCGCACCGTTGCCGGAGACGGTCATGCGTTGGCGCCAAACAGAGTGGATCGCAACGCCGCTGGCAGCAATTCGGATTGGCGATGAGTTGCATCTGGACGCTGGCGCTGTGGTTCCGGTGGACGGGCTGTTGGTGATGGCCGCGGAAGTCGACGAATCGTCGCTGACAGGCGAAGCGCATGCGATCTTTCAGCCGGCGGGCGCCCGGATATACGCCGGTAGCCGGGCGGTGACCGCGTTGCGCGTTCGCGTGAGTGAAGTCGTCGAGCGCAGCACACGCGCACAACTGGCACGAATTGCCGCCGAGGCGCTCGCAGATCGACCGCCCTGGCTCGCGGCCGGCGAACGTTATGCGGGTGTTTTCACGGTGACGATGTTGGGTCTGGCGATCGCCAGTTTTGCGCTATTGAGTCTGTCCGGAAGCGACCGTGGTTTGCCCACCGCATTGGCGGTACTGGCTGCCAGTTGTCCATGCGCATTTGCGCTCGCGTTGCCGGCCGCACTCGCTGCAGCCCAATCATCGTTGGCAGGGGCTGGCATGTTGCTCAAACGCGGCTCGGCACTGGCTGCACTGGCAGACGTGCACCTGTTATGTAGCGACAAAACCGGCACGCTGACTGCTGCCCGGTCGACGCTACGCGACGTTCAGCTGGTTGCAGATGTGCCGCGTGAACGGGTTTTGGCGATCGCCGCTGCGCTGGAGCGCGATGTGACGCATCCGCTGGCGGAGGCATTTGCGCCCTACGATCAGCATATCGAGCGGCACGACCACAGCGTTGCCTTGGGCGCCGGTCCCTCGGCTTTGATCGATGGCCAGCGTTGGTCGTTGCAGGCCCATCGGGAGCGTGTTGCGCTGTTTCGTGGCGAGCAACCTGTCGCACAGTTTGTGATCGACGATCCGGAACGACCTGGTGTTCGATCTTTGCTGCAAGGTTGCGCAGATCGAGGCATTGAGGTCGCACTTCTGAGTGGCGACGCGCCATCGCGGGTCGCGGAGTTTGCGGCAGGGTTGGGTTTGCGCAATGCCCATGGTGGCTTGAAACCGCAGGATAAGCTCGCCTGGCTACGTGCTCAGTCGGTATCGACAGTGATGTTGGGTGATGGTCTGAACGATGCGCCTGTGCTCGCCGCTGCCACGGTATCGGTCGCAATGGGGCAGGGGGCGGGCGATGCGCACCGTGCCGCGGACGTGGTGCTGCTCGGTTCGGATGTGACCAAACTACTGTTTTTGTTCGATTTGGCGCGGCGCTTGAAGCGCATTGTGCATCAAAACTACGCATGGGCATTGGGTTACCATGCGTTGATGCTGCCACTTGCGTTGTCTGGCGCCATGCCGCCATGGGCTGCCGCGATCGGCATGGCGGCCAGCTCGCTGATCGTGACGTTGAATGCGCTGCGATTGCGCAGCCCTGGCCAATCAAACTCCATTCTGTTCGATCATCCTCCATTGAGCACTGTGCGATGAATAGTCTGCTATTCCTGCTTCCGATCAGTGCCTTGCTGGTGGTTGTCGCGCTAAGAGCATTTTGGTGGGCTGTGCACAACGAACAATTCGAGAATCTCGACACTGCCGCCAAGAGTGTGCTCGATGATGAGTAGCCGCGCGCCAGCGAACCCAAAAGCAAGGGCATGGACAGTCTGCTTGTCCTGATCTCGGGTCTTGGCCTGGGCGCAATTGCCAGTGGCCATTGTGCGTTGATGTGCGGCGGGTTGGTGGCCAGCTTGCGCTTGTGCAGTGCCCGTTCTTCGCCGTTGCTGTGGTTGGGTCGACTCATCAGCTACACCGCTCTTGGCGGACTTGCCGGCTCGGTTTTGTCCTGGTTGCCGCGCAGTGAATTGGCCGCTGATGTGGTGCGAATTGCGTTTGTGCTGTCGATTCTGCTCGCGGTAATCGCATTACGAACGCCTCAGCACTTTGCCTCTCGACAGTTGCGTTCGCACGTGGCCGGACCTGCGGGCACGTTCTTTGGCTTTTGGCCCTCGTTTGCGCCACGGGTTCGTGCGCTTGTGGCAAACAACTCGGGTGCAGCTCGCTTCGGCTTGGGGTTGTTTTGGGGTTTGTTGCCTTGCGCTGCACTGCACACCACCTTGGTTGCGGCGTCGATTAGCGGGAGCGCAAACAACGGCGCGCTACTGCTATTCGGTTTTGCGGCCGGCACCAGTCCAGTGCTGTGGTGGACCGAACGGCGGTTTGGTCTGCCCATCGCGCATATGCGCTGGGCGTTGTTGCTGCTACCGCTGCCATTGCTGGCGCATCCAGCCGTGTTGCCGTGGCTGATCGAGTGCGTGAGTTAGTCGTCCGTTCCCTGAGTGCTGGCCAGGCTTCGCCTCAGACCGACGAGCATTGCTGGCTTCGTCCGACAGCGTACTCGCCACATCCCCGCGCTACGCATTTCCGGCCCGGCGGCAAAGCCGCCGGTCGTTCGGATCGGCACACGCCTATCGGCGTGTAAGCGCCGGTCCTCACCCCCTTGGCTCAAGGAGCCGCCGGTCGTTCAAGTCGGCTCGCGGCATGCCGCGAAAGCCACCGACTTTCACCCTCGTCGCGCCTTGCCTGACGCCGAAATCCATCGGAAATATTGTTCAACTTAATGACGGAACACCACACTAGCGAGGCTTTGCCTTAGACCGCCGAGAAGATCTGTGACGATGCTTCGACTCTTCACTATGCTCCGCCGGTCTTGATCTCAAATGGGTCATCGTATGCTTCTTGGCAAACATGTTGCCCTTGCTCTGCTTGCAATATCAGCTGCAAGCGCGATCGAAGCCATGAATCCCGCGCGCTCGGCGGGTATCGGTGGCGTAGCGCCGGCCCCACGGCCCGATGGGAGCAACGTGCTGCTTTACGGCCAGTTCGATGGACCGTCGGGCAACGGCGTGCCCGACCAGGATTTCGAAGCCTCATTCAATGCCTTCGACGCATGGGCCGCTGACGATTTTGTGGTGCCTGCCGGAACAACGTGGTTAGTCGATGAAGTACGTACGGTCGGTACAACAGGGACCCCCGGCGGCGCCACGGTCAGCGTGACGTTCTATGCGAATTCGCCGGGTGGTGGCGATCCGGATTTGCCCGGTGCTGCCGTACCCGGCTGTAGCTACACGGGCCTTGTACCCACCGATGTGGCCGGGTCGTTTACGATTGTGCTGCCAACGGTGTGTTCGCTGGCGGCCGGTGCCTACTGGGTCGGTATCCAAACCGCGCAGAACGTTGCTTCATTCGGCCAGCACTTCTGGTCGAATCGTACCGTGCAAACCGGGTCTGAGGCCGTTTGGCGAAATCCAGGCGATGGATTCGCGACCGGCTGTCTCGATTGGGAGCCGCAGACCGAATGTGGCGTTGGAGGTGGCGCCGCGCCGGATCTGTTGTTTCAGATTTTCGGCAATGTCGGTGGTGCGGATCTGGCTTTGGCGTTGACCGACACGCCGGATCCAGTCGTTGCCGGAGCATCAATGACGTACACGGCGACGCTCACCAACCATGGCCCGAGCGCCGCGTCCGATGCTGCGCTCAGTTTGCCGATGGCAGCGGGCACAGGTTTCGTTTCTGCGGTCGCCACCGGCGCGACTTGCACCACACCAGCGGTGGGTGCGAACGGCACGTTAGCCTGTACATGGACGGGCGTAACGGGCATTGGTGCTGGAAATGCGCGCACCGCAACGATCACCGTCTCGGTCCCGGCAAGCGCCGCGGCTGGAACGGTCTTCAGCGTCACCGGTACGGTTTCCTCGCCAACGTCGGACTCGACACCGGGCAACAATCAGGCTACGACTACGACCACTGTGGCAACGTCAGCCGACCTGTCCATGACGCTGATCGACAACCAGGATCCGGTGACTGCCGGTGCGGCTCTCACCTACACAGCAACGGCGATCAACAGCGGACCGTCGGATGCTCAGGATGTTGCAATCAGCTTGCCGGTCCCCGTCAATACCACGCTGGTCAGTGCCAGCGGCGGAACGTGTGTTGCAACCACTTGCACGTTCTCCGGGGCCACCGCGCCTAACGCCATTCGTGTTGCGACTTATGTGTTCACGGTCTTGCCTTCGGCCACCAATGGCAGCACGATTTCGGCCTTGGCGTCGGTGAATTCGACCACCAACGATGCGAATCCAGCCAACAACTCGGCGCCAGCGACGACCGCCGTGACTGCGAGCGCTGATCTGGCCGCGGGTCTTACTCTCTCGCCTATACCTGCGACGGCGGGAACGAACCTGATCTACACTGCAACGGTCGCTAACCTGGGTCCATCCGACGCGCAGAACGCGCAAATCAGTTTGCCCCTGCCAGCAGGGACCAGCTTAGTGTCTGCATCGGGTTTGGGTGCCAGTTGCTCCGGCACAAACTCGGTGGTCTGCGTATTTGCCGGAGCCACAGCAGCTAACATTGCCCGCACCGCAACCGTCACGGTATTGGTCGCGCCGGGTGTGGCCAATGGCGCCGCACTGTCGGCCACCCATACGGTGTCGTCGGCCACGCCTGACCCTGTCAATTCCAACAATGCTGTTTCGGCAACGGTAGAGGTGACTGCCAGCGCCGATTTGGCATTGACGCTAAACGCCTCATCGGTCGACACACCGCCGAATGTGCCAGTGACCTTCACTGCGGTGAGTGCCAATTTGGGACCGAGCGACGCGCAGAACCTGTCGATATCGACGGTACTGAGTCCGGACTTCCGGTTCGGTACCGTAACTCCGGGCGCCGGTGGTGCCTGTACGGCGCCTCAAGCCGGGCTGCCTGGCACGGTGACCTGCACCTATGCCGGTGCGACAGCATCAAACGCATCGCGGACGATGCTCGTCACAGCAGCGGCGATGGTCGATGGTGTGACCACCATCAACGCCAGCACAACGTCGGCAACGAGCGATCCGGTCACCGCCAATAACGCGGCGAGCGTATCGATGCGTGCTGGCTTCCCGTTTGAGGCGATTCCGGTCAACAACCGGCTGGCGCTAGTGCTGATGGCCGTGCTGCTTGGCGGTTTGGGTCTGGCCGTGGTTCGCCGCAACGGCTGAGGATTTACGCCTGGCGTGGCTTCGCCTCAGACCGCCGAGCATGGCCGGCCAACAGCGAACTTGCCATAACCCCACGTCGTCAATCCATGACTATCGCGCGACGCATTGCAGCAATCGTGGCGCGATAGTCAGCGGCTCCGAAAATGGCGGAGCCAGCGACAAAGGTGTCGGCGCCAGCGGCGCTCGCCGCACCGATGTTGTCGATTTTGATGCCGCCATCGACTTCCAGGCGAACCGCGCGACCGCTGGCATCGATGCGTTCTCTGACGGCACGGATCTTGTCGAGCGCGCCCGGGATAAACGACTGTCCGCCAAATCCGGGATTGACTGACATGATCAACACCAGATCGATCCGATGCAGCGTGTGATCGAGCCAGTGCAGCGGTGTTGCGGGATTGAATACCAGACCGGCGTGCAGACCCTGGTCGGCGATCAGGCCCAGGGTACGATCGATGTGCTCGCTCGCCTCCGGGTGGAAGCTGATCAGACTTGCGCCCGCTTTGGCGAAGTCGGGAATGATGCGATCAACCGGCTTGACCATCAGATGCACATCGATCGGCGCGGTGATCCCATGTTTGCGCAAAGCCTCACAGACCAGCGGGCCGATCGTCAAATTCGGAACATAGTGATTGTCCATCACATCGAAGTGCACCCAATCGGCGCCGGCGTCGAGTACGGCGCGAGTGTCTTCGCCCAAACGTGCAAAGTCGGCGGACAGAATGGATGGCGCGATAACAGGGCTTTGTTTCATGATTTCGGGTGATCGATTTGTATTGCTCCAGCATAGACAAATCGCTCAATGGATATGTCGCGCCTGCGCAATCGTTGGCAGAATCTGCCGGCCGCCGATGGCCGCATAGAACGGGAGCAATACGATGTCGGACGCTTCGTACGTCGAATGTGTGGCGCCGGGCGCGGCGCTGCAATTCATGACCCGCAACGACTGGTTTATCGACGCGCTGCGCCGCCTTGTCCGGATCGCACCGCAGAACGAAACGATCTCGATTCTGGCCGCGCTGAGTTGGCAGCAAGAAATCTTGCACGACTACGGTGGGTACGCGGAATGCGAGCGCGTCTGTTCTTTCCACGCCGCGAACGCACGACCCGCGGCAGCGGCGATTCGCGAGTTTGTGGGTTGGTGCGAGAAACACGCCGAAGAGGCAGTTCGTGCGATAGAAGGCGTGTATGGCAAACCGGAGCACTTGCTGGATGCGATCGGCGCCCGGTTGGCGCGCAAAAACCCGCAAAACGAGTCTGTCGGTGGCGAAGAGGGCGATAGCTATGAGTTTTTCTTCGATGTGCTCGAGAGCATTGGCGTGATGCTGGAACGCGCCGCTGCGCAAGAGCAAACTGTGCGCTACGCGACTCGGAGGAATCGGGACTGGGAGTAGCGGGCAGCGCGCGTGCGCATCCAGCATCGATCGTCCGTCGATCGGTCAATCTTCTGCAATGCACATATGTAACGCAGTCGCGTTCGCAACTGCCAAAGTGCTTGCACTATCACTCCTGATCCCGCCCCGGAACGTCGACTGGCGCGAGACCTTCGCGGTCGACGACGACCCGCGACGACTTCGCAAGTACGGCGCCGAACATTCGACCAGCTCGTCGCGTTCGGTCACTGCGTCTGGCAGCGCGTTTGTGTTGGTCCCGCGTAAATGAATCGCTCGATGGTTTTGCTCTGCGTCATGCCATCCAGCGTGTAGCTGAAGGTGCCACGCTCGCCGTTGCTGAAGCTCAAGGTGGCCGATCCGACCGTTGGCAGCGGGAACAGGGTCGCTGCATTGCCGTTGATCAGGTTGAACGGCGTTCCACTTTGGGGGCGCGTCAGTGCGCCGGCAAACCTGCCATCCGCACCACGCTGTAACAAGCCGCTGAGCCACATCGGACGCCCATCGTTGGCGTAGGTGTACCACGCGGCGAAGATCGAGTCGCCGCCTTCAGTAAGTTGCACGCCCCAGCCAGATTCGGCGGGATTCCACCAGGTATCGCTGCGGTTCTGATCGCCAGCACGCGAGCCTTCGACGAAGATGCAGGCGGCAATCGATCCGGGAGAAATCCGGGTCATCGACTTGGTTTGGGTCACGCCGCCAATCGTGTATTCGAACAACAACCGACCATTGTCCTGCTCGCGAAATCGTGCACTGCCGATTTGTGAGCTTTGGCCGTCGATTGGGCCGTTGATTCGATCGAAAGGCGTGCCCGTAAACGAGAGAATGTTTCCGCCGTAGCTACCGTCCGCGTTGCGAGTTGCGCCTGCGATCAAGTACCAGATCGGTCGACCGTTGCCGTCGTACGTGTACCAGGCGGGAAACAGAACGTCGCCTTGGTGTGCCATCGACAGACCCCAGCCATCCTCCCCGGGAACGTACCAAAGCCCAGTGAGATTGGATGGGCTCAATGCGCGAGGCAGCGGCCAAACCCAGGCACCACGCGAACGGGTGAACGCGGCGAGCGTGGTGAAGCCGCGATCAACGTTCAGCTCCCAGATCATCGCTCGTGGTAGTCCTTCGAAACGCTGCCAGATCACCTGTTCGGCATCGACATTGTTGGTGAAATAGAGCCCCCAGTCGCTGCCGGCAAATACCTGTCGCGGTATCCAGGGATTGACGATTACGGTGTTCACCGGAATCGACGGCAGATTGCCAGAGACATTGCGCCAGGCGAACTGCGTGCAACTGGCGCTGCAGCGGACCTGAAAGACGTTGCCAGGCTGTGCAGGCGTATTGGCCGAAAAGCCAGCAACCGCTGCGTAGCCGATTGAGGGATCCACTGGATCGACAGCGACATCGAGCACCGGCCGGTTGGGTAACACCTGGTTGTTCCCCGTGACGTTGAGCCACTGTGCTGGCGTGGTATTGCCAAGATTGAGGCCGAACCAGACATTGCCATCGAGTGTGCCAACCATCGCGATTCGTCTTGTGGATGGCGCGAAGCGCAAGCCCTGAATGACGGAGCGATTGTCGGTGCCCAGGATCAATGCGTCTTTGGTCAGATTCGGACTGATCGCTGTCCAGCGCGTGGCGGCCGTGGTTGCGGTGGCGCCGTTTGTCGTCTCCCAAATTCGATTGGTGCCTGCAATCAAGTGCGTGCAACCTTCGCTCGCGCTACAGCCGCTGTGTGGGACATTGGTATCGCCATAGCGGTACAAATCGAACCGCATCAAGAAGCTCTTGGGATCGCCACTGGTCTGGCCGGCGCCCCATGCGCCGAAAGCCTGCGCCTCCGGCGCATTCGGTCCGTTGGTGCTGACCACCAGATTGCCGCGTTGGCTCGACATGTAGACACGCTGGCCAAGGATTGGCTCAATGCGTGCGGTAATGCCGTCGCCGCCGAATACATGAGTCCACGCCGCTGGCGTTGCAGGACCGCTCTGGACCAGTACGCTGGTCCCATTGTCTTGCGCACCTCCAATGACAACGCGGTCATTGTTTGTGGCAAAGTTCGCGGATATGTCACCCGAATAAAACTCGATGGCGTTGATCGATGTGTTCAGCGGTATCCAGTTGGGTTCCGCGGCCGTCGCATTGCCGGTGTAGTAGACGCCGCCGTCGTTGCCAATCAGCAAACGGTTGGAGTCGCCGCCGACGAAGGCACGGGCGTGTTGGTCGATGTGAACAGCGCCGCTGTCGTTGCTACCCGCCCGCGTGCAAGAGATCGCCGGAAAGGTATTGCCGCCATCGGTCGAGCGATACACCCACCAGGCGCTGAGCACCACGGTTTCGGGATTGTTCGGGTCGACGCTGATGCCCGCGTTGTACCAGTTCTGATTGCCCGGCTGGCATCCGCTGAACGATGCGCCGGCAGGCTGGCTGCGCAATTGCCAGCTGTCGCCGCCGTCGACGCTGCGATAAAGCGCCTGAATTTCGAAGTTCGCAGGCCCAATCGTCTTGGCATAGATGACATTGGGCGCAGAAGGTGCAATCGCCAGTTCGACGCGGCCAAACGGTGCGAACGACTGGCCGACGCCGGTGTTTGCCGGCCAACCATTCTCTTGGCGAGAGATCAAGGTCCAGGCGCTGACGGCGGGGCACTGGGCGTTTGGCCAGGTCGTGCGGTAGACGCCGTTTGCGCCGTTCTGATCAAGATCCGGTTGCACCGGAGTGGCTGAACCACGTGCGCCAACGGCGGCGTAGAGTGTGGTGCTGCCTGCTACCAGTACGGCGTTCAATGCTGTAATGTCCTGTCGCTGTGGATTGATGGCGTTGTGTCCGAACCGATTGGTCAGGCACGGCCCGCTCCAGGTGTGGCCCGCGTCGTACGAAAAGTACAGTCCGGTTTTGGTTCCCACCGCGACGCGATTGGAGTTGCCCGGATCGACGAGCACTTTGCCGATCGCCTGGTATTGCGCGAAGGCACTCAGCGATGCCGGATAATTGGGGACAAAAACGTCGCGACCGAGGACTTGCCAGGTGTCGCCGCCGTCGCTGGATTTGAGTACGCCGGCAGAGCCAAACGACCAGGAACCGAAACGCAGGTCGCCCGTACCGGCATAAATTACGTTTGCATTGTTTGGATCCATCTCCAAATCGCCGATGGCAATGCTCGCAATATTCGGATCGTCGGTGACGTTGGAGAACGTTGTGTCCGCCGAGCAGCAGTTGTCGGATCGCCACACGCCGCCACCGTCGCTGGCAACCCATACCCGGTAGGAGTTGAGATTGCCCGGGACCAAAGGCAAAGGTGAGACGACAATATCGTTGACACGGCCGGTAACGCGGTCGCTGCCCTGGTTGAGGGGCTGGGGGCCGAGCGGCGTAAAAACGTTCGGGTTGAGTCGCGCGTTTTTGTCGGTCAAGCGGTTTCCTTCGGGTATCGCCGCTGAAACACTCAGGTCTTGGGTCAGCGCTTCGTTCCACCAATTGGCGTCGAAACGTCCGGTGGGATAGCTGTAAAGGTGCGCCATAAAATCGCCGATCGGTTCAGCACGCGGGTCTTTGATGACCTTCGGCGTGTTAACGCTCAGCTGTGGCGCGTGGTGCGTGCAGCTCAGCATCAGTAACACCATCGACAGCAGTAAACCTTTTCGCATGGTCTGCGTTCCTATCGCCGATAGGCGCAGAATACGGCGCATCGTTCGCGTCTCGCGCAGGAACTTTGTCATGGTTCGTTGGGTAGCTGCTTCACTGATGCTGGCGATGACATCTGCATTCGCAGAAGTGCCATACGTGAATTTCGAGAATCACCCGGTCCGTGCGCTGTCGCTCAGTCCCAACCGGCAACTGCTTGCGGTCGCGCACACCAGCGATGCTCGCGTGCAGCTGATCGACGTCAGCGGCGAATCGCCGCTGGCCGTCGGCCATGTGGTCGTCGGTTTTGATCCTGTCGCGGTGCAGTGGCGCAACGATGGCGAGCTTTGGGTGGTCAACCATGTTTCCGATTCGATCAGCATCGTTGATGTGACGGCGCGGCGCATCACGCGCACGCTGGCGACGGGCGATGAACCCTTCGATATCGTATTCGCTGGCAACCGCGCGTTCGTGAGTTGCTCGCAAGTCAATCAGGTCCAGGTATTCGATCTGAATGCACTGCACGTTGCGCCCCAGGTTGTGTCCATCAACGGCGAAGATCCCCGTGCATTGGCCCTGAGTCGGGACGGGCAAACGGTGTATGCGGCGATATTCGAATCGGGCAATGCCAGCACCATATTGGCGGGGAGTTTCTCCGGGATCAATCCCGGCATACCCAACGTTGTCAGCGATCCCCGCGGACCCTATGCCGGCCAGAATCCACCGCCGAATCGCGGCACCAGCTTCGATCCACCGGTTCACCCGGCACGCACGCCGCCGCGCGTCAGTTTAATCGTCAAGCGCAACGCGCAAGGACGATGGATGGATGACAACAACGGCGACTGGACGAACTTCGTATCGGGCCCGCAGGCCGCCGCATCGGGACGTCGCGTAGGCTGGACGCTTGGCGATCGCGATATCGCAGCGATCCGCGTCAGCGATTTGCAAGTGAGTTACATCACCGGGCTGATGAACATCGGCATGGCGCTGGCGGTCAATCCGGGCAGCGGCGAGGTGACGCTCGTGGGTACGGATGCGCGCAACGAAGTGCGCTTCGAGCCGATCATCAACGGCAAGTTTTTGACTGTCGCACTGGCGCGGCTCAACGCGAGCGGCAGTATCGTCAGCGACCTCAATCCGCATTTGATCGGGCAACCAGCGACGGTCGCGACTGCCTTACGCGAACGCTCGCTCGGCGATCCGCGTGCGATCGTCTGGAACGGCGATGGCTCTCGTGCCTATGTCGCAGGAATGGGTTCGAATAACGTTGTCGTGATCGATGCAAGCGGGTCACGAGTCGGTGCACCCATTCGTGTTGGCACCGGGCCGGCTGGGCTTGCATTGGATGGCATACGCAACCGGCTCTATGTGTGGAACCACTTTGAGGCCTCGCTATCGCAGATCGACACGGCGACAAACACAGAGCGCTCGCGGTTGGCGCTTTTCAACCCGTTGCCGACCGCCATTCGCGAGGGCAGGGCGTTCCTTTACGACACTCAGCGCACCAGCGGTGGTGGACAGGTGTCTTGCGCCTCGTGCCACATCGATGCGCGGATGGACCGGCTGGCGTGGGATTTAGGCGATCCCAGCAAGCCGCCGCAGGTCTTCGATCAAAATTGCATTACCCAGGTCGGGCAACCGCGCTGCGAGGACTTTCATGCGATGAAAGGCCCCATGACTACACAAACCATGCAAGACAACATCGGCCACGAACCGCATCACTGGCGCGGCGACAGGGCGGGCATCGAGGCGTTCAATCCGGCCTTCGAAGAGTTGCTGGGCGACGATGTTGAACTGACGCGCAACGAAATGCAGGCGTTCGAAGATTTCCTCGCAACGATTCACTTCCCGCCGAATCCGTTTCGCAATTTCGACAACTCGCTACCGACTTCACTGCCGTTAGTGGGCCACTACACCAGTGGTCGTTTTGCGATGGCCGGGCAGAACTTTCCGCCGGGCAACGCGGTGCGCGGCACGGAGCTGTTCACCACCGGGCTGCTCGACAACGTATTCCAGTGCGGTAGTTGCCACACGTTGCCGACGGGCATGGCAACGAACGGCCCGCTATTGCTTGGCGTGCTCGGATTTCCGGTGGGCGGTCGGGTGATGCCTATGGGCCCGAACGGCGAGAACCACCTTGGCGTTGTCAGCACCGACGGATCGACGAATGTCTCGATCAAAGTCCCTCAGCTGCGCAATCAGCACGAGAAAGTCGGCTTCGAAATGAGTCAACTCGACAACAACGCCGGCTTTGGTTTCTTCCATGACGGCTCTGTGGATTCGCTGGCGAAGTTTCTATCGGCCAACGTGTTCTCAGTCCGCAGCGATCAGGATCTGGCGGATCTGATTGCAATGAACCTGGCGTTTTCCGGCTCGGAATTTCCGCAGCCAAACGCGCCGCTTGGCGCGCCAGCGCCGCTGTCCAAAGATGCTCATGCGGGCGTGGGTCAGCAGATTTCGGTCGGTGCAAGCGTTCCGACGCGGGCGGCCGAGATGCTGGCTCAGGCGCGTGCCGGGCGCTTGGATTTGATCGTACGCGGCGATCGCGGGTACGTCTTCGACCGCAGTAGCGATTCGTTCACTCCCGATGATGGCAGCGTTGCCGTTTCCGTCAGTGCGTTGCAGGCGCTGGCGGCAACCAGCGCACAAACCTGGACCGCTGTGCCACGTGGAATGGGGCGGCGCCTGGGCATCAATCGAGATGGCGATAACGTGCTCGATGGCGTTGAGATTCGCCAGGGATCCAATCCAGCCGATGCGAGTTCAACGACGTTGCGCGCCCTCGCCGGTCTATGGTTCAACCCGGCGCGTTCCGGGCACGGGCTCGATGTGCAGCATGCCGGCAGCAACATGGTCGCGACGTGGTACACCTACAACGACGATGGCAGCCCGACCTGGTACTTGAGCGTTGGGCCACGCGCCAACCCCTATGTGGCTACGCTACGGCGATTCACCTGGAACGGCAGCGCAGCGGTAGAACAGAGTGTCGGCGATATTCGTCTTGAGTTTTCCAGCGCAACCCAGGGCAACATGCGCTGGACGCTGGGCTCACGCAGCGGCAGCGAGCCAATTCAATCACTGTTGATCGGTAGTGGATTCGCCAATCCTGATCGAACCGGAACATGGTTTGCGCCGAGCGAACCTGGTTGGGGACTGAGCATTCATAGCGACGCTAACGTGCGTGCGTCGGTGCTGTATTTCTACGATGGCAACGGTCAGCCGCGTTGGTCACTGGGCGTCGGCACAAATAGCGCGACGGAAGTTCTGACGATGCTCAACTATCGGGGTTTTTGCCCGGATTGTCCGTTGGTTACAACGACGACAACAACCGCGGGCCAGATCAATTTTTCTTACAGCGGAGAGCGTGCCGGGCAAGCCTCAACCGACGTTGCCAGTGCCGCAACGCCAAACGCGCGGTGGTTGCGCAGTGCTTCGATCGCACCACTGACGGAAATGGCGCTGCGACCAGAGCAACACTGATCCCTCAACGCGCCGCGCACCAACCGGCGTAGTCGATATACGCAGCGTTCGCACGTCCTTGGGCGCATCGGGCGCAATCGGGATCGGCTTTCAATCGGATTTCGCGCAGCGTTGAGTGTAAGAAATCGATGGTCAGCAGGCGCCCGATCAGCGGTGAACCGATTCCCGCGATCAGCTTGATGGTTTCACTGGCTTGCCATGTACCCATGACGCCGGGTACGACGCCAAGCACACCCAGCTCTGCGCAATTGGGCGCTTCGTGACTCGGCGGCGGCTCGGGAAACAGGCATCGATAGCACGGTGCTTCGCCGCGCGCCGTTGCGGGATGGAAAACGCTGATTTGCCCCAGAAAACGTTCAACTGCGGCATACACCAGAGGCTTGCCGTGATTGAGCGCAGCGTCGCTGAGCAGATACCGAGTCGCCAGGTTGTCCGAACCATCGATGATGACCTCGCAGCCATCGATCAGCGCGTCGATATTGTTCGACTCGGCGCGTTCGGCATGCAACTCCAGATTCAGTGCCGGATTCAGCGCTGTCAGCGTGGCGGCCGCAGACTCCACTTTGGGTCGGCCGATGCGCGCCGCAGTGTGCACAATTTGTCGTTGCAAGTTGCTGCTATCCACGCTGTCGCCGTCGGCGATGCGCAGGCTGCCGATGCCGGCTGCCGCGAGATACAGGGCGGCAGGTGACCCCAGGCCACCCGCGCCAACCAGGAGCACACGCGAGGCCTGCAACTTGCGCTGGCCATGAATGCCCAGCTGCGGCAGGGCGATTTGTCGCGAATAGCGCAGGCGCCAATTTGCGTCGTCCGCGATAAGCTCGACCGGCAGGCCCTGATCGATCCACGCGCGCATGCCGCCCCGCACGACGCTGATCTGTCGATAGCCAAGGCGCCGCAGCGATTCGGCGGCCAGCAGCGCACGGCCACCGGCGGCGCACGTCAGCAGCACTGGGCGCTCCGGCGATGCATAGCCTTCGACTTGAAACTCGAGTTGTCCGCGCGCGATGGTGCATGCGCCAGGGGCAATCCCGCTTGCCCACTCATCAGGTTCGCGGACATCGATCAACAACGCGCCGTGGCGCTGCTCGGCCAGCGCTTGCGCCGGTTCAAGGAGCTGAAACTCCGCGCGCAGTTTTTCCAGCCATGATTCGCGTTCGCTCACAGACATTGCACCCAGACCCGTTCGCCCGCACGGCATTCTTGAGCGCCAGTGGGCAGGTAAATCAGAGCATTCACGTCCTTCAGACTCAACAGCCGATGTGGCTGTTGGTTTGCGAGTGGCTCAACGCAGGCATTGCCGTTTGCATCGATACGCCAATGGCCGCGCTGAATTTCAGCACGCGGATGCGATTTCAGCAGGTCGCGCGACAGTCTCATGTGTTGTCGAGCCGGGCTTTGAGCATGGCCGGTTGCCATCAGGCGCAATGCCGGTGCTACCAGTGCGTGAAACAGCGAGAACACCGATGCGATATTGCCCGGCAGACCGAAGAGTGGAGCGTCGCCCCAGCGACCAAACAACGTTGGGTGTCCAGGTTTGAGCTGTAGTTGCCAAAAATGCACCTGCCCGTGTTCTGCCAACAGCGGCGGGAGCAGGTCCATCTCGCTGCTGGAAACGCTGCCGCTGGTCACGATCAGATCGGCGCGCGCCGCAATTGTCGTTAGTGCCTGGGCGATCTTTTGTGGATCGTCCGGCAGCAACTCCCGACATTGCACGACGCCACCCGTTTGTTCGATCAAAGACTGCAATAGTGCATTATTACATTGATAGACGTGGTCTTTCGCGCAGGGCTGGCCCGGCTCGGTCAGCTCGCTGCCGAGCCCGACGATGGCGACGCGCGGCGGAACGTAGACCCGTAACGGTTGAACGCCGGCTGCGGCCAGTAACGCCAGCTGCACGGGCCCGATGCGTTCGCCGCGGGTCAACAAACGCGTTCCGGGGGCGGCGTCTTCACCCACCACACGCACGTTGGCGCCTCGGCTGGGAATGGCCGTTGGCGTCAGCACGGCCGCACTGACCATGCAATGTTCGTCGACGATGATCGTGTCGTAGCCCTGCGGCATGGGAGCGCCGGTGGTCACTCGAACGGCGCTATTGGGTGGCGCTTCGCCGCGATAGGCGCTGCCGGCCTGGGCTCGGCCGACGACGCTCAGGGCGCTTCGGGCCGCCAGTTCATCGTAGCGCACCGCAAAGCCATCCATCGCTGCCTGAGAGAATGGCGGCCATGGTCTGGCAAGAATCACATCGTCGGCCGAGTAACGGCCCGCTGCGGTGTACAGATCGACGCGTTCTGCATACGCTGCGCGCCCGCTCAGCGCCGCACCGACCAATTCCTCGGCCGTGCTCAATGGGATGTTCTTCGGGTAGGGCGCGGCGAATGGGTCGATGGCCATTTTGCGCTAACGCTACCGCTTGACGTGCCGCATCAGCCGTTGGCGCTTCTTCTTCTGCCGATCGGTTAACTCGTTACGCTTTTCAGCGAACGGGTTAGCGCCGTCCCGAAACTCCAGGACCAGCGGAGTGCCGGTGAGACGAAATTTTTCACGCAACGACTTTTCGAGATAGCGGTGATAAGAACCCGGCAGCTTCGACAATCGCGAACCGTGAACGATGATGCGCGGCGGGTTACGGCCGCCTTGATGCGCGTAACGCATCTTGGCCACGCGGCCCTGGACCATCGGTGGCTGGTGCTTTTCGAAGGCCTTGTTCAGCGATTCCGTGAGCTCGGTCGCCGAGAACTCACGTGTTGCAGCGCGGTGGGCCTGATTGACGGCCTTGATCAGTTCGCCCAAACCTGAGCCATGCAGTGCAGAGATCGGAATCCGCTTGGCGTAATCGACGAACGCCAGCCCCCAGTCAAGACGAGAGTTGACCAAGGTACGCTCACGTACGGCCAAACCGTCCCATTTATTCACGGCGAGCACCAAACCTCGGCCGAAGTTGACCAACTCACCTAACAGGTGCGCGTCCTGATCGGCGAATCCTTGCTGCGCATCCAGCATCAGAATGACGACATGGGCGTCGTTGGCGGCTTGCAGTGCCTTGATGACGCTGAACTTCTCGACCGTCGCTTCAACGCGTGCGCGTCGCCGAATGCCGGCCGTATCGATCAGCAGGTACTTTTTTCCGTCGCGTTCCATCGGAATACGCACCGCATCGCGTGTCGTGCCGGGCATATCCATCGCGAGCACGCGCTCTTCGCCGAGCAATCGATTGACCAAGGTGCTCTTACCCACATTCGGGCGGCCAATGATCGCAATGCGAATGCGCCCGTCGTCGCTTACCGTGGTATCTACCGCTGGCAACAGGCCGTCCAGGTGTTCGACCAATTCGCCGATGCCGGCGTGATGGGCGGCGGAAACAAACAAGACATCGGCCAGGCCCAGGCGCGAGAACTCCGCATGCGCATCTTCGATACGTACGCCGTCGATCTTGTTGACCACAAGTGTGATCGGCTTGGACAGTGCGCGCACTCGGTTGGCGATTTCAATGTCGTCGGGATGCAGTCCATCGCGCGCATCGACGATCAGAGCCACATGATCGGATTCTTCGATGGCCTGCCAACTTTGTGCGCTCATGCCCTTGGCGAGCAGGTCTTCGCCATCGGTCAGACCGGCGGTATCGACCACCATGAACGGTTTCTCGCCGCGGTGGGAAATGCCAAAAAGGCGATCTCTTGTCACGCCCGGCATGTCGGTCACGATGGCATCGCGAGTACGCGTCAGCGCGTTGTAGATCGTCGATTTGCCGACGTTTGGCCGGCCGACTAACGCGACGACGGGCAGCATGCTGGGGCTATTGTCGTCCATCGATCGGTGTCTTGGGTTGCCGTGAAAGTTGGTGGGTTGGACTTGGCGCTGACGCCCTCCCTCGACTTCGGGGAGGGCATCGGCAGACAACGATTGCGCTCAACCAATGTAACCGCCGACGGCTTGCGGCCATGATCGTTGTGTACGGCGATATGGGCCCGCGTTCGCGGCGTTGTCGGGTCTGGATGAATCCTTAGTTGATTCGGTAGGCGCCGAGGGCGCCGTCGTTGTTTTGCGCATAGACGACACCATCGACCGAGATCAGGCCACTGCCAAATCCGGCGTCGCCCAATTGCGTGCGCGCGGCCAGTTCTCCGCTGCTGCGCTCTACGACATGCAAATAACCTTCAAGGTCGCCAACAACGAGGAAGTCACCCACCAGAACTGGCGTCGACAGCATTCGGTGCGCCAACAGATCGATTTTCCAAAGGGACCCGCCCGTGCGGCGATCCAGCGCCCAAACTTCGCCATTGGCGGCGATCGCGAACACCGCATCGTCGCCGGCAGCCACGCCAGCAACACTCGATAGCTCGCGAGTCCACAAGGTTCGGCCGCCGTCGCTGGTGAGTGCTTGCGCAGCCGATGCGTAACCGGCGACGAACACGTCGCCGCGTTGAATGGCAATTCTGCCGTCGACGTCGATCATGCGTTCCAGGTCGGTGCGCCCTTCCGCCACGCCGACGGCATGCTCCCAAAGGACCCGGCCATCATCGCGTGCAAGCGCCGTCACCTTGCCGCTGGCGCTGGCGATGATGACGCGATCGCCGCTGATCACAGGCGGCGCGTTGCCGCGCAAACTGAGCGTCGGTACACCACGATCGACAGCCCACAACAGTTTGCCGTCTCGCGCATCGAGTCCATGTGCACGACCATCATTGGCGACGATGACAACCAGGTTATCGTCAATGGCTGGCGCCGTTACCACTTCTGAAGAGACGCGTGCCTTCCAGCGTTGTTCTCCCGATTCTGGATCGAAGGCGTAAACGTCCCCTTCAATGGATCCGACGACCACGATCGTCAGCGATGCGGCGGGTCCGCCGGTCAACCCCTCGATTTTCTGATTCCAGAGCCGGGCGCCGTTGGCGGCATCGAACGCAACGATCCCAGATTCGATGCCCGCTGCAAACAACCGCCCACCGGCAAAAGCGGGCGTCAACTGCGCGCCCGTCCGGGCGGCGCCATCGCCGAGGCTGCTGGCCCACAGTTTTTCGATGGAGGCCTTTGCCTCAAAATCAGCCAGTGGCGTTGGCGGTTCGATGTTCTCTTTTTTTGCGCTGTCGCTGCATGCCGCCAGCGCCAGCGCGATGATCAGCGGTGCGCAGAATCGCATCAGCCTTGCTCCGTTTTCGCTGAAGATGCTTCGACTGAGGCCTCGGGCACAGGTGCCGGTGCAGCTTCCGCCTCAGGTGTGAGCGCGGCGGCCGGAGCGCTTTCGATAGACGCGATCAAGTCGTCGCGCTTGATTTCCAAGGTGCGTCGCTGAGGCGCAGCGCTGTCGGTCGCCGCGAGCGCCTTGTCGAATTCCCCGCGAGCTTCGCTCAATTGTCCAAGCGCCACATAAGCGTCACCTTTGACCGTCGCGATCTCGGCCTCAAAGCCCTTGGCCGCCATGGTGCGTAATCGGTCGAGCGCTTTTTGCGCCTCACCTTTGCTGATGAGCAGGCGGGCCATTCGCAAGGCCGCTACAGTGCGCACACCATCGGGTTTGCCATCTTTGCTGACGAACTCAAGAAAACCAATCGCTTCATCGATCTTGCCCGCGGTCGCTGCGGTTTCCGCTTGTTCCAACGCTGCCAGGGAAGCGTGCGGCGCGTTCGAGAAGTTCTTGCGCAAATCCGCGGCCAGTTTGGTGGCGAGTTCAACGTCCTGCTTATCGACAGCCGCCTGAAACTCCTCGAATTTCAGCAACGCTTCAGCACGATGATTAACTTGCGATTGTTGCCAGCGCTGCCAGCCCAGCAATATCGCGAGGCCGAGCAAAATACCGACGACAATGGAGCCGCCGTTCTTCTGGAGCCATTGTCGTGCGCGTTCGCTTTGCTCTATGGAATCGAGTTCGTCGGCCATTGTGTGATCTCAGATGGTACAGTTGCGGAAAATTTTTTGGAGGCGACATGACGCCGCCCTCCAGCCCAGAGCATGCGCGATAAAGCCTCTGGATTTGTTAGCCGTCGCTGGACTCGCTGCTCGCGCCGCGCTGTTTGGCTTGCCAACCGTCGCCTGACGCCGTCACGTCGAACCGTGCGACATTGCCTCGGGCGTAACCAGACAGATCCAGCGACTGCCCATTCACATCCACCGCCACGCCGCGCACGTTGCCGATGCGTACCGATAACGGACCGCCATCAAACGTCCGCCGATCGCCGGCCTTTACGACGCTGTAGAGCAATCGATCGCCCGCCGCGTTGGTGACTTCCACCCAGCTATCCTGTTCGAATCGCATGTCCAGCACGTTCTGCACCGGTGTTGCAGGACGGACTGCTTCACGCGAGGCAAACGGACTCAATGATGCGATCAGCGGCGCCTCGGGCACTGGCGCTGGCAGCGGTTCGGGTTTCACGCTGGTCGGAATCGGTACATTCGGCGTCGGTGCGGGAATCGCAATTCGAGGTGCATCCGGTACACCGAGCTGCGGTGTGTTGGTGACGAGCCAGTTCACTGCCGTCAGTGCCAGCGCCGTACCGACGGCATAGGTACCTGCCCACTTGTATCGTTCGAGCCAGGAAACGCGGCGTGCAACTGCGCCCGCTGCGGGCAACAGAACAGGCGTTTCGCTGATTCGCATTGCGTCGTCGACCATCGATTCTGGTGCGCCTACGAGGCGCGCGTAACTCTTTAAAAAACCCTTGAGGTAAACAGGCGATTCGTTGCCAGCACCCTGTTCCAGGTTCTGCACTTGCCCTGAGGGCAAATGGAGCCGCTGGGCAACCTCGTCAATCGACCATTCGTTTGCCACTCTCAATGCGGCAAGTCGTTGGCCCAGTTCAGCCAAACTGGCGGGCGTGTTGTCGTCCATGATTCGCTCGCTCATTGTTGCTGCGCTTCCAGAGATTTTGCCTCTTCCGAGCGCGGATAGGCGCTGGCAAGACGGCGACGATAGTCCTCAGCGCTGGCCAGATCGCCCAGCGCAGTCTCAATTTGTACCCCCAGGAGCAGCGCTTCGGCCGTAGCGACGCCGCTGGCATCGTAGCGCTGCATAAAGGCCCGCGCGTTCAAATGATCGCCACGAGCGTGCAATACCGCTGCCATCGGATACAGTGCAGACACATAGTTCGGTCTACGATCCAGTGCCTGACGCAGATAGTTCTCGGATTCTGCGAATTTCCCCGCCGATTTTGCGCACATGCCGGCGTTGGTCATGGCGACCTCAGGCGTGCGGTAGTAAGGGTCGGCCATCGCACGGCGGAATGCTTCGTCCGCCGTTTCGAACTTGCCCTGACGACAAAGAAAACTGCCGTAATTGTTGTTCATATCGCCGTTCTTGGGTGCGATCTCAACGGCGCGTCGAAAGTGGAGCTCGGCCTGCACCGTGTCGCCAATCGTATCTTGCAGGAATCCGGCGACGGTATGCGCTTCGGGCGAAAACGGATCTAAGTCGAGCGCTTTTTTGAGCTTGTCGCGGGCGACATCCAGCTGGCCTTTCTTCAAATACTCCTGCGCCAATTGCACGTTGAGAACGGCGGCTTTCTTTGACTTCTCGGAACTTGCGCCAACAAATCCACCACCCATTCCTGCACATCCGGCGAGTGCTGTGGCGAGTATCAGAAACAGCATTCGTTTCATGCGTGCATCTCCGCGTCTCTTCGCGCCATGGCGCTGCGTCGGGTGCGGTCAAGAACGTTGCCGACCAACTGGCCGCATGCGGCATCAATATCGTCGCCGCGCGTTCGACGCACGGTTGCGATCAAACCAGCCTCCATCACAATCGCCTGAAACTGTCGGATTGTGGCCTCATCCGAGCGTTCATAGCGTGTGCCAGGGAAAGGGTTGAAGGGGATCAAATTCAGCTTGCTTGGCATTTTCCGCAACAGTTTGACCAGGGCGCGCGCATGCTCCGGCTTGTCGTTGATGCCTTTCATCAAGGTGTACTCAAAAGTGATCGATGCGCGGGGGCGGGTCACCAAATAGCGTTGGCAGGCGGCCAGCAACTCAGCAATCGGATACTTCTTGTTGAGCGGTACAAGTGTGTTACGCAGTTCATCGTTGGGAGCGTGCAGGCTGACGGCCAGACTGACGTCGCACGCTTCACTGAGTCTATCAATACCCGGTACGAGGCCAGCTGTACTCAGCGTTACTCGCTTGTTCGCCAGCCCGAATGCGTAGTCGTCGCGCATCAGATTCATGGCCGGCACGACCGCATCGAAGTTTAACAGCGGCTCGCCCATCCCCATCATCACCACGTTGGTCAGACGACGGTTCGTTTTCGCGTCATGCCCAAGCGCTTGCGCCGCCAGCCACACCTGTCCGATGACTTCGCTGGTCGACAGATTGCGATTAAATCCCTGCGTTGCGGTTGAACAAAACGTGCAGTTAAGAGCACAACCCACTTGCGAAGACACGCACAGCGTGCCGCGCGTCGGTTCCGGTATGTAAACGGTTTCGACCGCATTCCCGCCAGAAATATCAACCAGCCACTTCGCGGTGCCGTCAGTGGACACCTGCTGAAACTTGACGGTCGGCGGGCGAATTTCGCTGTGCGTCTCCAACTTGTCACGCAGTTTTTTGCCGACGTCAGTCATCGCGCCGACGTCAGTGATGCCGTGATGGTAAATCCATTTCATCAACTGATGCGCGCGAAAGCGCTTTTCGCCGATGGACTCGAAAAAGGTTTCGAGCCCAGTGCGGTCGAGATTCATCAGATTGATGCGTTCACTCGACATGTCAGATCAGCACAACTCGATCGAGGCAAAGAAGTAAGCAATTTCGGCGGCCGCGGTCTCGGCAGCGTCCGACCCATGCACCGCATTGGCATCGATCGACTGCGCAAAGTCGGCGCGAATGGTTCCCGGCGCGGCTTTTTTAGGGTCAGTTGCGCCCATCAGCTCACGATTCATGGAGATGGCGTTGTCGCCCTCCAGAACCTGGATCATGACTGGACCGGAAATCATGAACTTCACCAGATCGGCAAAGAAGGGCCGGTCTTTGTGGACGGCGTAGAAGCCCTCAGCCTCGCGCTGGGAGAGTTGTTTGAGTTTTGCACCCACGATCTTCAGCCCGGCCTTTTCGAAGCGGGCATAAATTTCGCCGATGACATTCTTGGCAACGGCATCTGGTTTGATGATCGACAGCGTACGTTCGAGCGCCACGTTGGAACTCCTGGAGTTGTGGGAAAGTCTGAAGACTTGCCGCCGTGGTCTTTTTAGCTGAGAAACACCCAGGACTTTACCACGGAAACCCACAAAAATCGCGGGCTTGGCCGGCAGAATTGCGGCGGAGTCTAACGATGGCGCTCCTGAGAGTGCAACGCGCCCGATGCAAGCTTGGTTCAGCTTCGTCGCGGCCGCGCTTTCGTGACTGTATCAATAGCGATTTGCAACAATCTGCACAGATCGTCGCTGGCTTGCCTGGCGAGAGGCGGCTGAAAAATCGACGGTTCGCTTTCATCGAGATAGCGCGATTGCGCCATTTCCATTTGCACAGCGTTCACGCCCTGGCTCGGGTTTCCGTAGTGCCGGGTAATGTGCCCGCCTTTGAACCGCCCGTTGGCAACAAAACGGCGTTGGCGCAGCTCCAGTTCAACGATCAGCGGCCTTAGCACCTCATCGCGGCAACTCGCCCCGTCCGCGGTACCGAGGTTGTAGTCTGGCAAAACGCCTTCAAAGAACATCGGGCATTCGCTGCGTATCGAATGGCCTTCCCAAAGAACGATTTCCGAATGTTGGGCGCGCAATCGCTCCATTTCGGCCTGCAGCCTGTTGTGATAGGGGCGCCAGTAGTGCTCGATGCGCTGCGCCACCGAAGAAGGCGAGGGCTCGTGGCCGCGCACGTAGATCGGTTGACCATCGAACATCGACAGCGGGCACAAGCCAGTTTCGTTTCTGCCGGGATACAAGGGCGCGCCGTCGGGTGGCCGGTTCAGGTCGATGACGTACCGCGAATAACGAGGACGCAGTAAGGTCGCGCCAAGTTCGATGGCGAAGGCATACAGGCGGCTGACGTGCCAATCCGTATCGGGCGAATGCCGTGCGGCATCGACCATGGTCGCTCGAATATCGTCGGGCAGAGCATATCCATCGTGCGGCAGGCTCACGATCAGCGGCGCATCGCCGCGGTGCACGCGCACCACCTCGTGAGATTGCCATGGTTCAAAAAAGGCACTCATGCAAAACGCGCCGGATCGTAGGGCGCAGGGTCGATACTGGGCGTGCGGTGGGAGATCAGGTCGTCAATTAATTGTCCGGTCGATGCCGACATACTCATGCCCAGCATGCCATGGCCAGTGGCAAGCCACAGCCCTTCGTGCCCCGGCGCCGGACCGATGATGGGTACATCGTCCATCGACATTGGGCGCCATCCATACCACTCTTCGATGCGTGTTTGTCCGATGGGATCGACCAGATACTCGCGCGCGCCGGTCACCAGAGCATCCAGGCGGCGCCGGTTGAGTGTGCTGTCGTAGCCGGCGAATTCCATGGTGCTGCCGATGCGATACGTCGATTCCCAAGGTGTAATCGCGATGCTGCGTTCGCGACAAACCACGGGAACCTTAGGTGCGAGGTCCGGGCGCTCCGTGGTAATCGAATAGCCTTTGCCTGGCTGAATCGGCACGCGCAACCCAAGTTGTCTGCCGAGTTTGGGTGACCATGCGCCGAGGGCCAGCACTGCCGCGCGGCCGAGCCGTTCCCCATTGGTGCCGATCGCCCGCCAGCGGTGGCCTGCAAATACAAGGTTCTCCACCGAGAAATGCGGCTCGATTCGTGCGCCCTTGGCCAACACACAACGCAGCAACTCCGCAACAAACAGGTCCGGGCGAAATTGAGCATCGTCCGGCGTATCGAAGCCACCGATGACATCGTCACGTAAGGCCGGCTCACGCGCGCGCATCTGCGTGCGATCCAGTTCGACGACGCCGATTCCGACCTGCGCGAGTGCTCTTGGCCACCAGGCGAACGCATCCATCGCCTCAGCTGACTTAAAGACGGTCAGATGCCCAGCGGTCGAGAACTCGCATTGGAGCTGCTCCTCCCGGCACATTCGTTCGATGGCATAGCGCGAAGGATTCAATAACGCTGCCTTCGCCCGAAGTCCGTGTTCGAACGCTGGCCAGGTGCAGCGGCGTGCAAAGCCCAACAGCCACGCAAACAAGGCGGGATCAAGGCGTGGTTTCACGTAAAACGGGGCGCTCGGGTCGAGCATCCAACGCAGCGCCTGACCCACCATGCCCGGCTTTGCGAGCGGCGGCGCATGGCTGGGCGTGATTGTGCCGCAGTTGCCGTATGAACTCCCCGAACCCGGCGTGCTTTGGTCCAAGAGCGTCACACTGTGACCTGATTTCAACAAATAGTACGCGCAGCAAAGCCCAATTGCGCCGGCACCCAGGATCAACACGTCAGATTCGCGATTCATTGCCAGAGTCTACTGCGATGCGAGTGGGGTGCGCCGGAAGTTTCACGCATCTCTCGCCTGGAGTCGTTGACGGAGCGGGATCTTGTCATTTGAGTCAAATTTCGTCGGAGCGGCTTTGGCAGTTGAAGCCCCCTTGAGTACAAGGGGGCGATTGAGCGCGCAGCGCTCAATGGGGGTTCTGGCAAGTATGGTGTCTGGCGAAGCCAACAATGCTCGGCGGTCTGAGGCGAAGCCTCGTCTGGTCTTCGGCCACGATCCTGCGTCGCTTGTCCTCGCCATCGCGCTGCTATGCCACCGGTCGTTCAAGCCGAACCGCGGCGGGCCGCGAAAGCCGCCGGCTTCGGGCGAGATCTTGCGCGAAATCTCACCAAATGTGATCAGGTTGGCACTCTTTCTGCATGGCCGATCCGAACCAGACGATTGGGACCATCCATGGACAACGCTGTTGAACTGCAGTTCGCGCTTCGCTCGCCCGATGCGGGTCCGCTTGCCGCGGTGATTTGTGCCTTGGCAGACTGGCTGGAGGATCCGCACTGCAACAGTCAGCATCGTGCACTTGTCGCGCGCCTGTTGAACCAGGGCGAAGTGCCATCGGTGCTGGCCTGCAAGGCCCAGGACCGGTTGGTGGCCTACGCTGAACAAGTGGAAGCGCTGCACACCGCTGTGTTCGAAGCTCCGGTTGAACGGCCCATCCTACGCGCTGTCGTCTGATCTCGTCAGGGTTCTACGCCGAGCACGATATCGCGCTCCAGCCAACCATCCAGCGTGGCAATGAAGGTCGCCGTCTCCAGTTGTAGTCCCGGAACTTTTTGATTCAGCGCGGCAATCGCCTCGGACCCCGTGACCCTGTGTTCGCTGATTGTCGCCCAGAGCAAGGCTGCCAGCGGCGTCAACACCTGAAACTGCACTTTGTCCTGTCGATTGCGGTAGACCATCAGCCAGGTGGGTTCGGCGGGAGGCTCGGTCGGCTGCCAATCGGGTCGAATGCGGTGCACGGGATACTGGTACCCAGCCAGACGCGCCAACGGCGATATCGAAATTCGCTGCGACATCCAATCGCCAGGCCGCGACGGAGCCATGCTCTGCGTATCGATGTCGAGCGCAAGTTCCAGCCATTCGTAGTGCGCCAGTTCCAACAAGAACGGAAACTGCGACTGCCAAAGTGCAGGCTGTGCCGCTAAGAACGCCATAAACTCTTGCGCAATCTGGTGAAAATACGGCGTGTGTGCCGGATGTTCACGGTAGTAAGCGCGAATCAGGAGCGCCCATTGTTCGCTGCTCATCAAACGCTTCATCACCGGGAAGTTGTTCGCGATCAGGCCTTCGACATTGTTGAACAACAAGTCGCGATAAATCTGCACGCGCCGATCTTCAAGCCCAGGCAAAGAGGGTGCGTTTGCGGGATCTCGCAAATGCTGCGCCAGCGCACGCTGGGTGATCTCAAAGGCCTGCATGGCGACGCACCCGGTCCAGTTCGGCAAGCAGCTCTGGGAGCGGCGGCAGGTTAAAGTCGCGCTCCAACAGCACCGGCTTTTCGCCGAGCCTCTCGCGGGTGTACGACAGCAGATCGAAAACGGGATCGACCACCGCCGCGCCGTGCGTGTCGACAATCAAATCCGGTGCCTCGACATAATGCCCGGCGATGTGCAGATAACGCACGCGCTCGCCGGGTATGGCGTCGACGAATTGGCGCGCGTCGTAGCGATGATTGATGCTGTTGACGTAGATGTTATTGACATCAAGCAGGATGTCGCAATCGGCCTCGCGCACGACGGCCAACAAAAACTCGAGTTCGCTCATTTCAGCGGCGAGCGGTGTGTAAAACGACGCGTTCTCCACTGCGATGCGAGCACCTATGACGTCTTGCGTTTGGCGAATTCGCGCAGCGACATGGTGTACCGCGTCGGTCGTGAACGGGATCGGGAGCAGATCGTACAGATGCGCATCGTCGGCGCACCAGCTCAAGTGCTCGCTATACGTGGCAATCTGGTGATCGCGTAGAAAGTGTTTGACCTCTTGCAAGAAGCCGGTATCGAGTGCGCCCGGGCCGCCGAGCGACAACGACAATCCGTGCGCCAGAATGGGCTTTTGTTCGGCGAAACGGGCAAAGGATTTGCCCAGCCGCCCACCGAGGCCGATCCAGTTTTCCGGGGCGACTTCGAAAAAATCGACTCGGTCCAGTGCCGACGGATCGTCGTGCAGCGCCTTGAACAAGCCGCGGCGCAGGCCAATGCCCGCGCCGCGTGGAGTTTCAACGGTCATCGATCAAAGTGATCAAGCAGCGCCGCCGCACTTGCCTTCACCGCACTTGCCCTCTTTGCCCTTGTCCTTGTCGCCACCACACTTGCCTTCGCCGCACTTGCCTTCTTCACCCTTGTCGCCACCGCACTTGCCTTCTTCACCCTTGTCGCCGCCGCACTTGCCTTCGCCGCACTTGCCCTCTTCACCCTTGTCGCCGCCGCACTTGCCTTCGCCGCACTTGCCTTCCTTGCCTTTCTCATCGCCAACCAGCATGTAGCCCTGGTCGAGGTCCATGGCGGCCATCGAGCCGGGCGCGGCGGAAACGCTGCAAGCCAGGCTGCCCAACAGTGCTGCGCCGACAACGATCGAAACCGGCTTTACGATTGAATTGCTCATTTGGGACTCCTAAGTTCAGTTGAATGCCGTCACGGCAAACGGCGCGTTATGTTGATACCAAAACCACGACACTGACAAGCGCTATTGCACATCTCGGCCGCTGTCGACCATACGAGACCGGGAGTGACGACGGATGCTTTCAAGACTGCATCACATTTGCGGTGAGTGACTGTCTTCAAAAAAAGCGCGTCAATCGCTGTCAATACAACTGTCGATTCAATCCTAAAGACTGCATCACCTTGCTGGCAATTTCCTCGATGGACATGTGCGTTGAGTGCATCACCGGGATACCCTCGCGTTTGAATAAGCGCTCGGCTTCTTCGACTTCCCAGCGGCATTGTTCCATCGATGCATAGCGCGAGCCGGCTCGTCGCTGTTCGCGAATTTGATGCAGGCGCCGCGGATCGATCGTCAGCCCATAAATCTTGGCACGTTGGTTACGCAGTTTAGCCGGCAGCTCGCCGGCTTCGAGATCTTCCGGTAGCAAGGGATAGTTCGCCGCACGCACACCATAGTGCAGCGCCATGTACAGGCACGTTGGCGTTTTTCCCGAGCGCGACACGCCCATCAGCACAATTTCGGCATCCGAAAAATTCGCCTGCACGCCATCGTCGTGCGTCAGCGCGTAGTTCGTGGCATTCATACGCGCCTCGTATTCCGCCGTATCGGCGCCGCCATGCGCCTTACCCACCTTCGGCGTGCGCGGCATCCCGAGTTCCTGCTCCAGCGGCGGAATGAACGGCGCGAACACATCCAGCATCAATGCGCCGCTTTCGGCAATGCGTTGCGAGAGCAAACCATCGACCACCGTATTGATCACCACCGGTCGCACGCCGGCCTCTTCCCCGGCCCGCCGGATCTCCGCGGCAGCCTCGACCGCTTTCGCCGCGTTATCGACAAAAGCCAGCCGGCGCGTCACAAACGGCACACCATCGAACTGCGTGAGCACACTATGGCCGATGGTTTCAGCCGTGATGCCGGTGCCGTCGGACACATAAAAAATCGGGCGGGGAAGCATGAGCGCAGGTTCGTAGGTCGGGAAGCACAAGACTATCGGGTTCGCGGCGTTGCGAAATAGATCGCGCACGAAACGGGCCGGGCTTTCAGCCCTTTGGAATGTGATGTGTTTGCAAACCTGGGGCGTTGCCCCAGGCTGGTATGGTCACGGGCCTTTGGCCCGTTCAAACTGTATAGGTGCCGTTCACGTGTTTTCCGCGCCAAAGGCGCATCGCCATACCAGCCTGGCAACGCCCCAGGTTTGAGCATTGAGGGGGTGCGGGGGAGACTTCCCCCGCTGTTCACTTGCGGGATGGTCAAACTCCAAGGGCGTAATCAACCGCGGCGCGAGAATGGATGCGCGTGGTGTCGAAGACCGGTACCGCGACATCGCTTTGCGACAGCAGCAACGGGATTTCGGTGCAGCCCAGGACAATGCCCTCGGCGCCGCGCGCGATCAGGCGATCGATGATGTCCAGGTAGCCGTGTTTGGTTTGTGGCGTGACGATGCCGCAGCCCAATTCGTTGCGCAGCGTGTGCTGAACGAATGTCCGATCATCGAAATCTGGCACCAGGGATTCGATGCCTGAGGCGCGCAACTTGTCGTGGAAAAACGCCAGTTCCATGGTGAACTTCGTACCCAGAAAACCCACTGTTTTGAGCGCTTTCGACGAAATTTCCTTTGCCGTCGCGTCCGCGATGTGGATCACCGGCAACTGCGTCGCCGACTGCATTTCATCGGCGAGCGCGTGCGCCGTGTTGGCGCATAACACCAGCGCCTCAGCGCCCGCGGCCTTCAGATGCATGCACCCGCGCAACAGTATCGAATGCGTGCGTTCCCAGTCGTCCCAACCGTGCGTTTGCAACTCGCCGAAGTTCAGGGAGTAGATCACGCATTCGGCGAACTGCAGCCCGCCCAAGCGCGCGTTGATGCCTTCGTTGATGTATCGGTAGTAGTCGATAGTCGATACCCAACTCAGCCCGCCTAGCAGTCCCAGTTTTTTCATTCGCGTTTCCGATCTGGATACAGGATCGAAGGTTCTGCGATCGCTGACTTGCGCGTCAAGCGCTTAGAGGCGCCGTGACGCGCCAGTTTCGTTGCGCCCACGCCACGGTGCGCGCTGGAGTTCAGGCCAAAGTGCCCCCAAACGGCGCGCTGGTGCGTTTCTTGGCAAAGCTTAATGGGTGCAACTGAGTTGCCGGGTTAAACTGCCGGGCATCGTCCAGGACCGGGCAGGTATGCATGCTGACGAGTTGGGCCTTTGTGATCGCCTTGGCGGCGACGCCGCCGGACCCTGCGGCCGAGGTTGCGCCGCCGCTGCCGACGATCGATGAGGTGATGCACATTCCAGAGCCGCTGGCGCAGGCGTTTGCGGCGAAGGTGACTGACCCAAAAGGCAGTCAGCATGATCGGCTGATCCGCCTCGTCAAGTTCCTGTTCGATGCCGAAGGCATGCACTTGAAGTACGTCGAAGACGCGAATTACACCGTAGCCCAGGTGTATCAGTATCGGCAAGCCAATTGTCTGAGTTTCAGTTTGCTGACGCTGGCTTTGGCGCGCAGGGCCGGCCTTGCTGCGTATGGGCAAGGGATTTCGGAGGTGCTGTATTGGTCTCAGGATCAAACAGCGACGTACCATTCGACGCACGTCAACGTTGGGGTTCCGCTGGGCAAGCGACGCTTCACCTTGGATGTTGCCGCCGGGCAAATCTTGACCGACGCGCCACCCAAACGCATCAGCGACGCACGATTGTTCGCGCAGTTTTACGCTAACAAGTCGGCCGAGTATCTGGCTGTTGGCGATCTGCAAAGCTCAGAGCGATTCCTGCTGGAGGCCTTGCGCCTTGATGACGCGTATGCGCCCATCTGGAACAATCGAGGTGTGCTGGAGCGCCGCCGCGGTCAGAGTGATGTTGCTCGAGCCTACTTCGAGCATGCCTTGAAACTGCAGTCGGACAATGCTGGCGCTTTGTCGAATCTGGCCAATTTGTACGGCCGCCTGGGTGCAGCGGCCGAAGCGCAAAAACTGAACGACAGGCTCACCCGGATGCAGGCGCGAAATCCGTTCTATCAGATGCAGATTGGGACCAATTTCGAGGCCCACGGCGATCTGGAACAGGCGCTTGTTCACTACAAGAAAGCGATTCGATTGCGACCAGAAGAGCCGCGGTTTTATGCGCGTCTGGCACAGTTGCATCTCAAGCAGGGTAACGCGTCCTCGGCGCTCAGCGCGATCAAGAATGCTTTTCAGCACGCCAAGGGCACTGCGCGAAACGCGTACCGGGCAAAATTCGAAGCGCTGCGCGAGCGAAGTGGTACGCAAGAGCGTTCATTGGACGCACAGGAGCGTCGCAGGCAGTTCGGTCAATTGTCGTTGTCTGGCCGTTGGTGACGATCGGTTTATTGCGCGCGCCGGGCTCGAACCAAAATGCCGTTTGGTGTTTTCAGCATGAAGCCGCCGAACGAGCCCGTCTGTATCGAGATCGCATCGCCAGGCTTTAGCCGGTCCTTGTTCGTCTGTGCTGGCACAATCCATATTTGCCCGTTTGTGAGAACGACTCGGCGGCGGTTGTCGCGCATGACATCGATTGACTGGATGGCACCTTCAATGCTCTCGGGCGCGGGCGCTGGTTCGACTCGGCGCAACTGTTCGCCCGGGCTTAGACCGAATTGACTCTCGGGATCGACCGGCGTTCGTTCCCCAGGGAACAGGGCATCAAAACACGCAAGGCGTTCGCCTGGGCTTTCGATTCTGGCGCAGTCCTGCGGAGACTGAGTCGCCAGCAGTGCGGCAAACAGGTGAGTCAACATGAGGGTATGCCAGCTGGGAATGGAAGCGATGCTGCCGAGCGCACATCCCAAGTGTCAACTGCGCGGATGGCGAGCGCCGCGGACCGCAGATATGGTCAAATGCCGCACTCTGGGTTTTCGGCGTGTTTCCGATGGCGCGCATACGCGTACTGCACTTCGTGACAGGTGGATTCTCCGGCGGCGCCACTCAGGTGGCGATCGCTCTGGTCGATGCGGCTCGTGCTGCGGGCAATATGGAACCACTCCTGGTGCTGCGTCGAAAACGGCGCACGCCGCCAGGTCGAATCGAAGAGCTGCAAGCGCGCGGAGTGCCGCTCGATGTTGTGCCGGGTTGGTCGCGACTGGCGACAATTTTGGCACTTGCGAAAATCTGTCGGCGTTTCAAGCCGGATGTACTGGTGGCGCATGGGTTTACGGAACATTTGTGGGGCCGCTATGCGGGACTGATGGCGGGCGTTCGCTGTTTGGTTCAGGTGGAGCAAAACACTCGTGAGCGCTACCGCCGTTGGCATCTATGGCAAACACGGTGGCTGGCGCAGCGCAGCGCTGCGCTGGTTGGGTGCTCCGAGGGTGTTCGCCAGGTGCTCCTGGCACAAGGGCTGCCGCCGGATCGGGCAATTGCCATTTCAAACGGCATCGACTTGACGCCGTTCGCATTGGCCGGCCAGTTCGTCTGGGCGGATCGTGAGCCTGCGATCGTCATGGTGGCGCGTTTTTCGCGGCAGAAAGATCATGCAACATTGCTACGCGCAGTCGCGTTGCTGCGAGGGCACGGGCTGCATCCAAAAGTCCGCTTGGCTGGCGGCGGCAAGCCGCTGCATCGCAAGCCAGTCGAGGCGCTCGCCGCGAAGCTCGGATTGTCTCAACAAGTGGAGTTCTTGGGTGTACATCGCGATGTGCCGGGTCTGCTCATGCGGCACCGCGTTTCGGTGCTGAGTACCCATTGGGAGGGTATGCCGTTGGCGCTGATCGAAGCGATGGCTGCTGGGTGCGCGGTGGTGGGTAGTGCTGTGCCGGGTGTGCGTGAAGTCGTGAAAGATGGCGAAGATGGGCGTTTGGTTGCGCCGCGCGACCCTGCTCAGCTCGCCGAAGTGTTGCGAGCGCTGCTTGCCGACGATGGGCCGGGCGCACTTTTGGCGCAAGCAGCTCGGCTTCGCGCGATCGCAGAGTCAGGTCGTGAACGCATGAACGCCAGATACGAAGCCTTGTTTCTGGGCTTGGCAAACGATAGCGGTATTCCGGGCGAGCTCAGGCATTCAAGCTGATCTCGGCGTGCCAGCGGAGCGCCGTTGGCGCTCCGCTGAAACACGGTGGTTACCAACTCTCTTCGAAGGAGCAGAACTTCTTCTCGCGCCGTGCCGGATCCTGGCCGAAGGCTCTGTTGCTGCACTCGACGCCGTCACGGAAACGGCGCACGATGTGTCTGCCATCTTCCGCCGAGTAGCGCACGTTTCGGGTTCCCCGAAACTCGCAATAGTCGTTCTCGCGTGCGCAATAGACCCAATGGCCGCCACCCCAGTCGCTGCCACCGAAACCGCCATCGGTTTGGTAGTCGCAGGCTTTTTTGTCCCCGGGAGCGGGGTCGCCGAAGGTGCGGTTGTCGCAAGAGTGAGCGCCGCGCGGAAGTCGCCTGAAGGTATATCGCCCGTTTGCCCCATAGCGCACAGTGGCAGAGGTCGGCAGCTGGCAACTGCGTCCTTCGCGTGCGCAGTAAGTCCATTGCCCACCCCACTGATAGTCTCCGCCGCCATAGTAGCCGTCATCGTATCCAGGCTGACCGCCGCCGTATCCAGGCTGACCGTGGGTCACTAGCACATCGCAGTATTTTCTCGATCGTGGTGCGGGATCGCCAAAGGTCTCGTTGCCGCAGAACACTGATCCGCCGCGTACCTGACGCTCATAGAAGCGGCCATCGGCACCGTAACGCACCGTTGCGAACGCGCCGCCGAAGCGACAGTTCTCGCCTTCGCGCGCGCACCGTTGCCAACCATCCGAATCCCAGTGGTCGTCGGGGTAGCCGCCGCCATGGCCGCCATGGTCGAAATAGCGCAACTCGCAGGACTTCTTGGTGCCGGGTGCCGGATCGCTGAACATCCGATTGTCGCAATCCAGAGTGGCGAAATTCACTTCGCGATACACATAACGGCCGCGCGCGCCGTAGCGTACTACGGCCCAGCCATCCGCCGTGCAACGGTCGCCTTCGCGCGCGCAGTATTCCCACTCGCCGTAGGCGCCGTAGCTGCCGCGTTTTGCGCCACCGGCTTGTACCGGATCTGAGCCGGATTGATCGCCGATAAAACCTCTTCTCGGCTGAGCGACTCCCTGCGTTCCGATGAATAGCGCCAGTAGCGCAACCAAGAAGACATCGAACCGAAACGAATCTCTAAACATCGGCATTTCTCCCCGAGCAGACGGATGCGAACCAAGTTCGCCTGGATGCTTTCATATCACAGGGCGCAAAGCGATCCCAGGCTTGAAACGAACGATCCGCGTCACCGGTCGAACGGAAGGTGAACAGTCGGACGGTCGCTTCACTGCGCCGTTTCTGTGTCGCCTCGCGAAGACTGGCGCAGACGCACTTTCGCCAAGGCGCGGTCGAACTTCTGTCGTTCCGGGTGATCGGCGGGATAGCTGACTTCGATCACGGGCCGGGCGCGTTCTAGTTCTGATGCGGCCAGTTCGAGCGCACCTTGCGCCATCGCTACTTCGGCACGCAGCCATGCTGCTTCGGCCTGACGTTCGGGTGAAAACTGCTGGCGATGTGATTGGTGCAGTTGTACAACTTCGGCCCATGCGGCAGCTGCGCCGTCCAGATCGCCCAGGTGCATCAAGGCGCGTGCGCGTTGGCGTTGAACGTTTTCGGTGTCGCCAATCGAGACGGTGCCGGCAAGCGCACGGGCACTGGCGAGATCGAGAAGCTGTCGGGCGCGCTCGGTTTCGCCCAAACCTGCCAATGTGGCCGCGATGCTGGAAAGCGCGTTCAGTGCAGGCCCGGAGGGTGTACTCAGATGCGCCGCTTCGATCCGTTGCGCCAACATCAATGCGGTCTCGCGGTGATCAACGATCAGCGCCCACAGTCGCAAAGCGTCGATTGTCTCCGAGGCCGTCAGTGCGGCGCCGATTCTCAGCGCTCGATCGAGCACGATTTGCGCGTCTTCGAATCGACCCAGATTGATCAACCCGGCCGCCAACTCGCTGGAGGCCTCAAGGACAAGGGCCGGCGGCGCGTCTTTTCGGTTGGCAAGCACACTCGCGGCAGCCAGCAATAAATCGCCCGCGGGTGGCTCCCGCCCGCGATAACGATCCGGACTGACCGCCGAAATCACATCGATCAGAGTCGCCAGATGGGCGCGGGCTTGTGCCGCCTCGTGTGCGGCTACCCGGGCCTGATAAGCAAAGCCGATGCCACCGACCGCTAACGCCGCCGCCACGGTGCCGCCTGCCAGGAGGGGCCATCGATGGATGCGCGCGAAGGCCATCGTCCGCTCACGACGACTGTCGATGCCGCTGCGCAGCGGTTTTCCGGCTCGCGCATCGCGTAGATCGTCGGCCAGGGCAGTGGCACTGGGATACCGCGCGGTCGCCTGTTCGTGGGTGGCGCGATCAGCGATGCGCTTTGCGCTGGCCGTCAGTTCGTCGCCCAACAGCTCTGCGATCAGTCGACCGATGGCGTACACATCGACAGCTGTTGTGGCGATCTCTCCCCGATGCTGCTCTGGCGCAGCGTATCGCGGGGTCATGGGCCGCAGATCGGTCAATGTGGCGCATTGGTCCGAGTCGTCTTCCAGCTTGGCGATTCCAAAATCCAGCAGCCGCGGATGGCCGTCGCTGGCCAACATGACGTTGCCTGGCTTGATATCGCGGTGAATGACCAGTGCCGCATGAGCGTATGCCACGGCTTCGCAAAGTTCGATGAGAATGCCCAGGCGCTGATCGACCGACAAACGCAGCCGTGCTTCCATCAACGTGGTGCCGTCGATCAGCTCCATCGCCAACCAGGGTTGGCCATCGCGATCGATGCCGCCGTCCAACAGCTTCGCGATGTGTGGATGCTGAAGGCGCGACAGGATTGCGCGTTCGCGTGCAAAGCGCTGCGCACGTTCAGGGCCAAGGCCGTGGTGCATCCGTTTGAGCGCGACCGCCTGTTCGAATGCACCATCGTCGCGTCGCGCCAGGTACACCACGCCCATCCCGCCGCGGCCAAGTTCTTTTTCGATACGGTACGGACCAATTCGCGCTGGACTGGCTTGATCTAACAGCGCCAACAACTCCTCATGCAGGTCGCTGTCGACTTGAGCCAGCGCGGCGCTTCTGAGAGGCAATGGCACATCGAGCAATCGATGGAAGGCGTTGCGCAAACGATCGAAGCGCGCGTCCATGGTCAAGACAATCGCTGCGCCAGCCACGCCCTTGCAAACGCATAATCGCGATACACGGTGCGTTCGTCGATGTCGAGCAACGCGGCCACCTCGCCGACCTCAAGGCCCCCGAAGTACCGCAGTTCGACGATGCTCGCGACACGGGCATCCGCCAGGCCCAGATCGGCGAGCGCCGCGTCGAGGTCAAGCAGATCGTGAGTTGCATCGATGGCAACCGGCATCCACTGAGTGATGTCGACGCGCTGCCAGTCGCCGCCGCGCTTTTCGCGTCCGATCGCGCGTGCCCGATCGATCAGCAGTTGCCGCATCACTTTGGCGGCGGTGGTGAAAAAATGCTTGCGGTTCTGCAGATTCAGCGATTGCGCGCCGATCAGTTTGAGCAGAGCGTCGTGCACCAGGGCGGTGGGTTGCAGGGTCGCATGATGGTCCTTGCCACGCAGGGCGCTGGCCGCGAGCTGTCGAAGCTGCCCGTATACGGCGGGCACAAGCCGGGCAAACGCGTCCGCATCGCCTTGTTGCCACGCACTAAGCCAGGTCGTGATCTCGTTGTCATGCATGTTTCGATGACCGCTCGTCATTTTGGAACCACGATTCGCGGCGCGTTGGCCGCATCCAGTGCAGCTTCCAATTGCGCTAACTCAGTGGTTCGCAGCGTCGCCAGCGCGCGCTCAATGGCGTTTAGTTCTGCGAGCAGTTGATCGCGTCGCGTCGTCATGCCCTGCGTCGGCGCGTGGTCGCTATCTTGCGTCCACGAATACAGCGGCGCCAGTTGCGAATGCAGCATGGCGCCGCCTTCGTGGCCGGTCAGAATGTCGTAGACCACTTCGGCTTTGGGATTGTGCAATCGCGATTCGATGGCGCTCACGGCAGTGAGCAGCTTTTGCGCAGCGGCGGAAATCTCTGCGTGATTGACGTGCCGCAGCCTCAGATCCGCGGCTTGTTGGTGCACGGCTTTGGTCGTTTCGATGAGCGTCGTCGTGCGATCAAGCGCGTCGCGTAACGACAACGCAAACGCTTGATTGGCGCGCAACGCCGCCGCGTCTGCCGGCGAACGTGGATCGGCTCTGACTTCGACGCTGCCGTCGATGCGCTTGCCATCCACCGTCAAGCGCAACGTGTAGACACCCGGCAGCGCCAGTGGCCCCAGATCCGGATTGCCAAGATCGACCTTGGTAGCGAAACGCCGTGCTCCCTCCAGTCGCAGGTCCCACACCGCTTGTTGCAAGCCGATACGCTTGCTCAACGCCGGCTTGGGTTCTTCTTCGGGTTCATCGGGGTCGTCGCCCGCATATCTGGCAGGTACTGGTTTCGACGACAGCGTCCGCAGTGTGCGGCCGTCGGCGTCGAGGATGCTCAGGCTGATCTCGTCTTTCGGTTCAACGCCCAACCAGTAGCGAATGATCGCGCCATCCGGCGGATTGGGTAACGCACCGCGGGCGAGAAAATCCCAGCGCGCCTCGCTGCGAAACCGATGCCCCACAGCACCGGGCAACAGCGCCACATTTTGTGCGCGTGCGGCGGGCAGGGCGCGTAAGCTGGCCAGACCTTCCAAGACCCAGAACGATCGGCCTCTCGTGGCGACGATCAGATCGCCATGTTTGACTTCAAGATCGGTCACTGTCACGCGCGGCAGGTTCAGCGTCAGATCCGCCCAGTTGCCGCCGCCATTGTGCGAGTACCAGATGCCGCGGTCGGTGCCCAAATACAGAACATTGGCATCGTCGCGATCTTCGCGCAGCACCCACAGCGGCAGATCGTCCGGCAATCCGGTGCTCACACTTTGCCAACTGCGGCCAAAATCGCGTGTGCGGAACAGGTACGGCCGGAAATCATCCATGCGATAGCGATGGACGACAACGTACGCAGTTCCAGCCGACACCCGCGATGGTTCGATGAACTCGACAGTGCCCCATTCAGGCATTCCTTTGGGGGTGATGTTGGACCAGCTGGCGCCGGCATCGCGACTGAGGTGAACCAGGCCATCGTCGCTGCCCACCCAGATTTCGCCTGCGGTCACCGGCGATTCGGCAATCGAAAAAATCGTGCCGTAGGTTTCAACGCCCGTGATGTCCCCGGTGATCGGCCCACCTGTCCACTGTTGTTTGCTGGTGTCGTTGCGCGTCAGGTCGCCGCTGATGGTGCTCCAGCTCTGACCTTGATCGTTGCTGCGGAACAGCACATTGGCGCCGTGGTAAACCACTTTCAGATTGTGCGGCGAGGCGGCCAGTGGCGCGGTCCACTGGAAGCGGTAATCGAGCTTCTCGGGCGCCATGCCGGAAGGATTGGCCGGCCACGCGCTGATGTTGCGGATTTGGCCCGTGCCGATGATCGTGTGCGAGAGATAACCGCCGTATTCGCCGGCGTAGATGCCGCCTGGCGTACTCGGATCGAACAGCACATCGCCGGCTTCGCCGCCGCCGATCATGAGCCAGTTGCCGAGCGGATTGTCGCCATTGACCAACGAGCGCGATGGTCCCATCGCGGTGCCCCAATCCTGAATCGTGCCGGCGATCCGATAGGGAATGCTGTCGTCCACATCGAGATTGTAGATTTGCGCCAATGGCAGCGGCGGCGTGTACCAGGTCTTGCCGCCATCCAGCGTGATGTCGAGGCCACCATCGTTGCCGCTGATCAGGCGCTTTGGATTGCTGGGATCGATCCAGATGTCGTGATGATCGCCGTGATGCGGTCCGGACACTTGATGCACGGTCTTGCCGCCATCGATGCTGCGCAGCAAAGGAACCTGCGGGAACCAGATCACATCCGCGTTGGTTGGATCGATGGTCAGTACCGTGTAATACCAGGCGCGCTGTTGCAACGAGCGGTGGGTATTGATGCGTTTCCAGGAACTGCCAGCGTCGTCGGAGCGGAACAATCCGCCCTGTTCTGCTTCGATCAAGGCGTACACGCGTTGCGCATCGCTCGGTGCCACACGCACGCCGACCTTGCCCCAATCGCCCTCTGGCAGGCCGGCTTCCGTCAGCTGAGTCCAGGTATCGCCACCGTCGATGGAACGATACAAACCGCCGCCTGGCCCGCCGCTGGTGGCAATCCAGGGCGAACGGCGGAACTGCCACAGACCTGCGTAGACGATGTTGGGGTGTTGCGGATCGAGTGCCACGTCAGAGGCGCCGGTATCGGCGTCCTTCTTCAACACCAACTGCCAGCTGCGGCCGCCATCGCTCGTGCGGTAGACGCCGCGTTCTGCGCCCGGCCCGAATGGCGAACCCAACACCGCTGCATAGGCAATGTTCGGATCGCGCGGGTGAACGACCATCGTGCCGACCTGGCCGCGCCCTTTCCAGACATGTGTCCAGTTCTGGCCCGCATCGATCGATTTCCAGATGCCCAGGCCGATCGCCACATTGCCCCTTGGATTGGCCTCGCCGCCGCCGACATAAATGACATTAGGATCGCTCGGCGCGACGGCGATCGAACCGATCGACTGGCTGATTTCTTTGTCGAAAATCGGCGCCCAGTCCCGGCCATCGTTGTTGCTCTTCCAGACGCCGCCCTGGGCTGCAGCCGCGTACAACACTTGCGTGCCCGGTACGCCGTCGACACGCGTAAACCGGCCGCCGACGCTCGGGCCGATCAATCGGTAACTCAGTTCGCCGTAGTCCGACGATTTCGCTTCTTTGGGCTTGGCCGCGTCAATCGGAGCGCAGATCAGGCAGCCGCACAGGCAGGACAGCATCAGGCGCAAGAGCATGTCGCATCCAGATTCGGAGTGGAACAACGATGATGTCACGTGGCGCTCGATGGGTCTAAGTGTCGCTACATCCATGCACCTGGGATTCGCCGGCACCGGTACCCGTGCGGCGCGCAGCCTGGATGCAAATACTGAACAACCGCGCAATCTTGCGCCTGCGGCGGATGTATCGCTCATCCTGCGAACCGCTCATTGTGCTGGAATAGACAGTTTGTGCGTGGGCTTTTCGCACTTTTTGCCAGGATCACGCTTCATGTCTTCTTCGTACGCGATCAAAACACTCGGTTGGCTCGCTGCATTCATGCTTTTAACGACCAGCGTTGCGTTCGCCCAGGTGCCGTCTGAGCCCACGATTTCAGTGCAACCAGCCTCGGCGCTGGCCGTCGAGAATCGCCTGTCTGCCAGCGCTTCGGTGCAAGCGCAGAACGATTCGGCTATCGCCGCAGAGTTGGCGGCTACGATCGCAGAGGTGCACGTAGAAGCAGGGCGCAACGTGAGCAAGGGGCAGTTGCTCGTGAGCCTGGACGCGCGTGATGCGAAGCTTGCGCTCCGCCAGGCGGATGCGGCGCTCGATGCCGCGAGAGCGCAATTGCTGCTGGCCACGCAGCGCGCCGAACGCGGACGTCGACTGCGTGCCGACCGGCATATCAGCGAAGACGAGTTGCTGGCGTTGCAGACCGGACAGGTTGCAGCGGATGCGCAGGCGACTCAGGCGCGGGCAGCGCGCGATGCCGCGGCGCGCCAATTGGAAAAGTGCAGCGTTCATGCGCCTTTTTCGGGCGTCGTATTGGAGCGTCACGCGCACGTCGGCGCGCTGGCTGCGCCGGGGACACCGCTGCTAAGGCTGGTCTCGACCGCTGCCGCAGAAGTGGAGGCACAACTGTCGCCGGATGCGGCTGAACAGATTGCGCCAGCGGTTCGAATCGAGTTCGAGTCGCAGCAACGGCGCTATGCCCTCAAGCTCGCGGCGTTGTCGCCGGTGATGGAACGCAGCACGCGCACGCGGCTCGCGCGTTTTGTCTTCGTGACTGACAGCGCGCCGGCAGGCAGCACAGGTCAGGTCAGTTGGATCGCGCCTGGCCTGTTGCTGCCGGCGGAGTTGATGGTCAAACGCGGCGACGAACGAGGTGCGTTTATCGTCGTGGACGGCAAGGCACGATTTGTTCCGGCGAAGTCCGCTGAGGAAGGCCGGCGATTCCAACTCGACGTGCCGCCCGAAACGCTGGTGGTCCACCGCGGTCAACAATCGCTCCATGACGGCGACGTGGTGCCAACAGAATGAAATTGATCGAGCGCCTGATCACTCACCATCCGCTCGCCAATATTGCCTTTGCGGTCGTTTTGGTCATGGGCGCTATTGCGTATCTCAAGATGCCGCGCGAGCAGGATCCGGAGATCAATTTCAACTGGCTGAACATCTCAACGGCGCTTCCCGGCGCCTCCGCCGAAGATGTCGAGGCGAAGATCACCAACCCACTCGAAGACGCGTTGCGCAATGTGCAGGACGTGCGCTGGGTGATCAGTTCTTCGCGCGAAGGCGTGAGCAACATCCTGGTCCGTTTTCGCGAGATCAACGAACGCAGCTTCGACAAACGCGTGAACGACGTGCGGCGCGAAGTGCAGAACAAAGCCAACGCCGAGCTGCCGACCGAAGCGCTGGATCCGGACATCCTTGAAATTACCACTGCGAACGGTTTTCCCACGGCGATGGTGGTGCTGAGTGGACAGGCCGACGACGAACAGCTGCGACTCGCCGCGCGCAACGTGCGTGAGGATATTCAGCGCATCGGTGGCGTCGATCGTGTCCTGGCGCTGGGGTTTCGCGACCCCGAACTGCGAGTGGAATTCGACCCGCAGCAGCTTGCCGCGAGAGGCGTCCATGCGGTGCAATTGTCCGACGCGCTGCGCGGTTGGTTTCGCGATGTGTTCGCCGGCAAACAAGACGCCGCCGACGCCGAATGGCTGGTGCGCGTGGCAGGTGCGGTGCCGGATGTCGAGCGTCTGGCCGGGTTCGAACTGCCGTTGAGCGATGGCGCCGTGCGCCTCGATACGCTGGCCGAAGTTCGGCGGATCAGTCAGCGTCCGCGGCAGTTGATCGCCACCGATGGCCAGCCTGCGGTGCTGATGTCGGTGACCAAAGTCAGCGGTAGTAATACGCTGGTGTTGGTCGATCGCCTGCGCGAATATGTGGAGCAAAAAAACGCCGTGCTCGCGGGCTCAGGGTTGTCGTTGTTGTTGAGCGACGATCAGTCGATTCCCACGCGTGATGCGCTGGCGATCATGCAAGACAACGCGCTGATCGGACTGCTGCTGGTGATGGCCGTGTGTTGGTTGTTCCTTGGCACGCGCATTTCGGCCATGGTCGCGTTGGGCGTGGTGTTTTCCATCGCCGGCACTTTCATCCTGCTCGATGTCACCGGGAACACGCTCAACGTCTCAGTACTGCTCGGCATCGTCATCGTTTTGGGCATGCTGGTCGACGACGCAGTGGTCGTGGTTGAGGCGATGTACTTTCGCATGCAGCGCGGCATGGATGGACTGCGTGCGGCAATCGAAAGCCTGCGTGAAGTGGGCTTGCCGGTGTTGGCCGCCGTGACCACGACGATGGCGGCTTTTTTGCCGCTGATGTTGTTGCCCGGCATCCTCGGCAAATTCATGTTTGTGATTCCCTTTGTGGTCACCGTCGGATTGGCGGTGAGTTTGATCGAAGCGTTCTGGATGTTGCCCGCGCATGTAGTCGCCATGGGCGACAAAGCGCTGAGTGCTTCGCGCAGTCAGGCGTGGCGCGAGCGCTGGACGCATGCGCTGCGCGTCAAATACACCCGAGCGCTGATTCACGTCATGCGTCGCCCGAAACGCTATCTCAGTGGTGCGCTGCTGTTGTTCGTCGCGTCGATGGGTCTGATTGTGCTCGGCGCTGCGTTCAATAGCGGGCCGGTACGCTTCAACTTCTTCGCCTTCGATCCGATCCGCTTGTTTTATGTCAACGTCGATTTGCCGCCGACGACGCCGATCGAAGAAAGTATTGCGCACACGCAAACGGTCGAGACCATCGTCCGTCGCCATCTCAAAGAGGGCGAGGCTCGGTCGGTGATATCCATGGCGGGCATCAAGTTCACCGACATCGAGCCGGTGTATGGCGATCGTTATGGTCAGATCGCGGTGTCGTTGAATCCGGCGACGGCCGAGTCGCGGCTGATCGACGAGATCATCGAGGGCATGCGTGCCGACATCGAATCGGCGCCGGTGCCCGCGCAGATGTCGTTTTTCAAGGTCAGTGGCGGTCCGCCCACGGGCAAGCCGATCAGCGTCAAAGTACGCAGCGACGATCCTGCGGAACTCGCGGGTGCGGCCGAGGCTGTCAAACGCGCCATTGCCGACATTCCTGGCGCGCGCGACATCAGCGACGATGCCAGCCCGGGGCGTAACGAGCTCACCCTGGACGTGGACGTCGCGGCCGCGCGCGAAGCCGGTCTCGATCCGGCCGCCGTTGCGCGTCTGGTGCGCTTGCACGTCGATGGCGAGGTGGTGGCCGATTTTCGCGACCGCGGCGAGAAGGTCGAGCTACGTGTGCAGGCGCAGCCACAACGGTTCGCGCAGGTGGAAGAACTGTTGGCGCAGCCGGTGGCTTTGCCAGGCGGCGGCGAAACCCTGCTCGGTGCGCTGGTGAAACACCAGACGCGCATCAGCGCCGATCTGATCCGGCATTGGAATTTCCGCCGCGCGATCACCGTCGAAGCCGATCTCGATCTCGACATCAACAATGCGGTCGCGGCCGCGCAGAGCCTGCGCCAGGCCTGGGAAAGCCAACGCGCCACTTACCCAGGCGCTGACCTCGATTTTTCTGGTCAACTCGACGACATCAACGAGTCTTTGGCGGCGCTCGGCCCGTTGGCACTGATGGGCATCGGTCTGATTTACCTGATTCTGGCGGCGCAATTCCGCAGCTATGGGCAGCCCTTCCTGATTCTGGTCACCGTACCGCTGGCGCTGGTGGGCGTGACCTTGGGCGTGGTGGTGTCCGGTAATCCAGTGTCCCTGTACACGATGTATGGCGCAGTCGCTCTGATCGGTATCGCCGTCAACGGTGCCATCGTTCTGATTGACGCGGCCAATCAGCGCCGCGCGGCCGGCATGCGCACGCTGCACGCCGCAATTTATGCCGCGCGCCGCCGCGTGATCGCGATCGCGATGACCACGGGCACGACCATCGCCGGACTGTTTTCGCTCGCGGTTGGTCTGGCTGGCGAATCTCTGCTCTGGGGTCCGGTTGCCTCGGCCATCGTCTGGGGTCTGGCCTTTTCCAGCTTGCTGACGCTGTTCGTCGTCCCGGTGCTGTATCGGCAGTTCATGCGTTGACCGTCTAAGCGCCATCGGACCATTCTGGCGGCAGTGAATGCCGATCCATGCTGTCCGCCGCCATGAGTTGTTGGATTTTGCGTTCGCTTCCTGGTGGTTTCGGCATTCTTGCCAAGGACACTATGAAAAGGGGTTCGATGGATGCGTTGGGTCATTGTTTTCTCATTGTTGGCCTGGGTGGCGGCGGAAGCGCGCACGCGTATCGACTACAACGGCGCGATGAACCGCGCGCAGGCGGCGGTTTTGTCCGGAAACGTCGATCCCGAACGGGATTTGGCGCCGGTGCTCCAGTCTTACGTTTTTCTGGCCGAAACCGGCGACTCATCGCATTTGCCCTACTCGCTCAACATCGAACGTCTGGCGCGTGTCGATGGTTCCAGCCCGCAGTCAGTGAAGCGCTGGTTCGGAGAGATCGCGCCGCGATACCTGGTACCGCTGATCGAGGGCAAGACGCCAGCAGGCCCTCGAGGGCGTGCGCTTTTGATGCTGAATCGGATGCAAGTGGATGAGTCCACCATGGACCGCGCGATTGAGATCGCCAGCGCCGATCCGGAACTTGCGAACAGCGTTGACCGAGTGCGCTCGGATCGCCGACGCACACCGAAAACAACGCTGGCTGCGGTCGACGCTGAGCGTGAACGTGCCGCCATCGCTTTTTTGGCGCCACGCAACATCGGAGTCAATGCCGACAGCTTGCGCAAGGCCGCCGGCGAGGGCGATCTGCTGACGGTCGCGGCATTACTGGATGCCGGCGTCGACGCCAATGCGCGCGGCATCTCTGGCATGAACGCCATCAGTCAAACCGTTGGCTTCGGCTGCGTGGATAAGGTGCCGGCCACCGACCTTGTCGCGATGTTGCAACTGCTTGCCAGGCGCGGCGCCCAAATCGGCGGCGCAGACGCAAACGGCGACACCTATCTGCTGGGCGCCGTGCGCAACGGATGTCCGGCTGTCGTCATTGAGGCGTTGATCGACTTGGGCGAACCGCCCGATGTGCGCGGATCGCGTGGGCTGACTCCGCTCGAAATGGCGATCGCGGCAGCAAATCTGGATGCAGCCGAGGCGCTCGTCGCGCGCGGCGCACGCTTGAGCGCGCAACAGGTCGATCGTCTGTTCATCGAGCCACCCAGCGATCCACGCGTCAAGGCAATCCTCAAACGTGCCCAAGGACGATGATCATGCGATGCCGGATGTTTTCGACTCTGCTCTTGATGCCCTTGATTGCCTTTGGCGAAGCGCCGAGCGAGCTGGGCGATGCGCTGGTCGGTGCTGCGCTGCGCCGCGATGTCGCAGAAGTGAAGGCGCTGCTGGCCGAAGGCGTGAGCGCTAACGCCCGTTCGCCGACGCTACCGCATTCACCGCTGAACGCCGCGACGATGGTTGGCTGTGGCAAGGACGAAGGCGACTATGCCCAGGCGTTGCAGATCGTCGATGCGCTGCTTGCGGCTGGCGCAGACCCAAACGCAACTGAGGGCGCAGGAACGTCGACGCTGACCATGGCCGCCCAGCGATGCCCTGGCGAGGTTGTGCAGCGAATGCTCGATGCGGGCGGCGACGTGGCGCATCGCAGCCCGCAAGGATGGGGACCGCTGTCGATGGCGCTGATCGTCAAGAACAAGAGTTCGGCGCGCGTGCTCATCGAACACGGCGCACGTCTGCCCGGCGCGACGCTCGACAAGCTGATCAAAACGCCGCCGGACGATCCCGAGTTGAAGGAGCTGATCCGTCGCGCGCGAAAGGGCTGACTCGCGATTCTCTGCTTTGGAGATCGCTGTCTGGTGATCCAGCTTGCTGACGCCGTTCTTCGTTCCGTTGCTTTATCGGTTGCTGATGCGTGAATGGGTGAGGGATGCGTTTCGTCGCGTCTGAGTTCCCGTGTTATGGTCTGAATTCAGCTTCGATCCAAGCGGACAGGTTGTAAGACGATGCCAGGCGTCTTCTACGAAATCGGAATTCTGCTTGGCTTGGCGGCCGCAGCAGGCGCTCTTGCACAGTGGTTGAGGCAACCACTGATCGTTGCCTTTATTGCCGTTGGTATCTTCGCAGGCCCCTCCTTTGTTGGCTTATTGCAGTCGGGCAACGAAGTCGACCTGCTCGCTCGCCTTGGGATTGCACTGCTTCTGTTTGTGGTTGGACTGAAGCTTGACTTGCACATCATCCGCACGGTTGGGCCGGTCGCACTGGCATCGGGTCTCGGGCAGGTCATTTTCACCTCTGTGATCGGCTATGTGCTCGGATTGCTGCTTGGTTTGGACCACATTGCGGCGATTTATGTGGCCGTTGCGCTGACCTTTTCCAGCACCATCATTATTGTCAAGCTGCTGTCCGACAAGCGCGAGGTCGATTCGCTTCATGGACGAATTGCGATCGGTTTTTTGATCGTTCAGGACATCGTCGTTGTGTTGGTCATGATCGCCCTGACGGCGTTCGGGAGTGCGGAAGCGAATCGTAGTTTTGGTCAGGAAGCGCTGTGGATTGTTGCAAAAGGCGTCGCCATGTTGGTCAGCGTTGCGTTGCTGATGCGATACGTCCTGCCGCACCTCACGCAGCGACTTGCTCGAACGCCGGAGTTGCTGGTGCTGTTTGCGATTGCCTGGGCGGTTCTGGGCGCGATGGTCGGCGATGCATTGGGATTCAGCAAGGAGGTCGGCGCCTTCTTGGCCGGCGTTTCGATTGCCTCGACCGCATTTCGCGAACAAATAGCAGCGCGCCTTGTCAGTCTGCGCGATTTTCTTTTGCTCTTCTTCTTCGTCGAATTGGGCGCCTCTCTGGACCTGGGTACCTTAGGCGCTCAGTGGTTCTCGGCGATGGTGTTCTCGCTGTTCGTATTGATTGGAAATCCGTTGATCGTCATGGCCATTATGGGTTACATGGGCTACCGCAAACGAACGGGTTTCCTCGCGGGCCTCACCGTTGCGCAAATCAGTGAATTTTCATTGATTCTGGCCGGGCTCGGATTGAGCCTGGGACATCTGGACCGCGAGACGGTCGGTCTGGTCACGCTGGTTGGACTGGTGACGATCAGCGCCTCGACCTATCTGATCTTGTACTCGCATCCGATTTACGAGCGACTCGCGCCATGGCTCGGTGTGTTCGAGCGTAAAGTCGCGTTCCGCGAGCAGCGGGCGACGCCAAGCCAGTTGGAACCTGATGTATTGCTGTTTGGCATAGGGCGTTTCGGCAAGGCGCTAGCAGAAAATCTTCGCTCCGGCGGATGCCGGCTACTGGTCATCGATTTCGATCCAGAGGCGATTCGAAGTCAGAAACTTGAGGGATTTGCGGTTCAGTACGGTGACGCTTCTGATCCAGAGTTTATCGCCGCCTTGCCCATTCAAAAAGCGAATTGCGTAGTTTGCACGATCCGCGATGTCGATATTGGCCAGACGCTCGTCCAGAGTTTGCGGCAACTGGGATTTGTCGGCAAGATCGCTGTCGCTGCCGAGGCACAATCGGATGTTGAGCGTTTGACCCAGCTCGGCGTCGACAGAGTGTTTGTTCCGTACGCTGATGCTGCACGTGAGGCGGCGAAGTTTGTTCTGGGTTCCGATCAGGAGGGACGGCATGAGGAGCTTCAGGAGCATCCTGTTCGTTTGTGATGCAGCGACGTCAGATGCGGCCCTCGCACGCGTTGCCAGCCTGGCAGACCATCAGCAGGCGCGGCTGACGATCATTGATGTGGTTGCTCCGTTGGCTTCTGCCGAGCAGACGGCTTTGCTGGTACTCGAACGTCATCGCGCCCTTGAAGCGCTATGTGCGCCGTTTCGCGCGTTAGCTGCGTCGACGATCGAAGTGTCGACGGGCAAGCGCTTCGTTGAGGCCATACGGCGAGTGCTGCGCGACAATCACGACTTATTGGTCAAGAGCGCCGAGAACCCCAGTTGGACAGAGCGCTTGTTTGGCAGCGAAGATATGCACCTGCTGCGCAAGTGTCCCTGTCCTGTCTGGCTGATGCGGCCCGATGAAGAGGTGAGCTATCGAACTGTTCTTGCGGCCATCGATGTTGATCCAGACGTATCGGATGATGCGCAAGAGCTCAACGACAACATCCTTGAATTGGCGAGTGCGCTCGCCGTGGCGGACTTCGCTGCGCTGCATGTGCTCCACGTGTGGGATAGTCCGGAGGCAGGGTTTGTACGCCTCTGGGCGGATGATCCGGCGTCCGCTGAGCGCAGCGTTCTGAGCGGTGCGTCGACGCGGCATCGCGAAGCCGCCGAGCGGCAGCTGGGACGGCTGGCCCAGTCTCTGGGGAGCGAGGCGTATCGGCACTTGGCTCCGAAGCTCCATGTGATTCATGGCAATCCGCGCGATACGATTCCTGCACAAGCAGCACAGTTGGGTGCCCAGTTGGTGGTGATGGGCACCGTGGCACGTAAAGGCGTTGCCGGCGTGCTGATCGGCAATACCGCGGAGGATGTTCTGGATCAACTTCGGTGTGCCGTGTTGGCCCTCAAGCCGGCGTGGTTTGCCTCGCCGTTGTCGCCGCCGGCAATTTGATGCGAACACTCGGTTCCTTTACCGGCTGCGAAACGCGCCCAGCCAACGCAACCGCACCTGCTTTTCCAATTCGATGAGCGCAAAAAAGGCGCCGCCGACGAGCACGATCAGCAGGCCATCGTTCAGCGGAACCGCAGCGGTACCGAAAATCGCCTGCAACGGCGGCAGATAGGTGATCGCGAACTGCGCGCCGGTGACGATCGCCACCACCGCCCACACAACGGGTGTGCCGCGTATCGCTGACCATCGCAGCGACGTGCCGTAGATGTTGCGAATGAAAAAGAGATGGAAAATTTCCAGAACCACCAGCGTGTTGAGCGCGATCGTACGCGCCAGCTCCAACGAGTGACCTTGGCCAAGCGCATGGTGGTACATACCGAAGACGGCGCCCAGGAACAGCAACGAGACAAGAACAACGTGCCATACAAGATCGGGGCCCAGTAGCGCTTCATCGCGCCGACGTGGTGGACGTTGCATGGTCTGGATCTCGGTCGGTTCGAAAGCCAGCGCGAGTCCCAGCGTTGCGGCGGTGATTAAGTTGATCCAGAGAATCTGCACCGGCGTCACCGGCAAAGACATCCCCATCAGCAGTGCGACGATGACCGTCAACGCCTCACCGGCATTGGTCGGCAAGGTCCAGCTGATGACCTTTTTGATGTTGTCGTAAACCGTTCGGCCTTCGCGTATTGCTGCGACAATCGAAGCGAAGTTGTCGTCGGCGAGCACCAGATCGGCCGCCTCTTTGGCAGCTTCCGTGCCCTTCTTGCCCATCGCAATGCCGGCGTCGGCGCGCTTGAGGGCCGGTGCATCGTTGACGCCATCGCCCGTCATGGCCACGCTCAAACCGTGGGCTTGCAGCGCCTCGACCAGCCGCAATTTGTGTTCTGGGCTGGTACGCGCAAATACATCGTATTCCAGTACTGCCTGATTCAGCGCCGCCTCGCTCATGGCATCCAGCTTGGGGCCGGTCAGTACGGCGGTTCGCGCGAACCCGATTTGTTGCGCGATGGCTGAGGCGGTACCGGCGTGGTCGCCTGTGATCATTTTGACCGAGATGCCGGCACTCAAACAGTCGGCGATCGCCTGAAGCGCCTCAAGGCGCGGCGGATCGATCAAACCGACCATTCCGAGCAGCGTCAGCCCGTTCTCCACCGTCGTGCGCTCGAAAGCTGGCCGAGCGGCATCGACTCGGCGCACAGCGAAGGCGAGTACGCGTTGTCCGTGTGCGGCGATGGCATCGATTTGCGCATGCCAAAAAGCCTGATCCAATGGCGCGGAATCGTTGCCAGAAGTGCGTTGCGTGGCGCAATTGGCGAGAATTTGCTCTGGCGCCCCCTTGACGAAAACAAGGCGATTTTGGTCCGCGTCTTCGTGCAGAGTGGCCATGTATCGATGTCGCGCATCGAAGGGGATTGCATCAATGCGTGGCCATCGGCGGCGTTCCTGATCGAGGCGCAGGCCGACTTTTGCCGCGAACGCGAGCAGTGCACCTTCCATCGGATCGCCGTCGATGACCCAGGCGTTGTCGCGTTCGCCCAGCGCGGCATCGTTGCAGAGCAGTGCAGCGAGAGCCAATTCGGTGAGGGACCGAACATCGCCATCGCGATGCCGGCGGTGGCGGATGGCGCCGAACGGTGCGTAACCGTCGCCCTCGATATCGCAGGCGGTGCTCGATGTCAGTGCAGAGGCAACCAACATCTCGTTGCGCGTCAGCGTGCCAGTTTTGTCGGTGCATACCACCGATACCGATCCGATCGTCTCGATGGCGGGCAGGCGGCGGACGATCGCGTTGCGGGCTGCCATCGAGCGGACCCCGATCGCGAGCGTTATGCTGAGCACGGCCGGCAGGCCTTCTGGTATTGCGGCGACTGACAGGCCAACCACGGCCATGAACAACTCGGCGAACGGATAGTGCGCAGCGTAATAGCCGTAGATCAGCAGCGATACGGCAACCGCGAGGATCAGCCAGGTCAGCCAGTGGCCGAAGCGCTGAATCTGCGCGACCAACGGCGTGGTCAGGGTTGCGACGTTTGCCAATAATTGACCGATGCGCCCGATTTCCGTGGCCATGCCGGTTGCGATGACAACACCCACGCCGGTGCCTGCCGTTACGACGGTGCCGGAAAAAGCCAGACACGTTCGCTCGCCGAGCGCGACATCGCTGGCGACCGGATCGAGTTGTTTCTCGACAGGGACAGACTCGCCGGTCAGCGCTGACTCCTGAACCGACAGCCCGCGCTCTTGGATCAAACGCAGATCGGCCGGTACGCGATCGCCCGCCTCAATGCTGACAATGTCGCCGGGCACGAGCTGTTCGCCATCGATCCCGATGCGGATGCCATCGCGGAACACGCTGGCGCGTGGCGCAAGCAGGTTGCGAATGGCATCCATGGCTTGCTCGGCTTTGCCCTCCTGGACATACCCGATCGCGGCATTGATCAGAACGACGGCAAGAATGACAGCCGCATCGATCCAGTGCCCGAGTAGCGCGGTCATCAGCGCAGCTCCGAGGAGCACATAAATCAGCACGTTGTGGAACTGCGAAAACAGGCGCCGAAGGGCGCTGCGGCGCGCCACCGCCGGTAGACGGTTTGGCCCGATTTCGGCCAACCTCGAAGTGGCTTCTGTCGCGCTCAAACCGTTCGCGGTGGTGCGCAGTTGCGCCAGCGTTTCAGCTACGTCCAGGGTATGCCATGCCAAGCTGTTGCTTGTCGGCAGGTCGGTTGAGCCGTTTTTGTGCTCCGGTGCGCGCATGAGATCGTCGTACTCAAGTCACGGCGTTGAGAATGATGACGAGCATCAGGCCCAGTAACACCAGCGAGGCCAGACACGGTACCAGCGTTCGCCTCAGTATGTCGGCCTCCCGTCCCGCAAGTCCAACGGTTGCAGCGCCCGCGACGATATTGTGCGGGCAAATGATGTTGCCAATGGCCGCACCGGCGGTTTGCCCAGCGGCCATCCAGGTGCTCGATAAACCCAGCGCCGTTGCGGTTTGCGTTTGTAGCGTACTGAAAAGTACGTTCGAAGCCGTTGCTGATCCAGTGACAAAACTGCCCAGCGCGCCAACCGTAGGCGCGAGCAGCGGCCAACCGCGACCGAAACTCTCCACGGCAGCTGCTTGCAGGGCCGCGATCATTCCCGAATGCAGCATCCATCGCGACAGGCACAACATCGCAAACAACGCCGCTGCCACTGGAAGCAACCGACGGCCTGAGGCTGTCAGCGCCGGAGCAAGCGGGCGCAGGGATCTGCTCTGTATCCATGTGCCGGCAAGCAGTGCCGCCACCAATAAGGTGCCAGGGTGACCCAAAGGCTGAATCTGCCCTCGATAATCTTCCCAAAGCCGCCAATGCAGGACCAGGCTGGTCAGCGCATTGTCTGGCAGGAGGCGTGTTGCGAATACCAGCAACGTCAGCGAGAAGTAAGGTGCCAACGCGTGTGCCAGCGAAGCGCTGTCAGGCGACGTGTCGCTGGATTGATGGTCGTCCGCCCGGTATCGGATCGCCATCGCAAGCACCAACCCGGCGACCAGTGCGCCAACCAGCGTTGGTAGAGCGGGTCCAATCAGGAATGCAACGCACACGGCAGGTAATGTGAAGCTGGCGGCTGTCAGTGCCGCCCAGCGCCCGACATGCAACGTGCGATCGACGTCCGCGTTGGCCAGCGTGGTGCGGAATGTTCGCACGAAGTACACCATCATCAGACTCGCCGCGCCGGCATTCAGCAACGCGGTCCGCCAGGCGATCGAATCGCCTGAGAGACCGGTCAGTGTCGATTGCGCCGCGACCGGTGTGCCCAGAGCGCCGAAACTGACGCCGATCGCATGTCCCAGCAGGGCCAGTACGACGGACTGCAGCGGCGGAACGCCAAGTCCCGCCAACAACGGGGCAACCAGTGCTACGGGCGTGCCGAATCCTGCGGCGCCCTCGAGAAACAACGACAGGCACCAGCCAATCAGCAGCACCTGCAACATCGGTTGGTGCGTTAGCCGACACACGGCTGCGCGCAGCGCGTCCAGTGCACCATTGTTCTGCTGCATCTGGTGCAGCGTCAGCGCCGGCCAGAGTATCCACAGGATGGTTGCCGTGATGAAAGCGGCTTCCGCCGCAACACCGGCCACCATCAACGCCCCATTTTCGCCTACGTCGAACGCGAGCGTTGCCAGACCCAGCGCCAGAACCAGGCCGACGCTGCCAGCGCGCGCTGCCGACCAGCCCGCAACCAGCATCAGCGCCAACACGGTCAGGATCGGCGCAACGGCGAGCACTGCCGTCGCCATGGTCGTACTCATGCCACGCGTTCGAGCGACACCGGGTGAGTGGGTCTGCCGTCGCGCGCGTAGGCATCGGCGTTAGCCAGTGTCGTGGTTGCGATGGCTGTCATTGCCTGTACGGTAAAGAACCCCTGGTGTCCGGTGATGAGCACGTTCGGAAAGGTCAGTAGTCGCGCAAAGACATCGTCTTGCAGCACGTCTTCGGAGAGGTCGCGAAAAAACAGATCACCTTCCTCTTCATACACGTCGAGTGCCAGGCCGCCAAGCCGCCCGCGTTTCAATGCGGCGATGGCGGCGCGCGTATCGATCACCGCACCGCGGCTGGTATTGACCAGCATTGCGCCCGGCTTCATGACGGCGAATGCCGCCGAACCGATCAGGTGCCGCGTGTCCGGTGTCAATGGACAATGCAGGCTGACGACATCGCTCGCGCAAAGCAACTCCTGCAAATCGACGTAGTCGACACCGATCGCACGCAGCTCCGGATTGGGAAGTGGATCGTTCGCCAACACCCGGCACCCGAACGCCGCCATGAGGCGTGCGAATCGGCCCCCGATTTTGCCCGTGCCGACAACGCCGATCGTGCTCCCATGCAGGTCGAAGCCGAGTAGGCCTTCGAGTGCGAAGTTGCCCTCACGAACGCGGGCGTAGGCGCGGTGAATCTTGCGGTTCAGTGTCAAGATCAGTGCAATCGTATGTTCCGCGACCGCATACGGCGAATACTCGGGCACGCGCGCGATGGCCACACCGAGCGCAGCAGCGGAAGCCAAATCGACGTGGTTAAACCCGGCCGAGCGCAGCAGCACGAGCCGAATACCGAGCTGATGTAAGCGCAGCAGCACGCTCGCGTTCAGGCAATCGTTGACGAAAGCGCAAATCGCTTCTGCGCCGTCGGCGGCCGCGGCCGTCGAGACATCCAGGCGGCTTTCGAGGAAGGTCAGGCTGTGCCTGCCGTCGGCGTTTGCCGCATTGAAAAACCGGCGGTCATAGCTACGGGCGCTGTAGACGACAATGTGCATGGTAGTGTCTCCCGATCGAGATTGGGCGTGCCGCGCGAGTCATCCTGCGACAAGTTTGCGCTGACGGTGGCATAGTCGACATTTCCCGTCAAACAAGGAGCACTGTATGGGTCTGTTTAGTTTTGTGGCGTCCGCTGGCGCCAAGCTGTTCGGCGGCAAGAAGCCGTCGGAAATCCCCAATTTGAGTGCACTGGTTCGCGAACATGTGCGCAAGGTGGGTCTGCCGGTAGATCACGTGCACTATTGGTTCGAAAAGGAAGTTTTGGTTGCCGCCGGCTGGGTGAAGGACAAGGCGACAAAAGAGAAGCTCATCGTCGCCGTTGGCAATGTCGAAGGCGTCGATCAAGTAGAAGATCGACTTGTCGTTGGTGCGCCGCCAAAGTTCGATACGCCCGCCCCAGCAGCCACGCCGAGTCCGGCGGCCACCCCGATCATTGCCGAGGCCCCGATCCCGGTGGAAGCTCTGCCCACCAGGGAAGACGCGGAGAAGGACGCATTCGAGAGCCGTACGCATGTGGTTGAAAAAGGTGACACGCTGTCGAAGATCGCGAAAGAGGTCTATGGCAATGCCAACAAGTACATGGTGATCTTCGAGGCCAACAAACCGATGTTGGCCGATCCGGACAAGATCTACCCAGGCCAGGTCTTGCGGATTCCGCCGCTCGAAAAATGAGCGTCATCACCATTGATGGTCCGTCGGGTGCGCTGGAAGGCGTGCTCGGTGGTGCCTCTGAGCCGACGCGGATCGCGGTTATCTGCCATCCGCACCCACTGCACGGTGGGACGATGAGCAATAAAGTCGTGACCATGCTGGAGCGCACGCTGGCGCAGATGCAGTGCGCCACCTTGCGCTTCAATTTTCGCGGCGTGGGGGCTTCGGCTGGCCAATTCGATGAAGGGCGCGGTGAGCAGGATGATCTGGCCGCTGCCGTCGCTTTTCTGCGCGCGCGGATGCCCAACTTACCCTTGTGGCTCGCGGGGTTTTCTTTTGGCGCCTTTGTCAGCGCAGCACAGGCCGATGCGCTGAACGCGCAGTGCCTGATCAGCGTTGCGCCCCCGGTTGCGCGGTTTGGACTGGCATTCCCCACGCGGCCTCGCGCGCGCTGGATTGTTGCGCAGGGCGACGCCGACGAAGTGATATCTGCGACCGACGTCTTCGCTTTTTTCGAGGGCATCAATCCGCCGGTTGAGATGCTCAGGTTCGCCGGCGCCGGTCACTTTTTTCACGGTCGATTGGTCGAACTGCGCGATCGGTTGCTGACCTTGCTCTGAGCGTATCGTGGTTGAGTGCTTCACGGGGAATGTGCCGACCCGGTGGAAACCACCGGATCGGCCACTTCGACGACACATGTGCGAGCAAGCTTCCCTTGTTCGAAGGAAGCTGCATGGCTGGAGACGGGTCAGACCGACTTTTGAGTGAGTTCGAACGCAGCCAGCTGTCGTTCTGCTTCGTCTTTGCTGATGCCGTAGGCTTCCTGAATCCGCCCAGCTAATTCGACTCGACGTCCGTCGATGACTTCTAATTGGTCGTCGGTCAGCTTGCCCCACTGTGCTTTGACCTGGCCGCGAAATTGTTTCCAGTTGCCTTTGGCGATATCCCAGTTCACATTCTTCTCCTGATTGGAGGCCTCAGCATGTGCCACCCATTGAGTTGCGTCTGTTCGGTTGCGCACCAGAGCCAGAGTTCGCGGATTGGATCGCGGGTCGCAGATCATCTGCCGTTGCGAACAGGTGTTGCGGTATTTGACGTCCGATCCGGGGGCGGTTCGCAACGATCCACTTGAGGTCGGGTTGACGCCTCAATGCGTGACCCGCGCATCCTGTCGACCACGGTGAGAACTGCATATCCAGTCACCCAGGCGCGCTCGAGCCATCGACGGGGACGCCCAATGGGAAGCACCGCGATCACGCCGGCACTCGCCAGCAGCCAGAGCGGATGGCGCCACAATGCTGGCAATGTTGACGCTTTCGCGATCGCCGTCAGTGGGCGCTGCCAAGGCCGAATACACGCGACGATGATCAAGCGATGAGCAGCGTCTGCGGTTAACAGCTGGCGACGGCGATCTGCGATTCGCTGCAGGCGACCCGTCATCGTGGGCTCCTGGTGCGGCGATCTTTTTCCAGCGTAGATAAACTCGTCGAGAAAATGCTCGGCATCTGCTGCGCACGGCGAAGTACCAGGGCGCAGGCAAGAAAACCGACCAGCAGTAAAGCAGCTGCGATCGCAACAACGAGCGCGAGCCGGCGTTCGTCGGGGATCGCCATCAACAACGCAATCACAGAGAGTACGCCGCCAATGCCAATCGCAACCATGGCACCGAGCGCAATGAACAGCATGGAAGTCAACCGAACCCGACTCTCATCGAGATCGAGAGACAACAGTTCCAGGCGGGTGCACGCAACTGCGTGCACCGATTCGGCCAGCATCGTCAAAGATGCCAGGAGACCTTGAGACGAAGGCGCCCGGGCCGACATGGTTCAGCGCCTCGCGAGCATCGCGCCGACCAGCAGGCCGGCAATACTGGCTGCCCCAACCGCGGCCCAGGAGTGGGCGTGGACATAAGTATCGGTTGCAACAGCAGCGTCGCGCGCACGGATGCCGAGCTTCTCGCGAGCCACGTCGACATGTTCCTTGAGCGACCGCAGCGATTCCCGGACACTTGCTTGAATATCGCTGAGCTTCTCGCTGCCGACATCGGTTGCGGTCTTCAGAACGATCTCAGCATCGGTCAGTACTTGCTTGAGTTCGGACATCAAGTCGTCGCCGACGGGCACATCTGTTGCTCGGACGGCTTCTGATGGGTTGAGTGAATTGGGCATACGCATGGTGATTCTCCAAGATAGAAATTTCGTGATGGCAGCCCGGCACACCGCTGCGCGCGGAAGTGCCTGGCGATGGCATGGGTCCGAATCGTCTGCACCCGGACACCGACTGTTGTTCGAGGGGCAAGGCTAGGTGCGATTGGCGAATCTCAGTCCTGCGCCGATCAACAGGGCGCCGATGCCGAGCACAGCAAACCAGGGCAACACGCCGGCGGTGTTCGGCAAACGCAGAGCGGACGGCGAAAGCACCGGCGCAGCTTGCGCCAATTGCGGTGGTTCTGCGGGTGCTTCATAGCGGACAATGCGCCCATACGACTCTGGCGGCGTTCCGACTTCGGTCGTCAATGCGGCTGCGCCCTCAGGGACGTATAAATTGATGCGTTGGCCCCCGCGGAGTGCTGTGAACGGGTACTTGCGGCCATCCAGCGTTACCTGTTGGCCAGGATTGTTGAGCACCGTGTAACGGCCCATCGACCGACCGCCGGGGCTGACGAAGTCGGCGACTACCGAACCGTCGCGATCCAGTCGTATGAAGTCTGCTTCGAAGCGTGCCCATTTGTTGCCGTTGTTATTGATGACTTCGAAACAGGCGTCGGGGATGCGCGGGTACTGTTCGATCAGTTCCAGATTCCAGGCCATGTCGACCTGCCCGCAGCTCAGAGTGCGCGTATGAGTCGGCTCGAGGTCTTTGGTGTCCATGCCCTGTGCGAAAGCGAAGTTGGTAAACGCGAGACTGAGAATCAATGGCGTAATGCGCGAATTGTGAGTCTTCAACGATTTCATTGTGATGCTCCTTGTTGAGCCTGAACGGTGGGGATTTAACCCCTTGTGGAACCACTTGTGCGCGAGAACGGTGCGGGCTCGGCCCTGCGCTTTACGACACACTCGCCGCCCTGGTTGCCAATGGGCAGCAACGGTGACTTCCGCGGCGATCTCGATCGAGCCGGGAAGACGGTTAACGATCGGGCAGCTCCTCTGCAACACACCCCGGTTAGTTGGGATCTTGATTCGCGACCAGCGCGCGAACGATGTAGCGCTTTGGCGCTTGACCGGCGAACCAGAACGGATAACACGTGATCAACGTCAATGCGGCGTGGTCTGTTGCTTGCAGCGGCGAAACGTCATCGGGGTCGACGATCGACACCGATGCGATTCGGTAGTGCACATGGCTGGCCATGCTTTCAAACTCGATCCAATCGCCGATCTTGACCCGGCTCAGTGCTCGGAAGTAGCCGTCGCGATGCGCGGCGATAGCGATGTTCCCAATTTCCTCATGCATACCGTCGGTCGTTACCAGACTCGCGCCACGGTTGAGGTTCCGTTCGCTCAGAGTGGCATACACCGGTACTTCTAATTCGATACGTGGAATCCGCAGCAAAGCAATTGGCAGGGCGGAGTCGCTCGCGGAGCTGTCGGCGTACGAGCGGATTCGGCTGGCTGACCAGTCAGTTTGGTTGACTTCAGCTGGTGCCGCGTCGGACGCCAGGATGGGTATGAGCGCGCTCAATGGTGGGTTGCGCGGTGCAACAGCGTTCTGATCCGCAGCGTTGGCATACGCCTTGTTCTTCGCAAATGCTGTCATTGCCCGTTGGCGCTCCACCTCGCCGGAAAGGCGACCTCCGGCGTAAGTCAGTAGCAGGGCGACACCGATGATCCAGGAGGCCTTTTCAGCCTGCCGCACGAGTGAGTGGGCGCGCATGTGTCAGTGCCCGATCGCCGGTGTCAGGTCGTTTTCGCTTTGCGGAGAGCTTTGGGCGTCAGCCTCCTCCTCAATCCTCTCGCCAACCTTCTGCGTGTCTTTGCCGACCCCCCGGATCGTATTGCATCCGGCGAAGAGGTTGGCGATCACTAACAACGCAATGACACGAATGATCGTCGACATGTCGAATCTCCCAATGCCTGGTCGGGCACGAGTGCCCTGCGAATCTGGGCGTCGGCAGGGGTGTCTACGGTCCTTGGCCGACGCTGGTTTGGTGTTTCACAAGAGTGTCCGTTGTTTTCTCGTGTCTCGCGGCTTTCCGGCACTGCGCGTTGCAGCCATCGCATCGCTATGGCTTCTGGTTGTACCTGATCTGCGACGAGATCCATCGGAAACATGGGTCCATCTCTGTAAGCGCTACGTTAGTCGCGCTCTAAGGGGGCGTCTGTTCGCTGACGAACCATGGCGTGGCCGGCGATCGACTTCGTCATGAGTGGTTCGAGTGGTTGGTCGCGCGCCGATCGAATCTGCCCGACTTCTGTGCCGGTGCGGCCGTCAAAGCCAACGGTCACAGCGCTTTTCGGAGCGCTACGAACGCGTGGTATTGGTGTTCGGGTTTGCGACCGCTCATAGTGGCGTGGCGCACAGACCACCTAAACGAAGGCAGGGCAGCCTGTAGTGGCTATGCAGTCGAATCCAATCACTCGGCAGCACGGTACCCCTGGCAACGAAGGAGAAACTTCATGATGAATTGGGATACGGCACACAATGATTCAGCGCTGAAAGGCAAGCTCAAGACTCAATGGAGCAAGCTTTCCGACGTGCAGCTCGACTCGATCAAAGGCAAACGCCCGGCACTTCTGAGCACCATCCAAAGCGCGTACGGCGTGAGCAGCGACGAAGCCGAGAAGCAGGTCGCAAGCTTCGAGAAGCTCCACTGATCGGGTCATGACCTTGCTCATCGCAAACGCCGTGTGCAAGTCAGCCAGCCAAATCAGAGTTGTTTCATGACCATCGGAGTTTAGGCTCTCGTGGGGCAAGACACGCGCCGGCACATGCCGGCGCGCTTGGTTTGTGCCGTAGCGATCATGCATCAGCTTCGATGACTGCGATTGTTGCGTTGGCCGATCGATAACCGCCTGTGTGGCGACGATGTCTTCGATCGGATTGCCCTTCGCATTGCCAGTCTGTAGCGAAGCCCACAAGTGTGTTTCCTTGAGTCGACCCGTGGTGGCCCGACCCGCTGTGTTTCGAGCGATTCTGGCAGCGCCCGCTCAACTGGCAATAGCGCCGAAGACGGGGCCCATGAGAGGCCCGTGGGCTCTCGCCGCCAATCTTCAGTTTGTGCCCATCACCACACAAGAGTCCTTGATGAAGCTGGATCTTGTCATTTGAGTCAAGGCTTTGGCTTTTGCAGCCCCTTAAGTTAAGGGGCGCGCGAAGCGCGGGTTGTGGGCAATACGGTGTCTGGCGAAGCCAACAATGCTCGGCGGTCTGAGGCGAAGCCTCGCTAGGAGCAGATGTGCGCTACCGCACCGATGACGACGGCGTTGCGGTGCAACTTTGAGACTCCTTATCGCTCCAGGGGATCACGTGAGCCTTCGTTGTACCTGCGTAGTCGGCTACTGGGTGGCAGTTCGTCTTGAGAGTTTGCAGGACTGGCCAGCCAGGTGCGTTCGTGGCGCAAATTGCCTCGACCTCAACCGCCCGGGCGTTTGCTGGGATCATGCTCCAGCAAGCCAGCATTGACGCCGCCATCTCAATGTCCGCCGATGCGCAATTGCGGCTCACCGGCGACTGGTCTGTGCGTGGTCTCAAGTCGATCGAGGCGCAGCTGGCTGCGCTGAATCCACCGTGCAGCAAGCCGCTGACCTTGAATTGCGCGGAGGTCCTGGCAATGGATACGGCCGGGGCATGGCTGCTGCAAAGCTTGCTGCTGCGGCTGCAGGCCAACAGCGTGGGCACAAAGATCGACGGCTTAAAGCCTGCGTTTGCAAAGCGACTGGAAGTCGTCGCTGCGCAGTTGGCGGCTGCGGACAGCCAAAGAGCCCCAACAACCGCGGCAATGCGACCACTCGAGCGCCTCGGGCGCAGCGCCTTTGCGGTATGGGAGGAAACCTATGCGCTGCTCAGCTTTGTCGGCGAGACGGCAAAAACGCTGCTGCAATCGGCCCTGCAGCCCGCGCGCATTCGTTGGCGCCCGATTCTGTTCAACATTCGTGAGGCCGGCTTCAACGCGCTGCCGATCGTCGGTCTTCTATCGTTCTTGCTGGGCGTTGTCGTCGCCTACCAGGGCGCTGATCAGCTACGCCAATACGGCGCGAATATCTTCGTCGCCGATTTGGTGGGTGTGTCGATGCTGCGCGAGTTTGCGCCGTTGATCACGGCGATCATCATCGCCGGACGCTCCGGATCTGCCTACGCAGCTCAAATCGGCACCATGGCGGTCACCGAAGAGATCGATGCGATGCGCACGCTCGGCATCGCGCCCATCGAAATGCTGGTGCTGCCCAAGCTCATCGCGATGCTCATCGCGCTGCCGTTGCTGACGGTGTTCGCCGATGTGCTGGGCATACTGGGCGGCATGCTGATGGCGCGCGAACAGCTCGACGTCGGGTACGTCGAGTTTCTCGATCGGTTGATTAAGGCAATCGTGATGACGACGTACACCGTAGGCATCGGCAAAGCACCGGTCTTCGCGCTGATCATCGTGTTGGTGGGCTGTTTTCAGGGCTTTCGCACACGCGGCGGTGCCGACAGTGTCGGTCGTCAGACCACCCGTAGCGTCGTGCAGTCGATCTTTCTGGTCATCGTTGCCGATGCGCTGTTCTCGGTCGTGTTCAGCGCATTGGATATCTAGGCATGGACGCCGGCGACGAGACGGTCATTGAGCTCAGCAAAGTCTCGACGCGATTTGGCGATCATGTGGTGCACCGCGAGATCGACTTGAGCGTCCGCCGTGCGGAGATATTCGCGCTGATCGGCGGCAGTGGCTCAGGCAAATCCACGCTGCTGCGCGAAATGATTCTGCTGCACCGACCGACCTCGGGCAAGATCAAAGTCCTTGGGAACGATCTGGATGCCCTGAGCGAAGCCGACGCCAGCGCGCTACGTCTACGCTGGGGCGTGATGTTCCAGCATGGCGGCCTTTTCGGCGCGCTGAATGTGCGTGAGAACGTTGGCCTGCCGTTGCGCGAGCACACCAAGCTGTCTGACGCGCTGATCGATTCGCTGGCCGAATGGAAGCTGACGATGGCCGGTCTTGGGCTGGAGGTGGGCACGCAATTTCCCAACGAGCTCAGCGGCGGAATGATGAAACGCGCATCGCTGGCGCGAGCACTGGTGCTGGATCCGGAACTGCTCTTTCTCGATGAGCCGACAGCCGGGTTAGATCCCGTGAGCGCCACAGGCGTGGACGTCTTGGTGCTGAAGCTGCGCGAGCTGTTCGGCTTGACCATTGTGATGATCACCCACGATCTGGATTTGCTGTGGCAAGTTGCCGATCGCGTTGCCGTGCTCGCCGATGGCCGCGTCGAAGCGGTCGGATCGATGGCAGACCTGGCCGCGATCGACCGCCCTGAGGTTCGTCAGTTTTTCGAGGGTGCGCGTGGCCGCGCGGCGCAGCAATCCGCAGCGCCCTCCAATCGCAATCAAGCCGGGACATCATGGAAACCAAAGTGAACTATGCCCTCGTTGGGGTTTTCGTCATCGTCCTCGGTGCGGCTTTGGTTGCGGGCATCTTGTGGATCGCTTCCGGGGGCGACTTCCAAAAGAGATACGACCTGTATCTATCGATCAGCGAGGAGTCCGTCGGCGGGCTGAATCTCAACGCGCCGGTGAAATACCTTGGGGTGGACGTCGGCAAGGTTCGCTCGATCGAGCTCGATCCGGTCGATCAGCAGCGCGTGCGGCTGGTGTTTGCGATCGAGCGCGGCACGCCAATCAAGGTGGATACCGTGGCGGTGCTCACCACGCAAGGTTTGACCGGCATCGCCTATGTCGAGCTCAACGGCGGCAGCAAAGATGCCGAGCCGCTGCGCGCGCGAGTGGTGGGCGACATGCCGATCATCCTGACCAAGCCCTCATTGAGCGCGCGCCTGGAGAACGTGCTCACACAAGTTCTGGCAAAGCTGGATGGAACCTCGAGCAATGTCGATGCCGTGCTGAGCGACGAAAATCGGCGCAACTTCAGTGCGGCATTGGCCGATATTGCCACCGTGGCGCACACGATCTCCGCTCGCCAGAGTGATATCGATCGCGGGATCGCGAGCGCTGCGACCACTTTGGAGAGCTCGGCAAAACTGATGGCTCGGTTGCAACCCGCATTGGACCAGATCAACCGCAGTGCTGCATCGATTGAGCGATTCGGCACCGAGGCCACGGCCGCCTCCAGTCAAGCCGGGGAATCGATCGAATCGCTGGGCGCCGACCTGTCGCGGTTTGGCGCAGAAACGCTGCCAGAGATGACCCGCCTGCTCGATGAACTCAATATCCTGGCCGCGTCCATGCGGCGCGTTGCCGAGCAAACCGAGCGCAGCCCGAACAGTCTGATCTTCGGCCGCAGCAAGGTGCCGGCCGGGCCCGGCGAATCGCCAATGGAACGAAAGCAATGAACGCTCTGTCGACTTCGAACGTGTTGCGGATCGGCGGCCTCGCAACTGCCCTTTTTTGGCTCGTCGGCTGCAGTGGACTGATCCCCAGGCCCACTCCGCAGGCGGCCTTCTACACCATCGATGTGGCGCCAGCGTCCGGCGCGCTGGCGCCGTCGATCAACGCCAAAGACATGCCCACGGTGCTCATCAGCGCGCCGCGCGCTGCTGCCGGGTATGACAGCCGGCAAATGATCTATGTGCGCCAGGACTATCGCCTGCAATACTTCGCAGACAGCCAGTGGGTAGACACGCCAGCGCGCATGTTTGCACCCCTGATGGTGACCCACCTTGCCGCTGCCGGCGCATTTCAGGCGGTCTACACCGGCGCCAGCGCGGCGGCAGATCTGCGCCTGGATACCGAGATCGTTGTGCTCAAGCAGGACTTCCTCACGACGCCGAGCCGGGTTCGTTTCGTGTTGCGCGCTCACTTGATCGACGGGGTAAGCCGACGCGTGATCGCCGCACGCGATATTGAGGCCACCGTGGCGAGCGCCAGCGAAGACCCCTATGGTGGCGTGGTTGCTGCCAACGGCGCTGTTGGCAAGGTGCTGAGTCAGTTGAGCGAGTTCTGTGCTGAGGGCATTGAGGCGTGGCAAAAGCGCTCATCGACGCCCTGATGGTGTGAATGCCTGTGACCCTGAGGCCGTTGCGCGGGCGGTCCACTAGAGTCCTTGACGGAGACTGATCTCGACAAATGAGTCAAATTTTCTACGAAGCGGCTTTGGCTTTTGAAGCCCCCTTGAGTCAAGGGGGCGCGCGGAGCGCGCGGTTGTGGCAAGTACGCTGCCGAACGAAGCCAACAATGCTCGGCGGTCTGAGGCGAAGCCTCGTTAGTGGTGTGTCACAAATACCTCTAACTAAAGTTCCGCACCTTTTGACCCGAATACGTCGTTGTTCGTCGTCGCCATGGCGCTGCTATGACGCCCGGCCCGGCGACGCAGCCGCCGGTCGTTCAAGCCAACTCGCGGCGTGCCGCCGGCTGGGTGAAGGACAAGGCGACAAAAGAGAAACTCATCGTCGCCGTTGGCAATGTCGAAGGCGTCGATCAAGTAGAAGATCGACTTGTCGTTGGTGCGCCGCCCAAGTTCGATACGCCCGCCCCAGCAGCCACGCCGAGTCCGGCGGCCACCCCGATCATCGCCGAGGCCCCGATCCCGGTGGAAGCTTTGCCCACCAGGGAAGACGCGGAGAAGGACGCATTCGAGAGCCGTACGCATGTGGTTGAAAAAGGGGACACGCTGTCGAAGATCGCGAAAGAGGTCTATGGCAATGCTCGTCGGCGGCCCGTTACAAGCGCCGGGACCGGGTGGCGTGTATGTGGCGGAGATCGACACGGCGCGTCACGACAAGCAGGGTAGCTGAGCACGCGGCGCTTTCCATGCCGCCAAAGCGATGGCATAACGTGCTTCCGTCCTGCTGGTCTGGAGCCCACGATGGATACGCTCTCGGAAACGGTACGCCGGTGGTTCGAACGCGGCTGGAATCAGCGCGACAGGGCTTGTCTGCTCGACATTTTGCATCCCGAGGTATCCGGCCAGGTCGAAGGCTCATTCCTCAGAGGCCCGGATGATTTTCTGGTTCGGATGTTCGAACCCTTCATCGCTGCCTTTCCGGATCTGCAAATCGAGGTTCGCGGCATCGTCCGCGAGGGCAACGAGGTCATGATTCGCTGGACGGCTCGCGGCACGCAGCTTGGCCCATTCGGGCCGATGCCAGCGAGCGGGTTGCGAGTCGAGTTCCGCGGCATGACATGGCAGCGGTACCAGGACGGGCGAATGATCGAAGGCGAAGACAGTTGGGATATGCAAGCCCTGGTGCAGGCGCTGCAATCGGGCGTGAGCGTCGGCTCGACCAGCGTGCTGTGATCGCCGGCCTGGCTCTATGACGCGCCCCGCGCCCAGCCCACGACGCCAACGAGAAAACGAGCAACGCCGCTTGCTGGCGCGGGCATTCCTCACCGCAGCCCTGATCTCCCTGCCGATCGCGTTCGTGCTGATGTTCGTTTTCGACTCAGGTTCGCCGCAAGGGCGTGGGCCGGAAACCGGTGCGGCGGATTTGTTGAGGCCGCTGCTGGCAATTGGATTCATGCTGATCAGCGCGACGTTTGCGGCTGTGATTGGCGCGTTGACCGCTGCCATTGTCTGGTTGGCGTTGAAGTTTGAACGCGCCTGGCTGGGATTTGTGCTGACGCTGCTCGTCGCCGCTGGTCTGGCGCTGATCGGTGAGGACCACAGCTGGTCGCGCTGGCTGCAAATCGTCTTCTTGTGGTGGATGCCGGCGACCATTTCCGTCTGGTTTTACGGATCGCCCAAGCCCAGGCTTGATCGCGGCTGGTCCAACTGCCAGTGAGCATTCATTGTGCCTGGCTTAGTTTTCGATCGGAGATGCCAGCGACAGGTTTCTCGATGGTCTGGCAGAAGACATCAAGGCCGCTGCTTACGCCTTACCGTTCCTGTTCCTCGCCTTCCCATTGGCGCCGCCGTGGCGACGGACCTGGCGCTGGGCGACCAGAGCGCGAGACAAAGCCGAAAGCCGATCGCCGCAATAATCTGGTCCGGCATCGGTGGCGCGTCCGCTGCTTCCGGCGCGGATCGCAAACTGGAGGCACGCGCCCTCCGTTCGGATGCGGACGTCCCGTCCGCTTCCGGACGCCGCCCGGGCAGTTGGCCCTGACATTTCGTGGCTCCGTGTGATTCCGTGCAGCTGGCATAGTTTCTGCTGGTTGCGGACATCGCCCGCACGGGCAAAAAGAGGGCGGACCCCATGGAACATTGGCTGCGCGACCTTCAGCAGGCGGCATCCACCCTGCTCCGGCGGCGCGGGTTCGCCGCGCTCACCGTCCTGGTGATGGCGCTGGGCCTGGGTGCGAGCACCGCGATGTTCAGCGTGGTCCACGGCGTGCTGTTCCGGCCACTGCCGCTGCCCGCGCCGGAGCGGCTGATCGACGTCGGCTGGACCTGGCAGGAGTGGCGCGTCGGCATGGATGATGCGCAGTTCCGGGCGTTCGCCGAGGGTGCCAGCGAATTCTCCGGCATCGCAGCGCGCACGCGGGCGACCTACACTTTGTCGGCCGCCTCCGGCAGCGAGCGCCTGGCCGCACTACATGTGTCCGCAGGTTACTTCGATGTTCTCGGTGCCGGCCCGGTCGTGGGCCGCGGCATCGGCACCGCCGAGGATCGCGCCGGCGCAGAGCGAGTGGTTGTGGTCAGCCGGTCGCTGGCTCATCGGCTGTTCGGCGGCAGCGATGATCTGGCGGGTCGCACCATTTCGCTCGACGGCCAGCTGCACTCGCTGATCGGCATACTCCCGGCCGGATTCGCTGACAGTTCCGGTGTCGATCTATACCTGCCGCTTGCGCCGGTGGCGCCCAGCATCGGCCAGGGAACCAATTATCAGGTGCTCGCGCGACTGGCGCAGGACAGCACGTTGCCGGAGGCGCAGCAGGCCTTCGAAGCGCTGGCCGCCCGCCTGTGGCCGGAACGCGCGGCGTCGCGGTTGAGCATCGAACTGATGCCCTACGGGGCGGTGATGGTGCGCGAGGCGCGCGCGCCGCTGACCCTGCTGTCCTTCGCCATCGCTCTGGTGCTGGCGGTCGCCTGCGCCAATGTCGCCAACCTGCTGACCGTACGCGCCGCAGACCGGCGGCGTGAGATCGCGCTTCGCAGCGTGCTGGGCGCCTCCAGCGCTCGCGTGCAGCGGCTGCTGCTCGCCGAAGGGTTGGCGATTGCCGGGGTAGGTTGCCTGGTAGGCCTGGGCATCGCCCACCTGATGGTCGAGGCGCTGCTCAGGCTGCGCCCCGAGGGTTTGCCACGCGCCGAAGCTGTCGCCGTCGACTTGCGCGCCTACGGCTTCTCGGTGCTGCTGGCGCTCGCCCTCGGCGCGCTCACGTCCTTGCCCGCAATGTTGCAGTCTCGTCGCGCCAACGTCGGCGCGCAGCTCAAGTCAGGCGCGACGGGTGCGGCCGCCGGCGGTGGCGAGCGTCTGCGCGGCGCACTGGTCGTGGGCCAGGTGGCGTTGGCCATGGTGGTCTCGGTGGGCGCCGGGCTTCTGGCCAGCACCTTCGATCATCTGATCGACGTCGACCCGGGATTCGATCCTGCCGGCAAGGTTGCGGCGCAATTTTGGACCAGCGGCACCCGGCATCGCAGCAGTGCGGAGATCGCCGCAGTCGCCGATGCGCTGCGCGCACGCACCCAGGCGCTGCCGGGTGCGCGATCGGCCGCGGTAGTCGCGGCCGGACTGCCTCTGGAACGTGGCGGCAATTTTGGCGTGAGTGCGAGCGGGCCCGACCCCGACAGCTTCGTGTCGACGGACTTTCGCGCGATCAGCCCGGGCTTCTTCGCCACCCTCGGCGCACCGCTGCTGCGTGGTCGCGAGTTCGACGATCGCGACGGCGCCACTTCCGGCCGCGTCGTCATCGTCAACCAAGCCTTCGTCCGCGCACATCTGGCCAACCATGATCCGCTCGGCCACATCCTGCATGCCGCCGACGATCGCTGGGAGATCATCGCAGTCGCCGGCGACCTGCGCTCGTCGCCATCGGAAGATGTCCCCCCGACGGTGTATCTGCCGATCGCGCAGACGCCGGTCGACACACTGCAGATCTTCGAGGGCTGGTTCCCGATGAACCTCGTGGTGGCTGGCAGTGGACCGGAAGGCGCGTTGACCGAGGGTATTACACAGGTGTTCCGCGACGTCGATGCCGAACTGCCGCTCGGGCGCACGCTGCCGATGGCTGTGGTGCATGCTCAGTCGGTCGCCGAGCAGCGCTTCCGCATGCAGCTGATGCTGGCCTTTGCGGGGTTCGCACTGTTGCTGGCGGCGATCGGTATCTACGGCGTTCTCAGCCACATAGTTGGACGTCGCGTTCGCGAGATCGGCATCGAGCTGGCGCTGGGCGCGCACCCCGGACGCCTCGTCGCTAGGCTGCTGGCGAAGGGACTACGGCCGGTGCTGATCGGTCTGGCGCTCGGCCTCGGCGCGGCGCTATATCTGTCGCGCTTCCTTGAAGGCTTCCTGTTCGGAGTGGCGCCGCTGAGTGCACCGGTATATCTGGGCGTGGCAGTCGTCCTTGCGGCGTCTGCCGGCCTCGCGGCGCTGCTGCCCGCGCTGCGCGCGGCACGGGTCGCACCGATGGTGGCGCTGCGCCAGGAGTAGCGCCACCGCGCGGCTCACCCAGTCTGCCTATGCCGAGCGCAGCCTGCTGCGCTGCGCGAAGCGCCCCGCCGATCAAGCCGGTGCTTCGGGCGTCGGCGCCCACTCTTGTTGCACTGCCGGCAACAGGCTTCTGGGCGTTGCGCGTCGAGAACCAGAATGTCCGCCCGGGCGTGATCGGGTTCTACGGCGGCGCCTATTCGCATCGTGCCACGCGCGCGTGTTACAAAGGTCAGTTCGGCGCCTCGCCGCTGTGTGACTGAGTCTGGTGTTGCAAGAAGTCCATCGACCACACCTCGCAGATTGCCCCAGCTCCACGAGCGCCGCTGGCGTCTCGCGAGCCAAGCGCAATCGCGGCTTGATTCGCGGCGCTTGGCCTGGTGACGATAGCCAGACTGACTGACACCCGTGAACGGCTGATGGGCGCCTTTTTTGGCGTCAGCAGCGACCTTGCCCACGGTGCTCATCAGCGCGCGGCGCGCTGCTGCCGGGTATGACAGCCGGCAAATGACCTATGTGCGCCAGGACTATCGCCTCCAATACTTCGCAGACAGCCAGTGGGTAGACACGCCAGCGCGCATGTTTGCACCCCTGATGGTGACCCACCTTGCCGCTGCCGGCGCATTTCAGGCGGTCTACACCGGCGCCAGCGCGGCGGCAGATCTGCGCCTGGATACCGAGATCGTTGTGCTCAAGCAGGACTTCCTCACGACGCCGAGCCGGGTTCGTTTCGTGTTGCGCGCTCACTTGATCGACGGGGTAAGCCGACGCGTGATCGCCGCACGCGATATTGAGGCCACCGTGGCGAGCGCCAGCGAAGACCCCTATGGTGGCGTGGTCGCTGCCAACGGCGCTGTTGGCAAGGTGCTGAGTCAGTTGAGCGAGTTCTGTGCTGAGGGCATTGAGGCGTGGCAAAAGCGCTCATCGACGCCCTGATGCTATAAACGGTCTGTGACCCTGAGGCAATTGCGCGGGAGATCCATTGGCGCAACCACTGCTAACGCTAAATGCACCGACACGCTAACGCAATCAACGCCAAGCCGACGGGTCGCTCTTCGCGACCCGTCGGCGAGTTTGCCGCCAAGGTCGCGCCGGCAGTGCTCAAACGTATTCGACAACCAAATCGTTCTGTACGTTCCAAACACCAACTGCGCTCCAGGCGGTGCGTTCGGCCTCGGTTTTCTGGTACCAGGAGTCTACCGTCCCGGTCAGCGTGGCCGTATGGCCCGTGACGCTCACTCGAATATCGTCGTCGTCAAGAGACCAATTGCGCTTCAGGGCGCTTTCGATATCCGACTTCTCGATGGCGGCTTCGGTTTCCGATTTGATCTTGATGTTGTTCGTGACGCCCATCACACCAGCCTTCGCGCATGAAGCGCATAGCCAGTATCCACTCGAAGGGCAGAAATGGATTCACGGCGCTTCCGCGACCGGCCGCGCGCGCACCTTCGCGCCTTCCAAGACGAGGGCACTGGTTGGAATCAGCGCTTCTCCCACCGCCAGCCCACTCAGCACCTGCGTGTTCTCGTCGCCCAATAAGCCGATCTCCACAGCTTGCCGCACCGCGCGACGATCGCGCACCACCAGCACCCACGCGTTGCTCTTGTCGATATCGCGAATCGCACCGCTTGGAACCACGAGCGCATCGACAGCCCGCGCCGTATCGATATCCACGGAGACCGTCATGTCCTGGCGCAGATAGGGCGGCGGCTCGGGTACGCGAAGCTTGATCAACACCGCACCGCGGCTGGCATCTACCGCTGGATTGATGAACGCCACTTCGGCGGCGAAGCGCTCGTTTGCGTAAGCATCGGCTGAGGCCAGCGCCTTTTGTCCCAGCGCCAGCTTGCGCAGGTTCTTCTCATCGAGCTGCACTTCGATTTCAGTTTGCCCGGCGCCTGCCAAGTCCATCAGCACCTGCCCGATCAGCACCACATCGCCGGGCTCCACCGCGCGGCTGATCAGAATGCCCGCGGCAGGCGCTACGATCAGCTGCTGCGCCAGTTTCAGCTGCGCGAAGCTCAGCGCCGCAGTTGCCTGCGCGACGGCGGCTTCAGCCAGCGCTGTCGCGCTGCCGTTGGGCTGGCGGGCCAATACCTGCAAGTTGGCCGAACCGCGTTGACTTTGTGCCACATCCAGGTCGCGTTGCGCGGCGTCGAGCGCCGCCTGCGCCACAAAGCCGCGCGCCTGCAACTCGCGATTGCGCGCCAGTTGCTTGCCTGCCTGGCGCACATTGGCATCGGTCTCGCGCAGACTTTGCTCCGCAGCGTGCAATTCGACCTCGCGCAATGCGCTGAGCCGAGCGTTCGCCTGCGCCAGTGCCGCCAGAGCCTGCGCGACATTCGCACGCTCGTCGCTGTCGTCCAATGCCACCAGAACCTGCTCGCGCTGCACGCTGGCACCCTCTGCGACGGCGACTGAGCGCACCCGCCCGGCCGAGCGTGCGGCGATGGCAACACGCTGCGGCGTGATGATGCGCCCGCTTGCGACCACCGTCTGGCGCAAGTTGCCAACATGGACCGCATAAGTATCGACTGGCGTGCCGAAAACCACGTTGCGCAGCAGCCAGGCCAGCAGCAGCAATGCAAGCACGACGCCAATCGCCAGCACGCGCCAGAAACTGCGTTGGTTTTTCGCCGGCCCGCCTGGAGCAGGCTTGCTCTTCTCCGCGCCAGCGAGAGACCGGGCGCTGCCTTCGCCCTGCTCGACTTTAGCCGGATCCTGCCGATCGCCGCTGGCAGCGTCCAGCGCCACGGCTTTCGTATCCGTGCCCGTTGCGGCTGCCGCCGCAGCCTGAGTGTCGATGCTCGAAATACTCGCCGCGGGCGCCGGCGCAGCGGTTGGCGAAATCGTTTGCAAGAGGCGTCTGCTGAAGGGTCTGCTCGAACGCCAGCGTGAACCATCGATCTGGAGCATTCGGTACGTTACCGCACCGATTGGGTTAAGCGCGCCAACGTACGGTGAGGGCTCCAATACCGGCGCAAGATTTGCCAGGCTCACACTTTCGAATCTGCGCCACCAGTACACCGACAGAGGCCCCCCGCCGCTGCGCGCGTGGCGGTGTCACGCAGTGCCGCAGGCACCACGTCGGTGTCTGCGGCGGATGGGTGGAGCGATTCAACCAAAGTTTGTGCTGAAGATTGCGGACACGGCACTGGGCGCGGCGCGAAACTTGAATGCGCCAATGTCCGGCGTTTGCCCCGTGCGCAGACAGCAACGATGGTCATCGACTGGCGCTGCAGCCGTAGCTGCGTTCAACAAAGGGGAACCAGGCACCGGCATTGGATCGAAAGCGCCCATCGCGCCGTTCGATATCAGGTGGGCGGGTCCAGGCACAGACTGCCGTTGGGGCATGCCCCGCCAGAGCGCCCAGCAACACTGCCGCTGGGAAACGATCGGCGATGATTTGCTCAAAGTCTATGAGGAACTGCTCGCCGAACCCCTGCAACAACTTTCCACAGCCCATGGCATTGGTGCAGCAGCGTTCGGTGGTTAGAGGCTGTAACGAACCAATCCTGCCGCGCGAAACGGGATCTGCGCCATGCAGTGAGCAATCGATGCGTAGGGTTGTTGGTCAACCTGCGCTCGGGCGTGAGGGAGTTCAGGGCTGTTTTGCGACTAGCGATAGGAACCTCTCTCTATGCGAGTCGCAAAATGAACCGAATCACCTTGCGCTGCCTGCTATGCGCCGTCGCTGCGCTGCACGGAACGAACCAACTGGCGGCCGCGCCGGGCGATCTGGATTGCGGCTTCGGCACCGGTGGCGTGCTCACCGCGGACTTAGGCGGTACCGAAGCGGCGTACGATGCGGAGTTGACGAGCAACGGCGCGGTGCTGATCTTGAACTCGGATCTGCGGGTCACGAGAATCACCAGCGGCGGCGCGATCGATACCAGCTTCGGCACCGGCGGAAGCGTAACCCCGTCGATTCCCAACGCGGTTGGCGCCTTCGATCTGGCAGTAGACAGCCAGGGCCGCATCGTGATCGCCGGTCGCCGGACCGATGGCGATGATGAGATTTTTGTTGCGCGCCTGACGCCGGCCGGCGTTTTGGACGCCAGCTTTGGCGGTGGCGATGGCTGGATCGGTTTTGAATGGTCGGCAGACACCGCAACCACGGGCATCGAACGCGTTGGCGAAGTGTTGATCGCCAGCGGCGATCGTCCGGTCGTGGTCGGGTCTTACGATCCCAACGGCAATATTTTCAATCCCAGCAACGCCAATATCGCGGTCGCGCGTTTGACCGATGCAGGCGTGCTCGATCCTGGTTTTGGCAATGGCGGTATCGGCATCGCCAGCTCAGCGGGATTGGTCGACGACGACGCGCGCGGCGGTGCGATCGATGCCAATGGGCGCATTCTGACTATCGGGGCGTTCACACCTTCAAGCGGTCCGCGCAACACCATCGTCACCCGCTGGAATACCAACGGCGCACTCGACGGCACCTTTGCCAGCGGAGGCATCGCGATCATCGACGGCTCGGCGGCCGGTACCGACGATTTCGGCATCTCGATGACCATCGATGGCGCCAATCGGCCGGTGCTGCTGTCGCAAGGAACGGACGATCCGATACTGATGCGCCTGACCACCGCTGGATCGCTGGACCCGACCTTCGACACCGACGGCATCGTGCAACGCAGCTTCCTGGGCGGCCAGGATGTGGTCGAGCGTGTGCTGGTGCAGAGCGATGGTCGCATCCTGGTGACCGGGTGGCCGGTGGTCGGCTTCACGTTCCGCTTCGCCAGCATGCGTTTCCTGGACAACGGGCAACTGGACACCACCTGGGGCGGAACCGGCGTGGTGACGACGATTGTGGGCGGCAATATGCGCGCTTATTCCGCGCTGCTGACCGCCAATAACCGGCTGCTCATGGCCGGCGGTTTGAACAACGACACGCAGATTGTGCTGACGCGCTACCTGACGGATGGCACCACCTTGCTGACGCCGACAATGAGCTTCAGCGGTCAGTCGCCGAACCCGTCGTTGCGCACCGATCCCGCCACCTTCTCGCTGCTGGTGACGGCATCGGGCGTGACGCCGGCGGGTTCCGTTCAAATCAGCGATGGCGTCGATAGCTGCACGGCGGTGCTGTCGAGCGTTACCCCCGGCAGCGCCACCGGCAGCTGTGCGATTGCCTTTACCACCGCCGGCACGCGCAACGTGACCGCCAGCTACGATGGCGGCGGTGTGGTCTGTCGCGCCAGCGTGGCCACGCAGCAATTCGTCCGATTTCGGGTGACGCCCACCGCCGGCGCCGGCGGTTCGATCAACCCGAGCACCGTGCAGGGCGTGGCGCCCGGCGGCACAACGTCGTTTACGCTGACTCCAAACGCATCGCATGTGATTCGCGATGTCATCGGCTGCGGTGGCGCTCGACAAGGATCGACCTACACCACCGGCCCGATTTCCGCAGACTGCACCGTCGCCGCTACGTTCAACGCCATCCCGCAGGCGCAGGCCGGTGTGCTGACGGTACTGGAGGACAGTGGCGCCAACTCAGGACAGCTCGCAGCGATCGACGATGGCGATCCCTTGACATTCAGCATCGTCACGCCGCCATCCCGCGGCGCTATCGGTCTCAATCCAACCACGGGCGCATACACCTATACACCGGGTCCGGATGCCAACGGCAACGACAGCTTCCAGTTCAGCGCCAGCGATGGCACCAGCGCCTCGACGGCCACCGTCTCCGTCACCATCACTGCGGTCAACGATGCGCCAACGGTGACCGGCGCCAGCAACATCGTGTTACCCGTGGGCAGCAGCGGCGCACAAAGCGTCGCCGGCTTTGCCGGCTTCGACGCCGGCCCTGCGGACGAAGACGCCACTCAAACGATCGCCGATTTTCTGATCGGCCCCATCAGCGATCCGTCCGGCGTGCTCGTTGCCGGTTCATTGGATGTCGCGAACGACGGCACGTTGAGCTACACGCTCACCGGCAACCCCGGTCAGGCGACGATATCGCTGCGCGTGCGCGACAGCGGCGGGACAAGCAATGGCGGTGTGGATGTGTCGGCCGCCGTCAACTTCACCATCGAGCGTGCTGGCGCCGCCGGCAGCGATGTCAGCGTGACGCTGGTGGATTCTCCTGATCCGGTCTCAATCGGTGCACAGTTGACATACGTGGCTACGCTGTCGAGCAACGGCCCCGGCGACGCCGACAATGCCCAGATCCGTTTTCCGATACCGACGCCGACGACACTGGTGTCAGCCAGCGCCAGCGCAGGCGGAAGTTGTTCTGGAAGCCCGGTGGTCTGCACGTGGCCCGGCAGCACGGCGCCAGGCGAGGCGCGCATCGCCACGATCATTGTGGCCGTGCCATTGAATGCCAGCGGTTCGATCAGCGCCACAGCGACCGTCAACGCCAGTAACGATGGCAACGCGTCCAACAACAGCGCCAGCGCCAGTACCGTCGTCTCGCGCCGGCGCATTGTGCCTGGCCCATAGCGCGCTACGCTCCTGCGCCGGCGTTCCAGCCGGCGCAGGACGAGTCATCACTCGTTCGGGTTCGACCATCGCTGACGGTCAGGCGAGTTCGGCGCCAGTGCAGCATCGAGTAGTGGTATCGCGCGCGCCCGCAACTTCGAGGCGACGTCGGGTTGGCTGTGCTGCAGCGACTCGGCGAGATTGAGTTCGGCAAGCGCTACTTTGGGGTGATCCGCTGGCAACGCTTCTCGTAACGCCATCAGTGCCGACTCATTGGCCTTGATGTGAGCCGCGTCATCGCCTACGGCCACCGCCAGCGCGGCGAGGGCCCGTTCGATATTGGCCCGCGCGGCGGCCGGCAAGTCCGCACCATTGAAGCCATTGGTCAGCGTTGCGGCTGCGCGCCGTGCCGCTTCGATATCGCCGCGCGCCAGGTCGAGTTCGATCGCGAGGGCGTGAGACGACAGCCGATCCGGTGCGCTGCCGATCAGGTGCACATCGCGCGTTCGCCGAGCGGCAAGAATCAGAGGCGCGGCCTCCTCGGTCTTGCCCGCACGCAATAAAACTCGCCCCAGATTGTGCTGTGCGCGTGCCACATAGAGCGAATCCGGCGCCATCGAGCGCAAACGCGCCGCCAGCGATTCCCGATAACCGCGCTCCGCAGCGGGCAAATCGCCACGATCCTCATCCAACGTCGCCAGATTGTTGATCGCCTGCGCGGCGGGCGCGGGGGCGATCGACTGTCCGTGCATCGCTGCGGCGATCGCATATCGATAGGCTTCTGCGGCCGACGCGTAGCGCCCCAGATCCTGCCGCACCGAACCGATCAGACTCCACGCCATCGCATACATCTGCGAGCGAACGCCCATGCGATGCTCGATGTCGCGCACCAAACGGCTGAGTTCTGCCTCTGCTTGTTCGAACTCATCGAGTCCGCTCAGCACGATCGCCGCGGCCAGTCGTGAGTTCAGGGTCGAGGGATGATCGGCGCCAAGCAGCTGGGTTTTGGCCTCGATCGCGCGGCGATACCACCCGAGCGCACCCCGTTCGTCGCCCATCGAGTCGGCAACCCATCCGCGATTGTGCAGTACCGATGCCAGTCCCTCGCGGCCCGATTCTCCCAGGCTTTCGAAAAGCCGCTGCGCGCGTTCGTAATCGCGCAAGGCAGCCGCGCCGTTGTCCAGGCGCTGCATCGTCGTGCCGTGCGTCATCAGGGTGTGCGCCAGGGTCGCCGGATCCTGCGCCTCGCGAGCCTCCGCCAGCCGCAGTGCGCTCTGGATGTACGGCAAGGCGCTCTTGCCATCCAGCAGCGCGTTGTAAGCCTGAGCAATCGCCACTTCGGTGAGGATCAATTCGCGCGCCGCCACCGGGTCCTGCTGAAACGTGCTGCGCGCCGCATCGAGCAACTCAATCGCCTCCCGCGGGCGCTCGCTGTTGCGATAGATCTCGCCCATCGTCCGCTGCAGCGCGGCCCGCGCGCCGGGGCTGCTGACCACCGCCGTCGACAATCGCTCGCGACCGCGATCGAGTAACTCACGCGCGCTGAGCGCCTCGTCGCCGCCGCGGGTGGGATCGAGTTCGCCGAACATATTGGCGACAAAATCCAGCACTTCCCTGGCGGTCGCCGCCTCTGTCTCGGCACGCGTTGAGGCCGCCTGCGCGCGATCGCGCTCGATCGCCAGTTGCGTTGCGAATGCGATGCCGCCAGCCAGCAACAGCGCGCCCACGGCGAGCGCGGCGCGATGTTGGACCAGGAACTTCGACAGCACATACCAGCGCTCGCCCGAACGAGCGGAGACCGGTCGCGCGGCGAGCCAGGCTTCGATGTCCTGCAGCAGCAGGGCTGCGGACGCGTAGCGATGCTCGGGTTCGAGGCGCGTCGCGACACGCACGATCGCGTCGAGGTCGCCGCGCACCTGCGCCGCAAACTGCCGAGCGATCGGATCGCTGCTGCGGCTGGCAGCCACCGAGGGCAGCGAGATCGGTGTTGCCGCCGCATGCACCGGATCGCTGCGGTCGCTCAGGTCGCCGCCCAGCAGCCCATACAGCAGCGCGCCCAGGCCGAACACATCGGTGGCGGTCGTGACCGCTTCGCCACGCAGCTGCTCGGGGCTTGCATAGGCCGGCGTAAACGTCTGTGTGTGCGTGGCGCTCGATGGTGCACCCTGCTCGACGAGTTTGGCGATGCCGAAATCGAGCAGTACCGGCGTGCCATCGCTGCGCACCATCACATTGCCGGGCTTGAGATCGCGATGCACGACCAAGCGCTGGTGCGCATAGGCAACGGCCCGACAGACGGCGGCAAACAGCTCGACTCTGGCCCGCAGACCCTGTGTGGCCTGCCACGCCGGGAGCAGTTGCCCATCCACATACTCCATGACCAGATAGGGCTCGCCATCGTCGGTGGTTCCGCCATCGAGCAGTCGCGCGATGTGGGGATGATCGAGCGAGGCCAGAATGCCGCGCTCCTGGCGCAGTCGCGCACGCGCCGATTCGGACGAGAGTCCGCGAATCACCTTGATCGCCGCGCGCTGACAATACTCGCCGTCATCGCGCTCGGCGCCAAACACCATGCCCATGCCGCCTTCGCCCAGCACCCGGTCAATGCGCCACGGTCCCAGGCGTTGTCCAGACTCGAACCTTGTCAAAGCAAAAACGGCGGCAGTCTGTATTCGCTCACGCAGCGAGTCGACGCCAGCCGCCCGATCATGCGCCGCGAGCAGACTCTGAACTTCGCTGTATTCGGGCTGCGACAGTTCGCCCAGAATGGCGTCGCGCTGCGGATCGTTCTGTGCCAACGCTGCGCAGCGATCGAAGGCCGTGCGAATCCGCGAAAAGTCCATGGCCGTCAACGCGAAAACTCGCGCTGCAGCCAGGCACGCCCGAAAGCGAGATCGCGCTCGACGGTCGCATCCGAAATACCCAACGCGGTACTGATTTCGCGCGCGCTGAGCCCACCGAAATACGTCAGTTCCACCACGCGCGCCGTGCGCTGATCGCGCCCGGACAGTGCCAGCAGCGCATCATGCAAGTCCAGGAGACCGCTATCCCCCACGGCAATCTCATCGGCGCCCCCCAGCGTGACCACAGCAGCGCCGCCACCACGCTTGCCCGCAGAACGTCGCCGCGCATCGTCCACCAGCACCGCGCGCATTTGCAGCGCAACCAACGCGAGAAAATGCCCACGCGAGGTCCAGTCGCTTTCGGAGCCGAGCAATCGAACCACCGCCTCATGCACCAGCCCGGTGACCTCCAGCGTGCGCGGACCACCAGCGTGCAGGCGCGCGGCGGCCATGCGCTTGAGCAGCCCATACACCTCACGATTCAACACCGCTTCGGCATCTGCTTTTCCAGCACGCCAGGCAATCAGCGATTGTTCCAGGTCGAAGTTAGTGTCGTGTCTCATGCGCAGATTGCATAGATTTCCGATGACTCCCGCGGAGGGAGACGTCATAGCTGCGTCAGGACGGCGACTTACAACGCCGCATTCAGGGCCGAAGCATCCCGGCTGTCCCGGCAAGTCTGCGAGTCTACGCGAGGCCGTCGCGTTGCGGCCGGGTGCCGTATCCGGGCATCAGTTCACGAAAGAGCACGCGCGTCCCCTGTGCCCGCGTTCACCCTCGTCACTGCAGAATCTGAAGGAATCGGTTATGACCGGGCCTGATGCGGAAAAAGCTTGCGCTCGAGCCATGCTAAGCCGTGGTCGATTCCCCAGGCGATCAGGCCGATCAGCGCCAGGATGAGAAAGATGTGCTCGGTCAGCCCTCGGCGCTGGCTGATGTTGAGCATCGCGCCCAGGCCGTGGGGCGCGTTGATCAACTCGGCGAGCATGATGTACCCGAACGCCAGCCCGAACAGGCCCCGAAGCCCGCGATACATTTCTGGTAACGCACCGGGCAGCAGCACCTTCAGTACAATCTGCCGATCGCTGGCGCCCAGCGTACGCGCCGTGTCCACATAACGATCGGGCACGGCCAGAATCGATGCGGCGGCGGTGGCGAAAACAAACGGCACGGCGGCGATAAAAATGAACATGACTTTCTGCGTCTCGCCGATGCCGAACCAGAGAATCGTCAGCGGAATCAGCGCGGCGACCGGCACATTGCTCATCGGGATCACAATCGGCCGCAGAAAGGACTCAATGGCGCGGATCGAGCCTGCCAGCACACCCAGAGGAATGCCGATGAGCAGCGCCAGACTGAAACCGGCCAGCACCCGCAGCAAAGTGGCAAAGATGCTCTGACCGAGATTGCGTTCGAACAGCAGATTCGGGATGGCGTGAAGCACCTCACCCGGGCTTGGCAGGATCGCCGGCGAGATGAAGCGCTCTTCTGCTGCGCCCAACGTCATGATGAACCAGAAGAACAGCATCAACACCAGGCACGTGGCCGCAAGCAACTGACCAATGGCTGCTGCCGGTGGCTGGCGCAGTTCGAGTTTTGGCAGTTGCATCGGCGCGCTCCCCGCTTTGATGCTGGGCAAATTAGTTTGTCGCAATCAAAAGGTCAAATCGTGTCGACGAATCGTCCGTTGATCAAAAATACGTTGCGGCGAATGTTGCCTGATCGACAGGGCGGCCCAGGTGGTAACCCTGCGCAGCATCGCAATGCATGTCCAGCAACGCGTCGCATACCGCCGCATCTTCAACCCCTTCGGCGACCGCAACCATATCCAGGTGATGCGCCAGATCGATCATCGCACGCACCAGTTGCGCCGTGCGCCGATCGCGAACCATCGGGGTCACAAAGATCTGATCGATCTTCAGCTCGCTGGCGGGGAAGTGCTGCAGGTACGTAAACGACGAATTGCCCTGGCCGAAGTCGTCGATCGCGATACGCACGCCCGTGCTATGGAGTTGTTTGAGCGCCAGCGCACTGAATTCGGGGTCTTCCATTACTGCCGTTTCCGTCACCTCAAGGGTCAACGACTCCGCTGGTACGCCCCAGATTTGCAACGCAGCCGAGACCTGCTCGACGAGGCCCGACTGTGTAAAGACTTTGGGCGACAGGTTGATCGCACAACGCAGGTTCGGAGATCTGGCGCGCAGTTGCGAAAACTCGCGCAGCGTTGCGTTAATGCTCCAACGCGTCAGGTCCAGCGCCAGGCCAGTCTGTTCGGCCAGTTCGACAAAACGTTGCGGCGCAATGGGGCCGCGTTGTGGCGAGTGCCATCGCGCCAGGGCCTCCACAGCCACAATCCGACGTTCCCGAAGGTGGACGAGCGGTTGAAAGGCCACGGTCAGTTCGTTATTGCTGAGCGCATCGCGCAACTCGTCGACGAGCAGCGCATCGTCATTGAAGGGTCCGGCAACCACCAGGCGCCGTCCATTCGCCATCGCCTGGTCGACTGCCGCCGTGGCGCCACGCAGCAACGCCTGTGGCGTTTGTCCATGATCGGGAAAGCCGCACAGGCCCATCGACAGAAGCGGCGTCATCAAGCGCCCGTCGACCGCAACAGGATGCTCAAATTCGCGCGCGATTCGCTGCGCGGCCAATTCCCCGTGCGCAACGTTGATCAAGTCCGGCAGTACCACCAGTAAATCGCTGTCGCCTGTTCGCAGCACAATGTCGCCGGGACGCAACGTTTCGCGGATGCGAACGGCGATGTTGTCCAGCAAGTGGTCGGCCACGGGAAATCCGAGCAAAGCCGTCAGCTGGCGATAGCGTCGGACATGGACCAGAAGCAGCGCCGACGTTTTTCCGGCGGTACAAAGACCTTCGCACGCCTCGAGCGCCGCCTGGTAGCTCGCGCTTCTCACAGGAACAGGGTCGTGGTGTCGATCGAATAGGCCCCGGCCGGCAGTCCGCGCACGATATGCACGCGCTCGTGCGGGTTTATGGCATTGGCGAGCGGCCACAGGTCGACTTGGCGGAACGCGGGATCCAGGGTCTTGTCCGGATACGTCAGTATCGTCACACGAGGGAACAACCGACGGGCAGGGTTTTGTGCCATGACCACCGCCACTTCCCCCGATGAGAGCTCAACCAGCGAACCGGTTGGGTAAACGCCCAGACATTGCGAGAACTGTTCGAGCAGCTCACCCTGGAAAAGCCGATCGCGTTCGCGGTAGAGCGCTTGCAGCACATGGTGGCGAGCCATGCCCTTCTGGTGCTTGCGGTCGCTGCACAAGGCATCGTAGGTGTCGACCAGTCCCAACATACGCCCCAACAATGGGATCTTGGTTCCCGACAGGCCGTTCGGGTAACCCGAGCCGTCGTGCCTTTCATGGTGATGAAGAATCATCTCCCGAACCGCAGTGTTGTGGATGCCAGAATCTTCCAACATCTTGACACTGAGTTCGACGTGCGTTCGCACCTGCAACATTTCGTCAGCCGCCAGCGTGCGGCTGTGGTTGAACAGGCTCTCCGGCAGCGCCGCTTTGCCAATGTCCATCAGCATGCCGCCGCTCGCCAAGTCGATGAGCACATCGCGCGGAAATCCCAGGTGTCGTCCAAACGTGGTGGCCACCGCACAGCAGTTCACCGAGTGCGCGTATGCGTACTCATCGCGGCGGCGCAACGTATCCAGCCAGAAGAACGCATCGGCGCTGCGGATGACGCTGGCGACGATCGGCTCCATGGCAGTGCCCAGTTCGTCCGCCGACAGCCGTTTGCCAACGCGCACATCGTCGATGAAGCGCGTTGCCAGCTGCCGGGCGTTCTCCCAGGCAGCCGTGGCTTTGGGCAGCTCGTCTTCCGGCGGAACATCGTTGATGTAATGGGTCATCCGCAGGTCTTGCTGAGTGCCAACCACGCCGTAGCCGAGCTTCTCCAGCACGGTCCGTTCGTGTTTGGTGCTCTTCACCAGATCGATGTAAACAGAACTGCAATAACGGCGCAGCTGCTCGATTTCGCTCAGTGCCTGCAAACGGAAGCCTTGCAGCGGAAACGGCGTGTCGGTCCACGGTCGATCGAGTCGGCTGACAAACATACCGAGCTGCAGCGACAGCACATCGACTTTGCGTTCTTCGATTTCCATTTGCGGGATATTCCTCCAGGCACGCGTAGCATGCCATCGACGATATTGCGAGCTTTGCAAATTGTTGGCTACGCTGAGCGACTATGTCGCCAATCGCGACGTCTTTGTCATCGATCCGGGATGATCGCCACGCCCATGCAACCCGCGGCGACCTGGCCGCGTTCGGCCAGCCCTTGTGCGATTCCCCTTGGAAAGGGTCCTGTCCGCCATGAAACGGCCCGAATCGCCGTGGCCAGCGGGCGAGGGCAGGGCGGAGCAACCGGCGGACAGGCAAACGAGCGAGTACCGTCCAACCCAGGCCGCGGCGCACACAGCAGGCGCTTCGAGCCGCTCCGTGGCGAGCGAATTGGCCAAGGCAAGGCTGTTGCCAGCACGTTGGATAGGGTTGGCATCGACAGCTTCCTTGGCAGTCCAGTTTCCCAGTCTATCTCAGCACAATCTGAGAAATTCTCACGCGACGAGCATTGGTGTAACGAAAGGCTCGCGCGATCGATTCAAACCTGACCAGGGAGCGGATTGACCGCGTCGTGCACATACGGCGTCCATCGCCGAGGCGTTGAACTCAAGTCCCCCCGTGATCGCCTTTTGGCGAGATGCAGCCATCGAATGAAACGCCTGTCAGAATTTGCGAGAAAGCGACTATTTCAGATTGGCCGAATTGCTGCCAGGATCGCAGCACTCGGATCGAACACGGGTCGCAAGAGCAGATGTCGACGCGTCGGAACCAGTTCGAAAGCATCGCGCATCTCGTTGCAAGGGCACGACACAGTTCGGTTGGTACCTTGCTGCCCGACTGCCGCACCGTGAACGACACCGACGGATCCAGGACGTGGCACCGAGGAGCGTCCTGATGCTGTGTCCATTTCACTGGCGGAGAGCCAATTGAGCAGTCGCAGCTGGCCAGGCAGCATTCTCAGTTACTGGGGAAAAGCCAAGCCGGTCGAAACTGGTCCGGATTTTCACCCCCTGGCGTTTCACTCGCTTGATGTTGCTGCCGTTGCCTGGGCATACCTCGACCAAACGCCAAGGATGCTCGGGTGGTTCGCCGCCGCCTTTGGGCTTGCGCCGGACGAAACGAAGCGTGTGCTCAGCTTCCTGATCGCAATCCACGACTTGGGCAAGTTTGCGGATAACTTCCAATGGAAGTGTCCGGAGGTTGCCCAGCGTCTTGGATCCACGTCCGAGGCAGCTCGAAGTTCGGCGCATCATGACGAAGTGGCACTGATGCTCTGGAGGGAGAAACAGCAGGATTTTCTGGAGTTGCTTGGCAAGTATTGTCCGGACCTGCGGCCGCAACGCATTGAGGAGTTGCTGACCGCCTCCTTCGGTCACCACGGGCAGCCGCCAAGTGATCGAGGAAATCTCAGCGACGCCATGTTTATGCGTAGTCAGCAGTCCGCGCTGGAGTTCACGGTGCTTTGCGCTGAGCTTCTTCTGGCTAAGGGATGTTCGTTCGCAGTAAGCAGTGCGAAGAACAAACAGATCACGTGGTCGCTCGCAGGCCTGACGATGCTCTGCGATTGGATTGGATCAAACACGGATTGGTTCCGATACCAGCCCGCCAGCGAATTCCCAAACGTCGATAGCTATTGGCAATACGCAGTCGACTGTGCTGCGTGTGCAGTCGATAGGAGCGGTGTTGTCAGTCAGAGCGTTCGGGCATTCGGTGGAGCGCATCAGTTGCTAGGTAGCCTCGCCAGCCGGGCGTTGCGACCTGCACAGAAGCAGGCAGAAGTGCAGCCGCTCGACACCGGTCCGCAGTTGTTGGTACTTGAAGACGCAACGGGATCCGGGAAAACCGAAGCGGCGCTGATTCTGTGCGCTCGACTGATGGCCATGGGTTCGGCCGACGGCTTCTATTTCGCACTGCCAACTCAAGCGACTGCCGACCAAATGTTTTCGCGCGTTGCGATCTTGATGCGCGCGATGTTCGAAGAGCCCAATCTCGTCAGCTACGTGCTCAGCCACTCGGCGCGCGATCAGCATCCTTGGTTCCAGGCGATGCGTGAAAAGAAACTCGCGCCGGATGCAATTTTGGGTGAGGCGGACACGGCTTCCTTTACCGTTAGCGCATGGCTTGCGCGGGGTAGCAAGCGCTCTTTGCTCGCACAGCTCGGCGCCGGCACAGTCGACCAGTGCTTGCTCGCCGTGTTGCGTACGCCGCACCAGGCAATGCGGCTTTTTGGCCTGCAGCGGAAGGTTCTCATCGTTGATGAGGTGCATTCCTACGATGCGTATATGACCGAGACGCTGGCAACGCTGCTGCGCGCGCATGCTGCGCTTGGCGGGTCAGCGATCCTCTTGTCGGCAACACTAAGCGCAAGAACGCGGGACGAGTTGATTTCGGCCTTCTCATCGGGCGTCGCGAGCGAAGACCGCGAGATTCGGCTGCCAGCACCGGCGCCTTACCCGTTGTTGACGCACTTACGCGCAGACCAAACACCGGACCTCAGGCCGCTCGGAACATCGCCGTTGAGTTGCCGACGCATCGCGGTCGACTATGTCTGCGATCTTTCCGACGTCCGCCAGCGCATTGAGCAATGGCTGGCGCGTGGGAAGGCAGTGGTCTGGGTTCGCAACACCGTGGCCGATGCGGTGGAGGCCTATGAGTACTTTCGGGAGCGCATGGGAGAGCGTTGTACGTTGTTTCATTCGCGCTACGCACTGGTCGATCGACTGCGAATTCAAAGCCGCGTTCTCGACGATCTCGGACGTCGATCGAACGCAATCACGCGCTCATGTCGATTGATCATTGCAACGCAAGTGCTGTCGCAATCGCTGGATCTGGATGCGGATGAGATGATCTCCGATCACGCGCCAATCGACGAGTTGCTGCAGCGTCAGGGACGTCTGCGCCGGCATGTACGGGACGCCGGCGGCGGCACCATCGATAGCGAATCGACGGCAGACGACGCGCGCGGCGATGTTCGATTGGTGGTGTTCGGTCCGCGAATCGACAGACCACCAGAGAGCAATTGGTATCGGCGTTTTTCGCGCGGTGCAGCCTACGTTTACCACGATCACGGCCGACTCTGGCTCGCCGCTCATGCGATCGCCGAGGGGATGGACCTTCCTATCGATTTTCGCCGGCTAGTCGATCGCGTTTACGACAGCGATGCCGACATTCCCGCATCGCTACAGCGCTCATCAGATCAAGCAGATGGGGCGAAAACCGGGCATCAGCAAACCGCTGCGAGCGCGGTCATCGGTTTTCGCCAAGGTTATGTCTCGACTGGCGACTGGAGTGATCAGGAACGTATTGGCACGCGCTTGGGCGACTCGATTGAGGCGGTGCTCGCCAAAATCGATGGCCAGACGGTCGTGCCGTGGGCCAAGGGCGACGACGCTTGGGCGATGTCTGCCATTCGGATTCCGCACCACTGGAATGGCGGTCAAGCGCTGGTGATCGGTGATGCTCAACTGGCGCGCGCCATCGATGATCTCCGGGTACAAACGCCCGCGCTCAAGTACCGATGGATCCTGCCGTTGGTGACGGATGGAACCGAATGGAAATCCGCCCCGGCACTGAGCATGCGGCTTCGCTACAGCGCCGAGACCGGTTTGATGCGAAACAAATGACTCTCGAACATTGGCAAAGGAGCAACATCAATTGAACCTGATTCTTGATCCCTGGCTTCCGATCCGCGACACGGCTGGCCGGACGTTTTCTGTCGCGCCGATCGATCTGCCGAATCGATCCGACATCGTCGAACTTGCCGCAGTTCGCGCCGACTTTAATGGGGCACTCGCGCAGTTTTTGATTGGCCTGTTTCAAGTCGTCGCGCCTGCCGACAGCGATGACTACGAAGACGTCCTTGTCGGCCGCTCGGCTTTTCCCTCAACAGAACTGCGTGCGTGGTCCAAACATTTCGAGTTCGACAATGGCGGCGCTCGCGTGATGCAGGACCTCGCAGTCGACGTCGAGCCGCTGGACCTTGCATCGCTGCTCATCGACGCGCCGGGCGGAAACACGCTGAAGAATAACGGCGATCTGTTTATCAAGCGCCAGATTAGTATGCCGATGAGTCTGAGTGTCGCGGCTCAGGCGTTAATCTGCTTGCAGATCAACGCCCCAGCCGGGGGCACCGGCTATCGCACATCGCTTCGCGGTGGCGGCCCAGTGAGCTACCTGTGGTGGCCGCCATCAGTTGCCGACCAACCGGTCCCGCTGTGGCAAAAGATCTGGGCAAATGTGATGCCGATCTCTGGCAGCGCGAGGGCGTCAGTTTGCCTGCCATGGACTGCGCCGTGCATCACCAGCGAAGGTGGGCGTGATGCGTTGACGACCCTCAGCAAGTTGCATGGCAAGTTGTCGGAGCGAGAAAAATTGCTGCTGTGCTACTTCGCAACGCCGCGCCGTGTGCGCCTCGATTTCGTCGAGGATGTTACTTGCTCTTTCACCCGCGAGAGAGGTCCGGGTGTAACCAGCTACCGAACTCAGAATCTTGGCGCGAACTACCTGAGCCAACATTTTCGCCACCCGCTGTCGCCGTACTACGAATTTAAGGGCGACTTTCTTCCACAACACTTGACCGAGTCGGGATTCACGTACCTCGATTGGCCTGCCAGCCAGCGCTCTCATGACGGCCATCGAGCACCGTTGATTATGGAAAAGGCGTATCGAAGAAGCATCGAGCGCTGGCTTGGCGCCAGGCATCAGATGGCTACCTGGGCCTTCGGCTACAAGATGGACAACATGAAGTGCGAAGACTGGCATGAAGCTCCGGTGCCCGCTCTGGTTGGGTACCCGGAAACGGTACGCGCCGATTTGCTCGGCTCTGCTCAGAAGTTGGTCGACGCGGCGGCGGCAGCACGTAAAGCGCTTTCGCGGGCACTGCGCAGAGCTTGGACCGATGAAGGCAAGAAGGGTGAAACACTGGTTGCCGAATCGGAATTCATCGCTGCGACCACAAACCCGTTCTTCGATACGGTTGAGAAGTTTGCGCCGCAACTAGCTGCGACCGAGGCAGCAACTGCCGAGCGCAACAATCTCAAGGCGCAATGGCAACGCGGCCTGAAGCATCAGGCGATTCGTTGTTTCGAGGCTCACGCCGAAGCCGGCGATGTACGCGGCGAGTCGTTGAAGGTGATGCAGCGCATCGCCAAGGCGCATCGACAACTGATTCTCGATCTCAACAGCGAAGTACCGAAGGCGATGGGTATCGATCCGTCGCCGCAGGCAGCAAAGAAACCCAGGAAGGTAAAGGAGGCTGCATGAAACCGAAGACGTTTGCTGCCGTGGCGAGGGCCATTGCCGCGATTGAGAACGATGGCCGCTTGCGTTCGATTCTGCGCCGCGCAGAGAGGCCCGACGATGCATTTGGCATCGGCGAAAGTAAGTCGATGATGGAGGCAATGCGCGAAGAGCTTCATCTGCATCCCGGCTCAACGCTTCCCGAGGAGTGCTTGATTCTGATCGCTCAGCGCAGCGTGTCGGACAAGGCCAAGCGCACACACCTTGGAACACTGCTCGGCGGCAGCGACGAAAAGACGCGCCGAATGTCCGGGCTTCGATTCCGGCGGCTGATGAATGCTCGGCCCGGTGAAGACCGCTTGAGGCAAACGCGCCGCGCGCTGGCAATGCTGGATGAGGTTCACCCGGTCAGCGTCGTCGAAGCCTACCTGCAGCTCAACGATCCATTGCAAGCCCGAAAGTTCGCACACGCCTACTTTGGCAGTTTGGATTTCTCTGTTGAAAAAGCCACTAACGACCCATCGATGTCCGATCAAGGAGCCACCCAATGAACGCCCGATTCCTGCAAATTCACTTACTCACCGCCTACGGCCCCGCCAACTTGAATCGCGACGATCTTGGGCAACCCAAGACCGCGATGCTCGGCAACGCGCAGCGATTACGTGTTTCATCGCAAAGCCTCAAGCGCGCCTGGCGCACCAGTGAGTTGTTCCAGTCGGCGCTTGCGGGTCATGTTGGCAAGCGTACCAAGCGCATTGGCGAGCAGGCGTTGAACCGGATGCTCAAAGGCGGACTGGATGAAAAGCGCGCCATGGAGTGGTCCAAGAAAATCGCTCAAGCGTTTGGCAAGCTCAGCAAAGAAGAGGGTCGCCCCAATCTCGTGGAGACACTGGTTTTCGTTTCGGCTGAAGAGATGTCAGCTGTTGACGCGCTCGCCGATCAGTTAGCGAAAGATAAGGTCGCCCCCAACGATGAGCAGTTGAAACTGCTTCGGAAGGGCAACGCCACAGCGGATCTTGCCCTGTTCGGTCGCATGCTGACCTCCGACAAAGACAACGCAGGCGCAAGCGATCGGCCAAAGTTCAACGTCGAAGCGGCGGCTCAAATCGCGCATGCGGTGACGGTCCATCGTGCAGCGATCGAAGACGACTATTTCTCCGCCGTAGACGATTTCAATCCTTCCGAAGAGACTGGTTCTGGCCACATCGGCGACCTAGGTTTCGGAGCTGGCGTGTTCTATCTCTACGCTTGCATCGATCGACAACTGTTGCTCGATAACCTCGGCGGCGATGCTGCGCTCGCGGCCCAAACGATTGCAGCGCTTGCCGAGTGCATGAGCACGGTGGCGCCCACCGGTAAGCAGAACAGCTTCGCCAGCCGCGCCCGCGCCAGTTTTGGGCTCGCCGAATTGAGCGACGAGCAGCCTCGGCAGTTGATCGCCGCTTTCTTGAAGCCGGTAGCTGACGACAACAACGATAGTCGCGACAAAGCGGTGGATATGTTGGACGAAGCGGTCAATCGCATGTCATCACTGGTCGATCGGCTGGATCGCGTCTACGGCTTCGACGGAGAGCGATTTGCGTTTAACGCCACTGACGGAGCTTTTCGGGCCCAATCGCTCGCCGAAGGCAGCCTCAAAGAGCTCTGCGTCTTCGCCGCTAGCGGCTTGGAGTAATCCGATATGGACTGGCTAATGATCCGCCTCGTCGGTGGCATGGCGAGCTTTGGCGGCATCGCTCCGGGCGGAATTCGGCAGACCGAGCGCGAGCCAACGCGCAGCGCTTTGCTGGGACTGTGCGCCGCGGCTTTAGGTTTGCGACGCGACCAGGTCGACGAGCAACGCGCGTTGGGAAGCCAACTTCGTTTTGCGGCTCGTGTGTCGACCTCTTCGCAATTACTCCGCGATTACCACACTGCCCAGGCACCGCCGGAGCCGGCACTTAAAGGCCGGCCCAGGCGCACGCGCAAAGACGAGCTGTCGGTTCCCAAAGACGATCTCAACACGGTTCTGTCGGATCGCTACTACTATTCGACCTATGCAGCCATCGTCGGCATTCAAGCGACCGCCCCAGTGCGACTGGACAAACTGCATGCGGCCTTCCTGCGTCCACAGTTCGTATTGTATCTGGGGCGAAAGAGCTGTCCGCTCGCATGGCCGATGGCGCCAAGAAGAGTCGCGGCCGAGCATTGGCTCGCAGCGTTGGAGGCTGATGTGCAGGCAGAAAGCGCGCTGCTCGATAAAAACGTCACCACTCCCGGCCGAGCGCACAGATATCCGGAGAGTCTCTGGCTATCGCCAAAGTCCTCGGTGCATTGGATTGACGCCGACCTCCCCACCGGCCCCCTGGATGGCAAGCGCGAGCACATTCGATGGGATGAACCGATCGATACCGCTCGGCGACTATTTGCCCCTCGTAAGCACTGGCGCGCGCAGGCCAATTCGCAAAGGAGCAGCACATGAGCTATCTCAGCCAAGTGATCTTCTCGCCACAGAGTCGCGATGACCATGGACTTGCCAATCGCATGTTGGTGGCGCCATACCTGCAGCATCAGACGCTATGGACGCTGTTTACGAAGGCCCCCGGTACACCTCAGCCTTTTCTGTTTCGCCAAGTGCTGGATTCTCGCGTGCCGAAGTTTTTGTTGCTCAGCGATGAGCCGCCGTCCGTACCGAGTGCGCGTTGGCAGGTCCAAAGCAAGTTGTTTGTTCCAGTGTTAAGGCGCGGCCAAGTCCTGGCTTTTCAGGCGCGACTCAATCCAACCCGGAGCGAACGCCGACCCGGCGCTCAGCGTGGTAAGCGACAGGATCTGGTGATGTCGCTTCTTCATCAGGTCCCGGCAGAAAATCGGGCAGCCGAACGCCAGCGACTGTTGCACGAACGTCTGCCGCAGTGGTTCGCAGATCGAGGAGCTGCAGCAGGTTTCAAAGTTGTCGAGGAAAGAGGCAGCCTTCAATGTGCGATCAGCCGTTACGAGGTGATGCACAGCACAGCCCGCCAGGACGGTACCGACCGCAAAGTGACGCTGGGTTGCGCGGATTTCGGTGGGCGGGTTGAAGTGACCGATCCAGACCGCATGACGGCGTGCCTGCGAAGTGGTATTGGTCATGGCAAAGCCTTTGGGCTCGGCTTGCTGCTCGTGCGCCCAGAGACCTGACGTATGGATGCGCAACTGCCCGAACTGACGCCGACGCCGATCAAGGATCGCGTCAGCGCCGTCTGGGTCGAATACGGGCGACTAGATGTCATCGACGGCAGCTTTGTGATGGTCGACGACGGTGGCGTGCGTACCGTCATCCCTGTCGGCGCCATTACCTGCATTTTCCTCGAACCCGGCACGCGTGTATCGCACGCCGCCGTTGCGCTCGCTGCACGCGCGGGCACGCTGCTGGTCTGGGTGGGTGAAGCGGGCGTTCGACTTTATGCCAGCGGCCAACCCGGTGGAGCGCGAGCCGATCGATTGTTGCTCCAGGCCCGTTTGGCGCTGGACGAAACGGCGCGACTCAAGGTCGTCCGCAAAATGTACGCAATGCGGTTCGGACAAGCGGCGCCCGAGCGACGATCCGTCGAGCAATTACGCGGGATCGAGGGTGCTCGTGTACGCACGCTATATCGAACGCTGGCGGCGCGATTCGGAATACGCTGGAAGGCCAGGGACTATGACCCCAACGACTGGTCTTCGGGCGATCTCGTTAACCACTGTGTATCGGCCGCGACCGCATGCCTCTATGGCGTGAGCGAAGCGGCGGTGCTTGCGGCCGGTTACGCGCCGGCAATCGGCTTTATTCACACCGGCAAACCACTGTCGTTCGTTTACGATGTTGCCGACGTCTATAAGTTCGATACCGTTGTTCCAGCAGCATTCTCGGTGGCGGCTAAGCTCACTAAAGCGAAACGGAACGACTTGCGCATGGCAGAACGCGAAGTGAGGCGCGCTTGTCGCGATATTTTTCGCGAAAAGAAGTTACTGAATCGGATCATTCCCGGCATTGAAGAGATGCTTGCAGCCGGCGATCTTATCGCAGAGAAGGCGCCGGGCGTGGTAGGTCCGGCGTTCGAAGATCCGGAGCAGACGGGCGATGTTGGTCATCGTAGTTGAAAACGTCACGCCGCGCCTGCGCGGACGATTAGGGGTTCGTTTGCTGGAAGTTCGAGCCGGCGTATATGTTGGCCGGGCCGGCAAACGTTTGCGCGAGCGCATTTGGGAAGAAGTTGAGGCGGGTCTTGGCGAAGGCAGCGCCCTGATGGCCTTCAATGCCACCAACGAGCAAGGCTATCGGGTGCAAACCATCGGTACCAACCGCCGGGTTCCAGTGGATTGGTTAGGGTTGCAACTCGTCGCCTTTCAGCCGCCCAAGACGGAGGGCGAGACGCCCGTTCAGGTTGGTAGAATTTCACCGCGCTGATTGTTCTTTGAAAATCAAACGGATACATTTAGTGCGTTCCCCGCACGCGCGGGGATCAACCGGCACGCAGCCTCTGTCGTGAACTCGGCGCCGTGCGTTCCCCGCACGCGCGGGGATCAACCGCTGCGCGAACTGGCGCGCCTGCAACGCGAGAAGCGTTCCCCGCACGCGCGGGGATCAACCGGTTCGCCCGACGTGGTGGTGTTGGGCGATGGGGCGTTCCCCGCACGCGCGGGGATCAACCGATGGCGTAAACGAGCGCAGCGGCCTCACAGCCGCGTTCCCCGCACGCGCGGGGATCAACCGCTTTGCCTGTCAGATAGCGCACCAAGCGATATGCGTTCCCCGCACGCGCGGGGATCAACCGCACAAAAGAAAACGCCGGCTCGGTGTCAAAAAGCGTTCCCCGCACGCGCGGGGATCAACCGATATCACGGCTCTGACTAGTTAGACAAACGCAGCGTTCCCCGCACGCGCGGGGATCAACCGGTCGGCCATGCTGGGCGGTGCGTCAGGCTTGCGCGTTCCCCGCACGCGCGGGGATCAACCGATCGTTCAAGAGCAGACCGGTGAACTACGCGAGCGTTCCCCGCACGCGCGGGGATCAACCGCACAGAGTGCATACAACACTTGATTGTTTGGCGCGTTCCCCGCACGCGCGGGGATCAACCGTTTTCGCAACCGCCGGGCGCCGGGTCCGAATAGCGTTCCCCGCACGCGCGGGGATCAACCGCCCTTAACTGGGGACATCGCGCACGTAGTGCCGCGTTCCCCGCACGCGCGGGGATCAACCGCGATTCGGGGTTATCGGCCAGCGCCCCGCCGCCGCGTTCCCCGCACGCGCGGGGATCAACCGGTTCGCCCGACGTGGTGGTGTTGAACACGCTAGCGTTCCCCGCACGCGCGGGGATCAACCGCTATTTCAGGGCTCTGAAATCGACTTCATATGGCGTTCCCCGCACGCGCGGGGATCAACCGAACGACGTTTTCCTTTGCTATCAGTACGGCGACGCGTTCCCCGCACGCGCGGGGATCAACCGAAAACCCATCATCGTTTGCTACGTAGAGGCCGGCGTTCCCCGCACGCGCGGGGATCAACCGTTGATTCGATCGACCGAGGACGCGTTAACGGAGCGTTCCCCGCACGCGCGGGGATCAACCGTTCTTGGAAGAGTCGCAGGAAAACGCGACCGAGCGTTCCCCGCACGCGCGGGGATCAACCGGAAATGCTTGGCCCGATCCGTAGGCAGTATTTGCGTTCCCCGCACGCGCGGGGATCAACCGCGCTACTTGCAACAGCGTTCGGAACGGGCTAGGCGTTCCCCGCACGCGCGGGGATCAACCGCGAAGGTCATATTTGACGCTCTGATAGTTGTCGCGTTCCCCGCACGCGCGGGGATCAACCGTTGTGCCGTGGGCGGCTGGCAGCATGGCGTTAGCGTTCCCCGCACGCGCGGGGATCAACCGTATCCCAACGACACCACGGGGCAACTGTACGAGCGTTCCCCGCACGCGCGGGGATCAACCGGTAATGAGCTGGCAAAAACCAACGACATGGGAGCGTTCCCCGCACGCGCGGGGATCAACCGACCGACTTCGAAATCTGGAACAACCAACAATGGCGTTCCCCGCACGCGCGGGGATCAACCGTTGTTGCGGCATGCGTTGTAACTTCACTACCAGCGTTCCCCGCACGCGCGGGGATCAACCGTGTCTCAAAAAGTCCGAGCCGTCGTCGGCGAAGCGTTCCCCGCACGCGCGGGGATCAACCGGCCGCCAACGCATCCGCGATACCGCCACGTCGCGCGTTCCCCGCACGCGCGGGGATCAACCGGCCGGGTTGTTGGTGATCGTAGCCGCCCGCCGGCGTTCCCCGCACGCGCGGGGATCAACCGCGCATAACAAAGGCAGTGAATGTTCATGACTGGCGTTCCCCGCACGCGCGGGGATCAACCGTCCGAGACCGATAGGGGGCGGGGTAGGCGGAGGCGTTCCCCGCACGCGCGGGGATCAACCGTTGAGATATTCTGCACCATGCTTGTCGATTTGGCGTTCCCCGCACGCGCGGGGATCAACCGGCATGAAAACGTTCGCGCCGTTCGTCGCATCGGCGTTCCCCGCACGCGCGGGGATCAACCGTTGATAGATGAATTGCGCTTGGCGTTATGATGGCGTTCCCCGCACGCGCGGGGATCAACCGCGTCCGAAGTTGTCGCGTTGTTGCGGGACCGAGCGTTCCCCGCACGCGCGGGGATCAACCGATTCGTACCACGCCAGACATTCAGATTTCCAAGCGTTCCCCGCACGCGCGGGGATCAACCGATGCTCACGGGTGAATGTCCTCATCGTCGACGCCGTTCCCCGCACGCGCGGGGATCAACCGATGTGGTTTTCGAGCACAAATCTATTAATGCCGCGTTCCCCGCACGCGCGGGGATCAACCGCAGCATGAGCGCCGTAATCTCAAACTGCGGGCGCGTTCCCCGCACGCGCGGGGATCAACCGCGCGCGAACTAACCAGCTATGTCATCGAACTGGCGTTCCCCGCACGCGCGGGGATCAACCGATGATGGCGCGGCTAAGCGCTACCTCGTTTGCGCGTTCCCCGCACGCGCGGGGATCAACCGGCTCTGACGTGATCCCATAGCCAACTGTGTTGGCGTTCCCCGCACGCGCGGGGATCAACCGCGTGTAACGAGGCGCGCGAGATTTTGGAGGCAGGAAAAACAAACGCGGACATCCAGTTTCTGTCTCTTCATGCGAACCTATTAGACGTTCAAACGTCTAGACGTCTGGACACAAGATTCGAACCGGGATGATTTTCGGCGTGCGACCAACGCCGCCAGACGCCAGCGGCGCCAAGAATCCCATGTGAGTCTCTCAGCCGGTCACGAGGCTCCTGGCATAGCCGATACCTTTGAACCACTGCCGTTTCCACTGCGCGGCCTTGGCCTCGAGTGCTTCAACGCTGGCAACGAAGCGCCAATATCCAGAGCCGACGCCTTTGACATGCGCGGTCCAGTAGTTGGTGTTGAGGCCAAGCTTGCTCAGTGCCGTCGGCTCACGCTCGTCGATCTTGCCGCGTTTGCCGGGTCTGAGTTGGCGGCCAGTGTAGTCGACCAGCTCAATGTACTGGCGATTGCTCATCGCCAGTCTGGCGAAGGCTTGGTCTTTCAACAAACCAAGCCGAACGCCGGCAATGGGTTGGATCGGCTCATCCGCTTTGCCGGGATCTTTGCGTAGTTCCTCGGCGCGCACCTGGACGCTGGTGTGATCGCTGCTCTCGATGCTGTCGGCGATCCCTGCGCGAACCGGATTGAGGTCGACGTACGCCATCGCCGCGGCGAGCGCGGCTTCGTCGTCAAGCAACTGAGATTTGAATCGGCCTTCCCAGAACCGCCCCGTCACGTCATCTTCTGCGTTCGCCTTGCGCGCGATGTGCTCGTCAAGACAGCGCATAAACCACGAAAGATTCGTGAGCCGATCGCGGCGAACCTTAAGTGCGACTTTGTCTGCACACAGCGCTCTGATTTTCGCCGTGCTCTGCTCCGCCTCGCGCGCCGGGAACAATTGCACCCAACGGTGGGCAATTTCCTCGTCAGACCAGTCGCGCGAGGCGGCCGGCTCAATCGACAGCACCACGTGCAGGTGGTTGCTCATCACCGCGTAGCTGTAGACATCGACCGCAAAAATGCTCGCCAGTTGAACAATGCGCGAGGCGATCATTGGCTTGCGGTGCTCGTAGTGTCACTGAGCACCTGAATCGAGCCACCCGATGAGCGGGTGAATCGAGCCACTTCGTGTGGTGCAAACGGGCTCGAACGTCAGGGGTGATTTTAGCTCGATTTTGGTCGTTCCGAACG
>JALHMH010000005.1:0-178338 GCA_022844165.1 Lysobacterales bacterium
ACCCGCAGCTTCAACAGCATCAGCACCTCAGTGCCCACACCATCTCTTCCGCCTTTCCAACCAACCCAACATCTCGTCAGGTGAGCCGCGCATCATAACTGGGAAATGATGGCTGTCAATCAATTTCGTCTCAGGGTCTGAGACACGACAGTGTTTGTTCAGGAAATCAGCTGCGCGTGCAAACAGGACTTCGCTCGCCACGGCGGCGATCAATGCGCTTGCATCAGGGGAGGCGTGACGAGTCGAGTAGCGCTGCCGCCGCTCATCAGGGCTGCACAACGGCACATCACGGCTGCATCTTGGCATTTGAGCCAAATTTTCTCGGAGCAACTTTGACTTTTGAATCCCCTTTGAGTCAAGGAACGCCGAGCGCAAGCGCTCGGCGGGGTTGTGGAGATATGCTGGTTGTTAGCGAGCAGGGCGGGTCGGTCTGAGACCAAGCCTCGTTAGTACTTGACGCTACACCCGTACGGCTGCGTGCTTGCGACGCTGACGGGTTTACCGGCATCGATTTCACCGATCGCGCGTGTGACGTACTGCGTTGCCTTCGGGATGTCGGCTTGATCGGCGCTCGGGATTGAGTCGATCGCTCCGTTGTACGCGAGCGTGCCATTGGCATCGATAACGTACATATGCGGAGTGGTCTTGGCGCCGTAGGCCTTGCCAACAGTGCCATCGGCATCGATCAAGTAAGCAGAATTCTTATGGCCATTCTCGCTCATGACTTGATTGGCGCCAGCGCCGTCCACATGGCCTTGTTTGCCTGGAGCTCCCGAGTTAATGCTGAGCCATACGACGTCATTGGCTGTCGCCGACGCCTGTTGTTGCTGCATGTTTTTAGCGCCGTAATGCTTGACGACAAACGGACACTCGTGATTAGTCCATTCCAGAACAACGGTCTTACCTTTGAAGTCCGCCAGGCTGTGGGTCTTGCCATTGGAGTCGGTGAGTGTAAAGCCGGGTGCCGGCTGTCCCACCGTAGCGGCAATCGCACTGCCAGACACGGCGAGGGCGAGTAAGGACGACAACACAGATTTCATCATGACATCTCTCCGTAACGAATGCCGCATCAGGGGTTGCGGCGGGCTGGGTCGACTGTCGCCAATGCATCGAGCACAATGTCTGGCGTCAGCAATTGCGGCAGAATTTGCGGGGCACGATTGCCCCCAGGATAGAGCACATACAGTGGCACACCAGTACGCTCAAATTGCGCCAGATAGCGCGTGATAGCCTCGTCTCGGCGCGTCCAGTCACCTTTGACATAGGTCACGCCTTTGGCGCGTATCGCTGCTTGCACTTCGTCGCTACTGAGCGCAACGCGTTCGTTTGCAAGACACGTGATGCACCACGCGGCAGTCATATTCACGAGCACCGGCTCGCCATTCGCCACGCGAACCTGCAGTTCCTCTGAATCGAACGCAACGCTGGTCGATGACGAAACAGCAACGGCGGGCTCGTGCGCGATCGCGCGCGATAATACATAGCCACCGGCGCTGAGCGACATCAAGGCCAGGGCTACCGAGATCCGTCCACTGTCTGGCAATCCAAACAACCATAGCGCCATCGCCAACGCCACCGCGCCGACGAGCACCTGACCCATCGCCATCGCACCTTGCTGTTCGCCGAACACCCACAGCAACCACACAGCACTCAGGTAAAGCGGGAACGCCAGGAAATGCTTGAATCGATCCATCCATGGGCCAGGCCGCGGCAGGCGAGCTGCCAGCGCTGGGCTCAGTGTGAGGGCCAGGTACGGCAGTGCAAGACCGAATCCAAGAGCGCCGAAAATGGCCATCGAGACAGGTACCGATTGGGTCAACGCATATCCGAGCGCTGCGGCCATCAGCGGCGCAGTACAGGGGCTGGCAACGACTGCCGCAAGTACACCGGTAAAGAACGCTGCCCGATCGCTTTCGCCATCGGTCAATGATTGACCGATGCCCATCCAACGCTCGCCTAGGGTGAAGACGCCCGACAAGCTCAGGCCCATGGCGAAAAACAAATACGCCAATAGCGCCACCAGCCACGGCTCTTGCAACTGGAATCCCCAACCAAGGGCCTCGCCGGAAGCCCGCAAAGCCAGCAACACCCCGGCCAGCGAGAGAAAACTCAACACCACGCCCAACGTGTAAAACAGGCCATGACGCGGATGCGCGCCGCCTTGCAGGCTCAGCGCTTTCAGCGCTAACACCGGAAAAACGCACGGCATCAAATTCAACACTGCGCCGCCGAGCAGCGCGAACAGCAAGGCCGTGCCGAGACCCAGAGACGCCTCGCCCGATGAAGTGCTCGACGATGTGGCGGTTGTACCCCGCGCCGCTGTCGCGCCGGATGCCAGGTCCACCACGTCCGCCTCGATTTGCCAGGAGCGCGACTGGGGCGGTTTGCCCTGCGTAACCACCAGACTCATCCGCTCTGGCGCATTTTGGAAGTAGTCGCTTCGCGGCGCGATCCAACGCAAAACGCCATTGCCCGCATTGGCAGTGCCCGGCACGTTAGCCAAAATCTCTGTTTGTACCGGGAACAGATCGAACGGTTCATCGGCGACAAAGTCATCCGGAAGTTCCGCCTCAATCGTCACAGCATCGGATGCGATCTGCGCGTTGGCCGTCCCTGCACTGGCCGACGGCCAGCGCGCTTTAGCAGCGGCAAAGTCGGCGGCGTGCGGACCGGGCTCGACGCTCGGCACAACCGGCACCGACAATGCGAGCGTCGCCGATCCGGGAATGCACTCCTCTTTACACACCAACCAATCGATCTTCAGCGATACCGGCAAACTCGCTGCTGCATAGCTGGCGGGCACCGCCAGCTCGATTGGTAGCAACTGGCGCTCGTGGTAGCCGAAATTGTAGAGACCCGATAACTCAAAACGCTCTGGATGAGGCCACGCAATCCCTGTCGCCGTCACGCCATCGGGTAACGACCATGTGAGTTTGGTCGGCAACCCCGAGTCGCCGGGGTTCACCCAGTAGGTATGCCACTCCGGAGCGTGCTCCAGTAGCACGCCCAGCCACAGAGGCTGACCACGAACGGCCGGCGTGTCGCGCACCAAACCTGTTTCCGCCACCAACGTGACCGCCAGCTCAGGCGTTTCAGCGCGTTCGGCGGCGAGCGCCACCGGCGGCAACAACATCAGCAAACCTAGCCCAAACGCTCTCACCCGAACCCCATTCTCGACTCGACCCGTCAGCAGACCGGGAATGAGACGCGAAGTTGACATATCAAACGTCGTTTCGGCGTGTGCATCGGGCGATTTGGCCCGAATTGATCATTTCTCTTTACGGACGACGCGCACGCTGAGTTCCTGCAGCTGCTTCTCCGGGACCTCGGATGGCGCTTCAGTGAGCGGGCATTGCGCGCTGGCAGTTTTTGGAAAAGCGATCACTTCGCGGATGGAGTCGACGCCGCACATCAGCGTGGCGATGCGGTCGATGCCAAAAGCGATGCCGCCGTGTGGTGGACAGCCGTAGCGCAGGGCTTCCAAGAGGAAGCCGAATTTGACTTGCGCCTCATCCGCTTCGATGCCGAGAAGGTCGAACACCGCAGACTGCAATTCGGGACGGTGGATACGGATCGAGCCGCCGCCGATTTCGTTGCCGTTGAGCACCATATCGTAGCCGCGCGACAGCGCGTCACCGGGATTCGCTTTGAGCGTGGCGACATCGTCGATGGACGGCGCGGTGAACGGATGGTGCAGGCTCATCCAGCGATTTTCGCCAGCGTCGAACTCGAACATTGGGAAGTCGACCACCCACAACGGCCGCCATCCGTCCTGCACGAGTTTCATGTCACGGCCCACGGCCAGGCGCAGCGCACCCATGAATTCGGAGACGATTTTGTATGGGCCGGCGCCGAAGAAGATGATGTCGCCACTGGTCGCGCCGGTAGCGGCGACGATGCCGTTAAGGGCGTCATCGCTTAGGAACTTGGTGATCGGGCTGGTCATGCCCTCGCGACCCTTCGCGAGATCGTCAATACGAATCCAAGCCAGGCCCTTGGCGCCGTAGCGCGCCACATACGGGCCATAGTCGTCGATTTGCTTTCTCGTGAGCGTCGCGGCACCCGGCACGAGCAATGCAGCAACGCGACCACCCGAATCGTTGGCCGGGCCGCTGAACACCTTGAAGTCGCTGGTCTTGACGTAATCTGCAACGTCGACCAGTTCCAGTGCGATACGCAGATCCGGTTTGTCCGAACCAAAGCGTTGCATCGCTTCGGAATACGGCATACGCGGGAACGGGTTCTCGAGCTCCACGCCAACGACCGTGCGGAACACGTGGCGGATCAGATCCTCGACACGATCCTGCACGTCGTGCTCGCGTACGAACGCCATTTCAATATCGAGCTGGGTAAACTCCGGCTGCCGATCGGCGCGTAAATCCTCATCTCGGAAGCAACGCGCGATCTGATAGTAGCGATCCATACCGGCCATCATCAGGATCTGCTTGAAGAGCTGCGGCGATTGCGGCAACGCATAGAACTGGCCAGGATTGACGCGGCTCGGCACCAAATAGTCGCGCGCGCCCTCAGGCGTAGCCTTGGTCAGAATCGGCGTTTCGATATCCTGGAAATCCTGCGCGTCGAGGTAGCGGCGGATTTCTTGAACCAGTCGTGTGCGCAATCGCAGCTGCCTTTGCATTGCGCCACGGCGGATATCGAGATATCGATAGCGCAAGCGCGCCTCTTCGCCGGGCGTTTCGTCGAGCATGAATGGCAGTGAAGCGGAGGCGTTCAGTACTTCAACGCTCCACGCCACGACTTCGATTTTCCCGGTTGCGAGGCGCTCGTTGATCTGCGAGCCAGATCGCGCCCGAACAGTTCCGACAACGCGTAAGCAATACTCGTAGCGCACGCGGTCCGCAACGGAAAATGCACTGTCGTTAGTCGGTTCAACAACGACTTGTACGATCCCGGCATGGTCTCGGAGATCGATGAAAGTAGCATTGGGATGCTGCCGCCGCGAATCCGCCCAGCCACAAAGCACGACCTCATTGCCGATCTGGGACTCATCGATGCGACCACACAAATGGCTACGGTACGAAGTGCTCTGACTCATGAGTTTGCGCTTTGGCGACGTGAAAGGGCGCGGATGGTAGCGCAATGAGACTAGAGTTCGGCAGCTTGACACTGGACGTGGTATTGCTTGCATTTCGGAAAACACACCTCAAGAACTATGATCAAGCTGATTGTTTTTTTGCTCGGGTTATCTCTCGCTACAACGTGTGCCGCACGACCTTCGTTGTTTCTGATCGGCGGGCAACTGCAGACATGCGCCAGCAATGCCCCCGAGGCTTGCAACAATGGCTCGTTCCCGGTCGGCGCCAATCAATTGGCCCGGCGCTATCGGATCGACCGCGCCGGCATCGACCGACTGCAAACAGGTTGGCATGGCCAGCGTGACGAAATACGCGATGCGGTGACGGCTGCGCTGTCTGAGGGTACCGCCGAAGTCGCCGGTGACGTAGATCAGTTGGGGCTTAGGGGCGTCATTGGGCCAGTGTGGGAACGGCTTGCCACCTTCGAACGCGAGCGCATCTTCGACGCGTTGGAGCTGGCGCCGGAAAACGAAAGGAGCCAACTGGCCGCCACTGTCAGTCCGCACTCGCTGGCCATCGTCAACAGTTTTACCTCGATGGCGCGCGAAGTGTCGATGCGCGGTCGGCCACGAATTTTGGTCGTCACCGCATCCAGTCGCGATCCTTTTGCTTCCATTGACTTCTATACCGAACTCTTCGCGCAGACGGACGCCAAAGTGCTTTGGTTGCCAATGGATGCCGCGTTGCGGAAGGCACAAGCGAACCCGGGGACGGACTGTGAACGCCTCGATGAACTGCGAGCAGACCTGGGTGCCGCGCACGATCGTGCACGACTCTATCCCGCGAATGCCAGCCAGTTGCAGAGCGCTTGTCTGAATCCAACGATATTGTCCGACTTGCTCTTGTGGACCGATTCTGTGTTCTTCAATGGCGGCGATCAGAGCTTTACGCGCGCTGCGTGGTTCAATACCGACGGCACGCCATCGGCCGAACTCATCCTGCTGCGCCAGCGCCATTCGGCTGGCCAAATTATGATCGGCGGCACCAGCGCTGGTGCCGCCGTGCAGGCATACTCCAAAGCGATGATGGTGAGCGGCCAAGATCAGATTGGTCACGCAAAGGCGACGACGGCTTTGCCTCCGCTGTTGGGATGCACTGCAGCGGGCGTCTGCCATGAGGACGAGTTTTCGCTGCTCTATCACCCAGGCGGTGGCTTGAACACCTTTGATCTGGGTGTGGTCGATACTCACTTTTCCGAACGTGGTCGCGAGTGGCGTCTGGCACGGCTGTTGATTGACGCCGATCTCCAGCTGGGCTTGGGCATCGACGAAACTACAGCTGTGCGTCTGGATAGAACCGAATCGGGCTTTGACGCGCGCGTTATTGGAGCGGGGTCGGTATCGGTAATGCAACTTCGCACGTCCGATGTCGTCATCCACCGCTATGCCGACGGCGCCTCATTTGCGTTACCGAATGAGGCCAACGACATCCGTTGCAAAGGCAAAGCGCTGGCACAAAAGAGCGCGGCCGTCGACAGTTTCGAGTTGCGCAAAGCGCTGGATGCTGCCAGCAAATCGTTGCGCCCGACACCGATACAGATTGGCGGCCAGGCTGTCGGGCAAGCTTGCGGCAGAGACGGCGCGACGGTGTTGAAACTCGACTGAAGCTACGTCTGAGCACAGAAGAAATTCAACTTGTTGCCATCCAGATCGCGGATGTAGGCGCAGTAGAAGGCATCGCCGCGTGGCCCGGGATCTCCCTCGTTGCTGGCGCCAAGTTCCAGCGCTTTGTTGTGTAGCGCACGCGCTTGTTCCGGCGATCGCACAGCCAAAGACACCATCGATCCGTTACCGATGGTGGCTGCCTCTTTGTTGAAGGGCAGCGCGATGCCGAAGGCTGGTTGATGTGGGGCGACGGTCCAGGCGATCAGTCGCTCGAGTGTCATCAGGCGCACCGCACCCATATCGGCCAGCAAAGCATCGTAAAACACTGCCGCTCGCTGCAAATCGTTAGTTCCTACCAAAACATACCCGATCATGACTTGTCTCCTTCGTTTCTTGAGTGCTCGTTGATACGCAGTTGGGTGCCGGGTGAAAAGGGCCGAATCGGACAGGTCCATCGTCCGATCGGATCTTGTCTCGAACTGAACTGTGTCAGACGCGCCGCTAAGCTCCCAGTGGATGAACACGCGGCTGTCGGATTTCGCCACTACAATTGCGCATTCGCCGCTACGCACCATTGTCGTTACGGCGCAAAGTGTGCGCACCGGGTGTCCGGTGAAATGGGTGCAGAATCATGATTACGTTGAGTCTCGTGCTTGCCGCAACGCTCGGGGTGAGCCCTGCAGAACAAGCCGATGGCGCGCCTGTGTATGTCGCAGGCGGGCAGTACACAGCTACGCTGTCGCAATCGAGTGGTCGCTGGCAATTGATGCCAATGACTGGCAATGACGCCACCGTGCTTAGTCACTGCTTACAAGAAACTCACCTTCCGCCAGGGATTTGGCTGATCAATCGCAATACACAGGGAGAAGCCGAGCTGATCGCACCATCGGGAACGGCACTACCACCGGGATATCGCGATCGCGTACCTCTGGCGTCCTGCGATTCGCGTGTCGAAGATGCTCTGCGGGCACCCGCTGAACTGGTCGATTGGCTGGTAGAACACACTGGCGCTGTGTGGATCGGCGAATGAACGCACCTTTGCTTCGACTTGGCGTGCTTGTCCACGATGGATGTTTGCTGTCGAGCATTGGTGACCCCATTGATGCTCTGAGCATCGCTGAGCGAATTGCGCAACTGCGGCAGCCTCGGGCGGAACCAAGGTTCGTAACGCATGTGCTCAACGCTCGCGGCAAAACAGCGATTGCCTCGGCATCTGGCGTCGGCGTAACCGGCGTCAGTGCCGAGACACCCGACTTAGACGTGCTCCTGGTCACCGGCACCATGGGTGAACACCCGCGTGGACTTTACGACCCACACGCGATGCACGCCGAAATCGACTACATTCGCGCGATGCACGCTCGCGGCGTGCGCATTGCCGCTGCTTGCAGCGGCACGCTGTTGCTCGCGGCAACGGGCCTTCTTGATGGCAAGAACGCCACCACCAGCTGGTGGCTGGGAGCGCACTTTCGCCAGCACTTTCCAAAGGTGAAATTGCAAATCGACCAGATCTCAGTCGAAGACGGGCAAATCACCACAGCGGGTGCGGCCACTGCGACGTTGAACCTCATCGTCCGGCTGATTGGCGAGGTGGCGGGTCAGGAGTTGGCGTCTCAAGTGGGCCGCATGCTGATCATCGATAGCGAACGCCAAAGTCAGGCGCCCTATGTGAGCATGGCTCTGCTCGACCGACCCAGAACTTCGCTCGCGGAAAAAGCCGAGCACGTGCTGCGCCGCACGCTCGATGACGACATCAGCGTCGGTTTTCTGGCAGAGCAGTGCGGCACCAGTGAACGCAACCTGCTGCGCCATTTTAAGGCGCACTATGGCTGCTCACCGCTCGAGTACATTCAACGTCTGCGCGTTGAGCGCGCCAAAGCGTTGTTGGAAACCACGCATCTGGGTTTCGAAGAAGTCGTCGAACGCTGCGGCTATCGTGACGCGTCAAGCTTTCGCAAGCTCTTTAAGCGCGCGACCTCACTCACGCCAAACGATTATCGCGAGCGCTTCAGATTGCGGGCGCGGCATTGAGCCGTCCTGCTGACCGCGCGCGGTGTGGCCTGGGTCGCCAGGCACACAAGCAAACCTGGGCCAGTCGGTGCGCGACTTGACCAAAGTATCCGGGTCCTGCGAGTGAAGCCTCGCCAATACCTACGTCAATTCTTCAAGCGAAATCGGCCATTCGGCCTCTAACAGGAATATAACCGGGGTACTTTAGCGATCAAGAACACGATTGTGCGCGCCGAACGAGAGTCCAGTCCGATTGCTTCGCAAGCCGCTCTCGTCGGCACACCTGAGGCAGCTCCGTTTACGCAAAACGTAACAGATTCAGATCTTTTGTTCTTGCCGCCGAATCTGGAGGCGGAACTCCTTCGACACGCATTGTTGAATCAACGTCCGTTACTCGTCGTCAATTTCCTGGCGGCCTGCGGCTTTACGTATCTGGCCTGGACTGAATTGGGCATCGCTGTTGGCGCGTGGCTGGTGCTGATGGCGCTGATTTCCAGTTTGCGTTGGACAGCTGGCATGACGTTGTATCGCTCGCAGCTTCGACGAGAACGTCGTTGGGGTTGGTCGGATGCCATTGCGCTTCGCGTTTTTTATGCCGGTTACGTCGCCTCCCCTTTTGCCTGGGCCGCCATGGTTGTCTGGGCCATCCCGTTGTTGGAACCCTTCACTTTGCTGGCACTGATCGTCGTTCTGGCTGCACTTGTCGGTGGCGCCACGGGCGTGTTGGCGCCATTGCGATACCTGGGCCAGGTCAACATGTTTCTTTTGCTGGTTCCTGGCAGTTTTCGATTGCTCAGCCTGGACCCGCCGCAGTGGATTCTGGCACTGCTGGGCGTGGTCTTCGCTGGCGTCGCGATGATCAGCCATCGCTTCAATAACGACCTCTTGCGGCGGGCCCTGACGCTCCAGCATCGCAACGACTTTTTGCTGCAACGCGTATCGGAGTCCAACGCGGCGATTCTCGAAGCCAATGCGGAACTTGAGTCCCGAGTAGAAGCGCGAACCATCGAACTTCGCGAGTTGTCTCAACGCGACCTGCTGACAGGCTTGCTCAATCGTCGCGGGCTTGTCGACCTGTTACGCCATTTCGATGAGCGCCAGACACCCCTGGCAGTCTTGTTCATCGATCTCAACGGGTTCAAACAAGTCAACGACGGGCTTGGTCATGAAGCCGGTGATGAAGTACTTCGGATTGCCGCCAGGCAACTGGCCACAGCCGTCCCGATGGACGCCAGCATCGGTCGATGGGGCGGCGACGAATTTGTACTGATCTGGCCGGCCCGGGTCGCTACGGAAGCGTTGATATCACTCGGTCATCACCTGCGAACGGCGCTGGCGGTACCGATTCTCGTTGGTGACGAACGCGTGCAGCTTGGCGCTACCATCGGTTATGCAATTCGCGGCGCCAACGAAACAGGCGCGGAGCTGGTGACCGCAGCTGACCTGGCAACGGCAGAGGCACGTCGGAACGATCAAGGGGGAATTGCCGGTTTCGAACCAGGCCTCGCCGTTGTGCAACAGCGGCGACTGCAAATCGTCGGCGGACTCCGAACCGCCGTTGATGACCAGAGCCTCTGGCTGGCGTACCAGCCGATCGTTTTTGCCGGCAGCGATAAATTGCATTCACTGGAGGCACTGATGCGCTGGACATCGCCTCGATTGGGAGTCGTTGGTCCGGACGAGTTTATCGCCATCGCGGAGGACTCTGACCGCATTCAACAATTGGGCGATTGGGCACTACGACGAGCTTTGGCCGATTGCCTTGCGGCAGGCGCAGAAGGACCGCCGCAAATCTGTGTCAACGTGTCAATTCGACAACTGGCTTGGGACGGCTTCTATGCATCCGTTGTCGCGGCACTCTCCGAGCTTGGGTTTGCACCTGAGCGACTGGTGCTTGAAGTCACTGAGTCGGTATTCGAAGACCGCAACAGCCATCGCACATTGAGCGCCCTTCGCGCGCTGGCAAACCTGGGCGTGCGCATCCACGTCGACGACTTCGGGTCTGGCTACTCATCCTTGGGCAGTCTCCACAACTTTCCGCTGCACGCGATCAAGATCGATCGAATTTTCGTCGAGCGGCTGGATACCCAGTCGCGCTCGGTGATTGAAGCCGCCGTGCTGATCGCCAGGGGCCACGGCTTGGAAGTCATCGCTGAGGGGATCGAAACGGCAGAGCAAGCGCGGGTGCTTCACGATCTTGGCGTCGACGCTCTGCAAGGGTACTACTTCGGCCGACCGCAACCGGCCCTCCTTTCGCCGCGACGATGAGCTTCGCGGCGTTTCGAGGTTCCTGGCGACAACATTTGTCATTTCGCACGAAGTCTCCCGAAGAACCTGCCTGGCAACGGCGCGCAGCTTGCGCGACTCTCGTAGCATCCCCCTCGCCTTCTCTCAGAATTCTCCACCCATGCCGAACTTCCTGCGCCTGCTGGTCATCTTTACTTGGGTCACGCTCTGTGCGTGTACGCCTAAACCATCCGCGGAGACGATTGAGCGGGTGCGCGCGGATGCGAATCGGGTGTTCGATGAGTTCGATCCGATGTGCATTTATCAAGGGCCGTTTCCGTGGCGGCAGCGGGATCAGTTCATTGGATGCGACCGTTGTGATGAGCTGGTTCGCGCGGGTTTGGTGACAAAACGGGTCGTGGAGGGCGAATCCACTTTAGAACTGACGGCTGAAGGCAAAGCGCTGTATCGCAACGACGTCGACGTGGCGTACAAAACGGTGGTGGAGGAGCGTCGGCGACAGTTGGGTTCCACGGATGCGCCGCCGCCGGAGAAAGCGTTCAAGCGTCCACGCTTGTGCTTTGGCAAGACGCGCTTTCATTCAATCACTGAAATGCTGGCGCCGATGGGCGATGGCAGCGAGAAGTTTCAGAGCTTCAAGATCGTGCGCGAGGTGACGGACGTCAAACCGCAGCTCTACGACGCGGCATACGCCGAGTTCACGGCTGGCTGCAATCGGCGCCCCGAGGGCAGCAAGCCGGCGCTGTGCGATGCGGCGATCTACAATTTTGTGTACTACGGCGATGGCCTTGTCGAACTGCGCAATGACGTGCGCTATGGCGCGTGGGTGAATGAGCCGTAGCACTTTTTGCGCGGTGACGGACCTGATTCTGATTGAGTTGGCGCCTTTCGACTTGCCAAAGCCGTTGAACTCGATAAGAGTAGCGCGGCTTGAACGGGCTTTTAGGGGGCCAGGTGAATCAGTGGTATTACGCAGATCAGGGGCAGCAACGTGGGCCGGTGGGCGAGTTGGAGTTGATCGAAATGCGCCGGCTCGGCTCAGTCAACGACAACACCCTGGTCTGGCGTGAGGGCATGGCGGAGTGGAAACGATTCGCGGTGTGTCTCGAAGCACCAACAGATCGCATCTCGCCGCCGCCAAGCCCCTTTGCTCCACCCAGAGCCCCCGTGTACGAAGCGCCGCTCGGCTCGGCGGTGCACGGCGGCCCCGTTGTTTATGGTGGCTTCTTGCGCCGATGGGTGGCGTTAATCGTCGATGCGATCATTCTCTATCTGCCGCTGATGGTTGTGGCTGCGGTGATGGGCGCGGTGCTCGGACCTGCCATGGAAGGCAACAGCGCAGCCGGGCTGCTCTATTTGATGTGGCTACTTTGCGTGCCCTGCTATTACGCGTTTCTCGAGAGCTCGTCGTGGCAAGCCACGCTCGGCAAGCGACTGCTGGGCATTAAGGTTGTCGATCTGGAAGGGCAACGGATCAGCTTTGGCCGGGCGCTCGGGCGCTGGTTTGCTGCAAGCTTGTCCTACTTGACGTTGTATATCGGCTTTTTGCTGGCAGCGCTCACGGATCGCAAACAGGCGCTGCATGATTTTATTGCGAGTACGCTGGTGGTCGATCGTTGGGCGTACACAGATTCGCCGGAGAGACAGCAGCAGCGGCTTCCTGCGCTGGTGATCGTATTGATCCTCGGATTGGTGTTGATCGTGCCGCTGTCCATTCTCGCGGCGATTGCGATTCCCGCTTACAACGATTACCTGCTGCGCGCAAAAGGCGCCGAAGTCCTGGGATCTGCTTCGCCGGCGAAGCTGGCCGTAACGGAGTTTGTCTTCAGCGAATCACGGTGTCCGCAAGACTGGGCTGAGCTGCCGAGGGGTTCACAACCCGTGTCGCCGCTGATCGGCGAGAGTCTGGTCGGCGAGTTCGATGGCGGTGGCTGCGGGATCGAGATCAAACTCGCGAACTCGGCGCCGGCCAAATTGGCCGGCAACCATTTCTATCTGAGTTTCGATTCGGACTCGAACGCCTGGACATGTTCATCGGACATCGATTCTCGTTATCTGCCCTCGGGTTGCCGGTGACGTTCTAAGTTCGTGGCAACCAGGCGGCGACGCGCCCGATGGCGACGCCCTTTGGCCCAAAACTGCGCTCCTCGAACCACAGGCCCGCGTCATCGCCGAGTATCACGGTGCTGGCGCGTGTGCCGTAGTCGGCGCCGACGATGAACGCCGCGGAGAGCCGTTTTTCCCAATCGAAAGGCACGCCGGTGTTGGGCAATTCGGCGTCCTCGGCGAGCGTTGGATCGGCCAGGGCGGAGAACAGCGAATCGAGAAGTATCGAGTTGTCTACCGGATGTTCGGTGGCAGGCGTCTGCTCTAACCACTTGCCCAACGCGGCGCGAATCTTCAGGGTTTTTGGCCATGGGGTGTCGAGCGTTGCGTTGCTCAAACCGTAGAGGCCGGGCGAGAGCATTCGCGCGCGGGGCGCCGGATGATTCCCGACGAAAAACGCATCGCCATCCCAGAGCAGCAGATTGAAGCGGCCGAACTCCGTGGCGTTCGCCAGCAGCCGCTGTGCGGTGTCGGCGGCGGAATCAGCGCTCGCGATAAAGTTCTGCACCAGCGCGCCGCGGGAGCGCGCTGCTGGCTCGGGCCGTCCCGTTCGCACATTGGTCACAGCCGCGAGCCGGCCCTCTGCAGAGACTTGCAACCAACCGCCGCCCGCTTGCAAATCGACGCCACCGAAAGCGCGCCCGCCGCCGAGCGGCCCGGCCGCTGCCGTCGGTCGTGCGTGAAACTCATCGCGATTACCGGCGAGCGCGAATCGCCAGCGCGAGTGCGCATGCAACGCAAATGCGATCAGGCACATGAGGTATCAGGCGCTCGTTGGGTTCAGCGGATCATGCCCGACATAGGCATTCGCCTGGTCGTCGAAACGCTGCAACAACCGCATCAGCGCGAGCGCCTCCTCCACATAGCTGTGATAGTCGTATTGGCGCATGGCCATGACGCCGACACTGCTGGAGGGCGGCAGACGATCCTCGCGCACCATCGCACGGGCATTGGGCAGGAATATGCACTGCAACCACAGTTCGAAACTCGGCGCATCGAGATCCGACCGGATTTCGCCACGCGCGACGAGGGCCTGCAAGTCAGGCGGATCGTTTTGCCAATAACCGATCTGGCGCATTTCTGCTTCGATGGCATCCAGCGTGGCTGCCATCCTGGCCAAGGCTTCGCTGCGTTGCGCCTGGGTCAGAGGTTTTTTGCCCAGGCCACTTAGTTTGCGGAAGACCCAGTTCATCGCACGGTCTGCGCCCCAGAAGAGCATGAGCACAGCGCCAACACCGAAACCCGACCACGCGCCAATGCGAAGACTGCTTGGCCAATCGGCCTGCGCGGCAAAATGCAGCAATGGCGGCAATACGACCAGACAAAACAGCGCTGCGCCCAGCGCGATTCGCCACATGCGGCCAAAACTTGATGAACCAGGGCCACGGACGGAAGTCAAATCGAGTCTCCAGCACGTTGTTGAGAAACACTGTCGCTAAAATGGCTACGCCACGACCGGCATCGCTCTCTTGACCTTTAGCATTCAATCCCAATTTCCTAACGCTCACACGCGAATCCGCGTGCCATACCTTGCGCGAACTCATGAATCCACTGCTCGAAACCACCGACCTTCCCTCGTTCGACACCATCGCGCCGGAACATGCGGTACCCGCGGTGGAGACCGTCATCGCCGAATATCAAGCGCTGGTCGATCAGCTGACCTCACTTGGCAACGACACGTGGGATACGTTGATTGCGCCGCTGGAAGCGATCGACGCCAAACTGGAACGCGCGTTCAGTCCGGTATCGCACCTGCACTCGGTCATGGATTCGCCCGCATGGCGCGAGGCGCACGAAATCGCTCAGGACAAGATCACCGAATTTCAGGCGGCGCTGGGGCAAAACCGCGCTTTGTACGACGCCTATCGCGCACTCAAAGCCGCGCCGGAGTATCAAAGCTACGCACGCGAACGTGTGGCTGTGATCGAACATGCGCTGCGCGATTTTGAGTTGTCTGGTGTTGCGCTCGATGAGCCGATGCGCACGCGCTTTCGCGACATCGCGCGGGAGTCCTCGCAGTTGGAGACGGCGTTCGAGCAGGCGGTCATGGACGCCACGGACGCCTGGCAGCATCCGTTGAGCGAAGCCGAACTGGACGGCATCCCGGACAGCGAACGCGCAGTGTTGGCGCAAGCGGCGCGCGACAAACAACTCGATGGCCATTTGCTGACACTGCAGCAACCGGCCTACCACGCGGTCATCACCTACGCCACACATCGCGAGCTGCGCGCGCAAGCCTATCGCGCTTATCAAACGCGGGCTTCGGATCAAGGGCCGCATGCAGGTCAGTTCGACAACGCCGAGCGCATCGAAAAAATCATGGCGCTGCGCCATGAGGCCGCGCAGTTATTAGGTTTCGCGAACGCCGCCGCAATGTCGTTGGCAACCAAAATGGCGCCGAATGCTGACCGTGTGCTCGCGTTCCTGCGCGATCTGGCGACGAAGGCCAAACCGGGCGCAAAACGCGATCTCGAGGAACTGGCGACGTTTGCGGCCGCCGAACTGGGCATCGACGATCTGCGACCGTGGGACGTGCCTTTCGCCTCTGAGAAACTGCGCGAGCGCCGCTACGCGCTGTCGGACGAAGAGCTGAAACCGTACTTTCCGCTCGATGCCGTGATGGCTGGCCTGTTCCGCATCGTCGAGGAAGCGTTCGGCGCGCGCATTGTACCGCGCGCCGATGTCAGCGTGTGGCATGCGGATGTTCAATATTGCGACGTGTACGCTGAGTCCGGGCAACGCATCGCCGGGCTGTATCTGGATCCTTACGCGCGCGCCAAAAAACGCGGCGGCGCGTGGATGGACACCTGCCGTTCGCGCTTCGTGTCGAAGCACGCCAGTTCTTTGCCGATTGCCTATCTCACCTGCAATTTTGCGCCGCCGACCCAGGGTAAACCGTCGTTGCTGACGCACGACGATGTCACCACCCTGTTTCACGAATTTGGCCATGGCCTGCATCACATGCTGACGCGCATCGATGCGCGCGATGTATCAGGTATTTCCGGCGTCGAATGGGATGCGGTGGAATTGCCCAGCCAGTTCATGGAGAACTTCTGTTGGACGCGCGCGGGCCTCGATCGCTTTGCACGGCACGTCGACAGCGGCGCGCCGATGCCGGAGGATCTGTTTCAGCGTCTGCTGGCCACCCGGCATTTCCAGTCGGGCCTGTTCCTGGTGCGCCAGCTCGAGTTCGGCCTGTTCGATTTTTTGTTGCACTTGAACTACGCCCCGGATTCCGGCGCACGGGTACTGGAAACACTGGCCACTGTGCGTCAGGAAGTGGCTGTCATTCATCCGCCGGAATGGCAACGCTTTCCGATGAGCTTTGGACATGTCTTCGCCGGTGGTTACGCCGCCGGTTACTACAGCTATTTGTGGGCCGAAGTGCTGTCGGCCGATGCCTTTGCGGCCTTCGGCGATGGCATCGATGCCGCAGCAGGACGGCGCTTTCTCAACGAGGTGTTGTGTGTGGGCGGCAGCCGCCCGGCCCTCGAGAGTTTCGTCGCCTTCCGCGGCCGTGAGCCCATCGTCGAGCCGCTACTGGCGAGTTATGGGCTGGCTGATTGAAGACGCCAGCTCAATTTCTGAATTAGAAAGCGAAGCGCAAGCCCGCGAGCAGACTCACGGTCTTGATGCGCGTTTCGCCGTCGAATCGCACATCGCCGATGTCGTAGGTCACATCGTTAGCGCGCACATAACCGTAGCGCGCATCCATGGTCAGTGTCAGCTGATCGGACAAGGGTAGTGCTAAGCCAACCATGGCCTGCAGACCGATCGCGTTGTCGTCTTCGCCACGGAGGCCTATAACGCTGGATGCATCGTCAATATCGACCGATGCCCAGCCCGCACCAGCGCCAAAGTAGGGCCTGAGCGATGAGCCCTCAATGGGCACCTCGTAAAGTGCGTTGAGCATGACCGTGCGCACATCGACGCGCCCGCCCAAGGCTTCGAGCCCTAACGCGGGCAAAGCGTCGATATCTTGTCGGCGCAGCATCGCCTCCAGCTCGAAGCGCCAGGCGGCACTGAACTTGCGCCCGAATGCGGCACCGAACCCCAGGTCGCGATCCAGGCTCAGTTCGCCAAGAACTGGTCCTGCATCGATGTCGATGTCCGAAGCATCGTCATAGCTGATCCGGGCATCGACGTAGAAATCGTTGGCGTGCACGTTGGGCGACGCAACAATGGCACCCAGCAGCGCCGCAAGAGAAAGACCGCTGTGCATGATGATGAGATCCTCGCTGACACGCAAAAAACGGACAGATCAACCGAAGCGCCGAGCGCCGGCCTGCACTGTCAGAGTGCGATCCACAACAGCCGTGTAATTGGTGTTGAAGACGTTGCTGACCAGAATCCACTGGGCCTGTGCGCGTTCGCGCGTGATGTCCAACAACACAAAGCCACGCCGCGATGTTTCGGCATACACCAGTTGATCCACGCGCGTCTGTGCAGGCGCGCTGTTGCTCTCCACGATCACCGCAGACAGCGCTGGCGATGGGATATCGGGCAACGCTTCCTCGAAGCCTGGCGACGAAACCGATGGCGTTGCCAATTCAACACCCACGTTGACGATGCCGGTCGCGGTGGGCAGGCGCAGATTGGCCGCCCAGGAGTTGTGACTATCGCCCGTGAGGACCAGCGGGTTACGGGCCGCCTGCAACAACGTACCCAGAAGCCGCGTTCGGGCAGTCGGATACGCAGCCCAACTATCGGCGACAAAGTCGTACAGCGGCAACCCGGCACGAGCCAGTTGATTATATTGCGCCAGTCCAGCAGGGCCGCCCAGGAGTTGCTGAATGCCGGCAACCAGCGCGTCCCGGACTGCGGCCGGCAGCACGCGCGTGTCCGAGAAATTAGGCGCCGACTGAAAGTGAAGCAGCGTCTGATTGCCGATGATCTGCCAGGGTGCCGTGCTGGTCGACAGTTGCGACTGTATGAAGGCCTCCTGCTCAGCGCTCATCATGCGACGCGAGCGTGTGCTACCGGGAACCACGTCGGCGGGAAAGGTACCGTCGGGTCGTGCGGTCAGATAGAACGACAAAAACTGGTCCTGACTGACCGCATACTGATCGCGCCCCTCGATTCGCGTGTCCAGCATCACCAGCCGTGCCAGATTGCCGAAATCGAAGGCGCGCCAAATGCGCAGGCGATTACCGTCGAGCGCGGTGCGAATTGGCATCCATTCGTGGTAGGCGCGCGTCGAATCGAGCAAGCGCGTCTCCCATGAACCCTCGTTCGGCTGATGGTTTTCGGCACCATTGCGCCAACTGTCGTTGGTCGATTCGTGATCGTCCCAAACCATAATCCATGGATTCTTCCGATGCAGCTCCTGTAGATCGGCATCGCTCCGGTACAGCGCATAACGTTGGCGATAGTCGGCGAGCGTAATGGTCTCGTTACGTGGGTTCAGTTGTTCGATCCGCGGTTGCGTAACGGCCTGTCCAACGCTGTTCCGACCCACCGCAAGACCGGGCGTCTGATAGCCCGTCGGGCCGTACTCGTAGATGTAATCGCCCAGATGCAACACGGCGTTGAGATCGTCGCGCTGTGCCGCTTCGCGATAGACGTTAAAGAACCCCTTCGGATGATTGGAGCATGAGAAGAACGCCAGCTTGATATTGGCCACATCGCCAACAGGCAGTGTGCGGGTAATGCCCACCGCAGACCGACGATCGCGATATACGAACTGGTAGTAATACGTCTTGCCCGGCTCGAGGCCGGCAGCATCGACTTTGCAACACCCATCGTTCTCCGGGCTGGATAGTACCAGACCGCCCGCGACCGGGCGCCGCATATCGGCGCGCTCAGAAATCGACCAGAACACATAGAAGCTCGTGCCAGACCCTGCCGCCACAGCACGCGTCCACAAAATTACCCGATTCGCAAGCGGATCGCCGCTGGCGACGCCATGCGTAAACGACACATCAAGAACCGGCTCGCGGGCAAACGCCCTGGAATTGACGCCAGCAGTCGCGATCGGCGCCAAACCAGCTGCAAGAGCGCCGCGCAGCACGCGGCGGCGAGTGGAGAACAGGTCGGTCACGAATAAGCCTCCAGGAAGCAATGCCGACAGGCTGCGGCCTCGCGATGACCGACCGATGACATCCGGATTGCAGTTTGGTCCGCCCGAAACGGACAATCGACCGTTTGACTCAGGCGAGTCCCAGAAATTCGTTCACACGTTGCAACTCATCTTCGAAAGCGGTTTCGAAGTCGGATCCGTTGGGGCGGCCAGCCACATATCCTGGGTCGACGATCAGGCGCTGATTGCGGACCGCCAGATTGCACCAGCCGATGACGCGGTCGCCCCACAACATGGGCAGCGCGTAGTGCCCCATTTTGCGTTTCGCTGCGGGTGTGTATGCCTCAAAGCGGTAGGCCCAGCCCCAGAAGACCTCGAAACGCCGACGATCCCAGACCACGGGATCGAACGGTGCCAGCAAACGCAGCAGCGGCGCTCGAACGCGCCATCGCGGCGCCGCTGGATTCTCCTCCGCCGGCCAATACCAGTCGATGCCCTGGACATGCGCATGCGCCAGCCGCGACTGTGCATCCGCCATGGCGCGACGGCGATCCGCCTGCCACTGCGGCACCGCCATCCGCAAAGCGCCGATCAGTTGTCGCAACGATTGCGCCGGCAGGGGTGCGTAGGTGGCAGCGATCAAGTCCACGAGCGCATCCATGCGCGCCGTTGCGATGCGGGGATCGCCGGAATTCGGCCAGGGCGTACGCGCCACGTAGACGCGCGTACCGGCTTCGCGACGCGCCACACGCAACAGCCCACGATAGTGCAGTCCATCGAGCAACTCGGTGCTGGCATTCGACGAACCGCCAAACCAATTGCGGACCTTGCCGTGGTTGAAATGCGCATCGACCTGCCGCGGATGTACCTCCCCACGCTCCCGCACGTACGCCAGCACCAGATTCGCCTGGTTCCAGCGAGACTCAGGCCATGGCGTTTGAGGGGTTCGCGGGTGCATCAACGCATGGTGCTCAGCGCCAAGAAATCCGTAGTTGACGAAAAAGTCCTCTTCAATCGCTAAGCGCGGATAACGCTGCTCCAGATCGCCTGCCCGATAACCAGTCACACGATGGCGCAGAATCAAGTCCTGCGCGCGTGCCGGAGCCCGCAGCGGGTCGGCCTGCAAAAACCCGAGTTGCGCCAGCGCACGCGCCAGACTCGTCGGCTTGAACAGCGTGCGCGCAAGGGCGTAACGGCGAAGGCGCTCGAGTGTCAAAGGCATAACAGTCGCATGGTTCGATGGGAGAACATAAAGTCACCTCTTACTTGGCGCGCATCGCGGTCAAAGGCATAACAGTCGCATGGTTCGATGGCAATCTATGACCGGATCAGCCGAGGCATCGCTGGCCAATTTACGTAACGAGCCCTGCTGGCACGAGTGGTAACATCCGGATGTTGGCGAACGCTCATCGGCATTCTGCACGTTACTTCCAAGAACATACTGAGGATTTCGGTGCCCAACGATGCCGCCCTGCCTTTGCCTTCCAGCGCCGCACGCGACAGAACGCGCGGGCCAGTGATCAATTGTGTGGCCTATAACCGCAATGGCAAACGCATCAGCGACATTACCGTCGATGCGATCAGCGATGTGCTCAAGGAACCGGACACCTTCATCTGGTTGGGCTTGCATGAACCCGACGAAACGTTGCTGCTGAAAATCCAGGAGGAGTTTGACCTTCACGAGTTAGCCATCGAAGATGCACAACACGCGCACCAGAGGCCGAAGATCGAGGTCTATGACGACACGCTGTTCGTTGTCGTGCACACAGCGCAGTTCGTCGGTGGCAAAGTCGAGTTCGGCGAAACGCATATTTTTCTCGGCAAGCGTTTTTTGGTGACGGTACGTCATGGCGCGTCGCTCAGCTACGCGCGCGCTCGTTCGATCTGTGAGCAGACACCAGAAATGCTGGCTTTGGGACCGAGCTTTGGCTTGTACGCAATCCTCGACTTTATCGTCGACAACTACTTTCCGATCGTCTCCAGCTTTGAGGCTGAGCTGAAGGAACTGGAACTGCGCATCTTCAACGAAAAGTTCGACCGGAACACGATCGAACGGCTGTATTACCTCAAACGCGAACTGGTCACGCTGCGGCTTGCGGTCACACCGATGCATGACATCCTGAATCAACTCAAGCGTTTTTTTCCTGGCCTGATTCAGGAAGACGTGCGCGTCTACTTTCGCGACGTACTCGATCACGCGGTGCGGATGAGCGAAGCCACCAGCACGCTGGGCGAAATGATCTCGGCTGCTTTGCAGGTCAATCTTGCGATGGTGTCGGTGGGCCAGAACGAAGTGACCAAGCGCCTCGCGGGCTGGGCAGCGATTCTGGCCATCCCGACCACCGTCGGCGCTGTTTACGGAATGAACTTCGAGCACATCCCGGAACTCAAATGGCAATATGGCTACCATGTCGTCGTCGCTGCGACCGTGGTGGCATGCTCTGGCTTGTACTGGCGGCTCAAGAAGGCAGGCTGGTTGTAACGATCGGCTGAAGCTACTGCCGACTTGGACGGTCGTTTCACGGCATTATCGCGCCTCATGCTTGCTCAACGAGAGAGATAGGTTTCGTGCCACAAACACTTTGGTTACGCGCGGCGCCGAATCGCCCTGTCGAGTGGCTGGTGCGCGATCCGCAGGGACGAATCGTCGCCGGCCCAGAATTGCTGCGCGCAGATTCGGTTCTGCCGAGCGCGGACAGCAGGATCGCCATCTGGAGCGATCCCAGTTTGATGCTGCGCCGCGTTGAGCTGCCCAAGTCCGGCCTGGCGAAATGGCGCCAGGGCCTGCCTTATCTCGCGGAAGATTGGATCGCCGGCGACGTCGCGCAAGTTCACGTTGCGGCACCGACCCGGCTCACCGGGCGCGACACCTTGGTGGCGGTTGCGGACCGCGAGCGTCTGGTGGCGTTGCTCAGCGAACTAGCGCAATTCGGAATCGACGTGGATCGGCTGGTTCCGGAACCCGCGCTGCTCGGTCCAACGCATGCGGCCGATGTGCTGATCGACGCTCAGTATGCTTCGTTCTGCAATGCCGAACACGGCGGCACCACCGAAACCGACATGCTCGCGATGCTGGTCGATCCCAATGCGCGCATTCTGATCGGCCGAACGCCGCATGGCGAGTGGCACGGCGATGGCATCGAATCCGTGCTGCGCTGGGCGTCTTTGCAGCGCATCGACGACACCACGCTCGATCTGCGCTGCGGCGAATTTGCGAAGACCCGGCGCGAATCACGTTTTCCGAAAATGCCCGTGCTGGCGCTCGCTGCGGCACTTCTGGTGCACACGCTGGCGCTGGTCTTCGACTGGTATCAGTTGCGCGGTCAGGTCGCGACGGCGGAAGTGCGAATCGAGACCGCGTTTCGCGATGCATTCGGCCCCGATGAGCGCATGGTCGATCCGGCGTTCCAGTTGCAGCAGGCCGCTCGCGGCGAAGCAAGCACGAGCCATGCAGGCGCCCTGGCTTTGCTGCAACGCATTGCACCAGTGCTCTCCGGCAGTCGCATGGTGCTGGTGAGTTTCGAGTATCGCGAGGGCGTTTTGGAGCTCGCGGTGCGTGCGCCGGATGCGTCGCAGTTCGACGGCTTCCGCGAACAACTGGTCAGCAGCGGACTGTCGATCGAAATGGGCAATACGCAATACGATGCCAATGAATTCACCGGCCGGCTAAAAATTCGGAGCGCAGGATGAACGCATGGTGGCGTGGATTGGCCGATCGTGAGCGAACGCTGCTGCTGGTGGCTGCGGTGGTGATCGGCGTATGCGTTTGGTGGCTGTTGTTGTTGCGGCCGCTCGGCGCTGCGCGCGATGCCTTGGCGGAGCGGTTGCCGGTGGCGCAGCGCCAGGCGCTCGAGGCCGAAACGGCAGCGATGTCGATCAAGGCACAGCCCGCGCTTGGGCAAATGCCGCGGGTTGGGCGATCGCTGCTCGCGATGGCGGACGCCACTGCGCGCGACGCCGGTTTGGGCAAGGCGCTCGACCGCGTCGAACCACAAGGTGAGCGAGAGGTCCGCGTCTGGCTCAAAGACGCCCATTTCGACGCACTGGCAACCTGGGCCGAACAACTCAATCGCGAGGGCATCATCGTCAGCGAATGGTCAGTGGATCGTGCGCTGGCGCCGGGCGTCGTGAACGCGCGGCTGGCTTTGAAGGAATCGCCGTGAAACGCTGGCTGTTGTGGGGATCGCTCATTTTGCTGGCGCTTGCGGCCGTGCTCGCCGCGACCTTGCCGGCGGCGGTGGTGTGGCGCCACATCGCACCAAACGTGCCGGATCTTGCGCTCGAGTCGCTCTCGGGAACGGTGTGGCGAGGCGAGGCCGGCAATGCACGTGTACGCGGTTTCGCCCTAGGCAAACTGCGTTGGCAGTTGGCGCCCTTGAGCCTGCTCTCGGCACCGACTGTGCGCCTGGCGCTCGACGGAAAGGATCTGGATCTTGAGACGACTGTGCGCAGCAGTGGCACCGACACCGAATTCACCTCGTTGACGGCGACCACCGACGCCGCATGGTTATCGCCCGCGTTGGCGATTCCCGAGCTGAAGCCGGAGGGCGAATTGGATATCGCCATCGAGCGTTTGCTGATTGGACAAAATGGCATTCCGAGTGTGATCGCGGGCAGCGCGCGCTGGCGCAAGGCAGCAGTGACAGGTCGCGTGCGCGCCGATCTCGGCGATATTGAGCTGTCGGCGCGCACGATCAACAAAAAAATCGAATTGACTGCACGTGACGATGGCCGCGGCGCACTGATCGTCAACGGCAATTTCGAGATTGAGGGCAGTACTTATCGTGGCCGCGTTGCGCTGACACCGCGCAACGCGGATCCTGCCCTGATAGAAGCGCTGCAGTGGATCGGCGCGCCCCAACCCGACGGCAGCCGTCTGTTGATCGTCGACGGCACCATCCGGGCGACTCAGGTTCAGCTGTAGCAGCAATCAACGAATACGTCTGTCGGTCTGGCGAATCTAATCCTCCACCGTAAACACCACCGGTACACGCGCCCATACCTCGCGGGCAGTGCCGTCTTTGACATACGGCTGAAATCGCCAGCGCTTGAGCGCTCGCAGCGCAGCGCGTTCGAAGTTGCCATTGCCAGACGAATTGCCGATGCGCAGTTCGAGGGGCAGACCATCGGTGCCGACGAGCACCAAGACCTCCACAGAACCGCCGATTCGGCGCGCCTGTTCGTTGCGCGGATAGGCCGGCGGCGGCGCGAACAGCTTGGTCAAAGCCAATGCCTGGCTGGGATCTGATCCATCCGGCCCGGTATCGACCGTGCTGTCGACTGCCGTTTCTTCCGGATTTGACTCGGTCACAGTCTCCGCGCTGATCGACGGCGCAACAAACTCTCGCGTGTCGCTCGGCACAACTGGCGTCGGAACAAAGGTCGTCGGTTGCGGTGGTGCGGGTGTAGGCGCGGGCGGGGGTGGCACCGGCGGGCGCGGTGGCGGCTGTACCTCCGTGAATTCGATCAATGTGGCCACTTCTTGCGACTTAGGCGTCTTCAACTCGAATGCCTGTTTGGGTAACAACAGAACCGCAAAAACGATGGCGTGAAAAACGAACACGCCCGACAGTGCAAGCACCCGTTTGGCATCCCAACTTTGCCGATACGTCGTCCGCGCACCCATGAGCTTCCCCCTCGTCCACACCGCGATTTGGCGTGATGCCAAAGTAACCGAGGTCATCTTGGACCAGACTCAACGGGAGATTGGGAGTTGTTTAGGGATCGCCGACGGGCCGTAGCGGGCCAGCAGCAAAGGCGTCGCTTCCGGTCGCGCCGGAAGCGACGTAGGCGCAACTACGACTCAAGGGCAGCTCAGCCCCACACCACGATTGAAGGTGCGGGACATGTCGACTGAACCTGGTCCGCCCCAGCCGCTCAACGTGGGTGTGTACGAAACGGTGAGTTGACCACAGTTGGCGTACCGCAGGCGCACGTTGCCCCAGCTGATGAACTGAACATCCTGGGCTTGGAATGCGCTTCCGAATCGCGCACCGCGGGTGATCGACACGGGCATGTCGATATCCTGATTGACGGAACTGCTGTTGAGGGTGGCCACACCGGATAGATACGTCGGATTGCCCGCCGGATCGTAGGTGAACCACGCGAAGAACAGCAGGCTTCGATCGACAAATGAAGGGTCTGGGTTTCTCACGACTTCGATCATGACACCCTCGCCCGCGCGACGCGGGTTCCACCAGGTGCCACCGAATCCGGCGTCAATTCCAATCAACCCCCGCACCGTGGCCGGCACCAGTGTGACCATCGTGCTGCCGCGGGTATTGCTTGCCGCACCAATGCGGATCCAATAGGTGGTACCGCTCACGGCGTCGAAGCTAACTTCGGCGTCGAGATTTCCATTGACAAAATCGATATCGTCGACGGAGCCGACCAAGGTTAACGCGTTCAACGCGCTGCCCGTAAACACGTCGACGATCGAGTCGAAGCCAGCGTTAACCGTCCTGATGGTATAGCGCTGCGAACTCGTGGCCGCGAACCGATACCAGGCGGTGCGAGAAGCGGCTCCCGGTTCGCTGGCTTCCGTTGTCGCAGCGGGCGAATTCAGAAATACGTTGTCACCGACCGACAAAGCAGCAGCGTTGGCGAATAGATCATTCGGTGGCGGCAGAGCGATCGGAATACCCGTTGGCGTAAACGAATAATTCAGCACGTAGCCACCGCTGTTGACGTTGTTGCGACTACCATCGATGGCCAGATAGTACGTACCGTGGCCGAGGATGACTTCGACCGAGCTGCTGAAATTGGTTGCGGAGATATCGTCGTTGCCGCCAACCAGCGCCAGCTCGCTCAAATTTGCGCCGCGATACACCGCCAGCGTGGTGTCGAATTGCGACCCGATAGTATCGGCGTTGAACCGATAGGGACGGTCAGTATTGATGCGAAACCAATGGCTCTTTCCGGTTGCAAACGGGCTGATACCGATTTCCCCGAGCTGCGCGGTCGCCGTTGAAGTGCTGCCTTGAATGGTGCCCTGGTCGAGCGGCAGCGTCGCTGTGGTGGCCCCTAAGGCAAATCGATCTGTCCCCTGCGCAAACAATGGGCCGGCGAGCACGAAGCCGGCCGCGAATAGCAAAGTCAAACGCAATTTCATGATGTCGTTCCTGGTTGGAGATGGCTGGCGATGACTTGCAATCCAAGGGTGCAAGACAACTCCCAACCCTCACAAACGCAGTCCGACACAAAATCCGGCAGGCAATCCGGGCGCGCCTGCGCTACGGCAAGCAGCGCTCAAACGTCGGAGCGCTCCCGCCCGACTGCTCCACAATCAAGCTTCGACCGCGAACCGTGCCTGCTGGACCGCAGCTTCGCCTATCCCGTCAGGGCACAATCACCACCTTCCCGACCACGCGCCGCGCGGCCATATCGATGAGGGCTTGCGGAACATCGCTTAACGGGTAGCGCTTTGAAATCAGTGGCTGGATTTTGCCTTCGCCCATCCAGCGCACCATTTCGAGCATGCCGCGCGCATTGCCTGCAGGCTCGCGTTTGGCGAATTCGCCCCAGAACACACCGACGAGCGACGCGCCCTTGAGCAGCGGCAGGTTGAGCGGCAACGACGGCACGTCGCCAGTCGCGAAACCGATCACCAGATAGCGGCCGCGCCAGGCAATGCTGCGAAAGGCCGGTTCCGCGAACTTACCCCCGACGGGATCGAAGATCACATCGGGGCCTTTACCATCGGTCAGCGCTTTCAGTGCGGCGCGCAGATCGTCCTGTTCGTAGTTGATCAGCGCATCGGCGCCGTGTGCTTTGCAGATCGCCAGCTTGGCAGCATCGCTCGCCGCTGCGATCACACGCGCGCCAATCGCTTTGCCGATCTCGACCGCCGCCAGACCGACGCCGCCAGCCGCGCCGAGTACCAACAAGGTCTCGCCAGGTTGCAGCGCGGCGCGATCGCGGACCGCGTGCCAGCTGGTCCCGTACGCCAACCCGAAACTCGCCGCCAGATCCATCGGCGTGCCGGGGGGCAATGGCAGACATTGCGTCGCATCGATATTGCACGCCTGGGCGAATCCGCCGATGCCGCACACCGCCGCAACAGCAGTTCCCACCTTGAGCGTTTCCACCTCAGCGCCAACCGCCTCAACGATACCCGCCACCTCAGCACCGGGTGTAAACGGCAACGGCGGCTGCATCTGATACTTCTTCTGAATGATCAAGACATCCGGAAAGTTCACCCCGGCTGCTTTGATCCGCAAGCGCACTTGTCTGGGACCCGGGTCGGGTAACTCGACATCGCTCAGTTGCAACAGCTCAGGGCCGCCCCAGGCGACACATTGGATGGCTTTGATTGGCATACAGGCAGGTCCGCGGAGACAGAATGACTGAGACTCTCCCACGCTGCAGCGTTCGCGGCAACCGCTTCTGCGCAGTGGGCGGCCAGGTCCCGTCTGGGCCGGGTCTACCTCCCGCGGCTCGTCGAACGAATCACGAAGTGACCTGCGCGACCGCCTTGGTTTTGCAGCACCAAAGCGCGATCAACGCGACCTTCGCATTCAGCGCCATCTACGGATCATATGCTCATGATCGATCCGGTCACGACAGGCCGACTAGAATCACCAGCACCGAACGCAAGAACACACAGGACACAAACCATGCGCTTGTTCGCCTCACTGATCGCCGCACTCGGCCTGATCGCTTCCGGCGCCAGCATGGCAGCTGATCGGTGGTTCGCGACGCAAAACGCCGTGATCGATATCGATGCGACCGGCGCCGTGAGCGAAGTGACCTTGCAACAATCCGGTTTCAGCGCGGTACGACAAGCGCAGTTGATCGAACGCATCAAACAGATCCAGTTCGACCCTGCAACGCGCGACGGCGTGGCACATGCCTCCAGGGCACACGTCAGTATTGAGCTTGAGGTCCGGGAGATTGAGTCTGGCCTGGTCATCGCGCTGAGCGGAGCGCAACTGACGCCGCAAATGCTGGCCACGAAACCTCCGCGCTACCCTGCTCAAATGCTGCGTCGCGGCGCCAGCGGCGAAGTTGCAGTTGAGATCGCGTACAACGCGCAGGGTCAAGTCGTGTCGGCGAAAGTGGTCGGCTCAAGCTCGAAATCTGATGAGTTCGCGGAGTCGGCGCTGAAGGCGGCGAAGGCGTGGCGTGTGGTGCCCGAGCAGGTGGGCAATGTTGGCGTTCCGGGTTCAGCAGTGATTCCCGTTCGCTTCACCATAGGCACCAGCGGGGCGCGCCAGTTGAAGCTCGACGATGGCAGCCGCCTGCAGCTCTTCAAGTCCAGACCGCAGCACGATGGCGAGATGCTCACGTCCAGTGTCGGTATCCGCTCGCTGGACGCGGCGCGCACGCCGATTTGATGACGACAAACACGAATCCGCGCAACGCATCCCAGGCAGCGTTAAGCGAAGTCGATCTGACCCGACATCCAGGCCGCGCGAGTCAGTTGCGATCCAGCCTGTTCGTGGGCCTAAGTTGGCCAGCCAGAATCCAAGGAACGAATCGGAGCGTCGCGCTCCAGCGAGACCCATAATGCAACCAATGCTGCGATAGTGTTCCCGGCAAATTGCAAGACTCAAGTCAGCTACGAGTTGGGCGAAAACGTCATTTCGATCAATCTTGAGGCAACGATGGGATTGAGATCGCGATTCGACGCATTCGATGGAAACTGTTGCTTCTGTCTGATCGAACATTCCGCCGAGCTACAACGCGCCACACACCGCCTCCACTGAACTCACTACCGCCCCACTTTGCACCAGACTGATCGCCCGCTCAATATCCGGTGCGAGCAAGCGGTCGCGTGCGAGGAACGCGATGCCCGCCTGGCGAACAGTATCGAGTGCGGCACGCGTGGCGGGCGACGGTTTGGCGTTGCGCAGCGAGCGCAGATCCGATTGCAGCCGCTTGACGTCCTCGGCGAGCGTCATCGAATCGTCGCCCGAGACCTGCGATAGATTGCGCAGTTTGCTACGCAGCGCTTGCACGCCCAGGTTGCTCGCCAGTGTGTAACTCGCATGCAGCAGCTGCACCCGAAAGTCCAGCGCCTGGCAATTCACCAATAGCTCCAACGCCAGAACATGCTCCAGGTCGACAAGCATCTCCAACACGTGGCGGCCTTCGGTCGCGCCCATGGAGACGTGGTCCTCGGCGTTTGCGCTGGTTGGAATCGAGTACACCGTGGCGGGATGTGCCTTGCTCGCCAATTCATTGACCAGCGCCGCAGCGGTGTACTGGACAATCATCATGCCCGAGTCGGTGCCATCCTCGTTACCGATCAGGAACGGCGGCAGTCCATCGTTGGTGGCTGGATCGAGCAGCTTATTCAGGCGTCGCTCGCTGATCGATGCCAAAACTGGCAGCACGACCTTCAATTGCGTGAGCGCAAGGGCGATCGGCATACCATGAAAGTTGCCTGCGGAGACCACATGATCTTCGTCTGGCTCAACGTCGGGAAAAATCAGCGGGTTATCGGTGACCGAGTTGAGTTCGATCTGGACGATTTCGCGAACGCGCTCCAGCGTATCGCGAACGGCGCCATGGACCTGTGGAATGCAGCGCAACGAATACGCGTCTTGTGGCTGTGCCTTTTTGCCGCCGCGGAACGGCAGATTCTTCTGATAGAACTTCGATCGCGCGCCGCGCTCGGCTTTGGGTACGTACTCCCAGCGCACATCGAACGTACGTTCAGCACTTTCGGCACCCGTCCAACTTGTTGCGCTCCAGGGCGCAAACCGCGGTACGCGATGGTACGGGATATCGACCAGCGTCGACCCGTGTGTCAGGCGTCGAATGGACTCGGCGACGTGCGATTGACCTGGATGCGGCCGCAGCGCATGGACGCGCGGATCGAACGCCGCGCTGCGGCCACAAAATGCCTCCAACGCCAGCGCCGCATTGATGTCCGCCTGTTTGACCAGCCGCTGCAACTGACCCAGCGCCAGGATAGCGCTGGCCAGCATCTGCGCCGTGCCGTTGTTCAACGCCAGGCCTTCCTTGAAGGACAAGGTGATCGGCTCTAACCGGGCGCGTTCGAGCGCTGCCCGGGCCGACATCCGTTCGCCAAAAGCGAACACATCTCCCTCGCCTAACAAAGCCAGGGCAAGGTGAGACAAAGGCGCCAGATCACCACTGGCGCCAACCGAGCCCTTCTCGGGAATCACCGGGACAATGTCGTGGTTCAGCAATCCGGACAGCGCCTGCAATGTCGCAACGCGGATTCCGGAGTGGCCTTGCAGCAAAGTATTGATGCGGATCGCCAACATCGCGCGCACAATCTCCGGCTTCAGCGGAGCGCCAACACAAACCGCATGGCTGACAATCAAATTGTGTTGCAGCTCCGCTACGATCGGTAAGTGGTCGCCATCGCGCTGGCGCCGACGAGTGCTCTCAAGCACACGATCGGCATTCGAGCCGAAACCCGTCGTCACGCCGTAAATCGGCTCGCCGCGCTTCAGTTCCCTGGCTAGAAAATCGGCGCTGGCTTGAACGCGCTTCAGTGCCGTCCGCGACAGCCGCACCTGACGCTTGTTCAGTGCGATATCGAGCACTGCGTCGGTGGTCAGCCGGCGGCCGTCGAGATCAATGGGTTGAACAGTAGCCATGATGGGTCCGGGCTCTCTTGAGGACGCCGCTCCCTCGGCGCCTGGCAAAAGTTCGAAGGTTCCCAGGTGCCCCGGGAGCGGCACCTGTCCGGGGCTACTGAGTTGTTGTGCGTGGGCGGCGCTTCAACTCGCCCAAAGCTTCGGCCTGTTCGATCTCGACGCGCAGTGCGCGAATCAACTCGCCACGGGGAACCGTGAACTGCTCTTCGCGAGTCAAGTCTTTGATCACGACCGTGCCATCCTTGTTCTCGGTTTCGCCGAGGATTACGGCAAATCGGATGCCGGCCTTCGACGCGTATTTGAGCTGTTTGCCGAGCTTACCCGATTCCATCACCATCTCAGTATTGATGCCTGCGCCACGCAGTTGGCCGGCAATCTCCAAATAAGTGTCCATCAACGCGCTGTCCATTTGCGTCACCAGCACTTGCACGCTGCTCTCCGCCGTGCCGATCAGGCCGGCCTCGCGCAACTGGTAATAGAGGCGCGTGGCACCGATGGAAATGCCCACGCCCGGCAAACGCGACTTGGTGTAGTGGCTTGCGAGATTTTCGTAACGACCGCCCGAGCACACGCTGCCGATATCGGGGTGCTCGTTGAGCGTCGTTTCGTACACTGTGCCGGTGTAGTAATCGAGTCCACGCGCTATCGAAAAGTTCAGTGCGTAATTGGCCTCAGGCACACCAAGCGCCTTCACCAGATTCAGCACTTCGATCAGCTCGGCCCGCCCTTGTTCGATCAACGCATTGCCCTCGCCCAGTTCGGCCAGCATCTTCAACGCCTGGCTGTGCGATGTGGAGCGCAATCCGACAAATCCGAGAATTTCGTTGATGCACTTAGTTGGCAAGGCAAACTGCTGCGCCAGCGTATCACGCACATAAGCCTCCCCACGCTTGTCGAGTTTGTCGACTTCGCGCAACACCAGCATTTGCTGCTCCGGATCGACCACACCCGCGCGCTCGAAAAACCCGCGCATCAGCTTGCGATGGTTGAGCGCGATGGTGAACGGGCCCACGGCCAGTTCGCGAAACACGCTGGCGATGACCGCTACAACTTCTGCGTCGTAGCGCACCGACAACTCATCTTTGCCGATGACATCGATATCGCACTGGTAGAACTCACGGAACCGCCCCCGCTGCGCGCTCTCGCCGCGATACACGCGCTGCATCTGATAGCGACGGAACGGGAAATGCAACGCGTGCTCATGTTCGGCAACATAACGCGCCAGCGGTACCGTGAGATCGAAGCGTAATGCCAGATCGGGTGCGTCACCCTGCTTCAGGCTGCCTGTCGACTGCACGAAATACACTTGCCGCTCGGTCTCGCCGCCGCTTTTGGTGAGCAGCACATCGGCGACTTCGAACACCGGCGTCTCGATCGGTAAAAAACCGAAGCGCTCATAGTTGCGACGGATCGTATCCAACATATCCTGGAACGCGATTTGATCGAGCGGCAACAACTCCATCGTACCGGCGGGTGTACGCGGCTTGACGATACTCATGGTGGGAATGTCCTGGCGTTCGATGAGGGCGAAGGCTAGCGGATTCCGAAGGGTCAGTTGTTCGTTGACCGATGTTGAAACGCCGATCATTCGTATCGCGTTACCGCCAATACGATGCCAAATTCAGACAACAGGCCCAAGGTCGCGGAAGGAATGCGTAACGTCTGGACAGGAAACGTGTCGCTGCTCTGGATGCCAAAGTCCAACTCGCAATCGGCGCCATGCAACCGCAGTTTCTCTATTGCAACTTGATAGTGCGCGATGAAGCGATGCGCTTCTGCCACCTGTGCGACAAATGTCGGCGCATCTGAAAGGGTTAGATTGAACCTGCCCCGCGGGCGTCTCACGATCTGACGATCTGGCTTGTCGAGCGAATTCTCGAACGCCTCGACTGCCGCAGAGTGAGCACGACCAATACGGAGAACCGTACCCGTCATGCCGGACGAAGAATCTCCAACACCGCTTCAAGATCCAGGCGCATTTGCCGCACGATGCCGGCGGGCACTTTGGCCGGTTCGGGTTTGCTCGACTCAAGGTCCATACGCTGACGAGCGCCGCCGATGGTGAAGCCTTGTTCGTACAAAAGGCTGCGAATCTGGCGAATCATCAATACGTCATGGCGCTGGTAGTAACGACGATTACCGCGGCGTTTGACTGGCTTCAGGCTTGGAAATTCCTGTTCCCAATAGCGCAGCACATGCGGCTTGACGCCGCAAAGCTCGCTCACCTCACCGATCGTGAAGTAGCGCTTGGCCGGAATTGGCGGTAGCTCGCTATTGCTGCCCGGATCCAGCATACGCTTCCACTCTCGCCTTCAACTTCTGCCCTGACCTGAACGTCACGACCCGGCGCGCCGAGATCGGAATTTCCTCGCCGGTTTTGGGATTGCGACCCGGCCGCTGATTTTTCTGGCGCAGATCGAAATTGCCAAAGCCCGACAGCTTGACGTTCTCCCCCTGTTGCAGCGCATCGCGAATCACGTCGAAAAAAATATCGACGAATTCCTTAGCTTCGCGCTTGTTCAAGCCAACATCTTCGAACAAGCGTTGCGCCATTTCGGCTTTGGTCAGCGCCATCCCCTAACTCCGAACCGTAGCACCACATGTTGCTGCCGCAGCTTTAATGACAGTTGCCATCGCAGCTTCCACTTCAGCCTCGCTAAGAGTGCGCGATTCGTCCTGGAAAATCAAGCCGATAGCGACACTCTTCGAGCCGACCTCGACCCCTGCGCCGCGGTACACGCTCATGAGCTTCAGGTCAACCAGTTTGGCGCCCGCAGCAGTCCTTGCCGTCGCCGAGAGGGATTCGAATGAGACGTCATCACTGACTAACAGCGCCAAATCTCGCCGAACAGATGGAAATTTCGACCATTCGCGGCTTCGCGGCAACGCCCGCGCCACCACTGCACCGGTACTCAACTCAGCAACGACAATGGATCCAACACCAAGCTCGCTCGCAAGCCTGGGGTGCAAAACGCCGATGAACCCGATTTCGCGATCATCAACGTATACCCGCGCGCATTGACCGGGATGCAAGAATTCTGGCCCGCCCGCTTCGCATCGAACTGCCGCCAAGGCCTCAATGTCCGCCTTCAGGTCGTAGAAATCCACCGCGCGCGCGGTTTGCGACCATTGCTCCGGGGCTGCTGCGCCGGCGAGTACAAAAGCAATGCGCTCTTCCTCAACCGGTTGACCGCCAACATTGAGGTAAACCCGCCCCAGTTCAAACAGGCGTGCCCGCGACTGCTGGCGATCAAGATTGAACTTAAGTGCCGCCACCAAGGTCGGCAACAACGAGGTCCGCATGACCGCCAGATCCGCAGACAGCGGGTTTGCCAGCGTCAGCCTTGGCGCTTGAATGCCCCAGGTATCCAGCGTCGAAGCACTCAGGAACGCGAAGGTCAACGCTTCGTGATAACCACGCGAAACCAGACGCTCGCGCAAGCGCAACGCGGGCAGCCGTGACTCGTCCGCTGGCACAACTGACAATTCACCGCGCGGCGCGGCAACCGGGATCTCATCATAACCATGGATTCGCGCCACCTCTTCGATCAGGTCTTCTTCGATGGCGATGTCGAAACGCGCGCTGGGCGGCGTGATCTGCCAGCCACCATCGGTCTGTTCAATTTCCATCCCCAGGGCACCCAGGATGCGCTCGACGCAAGTATCGGGAATTGCGATGCCAAGCACTCTTTCAATTCGGGCACGGCGCAATGGTACCGACGGGCGTCGTGGAAAACCGTCAGCATGCTCGGCCCGGCAGATCGGCCCGGCTGCGCCGCCGGCTATCGTCAGCAAAAGCGCCGTGGCACGTTCGATCGCAATCGCCGGCAGTGCCGGATCGACGCCGCGCTCGAAACGGTGCGAAGCATCGGTATGAAGTCCCAAACGGCGTGCTCGACCGCTGATCGCGGCAGGCACAAAATGCGCGCTTTCCAAGAACACACGTGTGGTCCTGTCTGTAACCCGCGACGAATGCCCGCCCATGACGCCGGCCAAGGCGAGCGCTTTCTCATCGTCGGCGATCAATAAGAACTCACCATCCAGCGATACGTCACGCTCGTCGAGCAGCTTGAGCGTTTCCCCCGGCCTGGCGCGCCGGACTCGCACACCGCCGCGCACGGCATCGGCATCGAAAGCATGCAACGGCTGGCCCAGTTCCAGCATGACGTAGTTCGTGACATCGACCAGCGCCGAAATTGAACGCAATCCAGCACGCCGCAGACGCTCGCGCATCCACAACGGCGTTGAAGCTTTCGGATCGAGGCCTTCGATGACACGACCCAGATAAAGCGGACACCCAGCACCATGCTCACTTTCCACCGGCAATTGTGTTGGAAGTGTCGGTTGCACCGGCTCGATCACCGGCAATCGTGTTTCGCAAGCAAACTCAGTAGCGACTTCACGCGCCAAACCAGCCAACCCGAGACAATCGCTGCGATTCGGTGTCAGGCCAAGTTCGATCACCGCATCCGGCAATCCGAGCCAGGCGCCCAACGCGGCGCCCACCGGTGCATCGGCTGGCAACTCCATCAACCCACTGGCGTCGGCATCGAGCCCCAGCTCTTTGGCAGAACACAACATGCCATGTGAATCCACACCGCGCAGTTGCGCCGCGTTGATCGACAAGCCACCTGGCAACGTACACCCAATCCTGGCCAGTGGCGCAAGCAATCCGACGCGCGCATTCGGCGCACCGCAGACAATTTGCAATAGCTCCGATTGGCCGACATCGACTCGACAAACGCGCAAGCGATTTGCATCCGGGTGCGGCTCGGCGCTGACGATACGCGCGACGACCACTCCGTCGAGCGTCGCGTCCATTGGCACGATCGATTCAACTTCAAGCCCGCACATGGTCAGCCGATGCGTGAGCTCATCACGCGATGCCTGCACGTCAACCAACTCGCGCAGCCAGTTCTCCGAAAATTTCATGGATCAGTGGAGCCAAAAAACGGGGGGCGAGACTCTAGCAGGTTGCCGGGATCGTCGTTGCGCTCCGCCAACTACTCAAAGCCACTGGCGAACAACCTGTCGGACAAGGTGCAACCGCTGATGGTGACGCAGACGGCGGCACTCAGCGTAGCCCATCCAACGAAAGCAATCGGTGCGCCCTGCCGGGCGCAAAAAAAAGCCGCGACGGGGTTTCCGCCGCGGCTGCGAAGGTCATCCGCTGGGGAGTGCATCAAAAAGCGGAGGCATCGAAAGGAGCCATCATTCTCCCCTCGACACAGCGCATAGGATGCCATGATCGAGTTGCGAAATCGCGAAGGTTCTCTGACTTGTTTCGGGCGTGGCGAGGGACATGAACGTACAAACAACTTCACATATCATTCATAACATATTGATATTTATACCTTCGTTGGATTTCTTCACTGACATCAAACGGACGTAAAGATGATGTCAAAATCTCCGCCATCGTCAGGCCACGGCGTAAAATCTCAATGGTTAACAAATTAAGTCGTCGTGTTGCATTGCAGCACATCGGATCCCTGGTCGCCAGCGTTGGGCTGATGACCCACCGACCGGTACGAGCTCAAACCAGAACACGATTTGTCCTCGATCCATTTTCTCTTGGCGTAGCCAGTGGCTATCCAACCACCACCGGCATCTCGCTCTGGACTCGTTTGGCACCCGCACCACTGCGTAGCGACGGCGGCATGGATCCCGAACGCGTTCCGTTCGTCTGCGAAATTGCGGACGACGAGAACTTCAGATCCATCGTGCGGGCGATCCAATCGGAAGCGTACGCCGATGTCGCGCACAGCGTGCATCTCGACGTGGAGGGCCTGAAGCCGGGAAGAGCCTACTTCTATCGATTCCAGAGCGGCGACGCGACCAGCCGGGTCGGCCGCTTTGCAACGTTGCCCAACGCTGTTGACGATTACCGTATCGCATTCGCCAGTTGTCAGAACTTTGAACATGGCTACTTCTCTGCGTATCGACTGATGCTGCGCGATGCACCGAATCTGGTTTTGTTCCTGGGCGATTACATCTACGAGAACCAGTGGGGCAACGACTCGATCCGCAAACATCTGGGACCAGAGACGAACACCTTGGCGCAATACCGCACACGGCATGCGCAGTACAAACTCGACCCGGATTTGCAGGCGATGCATGCCAGCACACCGTTCGCTTTCGCATGGGACGACCATGAGGTCGATAACGACTATGCGGGCGATGTCTCGGAGAATCTGGACCCGCAGTTCTTCAAGCGACGCATCGCCGCTTATCAAGCGTACTTCGAACACATGCCATTGCCGCGGCGCATGTTCCCGACGCGCGACGAGATGCGCATCTATACGCACTTCGATATCGGCAAACTCCTCCGTGTTTACCTGCTCGACGATCGGCAGTACCGCACATCCCAGCCCTGTCCGCGCGACAACCGTGTTGGCTCGCGCACACTGGATGAGTGCAGGCCCGACGGACCGCACACGCTGCTCGGCAGAGCACAGGAAGCATGGCTCGACGCGCGGTTCGCAGACAGCCCGGCCCGCTGGAATTTGATCGCGCAACAAACATTGTTGTCGCCTCTGGACGAATCGCCCGGCGCAGGTCGCGGGCTTTGGACCGATGGTTGGGATGGTTATCCAGCGGCGCGCAAGCGCCTTTTGGAAGCGATCCAAAACAACCGTTTGCGCAATCCGATCGTCGCCGGCGGCGACTTACACGCGCACATCGTGGCAAGCGTGCCCGGAGATCCTGAGCGCTTCGAATCCAAACCGATCGCGAGCGAGTTCGTCGCCACATCGCTTTCCGCTGACGGCAGGCCACAGTCGTATTACGACGAGCGTCGAATTGACAATCCTCATGTGCAATTGTTGCGCAGCGATGTACGGGGTTATACCCTGCTCGACATCGGCAGCGATCGGGTGTTGGCCAAACTACAGTCGGTATCGGACGTGCGTGAGCGCGAACCCACTTTCTCGACACTCGCGAGCTTTACGGTAGAGGACGGGACACCGGGGCCACAGTCGTAGCTGCACCATGAGCGATGGGCATTGACATACGCCACCGTCTTGTCGGTGCATTCAGGCAAGGCGCGACGACGCGCGTATAGTCCGCGCCGATTCGGATGCATACGATTTCATAGCGAGGTTATTCATGGTTTTCGATGTCGTCGGGCAAATGGGCCACGAGCAGGTTGTGTTTTGCCATCACAAAGATGTGGGTTTGAAAGCCATCATCGCAGTCCACAACACGACGCTCGGTCCAGCGCTTGGCGGCTTACGCATGTGGCCGTACAAGAGCGAGCAGGAAGCGCTCAACGATGTGCTGCGGTTGTCGCGCGGCATGACCTTCAAAGCCGCGGTTGCGGGGCTCAATCTGGGCGGCGGCAAAGGTGTCATCATCGGCGATCCGTCGCGCGACAAGTCGGAGGGCTTGTTTCGCGCTTTCGGTCGCTTCGTCAACTCGCTCGGTGGTCGATACATCACCGCAGAAGATGTCGGGATCGACGTGAACGATATGGAATACGTCATGCAGGAGACGGATTTTGTCACCGGCGTGCATCAGGTCCACGGCGGTTCCGGCGATCCGTCGCCGTTCACGGCCGCCGGCACCTTGCAAGGAATCATGGCCAGCTTGAACGTGCGCTACGGCAACGAAAATGTCGGTCAATATGCGTATGCAGTGCAAGGGGTTGGGCACGTCGGCTTTGAACTGTGCAAGCTGTTACGCGGCGAAAAAGCCAAGGTATTCGTGACGGACATCAATCGCACAGCGGTGCAACGTTGCGTCGATGAACTCGGATGCGAAGCTGTTGCCCTGGACGATATCTACGATGTCGACGCAGATGTGTACGCGCCCTGTGCTTTGGGCGGTACCGTGAATGAAAAAACCATGCCGCGCTTTAAGTTCAAGATCGTTTGCGGCGCTGCGAACAACCAGCTCGCCACCGACGAATGTGGCGACGAATTAGAACGCCGCGGCATCTTGTACGCGCCCGACTACGCAGTGAACGCCGGCGGCCTGATGAATGTCTCCATTGAGCTGGACGGGTACGATCGCGAGCGCGCCATGCGCATGTTGCGCACGATCTACTACAACGTCGGCAAGATCTTCAAAATCGCCAAACGCGATGGCATTGCCACATGGAAAGCATCTGATCGCATGGCCGAAGAGCGAATCAACACCATCGGTCGCGTGCGCATGCCCTTTACTGGCACGAGCCGGCCGATGTTCAAAGGCCGGTCGCGCTAACTGGCAACTGGCGATATTGCTATTCGCCAGCTTTTCTGAGGCGGATCGACGCCGCGCGCGCTCATGGTTCAACGCAACGACCGCATCGCGTGAAGCGCGCTCAATCTCTGCGCGCCTGCGACTCCAGATGTAGCACACGCTCCGACACAAAACTCTCTGGCGGTGAGCTGGGGAGGTTGGCAAGACGAAACACCGCATTCATGACATCGCGCTCGGTGGCGCCTTCTTTCATCCAGTGCCGCAGTGCTTCATCCCGGATTGCGATGTCATCGACCGTCGTTGAATACGCCTGATCCTGCCACTCAATGGTGCGAACACGTTCGGCCCAAACCCTGCGTTCCGCCGCTGTCACGGCGCGGCGATAGCCCAGCGATGCCGCGAAGTTGACGACGATCTGGTCGGTCCCCTCGCTCGCCATGCGATCGAGCAAGAGTCCGCACGAAGCCGGTGGCCACGGCGCATCTTTGCCACACCACCTGGCTACCGGTTGGAGCGGCAAGCTAACGGCGGCATCGAAAGCGAAGCCGATCACCATGCCCAAATCGCGCCAATCCGATCCGTGTCCGTCCGCTTGCAACTGTTGCTGCAACTCCGCTGACGGTTCCGGCAGGTTGGCCTCGCGCCAGAGCTGTCCGATCGCCCGGACCATGAGCCCGAAATCCGACCCTGCACGCCTGGCCACGGCCGCTCGACCGATCAGACGCTCCGCATCCGCAAGATTAGCTTCACTGACTTCGGGCAGCTGTTCAAGCCAGGCTATCAGGCTGTCCGGATCGACTTGCGCCAACTCGTAGGCAAGTGTGCGGCGCTCGTTGTGATCGCGAGCATCGACCATGCGCAAACGCAGTATCAGCGGGTCTCGCGCAACCTGCGCTGCGAGCTGCTCCTCCAGCGACACGGCGCGAGCACTCGGCGCTGCCGGGCGCTCGCTATCCGGCAAGCTGAGCAGCAGTTTGGCGCCGAGGAATTTTTTGATCGGATCGGCAGATGTCATGGCGTGCTCCGCGACCGCCTGTTGCATCGCCGACATTTCGAGATCGACTCGCGACGCCTCGCGCGCGCACAGCGGCGTGGTGACTAACAAGAGAATGGCGACAATCCGCATCGTTCGCTCCTGAAGTGTTGTCCTGCGACTATATCGGTATGAAGCGCACGCGCTATCTGCCGAAAGCCCTAAGCAGCCTGACCCCATACCTATGGGACGGCAAACCCCGATCTGCGTCCTAAGATAAGGCTACCTGATCATCGGAGTTCGCTATGCGCGCACGTGCACTGCTTCACGGTCTCCTGGCCCTGGCAGGATCGACCATCGCCAACAGCGTTGCAGCGGCTGCGCCTGCGCTCACTTTGCTCACGCCCGGCGGCGTCGCCGAAGGCGACACTGGCGCGCGAGCATTGCCATTCGGCATGCGCTGGACGCCGCTCCCCGGTGTCACAGGTGCGTACCAGGTGCAATGGCAAACCACCGATGGCAGCGCCACGGCGGGGAACGACTATGTCGCTGCAAGCGGCACAGCGACGCTTTCGCCTCAACAGACTTTCGTACCACTTTCAGTCATGGTTTTGGGTGATGAAGTCATCGAGCCGAATGAGGATATTCGCATCGTCTACCAGGTCGTTGGTGCGGCGATCAGCGGCAACGGTGCGTTGTGGATCAGCGACGATGACGGCGCATCGCCACCGCCTCCACCGCCAACTGTACTGATTCAGGCGCTTGATGCCAGCGTCACCGAACCGACCACAGGCGTACTCGATGTCGGCGTGATGTTGTTGCGACTGGGTCCAAACAACGGCTCGGTCGACGTCGACTTCAACGTCGATGCCTCCAGCAGCGCCGCACATGGCCAGGATTGGACGGGCCCAACGGCCGGCCGGATTCAGTTTGCGCCAGGGCAAACCATGCGCCGTATCGACTTGGCGGTATTGGCCGACGCGGAACAGGAAGGCATCGAGAGCATTCGGTTTTCTCTAGCGACGGCAGCCCCGGCGCTACTGCCACGAGAGCACGCCACCGTCACGATACGCGACCGCATCAGTGGCGTTGGTGCTGGCGTGGGAATCGTTGCGTGTCGCCGAGCCTTGTTGGAGAACGACGGTCCGGCGCGAGTGGTGGTCCGCCGCCACGGCGATAGTGGCGGTGCGCTCGAGCTCGACTATCGAACGGTCGACGGCAGCGCGCGCGCCGGAGCAGACTACACGGCAATCTCGGGAACCCTCAGCTGGGTGGCTGGCGATGCGACACCGCGCCTGATCGACATTACCCTGGCGACAGACAGTCAAATCGAACCACCCGAGTCGTTCACGGTGCAGATCTTGGATCCGCAGCCGGGCGTTAACCTCGCTCCAGCCGGCACCGGCATCATCATTCTTGATGCACACGATCAGATATTGATCGACGACTTCGCGCCCGGATGCGACGACCCTGCGAGCGGCGAATGATCCGGCCCATGCGGGCGGATCATCCGATCACGACCAGATTGGCCTGGGCCAGTTTCAAATACCGCTGACCATGCGTTTCGAAATTCACTTGCACGATGGCGTGCATACCGTGGCCTTGCCCGCCGATGACGATGCCTTCGCCATACTGAGCATGCGAGACGCGGCTACCGATACTGATCGACGGCAGGTCCAGCAGGTCCATTGGCTGCTCGCGTTGCCGCTGCGCAAAGGCGTAACCCGTTGCCCTGTAAGCTGTCTTTTTTGGGCGCACTTCGAACAATAGTTCGCCCGGGATCTCGCGCAAAAAACGCGACGGCGGATTGGAATTCTCCTGGCCGCGAAAGCGCCGCGTCTCCGCATGACTCAAGGTGAGCTGGCGTCGTGCCCGGGTGATGCCCACGTATGCCAATCGCCGTTCCTCATTGAGCTGCACATCGCCGGATTCGCTGGCCCGGGAACTGGGGAACAAACCCTCTTCCAGGCCCACCAAAAAAACACACGAGAACTCCAGGCCCTTGGCCGAATGCAACGTCATCAACTGCACGGCATCGTCGCCCGCCTCGGCTTGCCCATCGCCCGCGTCGAGCGCGGCGCTGGCGAGAAATGCCTGCATTTCGCTGATGCCTTCTTTCTCGTCTTCCAAGCTCAAAACGAACCCACGCGCAACCGTAATCAGCTCGTCCAGATTGTCGACGCGCGAATCGGCATCGTGTTTGCTTTGGGCAGCATAGTGCGCACGCAAACCGCTGTCGTCGACAGCCATCGCCAGGCGCTCGTGCAGCCGCATTTCCATGGCCGGATCGAGCCGCGCGATGAGTGCGAACAAACTCTCCAACCCAGTTTTGGCGCGACCGCGAATCGCGCCGGCGTCGAGCGCCTGGCGCGCTGCAGACGACAACGGCACCGCGGCGCTGCGTGCTGCCGACCGCAAATCCTCTAGTGTTTTCTCGCCGACGCCACGCGGTGGCGCGGAACAGACACGTTCGAACGCAGCATCGTCGTTATGATTGGCGGCCAGCCGCAGGTATGCGAGCGCGTCTTTAATTTCGGCGCGTTCGAAGAAGCGTAATCCGCCGTAAACGCGATAGCGAATGCCATAGCGCATCAACTCGTCTTCAAAGACCCGCGACAATGCGTTCGCGCGATATAAAATCGCATGGTCCTTCAACGTATATTCGCCTTGCACGCCACGCCGAATACGTTCGACGACATAACGCGCTTCTTCTTGCTCGTTGTACGCGGCGTACAGCATGATCGGCTCTCCGCCACCGGCGTCGGTCCAGAGCGCTTTCCCGAGGCGGTCATCGTTGTGCGCTATGACAGCGTTCGCCGCCGCCAGGATATTGCCGCTTGAGCGATAATTTTGCTCCAAGCGAAAGGTCGACACAGCCGGGAAGTCGCGGGTAAAGCGTGCCATGTTCTCGACGCGCGCTCCGCGCCAGCTGTAGATCGACTGATCGTCGTCGCCCACAGCAAAGACCTCACCCGACGTTCCGGCCAGCATGCGTATCCACGCGTACTGGATGGTATTGGTGTCCTGGAACTCGTCCACCAGCAGATGCGAAAAGCGCCGCCGGTAATGTTCGAGCAGCGCTGGCTGGCCCAACCACAACTCATGGCTGCGCAGCAGAATTTCTGCGAAATCGACCAATCCCTGACGTTGGCAACTGTGTTGATACCGCTCGTACACATCGATCCAGGTCGGCAACTCCTGACTGTAGGCTGGATCAACATCGTTAGGCCGCCGGCCCTCGTCTTTCCACATGTTGATCAGCCAGACGCCCTTGCGCGGCTGAAACAGAGAATCGTCCAGACCGGCATCGGCGATCACCCGTTTGACCAGCCGCAGCTGATCATCGCTGTCGAGCACCTGGAATCCGGCAGGGAGTCCCGCCTCCGCGTGGTGCAGCCGCAACAACCGATGCGCGAGACCGTGGAATGTACCGATCCACAAACCGCGCGTCGGCCGATCAAGTTGTCGCTCGCAGCGTTCGCGCATTTCTGCGGCCGCTTTGTTGGTGAAGGTGACCGCCAAAATCGCATGCGGCCAGACGTCGAAAGCCTCCACCAACCACGCAATGCGCTGGGTCAATACGCGCGTCTTCCCGGATCCGGCACCGGCCAGCACCAGATGATGGCCCGCCGGCGCACTGACTGCGGCGCGCTGCGCCTCATTGAGGCCCTGAAGCAAGTGAGTAAGGTCCATAGTCTGGCGCTAAGCGTGTTTGGACTGCGAATCAGGGCTTGTCGAAAGGCCCGGGGCATTTGGCATCCTGCCGGCCACGATCGCGGATTTGCGACCGTCGATCCTTTCGTTCGCAGAGAACCAACCCATGACCTAAAGCCCATCGCAGCCACATTCGTCGCCGGATATCATGCACGACGCCGCGCAAGTTCGTCGTGGGCATCGTCGTTTGTTTGGAGGAGTTTCTCTTGGAAAAGCGTCCTGGGTTTTTCCGCCGGTTTTTCGGCGGGCTGTGGAACGGGCTGAACTTCACCCGCCAGTTAGTTTTCAACCTGGTTTTCTTGTTCATTTTGATTGCGATCGTCGCCTCAATTTTCAGCGGCGGCGAGGGCAAGATCCGCGAAAAAACCACATTGGTGCTTGATATCAAAGGCGAGATCGTCGACCAGTATTCCGGCAGTCCGGCTGACGTTGCATTGTCCCGCGCACTGGGCGAAGAAGTGCCCGAAACGCAGTTGCGAGATGTCGTCAAGGCGCTTGAGGAAGCGGCAAAAGACGACAACATCACACAAGTGCTAATCCACCTGAATGGCTTCGGCGGTGCGGGTGTTTCGACCTTACGTGAGGTCGGCCGCGCGATCGATGCCTTTCAAACCAGCGGCAAGAAAGTGATCACCTACGGCGAGTTTATCGACCAGACGGGCTACTACCTTGCCGCGCACGGCGATGCCGTCTACATGCACCCCGAAGGCATGGTTTTGCTTGAAGGCCTCGGACGCTACCGGAACTACTATCGCTCCGCACTCGAAAAATTCGGAGTGACGATGCACGTGTTTCGCGTCGGCCGTTATAAGAGCGCGGTGGAACCCTATCTGCTCGATGGTCCGTCGGACGATGCGCGCGACGCCGACCGCTACTGGTTGAACGATGTTTGGAGCGTGTTTCTGGCCGATATTGCCAAAGCGCGAAATCTCGATGTTGCTGGCTTAAGTGCCATGATCGACGAGTTGCCGCAGCGTCTCGCAGCGGTGGAAGGAAATCTGGCGCAACTGGCGATCGATGAGAAGTTGGTCGATGGCACCAAAACCCCCGACGAGTTGCGGGCTATGTTGATTGAGTCCGGTGCCAGGGACGATGACAAGGAAAGCACGTTTCGCCAGGTCGCCTTACAAAGCTACGTCAAGCGTTTCCCCGCACCCATGCCGCTGCCAGGCAGCAAACACGTCGGCGTGATCGTAGCTGCCGGAGCGATCCAGAGCGGCTCCCAACCGCAGGGCACGATCGGCGGCAAAAGCACCAGCGATCTGGTGCGCCGCGCTCGCGAAGACGAGAACATCAAGGCGCTGGTGCTGCGCGTCGATTCGCCGGGCGGCAGCGGTTTCGATTCGGAGCTCATTCGCCGTGAAATCGAACTGACCAAAGCCGCGGGCAAACCGGTGGTCGTATCGATGGGCGATCTTGCTGCGTCGGGTGGTTATTGGATCTCGATGACCTCCGATGTGATTTATGCCGAACCGACAACCATCACCGGCTCGATCGGCATTTTCGGCTTGTTCCCGGATGCCAGCCAGACCCTGGATAAAGTGGGCTTACATACGGAAGGCACCACAACCACCTGGCTGGCCGGCGCGCTTGATCCACGGCGCGCGCTTGATCCTCGCGTCGGCGAAATGTTGCAGACCATGATCAATGCCGGTTACCAGGACTTTATCGGCAAGGTCGCCTCCAGTCGCGGCAAGACCAAAGAGCAAATCGATGCGATCGGACAAGGCCGCGTTTGGAGCGGCACACAAGCCAAAGAACGTGGCCTCGTCGACGAAATCGGCGGTCTCACCGATGCCATCGCAGATGCGGCGAAGCGCGCCAACCTCTCCGATTACAAAGTCGTTTATGTCGAAAAGGAACCCAGCGGATTCGAGGCTTTTGTCGCCAGCATGACTGCTCGAATTTCCGCCGGCATCGCAAATAGCGTCGGATCGGCCTACGTGCCGAGCTTTTTGCGAAGCTCCCAGCGCGAATTGCAGCGCGAACTGAAGCTGCTGGAAGGCTGGGAGCAGCAACCACTACGCACCTACGCTTATTGCTTCTGCGACATTCGCTAACATCGATCGACGAAGGCCGGCGCCCGCAATTGGGCGCCGGCACACTGGCCCGATTCCGTTCAAAACCAATGCTCTACTGACTGGCCGCTGTCGCCCAATGCAAATCGACGGTCAAGGCATCGTTCCGCGCCACAATCGCAAAACTGCCGTCGCGAGACACTGTGATTCCTCGCGTGAGCGTATTTGACGTCGGCCATGGCGTGGGCGCCTTGTGATCGCCATCGACACGCACCACATGACCTGTCTTGCTCTCCACGGCGTACAAGGTTGACCCGACGACAATCCAGTGTTCGGCTCTGGTTTGATCCAACGTCAGATCGATCGTGACACAGTCTGCGCGACAGCGTTGAATAGTTGTACCACGCCGTACGTAAATCGCGTCGTCCCCCACGGCGTACTGATCGACACGCATGGCGCCGATCTCTTCCGTGCCAGCGGCATCGTGTCGGAACAATCGCTGTGACTCGCCTTCGCCGAGCAGATAGTAGATTCGACCAGCGCGATCGCCGCGCGCGTCGTGCGCGCCGAACGGCAACCCAACGGGCTCGGCGCGATCAGCGCCTAGCGTGTAGCGGACGATGTCGGTTGTCACACCGCGATAGCGGGTCAGCAGCAGCCTGCGCTCGTCGACAAATGCAGGATGTGCCCAGCGTTCCCCTTCAGGTGCGGGCAGACGCCGCTCCGACCCGCTCGACAAATCCAGTTGATAGAGCGAGTCGAAGCCGTCCCGATTGCTCTGATAAATCACCGAACGATCATCCGGCGCGAGCTGCGGATAGGCATCGTAACGCGTCGATAGCGTCAGCTGTTTCGATGTGCCGTCGGCCCGATGCAGCCACAAATTCGCGTCATATTGAGCCATCTCGAAGACGATGGTCCCTGCGACCGTATCTGGATAACGCGCCCCGCGGGCACCGAGCAACGTCGTCTCGCCGGTTTGTGGATCGAAACTCACCAGGGCACGAAATCCAAGGACATCGCTCGCCAGAATCAGCGCCGGCGATTTCCCGGCCGCATAACCGTAGAGCAGGCTTGGCGGCAATCCTGGAACTAATTCGGCTCGACCGTCGATCCATCGGAACAACGACTGCGCATCGTCCCTGGCACGGGAAAAGTACAAAGTTCCGTGCAGGCGCCTGGGATCGACATCGAAACCCGCACCATCCGGTGGCATCGTGAGTTGTTCTATGGCACCTGTCGCAATATCGAGACGCGCCAGCCCTCGGTCGACGGCAGTGAACAGCACATCACCGCCATCGATGTCCGGGCAACTGCGCACTGCAGCGCATTCCGCAAGGCCACTCGCCTGTTCACTGCGCAGCGACTGGCGCATCAATGTACAACGACCAGCGGCCCGCCGAACGAACACGATGTCGTTACCCAGCCATGTGGGGCAGTTATCCCAGGCACTGCCATCCGTCAGCAGCCGGCGCTCGGCGGTGGACAAGGTCTGCACCACGATTCGCGAGCCCGGCTGGGCGGACTCGGCATATGCGACTTGAGTTGCATCGGGCGACAGCCGCGGCGAGACCTCAAGGCCAGCTGCGCTGGTCAGCGGCTGTGCGCGGAGCAACATAGCCGCATTCAGACCCGGCGCGTCCGTCACTCCCTGCAGTGCAAGGTGGCGCCAGAAAAACGAAAGGGAAATAGCAAGCAGCGCGAGTGCGAGAAGACGCAGCCCCCAGCGCGAGCGCACAGCAGAATCGGCGCGCAACACCTCCACGGGCTCAACCCCGGTCATTGAAACCGACGTTTCCACGGGCAACGGCCTGACCGGTGCAATCAGCCGGTAACCGAGTTTTGGAATGGTGGCGATGTACGTCGGCTCGCGAGGATCGTCGCCCAACGCCTGGCGCAAGTCCGCAATTGACCGCGACAGAACCTCATCGTTGACCACGCGCCGCTGCCATGCCGCTTCCAGCAGTTGCTCCCGTGTGACCGTCTCCCCCGGCGTATCGGCTAACCGCAGCAGCAGTTGCACCAGACGCGGCGGCAATCGAATGGCGGTTCCATTGCGATGCAGCTCGTGGCGATCTGCCCAGAGTTGTGCTTGCCCAATGATCAGGCGACGAGTTGGAGTCATCTGATTAGCATAAGCAGCACGACGCAATAAATGGCGGAAAACCTCAGCGTTTCACACAAAAAGGAGGTTAAGTTCCGACGAACATCAGGTGCAAACACAGGCTGACGAGCACCATGAGTCTCCCCCAACCAGAAGGAGGCTGACATGCAACGTTCGATCTCTGCGATTGCCCTGCTCGCACTCGCGTCATCTGCAAATGCACAAACATGCAACCATCGGCTGCTGGTCAGCGGCTATTTCAGTTCCGTACATGTGTACGATGCCTGCACTGGCGCCTACGAGCGGTTGCTTGACGATCAGAACCGGATTCGCGGCCCACAAGCCACGCGAATCGGGCCGGACGGGAAACTCTATGTCGTATCGGAAGAAACCGGGCAGATCCTGCGCTACAACGCCACGTCGCTCGCGTACGAAGGGGTGGCCGTCACGTTGCCGGCTAACTTTGGCGCCACCGGCATCGACTTTCGGAACGGCGAAATCTACATCGGCGGTTACAACTACGACGGTGTGCAGCGCTATCGGCTGAGTGATGGTACGCTGGTTGGCGATGCCTTCCCGCGCAGTGCAGCGGGCTTGAATGGCCCCGACAACGGGTTGGTCTTTGGCCCCGACGGCCGTTTGTACGTACCTGGATTCGACAGCGACTCCGTCGTTCGTTTCGACCCAATCACCAACACGGTCAACGTCTTCATCGCTGCACGCGCGGGAACTTTGGACGAAACGCGCGGGATCCTGTTCGAGCCTGGCGCCACCACTCTGCTGGTCGCCAGCGAACGCAACGGCAAGGTGCTGCGCTTTAACGCCGACGGCAGTTTCAACGGCGACTTCACCACGGGCCTTTCGCGGCCCACGGGTCTCGCTTACCATCCGGACGGCAGCGTGCTGGTCGCACATGTTGCCGGCGTGAGCAAACATGATCCAGCCACCGGCGCCTCGCGTGGGTTGTTCGCAGATGCCACTGCCGGCGGGGTTTCAGGCCCAACCTTCGTGACCGTGATTCCGAAGGCGGCGACTGTCGATACTGCGCAAGTCGGAACTCAGTACTGGATCAGTGGTTTGGGCAATGCAAGCGGGCGCAGTATCGTTGTCGATCAAATGGCCAGTGCGACCGGCGCGCGCTTCGGCGCAGCATTTAACCCCGCAGCGATCGCGCGCAAACGTTGGGGTTCGCTCCGCATTGATTTTACCAGCTGCACCGAAGGCCAATTTTCCTGGCAATCGAGCGGCGCCGACAGCGCCGGTTTCGGCGATGGCAACTACCGCATCATTCGTGCCGTAGAAAACGACGCCACGCAGCGCTGCCTGAGCGCTGGTTTCGCCAACGCAAACGACCTGTTATGGACCATTGGCACCTGGTTCGGTGGCGCATCGCGCGACGGCGAAGGCCTGATGATCGACAGAACCGCCGACGGTCGACCATTCGTCGCCTGGTTTACGCATCGGCCGTGAGTGAAGTGGCCCTGCGAATGCCTGGACGCCGCGGTGCTGTCGCTGCCGCGGTTCAGTCCTGACGTGTTACACGGTTCTCTTCGAAATCGGACAGCACCGTGGGCGGATTTCAAACCAAGTTCGAATCGGTGCGCGTTGCGGGCGTCGACAATCTCACCATTCGCTCGCTGTTCGATCGCATGCAGTTTGCCGACGACGGTGGCGAAGCCGAGCGCCTGGGCATCTCGCCAGCGCAATGGCCGCTGTTTGGCCTGCTTTGGCCCTCTGCATTGCATCTTGCCGCACGCATCGGACAGCGCCTGGTGACGGAGGAGCGAATTCTGGAACTCGGCTGCGGACTGGCCGTACCGAGCCTCGTCGCACATCGCCGCGGCGCCGACATCACCGCCAGCGACCACCACCCGCAAACACTGCCATTTCTCACCGAGAACCTGCGGCTCAACCGACTCCCGCCGATGAAATACGTACATCGCGCCTGGAATCCCGCCACCGTCGATGCCGATGAAAAGTATGGGCTGGTCATGGCCAGCGACGTACTCTACGAGTGCGACCCAAACGGGATCCTCGCCGAGTGCATCTCTAATCGCACGAGACCCACAGGCGAAGTGTGGATCGTCGACCCCGACCGCGGCCATCGCCCGCGCTTTACCCGACATATGCGCGAACTCGGCTTCAACGTCCAGGAAACCCGCCTCACGGCCCCGGCCGGCGCGAACGACGCGTACAAAGGTCGGATGCTGAGCTACACGCGAGTCGGCGAACACTCCGCTACCGCGCAGTTGGACTAACGTGATGGGGGGCGGGCGATGTCCGCGCCATCCATGGCGATGGCCCGCAGGCGCCCCACTCTATGGGCTCAAAAAAGCGCGCGCGGCGGGTTTGCTGGGAGTCTGGTGGGAACAGACAAAGGCATCGCGCTATTGCACGGCGCACAGACGGGCGTGCGCATCGCGTTGCGGGTTTGCTGGAAAGTCCGTTTCCAACAGCATGTGCGTCTAAGGAGCAGCGGCCTTCTACTCGAACCCATCGATGAGCAGTGGTTCACTGGTACAGACGCGCGAACGCTCTGGATCGATGTAGACATGGAATGCGGCGCCCGCAGGAATCGCCGCACCGTCGCCGCGCTCGATGGCCCATTGTCCGCGACCCTGTGTCGCAGAGTTGTAGCTCAACAGCAGATTGCTCGGTACGTACACGTTGTTCGGATTGTAAACGGCGGTGACGAAAGGATGTGCGCACTCGATGTTGTCCAACAAGGGGTGGCTGATGTTGAGTATCTGCACCGCAACGCCCAGTGGTTCGGTCCGAAACGCGTGGGTTCCTGCGGCAAACAACGGGTTGGGAATGAGCACATTGAATGCAGCGCCTTCGGGCATCGCAGGTGGGAGACCAGCCACGGGCGCTTGATTGAAAACGCGCCAGCGATTGACCGATGTGTCGAACCACACGCCGATCGAGGAGTTGTTGTAAACGCCACTACCAGCCTGTGCCGGATCCCACCGCTGTGTCACGATCGGCAGCGCGTTTGGCTGATTGTTGAGTTGCGTGTTGTCGAGCGTCGTCAGGTTGAAACCGGTGTTCGCCGCGACGGCGGTGTGCACGTACGAGGTTTGCGTATCGATGTTCAGCAACACGAAGTAGCGCCGCCCGGTGGGCATCGGCGCACTCGTGTTTTGGTTGAAGATGTTCCACAGGTTGATGCCACCGCTAAACCAAACACCGGTATGGTTGGCCGCGCCGGCAGGTAAAGGTGTCACGCCATCGATCTCGCGACCGAAGTGGCTCAGCGTGAGATTGTCGTTCGGTAGCAGTCCGACGGGTGGCGTTGCGATGCGTGTGACATTGCTATTGACATTGGCCGCCAGGCTGTAGTGTTCGAAACTCTGATCGAAGCTGCGCTCGTGCGCACCGATATCCACGGTCCCGCCGACGCGCCCTGCCCGGCCATCGATATCGGGCAAGGGAACAGGAACAATGATCACGATCACCGGCTGATCGCTATTGTTCCCGGCGTTGACTTGTGGTGCCCCACTGTCTCGCGCCTGGAAATCGAATGGGCCGCGAAACCTGGCGATCGCGTTCACATCGTTCGCGCCTGCCACAGTATTGCAGTAGGGCGTTGGGCTCTGCGAGTACAAATTGAAATTGTGCGTGGTTGAGATACCCGCTGCCGAAAGGAACTCGATTCCACAGTTGGTTGCGCGATGCACAATGTTGTTCGCAATGCGCCCGGCAACCGTGTTGCTCGCATCGCGCTGCAGGGCTACACCGGACAAATTGGCCCCAGAAAGCGTGTTATTGAGCACCGATGCGATCAATGGCGCCGCCGTTGCGCGGATGACCACACCGGTGTCGACATTGAAGATCGCATTGCGCGTCACACGCACCGTTGCAGGCAACGTGCCACCACCGGTTCCCGATACGAAAACCCCTGCCGACAGGGTTCCGCCGATCGGCAGTTGCTGCAGCCGACCAATTCGGTTGCCGTTGATGTTAACGGCCCCGTCGTGCGCCGAAATCAAAGCGGCAACGCCGGATCCTCGCACCAGCATTTGATTGTTGCGTACATTGATCGCCGGTCGTGCCGCGCCCACACCGCCATCGAAGAACAGTGCCGCACCAGAGGGATTGCCTTGCGTAAGATAAGAGCGTTCAACAGTCACGGTGTACGTCGAGGCCGCACCAGCTGCCTCGCTGATTTGCACGGCCGAAAACGAGGTACCGCCGGGCTCCAGGCGCATGTTGTCGAGCCCGATCGATTGAGTTTGGGCGACGACGCCAGATCCAACCCGGACGAAAACCTGGCCACGCAGGCGCAGATTCGACAGTGATATGTTGATGTTGGCCCCGGTCGCCGTCAGGTCAATGCTCCGTCCATCGGCGAATAGGGCTGCGGCCCCCCGTTTGGTCAGTGTCAGGCTCTTGTTGGAGATGATCAGCGATTCGTTGATTACCCCTTCGGTCGTGATCTGCACGGTATCGCCGGTTGCCGCGGCATTAATACAGGCCTGCAGCGTGGTCGAACAGATACCGCTGCCCGGCCAGTTCAATTCGGCCGCTACTGCGGAATGACTTACCAGGGCGAGCAGCAATAGGCGTCTCATGACCGTCGGTTCCTACTTCGATGGAATGTCCATCTATCCGCAGGAAAGTGGCAAAACCCGACAACGCCCTTCCAGACTACCAAACCGAACCGTCAAGCCCACCCAATCCGTCGCCCACAATGCCACGGGAGGTGCGCAGCGTGCCGTCGCGGGCGACGCCAATCGCGATCAACCGACCGGCAGCGAACACCGCTACTGGGTCCGCCTGGACTTGTGTTGGCATCGCCTGCCCGTGCCGAAAGCGAATCGCAGCGGCATCGTCCAGATCGATTCTGGGCAGGTGCGCAACGCCGGATTCCATGGGCAACAGTAGCGAATCCAGCCGCTCGACGTCGGCTTTTTCGATCTCATCGAGTGTATGCATCGAGTGCGAAACGAACGGTGCAGCCCAGGTTCGCCGCAGTGTCGCGACATGCGCTCCGCAGCCCAGTGTTTGACCGATATCGTCGACCAGCGAGCGGACATACGTCCCGCTGGAGACGTCGCAATCGAGCGTGATCAACGGCAGTTCGAGCACGACGATTTCCAACCGCGAAACTCTGATCGCGCGCGACGGCCTATCAACAATCTCGCCACGGCGCGCGAGCTCGTACAGGGGTCGACCATTGCGTTTGAGCGCCGAATACATGGGCGGCACCTGCATCTGCGCACCGCGGAAAGCTGTTAGCGTTTGTTCGACATCGTCGCGTGTCAGCGCCGGTACCGGCAGCGATTCGACCGCGACGCCTTCGGCATCTAAAGTATCGGTGCGCACGCCGAGACGGACGGTGACTCGATAGCCCTTGTCGCCCCCGAGCATCAACCCCGCGAGTTTGGTCGCTTCGCCAAAGCAAATCGGCAACAATCCGCTGGCCAGAGGATCGAGTGCGCCTGTGTGCCCAGCCTTGTCTGCGCGATACACGCGGCGCACGCGTTGCAAAGCGGCGTTGGAGCCAGGCCCTGAGGGCTTATCGAGCAGCAGAATGCCGCTCACGCGGCGCGCGCCTCGCATGGGCAATCAGCTCTTCAAACTGTCGCGCAATAATTGGTCGATGCGATCGCCACGATCGACCGAATCGTCATAGTGGAAGCGTAGCTCCGGCATCATGCGCAGCGCTAGCTGTTTGGCCAATATCTGTCGGTAGCGTTTGGCTTCTTCTTTGAGTAACGCCAACGCCGCTTTCGACTCTTCGCTGCGCAGCGCCGTGACGAACACCTTTGCGACAGCTAAATCGCGACTGACCTCGACGTCCGAAACGCTGACCTCAGGCAGCAAGCCGCCACGCACATCTTCGTGAACCAGTACCGCCACTTCGCGGCGCAGCAAGGCGGCAATGCGATCAGTCCGAGCAAAGGTCGAGCGGGGCATGAGAGTTCCTGGACGAAAAGCAAAAAAAAAGTATCGGAAACGGAACGGATTGTGCGCGTCAGCTCAGCGCTTTCCATAACGTCGCGGCACCGATCAGCAAGAAGCCGACGCCCGCAATGATGTGCAGCACTTTTGGGCTGATCACGTTGGACAACAGATGCCCGGCCAGAACGCCTATCGCACTCGACAACACCAACGCCAGCGAAGCACCCAGAAAAACAGTCCACTTGCTGACCTGCTTGTCTGCCGCGAACAACATCGTCGACAGCTGCGTTTTGTCGCCCAATTCGGCGATAAAGACCGTCAAAAAGACAGTAAGGAGAAGCTTAAGATCCATGCTCTGGTACTCGCATTTCAACAAGGAAAGCGGGCGTGACACCAACCGCTCCGGGTTGGTGCCGCGTCACATCGTACCTGCTCGCTTAACCCAACGTCCGCTGTACTTCAACGCGATCGAAACACTCGATCTGATCGCCGACCTTTACGTCGTTGTACGCTTTCACGGCGATACCGCATTCTGTGCCCATACGCACCTCGTCAACGAGATCCTTGAAGCGCCGCAGCGATTCGAGCTCGCCCTCAAAGACCACGACATTGTCGCGCAACACACGAATGGGCTTGTTGCGACGGACGACGCCTTCGATCACCATACAACCTGCGACCGAACCGAATTTGCTGGAGCGGAATACGTCGCGCACTTGCGCCAGGCCAATAATCTGCTCGCGCGTCTCGGTGCCGAGCATGCCGGTCAACGACTTGCGTACGTGGTCGATCGCTTCATAAATGATGCTGTAGTAGTTGATCTCGACGCCGCCCTCCTGGAGCACCTTACGCGCTTGCGCATCGGCACGGACGTTAAAGCCGATCACGACAGCCTTGCTGGCCACCGCCAAGGTAGCATCGGATTCGGTAATGCCACCGACGCCGGAGGCGATGATGTTGACCTTGATCTGATCCGTTGCCAACTTCGTCAAAGATTCGCGCAAGGCTTCGGACGAACCCTGGACGTCCGCCTTGATCAGCAGGTTCAGAGTTTGCACATCGCCCTGACCCATCTGCGCAAACAGATCGTCGAGTTTCGTGGATTGTTTGGCAAGGCGCACATCTCGACTCTTCAGTTCGCGCGCGGTTGCAGCATCGCGCGCCGCGCGTTCGTCGGCCACGACCACAAAATCGTCGCCAGCGTTCGGCGTACCTTGCAGACCGATGACCACAGCAGGAATCGATGGGCCCGCCTCGGCGATCTGGCGACCCGCTTCATCGAACATCGCGCGCACTCGACCCCACTGCATACCAGCGAGCACGACATCGCCCTTGCGCAAGGTACCCGATTGCACCAACACCGTCGCTACCGAACCGCGGCCCTTTTCCAAGGTCGATTCGACGACAGTCCCACGAGCTCGACCTTTCTCCGGCGCCCTCAGCTCCAAGACCTCAGACTGCACCAGAATCGCGTCGAGCAAGTTGTCGATGCCCATGCCGGTTTTTGCCGACACCGGAATGAACTGCACATCGCCACCGTACTCTTCCGGCACCACTTCTTGTTGCAATAAGCCTTGTTTGACGCGCTCCGGATCAGCGTCGGTTTTGTCCATTTTGTTGACCGCAACGATGATCGGGACCTTTGCGGCTTTCGCGTGGTTAATGGCCTCAATCGTTTGCGGCATGACGCCGTCGTCGGCTGCAACTACCAGCACAACAATGTCTGTCACTTTCGCGCCTCGGGCACGCATCTGCGTGAACGCAGCGTGGCCGGGCGTATCAAGGAACGTGATGACCCCCTTCTTGGTGTTTACATGGTAAGCGCCAATGTGCTGGGTAATGCCACCCGCTTCGCCCGATGCCACACGGGTGCGCCGAATATGATCGAGTAAAGAGGTCTTACCATGATCGACGTGACCCATAACGGTTACAACGGGCGGCCGCGTTGTGGCCTCGCCGGCGCTTGGATCCTGGCTCGTCAACTCGCTCTCAAGGTCACGATCGCCGGCACGTTTGACCGAATGCCCAAGCTCTTCGGTGACCAGCACCGCGGTGTCGTGATCGATGGTCTGGTTGATTGTGACCATGACGCCCATCTTCATCAACGCCTTGATGACTTCCGGCGCTTTGACTGCCAATTTGGCAGCCAGCTCGGCAACGATGATCGTCTCACCCACCTCGACTTCGCGAACAACCGGCGCCGTTGGCCGGGAGAAGCCGTGGTCGCGCCCGCTGCCACGTTGCTCGGGTGCCTTGCCACGCGGCTTCTTCTTGCCGGGGCGTCGTGCACCATCGGCCAGATGTAATTCGCCGCGATTGAAGCTCGGTTCGGTTTCTTCGACAACGGCCTCACCGAAGGCACGACCATGCGTGCGTTTTGCGCCCGGAATGGGTTTGTGTCCCCGCGGTTTTTCGTCAGCCAACTCGCGCTTCTTGGGTTTTTCGACGACGGGCGGTGGCGCTTTGGGTTTTTCCGCCTCCGGTGGACGAATCGCCTCTTCCTCGGCGGCACGCGCGGCTGCCTCGGCGGCCAGTTGCTCGGCCCCCTCGCGCTCCTCACGCTCGCGGCGACGTTGCTCTTCTAACTCCCGCTGTCGCTCTTCGTCCGCAACTCGCCGCGCTTCGGCATCACGCCGTGCGATGTCTTCCGCATCGCGACGGAGTTGCGATTCCGCCAGCAGCTTCTGAGCGTGTTCGCGTTCGGGATCGGCCTCGCCTTGTTCGGCTACGGTGCTGCGTTTAACGTAGGTCTTCTTTTGCCGCACTTCAACGTTGACGGTCTTCCCGCCGCCTCTGGAACCACCGGGCGACAGTGTAATTTCGCTGACCGTCTTGCGCTTGAGCGTGATCTGGCTGGGTGCTTTCAAGTCCTCTTTCGCCTTGCCGTGCGAAGCACGCAAATGCTCCAGCAGCTTGACTTTTTCCGCAGCACTGACCTCCTGCTGTACGCCGGTCACTTTAAGGCCGGCCTCCGCCAGTTGCTCCAGCAGCCGCTCCGGCGAAACGCCGAGCACGGTCGCTAATTTTTCTACGGTGATGCCGGCCATACCTTCTCCGAAATGAATCTCTTGTCACTCGTTGTTGCCGCCTTCGCGGCAGTGCATTCGTCCGCCCATCGGTCCGCGTTTAACCCGGGCCAAATACCATCACTGGTCTGCGAACATTGCAGAGCGCGCGGCCATGATCAACGACCGCGCGCGGTCTTCTGTCATGCCCTCGAACTCCATTAGCTCATCGGTCGCCAAATCCGCCAGGTCGTCTCGCGTACGGACTCCGCCCGCCGCCAGCGTGTAGGCCATCGCATCATCCATCCCTTCCAAGCCAAGCAGAGATTCGTCCGGCCGGTTCTCGTCGATCGCTTCTTCCTTGGCGATCAGCTCAGTCAGTAATGCGTCGCGAGCTCGGGCGCGCAACTCTTCAACCAGATCTTCATCGAACTCATCGACGTTCAGCAACTCGCCAGCTGGCACGTATGCCACTTCTTCGACGGAACTGAAGCCTTCTCGCACCAGGATTGCCGCGATCTCAGCGTCGACCTGCAAACGGTCTTTGAACAATTCCAGCGTCGCTGCGGATTCGGCCTCGCCCTTTGCGGAGGCCTGCGCCTGGGTCATCACATTCAGCTGCCAACCCGTGAGCTTGCTGGCCAAACGCACGTTTTGGCCACCACGGCCGATCGCCTGGCTAAGCTTGTCTTCTGCGACCGCCAGATCCATCGCGTGCTTCTCTTCGTCAACGACGATCGATTGCACTTCCGCGGGCGCCATCGCGTTGATCACGAACTGCGCCGGATTGTCGTTCCACAAGACGATGTCGATGCGTTCGCCATTCAGCTCGTTCGAGACCGCCTTGACGCGCGAACCTTGCATACCAATGCAGGCACCCACCGGATCGGTCCGGTGATCGTTGGCGCGCACCGCGATCTTCGCGCGGTCACCCGGATCGCGCGCTGCGGCCATCACATTGACAACGCCCTGCCCCACTTCCGGCACTTCGAGCTTAAACAGCTCCATCATGAACTCTGGCGCCGTGCGCGAGATGAACAACTGCGGACCTCGCGTTTCGCTCTTGACATCGAACAAATACCCGCGCACGCGATCGCCAGTGCGAAAGTTCTCGCGTGGCACCATGCGTTCGCGAAGAATGATGGCTTCGGCGTTGCCGCCCAAATCCAAGTACACGTGCCCACGTTCCACGCGTTTGACAACGCCGGTCACCAACGTCCCGATTCGATCTTTGAACTGGTCTACAACCTGCGCACGTTCGGCTTCGCGCACGCGCTGCACGATGACTTGTTTTGCGGCCTGCGCGGCGATTCGACCAAATTCGGCATTCTCGATTTGTTCTTCGACAAACCCGCCAATCTCAATGTTGGGATCGTCCTCGCGGGCCACCGTCAAAGCGGTTTGACGTTCCGGAAATTCGAGCTGCTGATCGTCGGCAATCACTTCCCAACGACGGAACGTCTCGTAATTGCCGTTCGACCGATTAATGGTCACACGTGTCAAGATGTCGCCGCCGTGTTTACGCTTGGCCGCCGAGGCAAGCGCCGCTTCCAGCGCGTCAAAAATGACCGCCCGGCTGACGCCTTTTTCATTCGCAACCGCATCGGCGACCAGCAGCATTTCCTTACTCATCGGACTTTCCTTTAGCTTTTCTCGGCTTCATCGCCGTTTCGAACTGCGGCACAAGCCGCGCTTTGTCGATATCGCCATGACGCAACGACACTTCAACCCCGTCGACGGCGAGCGTGATGCCCGAATCATCGGCGGCTTTCAGCGCGCCCTGAAACTTGCGGCGATTGTTGATCGGCGCGAGCGACTGCACGCGCAAAACTTCGCCAATAAATCGCTGGTATTGCGACGGCGCGAAAATCGGCCGATCGATGCCCGGCGAGGATACTTCCAGCGTGTAGTTACCGCTAATCGGATCGTTCACATCCAGCAGCGCCGAAATCTCGCGGCTGGCCGCCTCGCAGTCCTCCAAAGTCACCGGACGCCCAGGATGATCGATATAGACGCGCAACAGCCCACGCGATCGCGATAACGCCAGTTCCAAACCCCATAAATCCAGACCCAAGGAGCCGATGGCGGGCGCCAGCAACGCTTGCAGTTGGTCCTTCTTTGCCATAGGCCGATGGTCTTTACCAAAATTATTGCGGGCAACAAAAAAGCCTCCGAAGAGGCTTTCTGACGAAAACCAGTGGAACCGAGCTCTAAAGCATGAGGCGGTTAACCACACAAGGCCCCGAAGGATAACCTCAGAGATCCCATAGAGCAAGGGACAACGCCTAAGCTTGGGTCAGGTCGCGCTGGAGTCCTTGACGGAGCCGGAACTTGTCATTTGAGTCAAATTTTCGTCGGAGCTGCTTTGGCAGTTGAAGCCCCCTTGAGGGCGGCTCGACGCGGATCAGCACCGGGAAGTCCGTTGGTACCGTGACGTCCAGACCCGGGAGCCGCGGCTGAATCGCTGCTGGGCTGATGATGAAGGCGTCAATCCCAAGGTTCTCCACGCTCAGGTTCTCTGGCGACGAGAACTCCAGCCGCAAAGTCGCGGTGTAGGTGGGCACGGCTACACTCGGCAGCGCGATCTCGGCCGTCGCGACGTTTCCAACAATGGTGACTGAAACATCGGCCGGCGCGTTTGCCGCGTAGAGCGCTAGCGCGGCGATGGCGATTCGAGTGGCAAGAGGCATGATCGTTACGGAGCTCAGTAGTAAGGTGGTGGCGCACAACTGACGACATCAAGACTCGGCCCCTTCCCTGGGGCCGCGTTCTTTGCGGTAGATGCCTCCAACTTCGCCGACGCGAGCCCGACCAGGCGCTTGCGGGCCATTGATGCTCCTGGCGCAACGGCCAAAAATGCCACCTGTTGATTCAAGTCAATGGCGAAGATGACGAACCGACCTAAGGTTCGACTCCGACGACAAAACGCCACGGCCCCATGGTCCAGCCTCTCTTCAGCGCCGATCTATTGCGACGATACGATCAGTCTGGTCCTCGCTATACGTCTTACCCCACCGCACCGACATTCCAGCCGGACTTCGGCGAAGACGATCTGCGCCAGCAGGCAATGCGCAGCAATGCCGATCTGATACCGCGTTCGCTGTCGGTGTATGTGCACATCCCATTTTGCTTCAACCCCTGCTTTTACTGCGGCTGCAACCGAATCGTGACGCGCGACACGGCCCGAGGCGAGCGCTATGTAGAGCGCCTTGAACGCGAGATCGAGTTGATTTCGCCGCTATTTGACCGCGACCGGGATGTCGTGCAATTGCACTTTGGCGGCGGGACACCCAACTTTCTGTCGTCACAGTTGCTGCTTCGCATCGTCGCAAGCCTGCAACGCAACTTCCAACTCAGCCAAACCACGTCGCGCGATTTCTCGATCGAACTGGACCCGCGGTCCGTTGTCACCGACGACATTCCGGCGTTGGTTGCAGCTGGACTAAATCGCGCGAGTCTTGGTATCCAGGACTTCGATCCAGAAGTACAACTCGCTGTCAATCGCGTTCAGGACGAAACGCACACCCTGTCGATCATCGATGCCTGCCGGCAGGCGGGCATGCGCTCGGTGAACGTCGATCTCATTTACGGATTGCCGAAACAAACCCAAGACGGCTTCTCAAGAACCCTGGCGAGCGTCCTGTCAGCGCGCCCGGATCGTATCGCGTTGTACGGTTACGCCCATATGCCTCAGCTCTTCCGTGCACAAAGGCAGATTGAAGACAGCGCGCTGCCGAGCGCCGATGCCAAGCTCAACTTGCTGCAGCTTGCGATCGATCGGCTGACAACCGCAGGTTATCAGTACATCGGAATGGACCACTTTGCGTTACCCACCGACGAATTGGCACTGGCTCAACAACGCGGTGCACTGCATCGCAACTTCATGGGTTACACCACGCATGCCGAATGCGACTTGATCGGGTTGGGCGTGAGCGCGATCAGCCATATTGGCGACAGTTTCAGCCAAAGCGTCCGCGAACTGCCCGCCTGGGAATCAGCCATCGATTCGGGCAGGTTGCCCGTATGGCGCGGCCTGGCGCTGACCGAGGACGATCTTTTGCGCAACGCTGTCATCCAATCGCTGATGTGTCACAGCCGCATCGACATTCGCCACATCGAGCAGCGTTTTAAGATCAACTTTGGAGCCTACTTCGACTCGTCGCTCGCGCAACTGACCGCGTTGCAGGAAGATCATCTGGTTGCTGTCGACGCCGAGCACATTGAAGTTCCCGTTCGCGGGCGAATGCTGCTGCGCCGAGTGGCGATGTGCTTCGATCGGTATCTCGACCCCACTTTTGCATCGAGCACCTCAGCGCGGTATTCCCGGGTGATCTGAAGCCGCCAGAGTCTGGACGCCTGAATCGAATTTCCGGTCGCCAGTCGTGGCGGCCTGCAGGCTCGTGTATGTTCATTCGCGTGAAGCGTCCGGACTGCCTTGGATGCACTCGGCCATCGGCCAGCTGTCTAAAACCCTGACGCATCTCAACAACAGACTGAAGAACGACGCATGACGCCAGACCGACGATCAGGACTTTTGCTGGCGGCGCTCTCCGCGATTCTTTTTTCCGGCAAAGCGATCGTCGTTAAGCTGATGTATCGCCACAATGTCGATCCGGAAACGGTGATCGCATTGCGCATGGGCATGTCTGCGCCGGTTTTCGGCGCTATCGCATGGTGGCAGGCGCAAGGATCTGAACGCCTGTGCGGGCGCGATCTTCGCACCGTGGCTGTGCTGGGCTTCCTTGGCTATTACCTGTCGAGCCTGCTGGACTTCTGGGGACTGATGTATGTCTCTGCAGCGCTCGAACGCCTGATCTTGTTCTTGACGCCGACGTTGGTGCTGCTGATCTCTGCGGTCGTCCTGCATCGCAAGATCAATGCACGCCAATGGCTGGCGATGGCTGTCAGCTACGTCGGCATTTCCCTGGTCTTCATCGAAAACCTGCGCTGGGGTGGCGACCAGGTGCTGCTCGGCGCCGGCCTGGTTTTCGCCGCTGCATTGTCATACGCGTTGTACTTAATCGTCTCTGGCGAGATTGTCCAGCGTATCGGCAGCACTCGGCTGGTTGCCTATGTCATGTGCGTTGCATGCGCCCTGTCGCTGGGTCACTACGCGCTGGTGCATCCACCCACAGAATTGTTCGCACAAACAACGCCCGTCCTTGGACTGTCGGCAATCAACGCCGTTTTTTGCACGATTCTGCCAGTGTTCCTGACGATGTACGCAATATCGAGAGTCGGCGCACCCAGCACGTCGCAGATGAGTGTGCTCGGTCCGATCTCTTTGCTTTTTCTTTCGGCGTGGCTGCTGCAGGAACCGGTCACAAGCGTGCAGTTGCTTGGCGCAGCCATCGTCATCGGCGGGGTGTTGCTGATCTCGACCCCGGCTCGCTGATCAGGCTGCAGCGGCCTTGGGCAATCGCAACAGCCGAAAATCGATGTCCTCGACTTTCAACGGCTCGCCCAGATAGTGTCCTTGCCCGTAATCGGCGCCCGATTCAGCAACCCACTTAAGCGTGTGCGCGCTGCCAACGTGTTCGGCGATCACCTTCAGATCCAGAGCGTGCGCCAACGCGACCATCGATGCCACCATGGTTCGATCGCGCGCCGATTCTCCCAAATCGGCGACAAAACTGCCTTCGATCTTGACGAAATCGACGGGCAGATGCTTGAGGTGGCTGATCGATGAAAAGCCCGTTCCGAAATCGTCCAGGGCAAAGCGCACGCCTTGTTTGCGCAAACTCTGGATGAACCTTCGAGCCGTATGCAGACTGCCGATTTCGCTGGTTTCCGTGACTTCAAAAATAACACGTTCAGCAGAGACCCCTGAACCGGCAATCAAGTTGTCGATCAATTTCATCGAGTCGGCATCTTGCAGTGTTGCGTTCGAAAGATTGATGGTCAGTCCCACACGCGAGTCTGCATCGAGCGCAGCAAGGAACTTCAGCGCCCTGCCGATCACCCATAGGTCGATCTTAGGCATCATGCCGACGCGTTCGGCAAGTGGCACAAATACGCTGGGGCTGACGATCTGACCGTCGCGATTAATCATGCGTATCAGCACTTCGAACAATGCCTCCCCGCCTGTGTGCTGGAGCAAACGCCACGCCTGATTACGCAATGCGGCTTCATCGACATCGCGAAGCACCGGCATCGGCAGGATGGGCTGCATCAGCAGCACGAAACGATCTTCATGCAACGCATCTTTGAGGCGCACGATCCAGCCGGCATCCAACTCTCGCGCGATGCGCGCATCGGCACCCGCAACGTAGATCTGCGTTTGATCGCGCCCACGCCGTTTTGCATCCTGGCAAGCCAGACGCGCATGTTCCAACACGTACTCGCCGCTCGGCGCGTCGCCAGAAAGAATCGCCACGCCAACGGATCCCGACACCATCGCCGGACGGCCATACATCAAGTAGCGGGCGTCCTTGAGCAGTTCGCGGAGTCCATCGGCGATCGTGAACAGATTTTCGAGCTGCACGTTCGAAAGCACCATGGCGAAGTGGTCGTCTTCCAGTCGCGCCACCAGATCATCCTGGCGCAAGCGTTGCGACAGCAGTTGCCCAACGTCGGCGAGCACGCGATCTGCCGCCTGTTGTCCGGAGTTTTCGACAATCGCGTGAAAACGGTCGATATCGATATAGAGCAATGCCGAGTATCCGCCGCGTTCGCGCCTGCGTTCGAGTTCCTGCGTCAGCGACTGGATCAAGTGTCGACGATTCGCCAGGCCGGTTAATTGATCGTGCTGCAACTCCCAGCGCAGACGATCCGCACTCTTACGCTCGGAGATGTTCCGGAACACGACCACCGTGCCCTCGCGGCGTCCCGAGATCGCCAGAGACAACACGGTACATTCGACCGGCAGCGGCTGCCCGAGGCGTGTCCAGAACACGGTCTCATGGCCGTTGAGTTCCTGGCCGTTGGCGTACGCCTTGGACAACGCCGATTCGCTGCTGCTGACCGGCTCACCGTCTTCGGCGGCAAAGTGAAACAAACTATGCGCCGTCTTGCCAATCAGGTCCTCTTCATCGAGAAAATTCAGTAGCCGAATCGCCGCGGGATTGACGAAGGTGATGACGCCCTGCCCGTCAACGCCGTACACGCCATCGCCCACCGATCGTAAGATCCCGCCGAGTCGTTGACGATCCGCCTCGATGGACTTTTGCGTCTGGATCGTACGCGCCAGTGCCTTGATGCGGACCAGTGTCAGCTCCAGCACTTCGTTTTTGAACATGCACTCCATCGCACCGGCCTCAAGGCACTTCTTGATGATGGCGTCCTTGTAACTGCCAGTAATGATGGCGATCGGCATGTGTTGGGTCGTCGGCGACTCGACGAACTTGCGCGTCAGCTCATCGCCACTGCCATCTGGCAGGTAGTAGTCGAGTATCGCCAGATCGTAGGCGCCGGATTGTCCCTTGGCAAAACCCTCCTGGATCGAAGCGGCGGTATCGACGACAAATCCATTGTTCTCCAGGAGCTGTCGATAGGCAAATCTGACGCTCTGCGAGTCGTCGACAAACAGAACCTTGAGCGGCGGAGCGGTTGCCGGTCGTTCGACAGCAACAATGGCCACGCCGCCTGGTTCGGCGCGTTCGATTTCTGGTGGCAGCAGTTGTTTGAGCGCTGCCGGAATCCGCCCAAAGTTCGACCACAACAAAAGGAACGCGTTTCGCCGACGGGCCAACCAGTCACTGAGCAGTGGTGTCTTTTCGTGCGTCAGGACCAATACCGCCAGCGATGCCGCCGCGCCTTTGCCCAACGTCTCAAGGATTGCTTCGAATTCAGGCTGCGCGCGTTGCGGAGCGCCAAGGATCAAGACACGGTATTTTGCCTGTCCCGCTTCGACGGCCGCGATAACCTGCGATGCCTCGGCATAGGAAACGAGAACTTTGTCGGCACTCTGCTTTGATGCCGAAAGCGTTCGTTGCAACAGGTGACTCAACGTGGACGAGCTTTCGACGATAACGATACCGGACATGGAGCAAGACCGATAAAACAAGGGGCCGAAATCTCAACAGGGCGCCGCAGGAAAATCAAGTTATTTCGCGCACTTGTGACAAAGCGCATGGTTCGAAACGCTCGACAGAAACCTGCCGGAACGGCGTGAAGGCAGCCGCTGCTTGGTAAAAGTTTCGCCTCATCGCTCCAGCTCCCCCGCTTCGTCAAGGACGCCAGGCGGTCGGAGGCAGGGCCCCGCCGGTTGGTCGCAATATCGAACTCGCGCAACGTCCGCTCGTGTAGCCTTGGCGGCAACTTACGCCCGGACACCCAAGTGCAATCGGTACTGTTGCTGCCGTTGAGTACGACCATTCTATGTGTCAGCACGCTGATCCATGTGCTGCCCTTGTTTGCCCTCGCGCTGATGAAGCTGGCGATCCCAATTGATCGTGTGCGGGGCCGTCTTGGTACTGCGCTGATTTCAATCGCCGAGAACTGGATCGCCGTCAACAGCAGGCTTATCGACTGGCTGGCACCGGGCAATTGGCAAGTCATCGGCGGCGAGAAACTGCGCTACCAGGGTTGGTATCTTGTTGCCTGCAACCATCAAAGCTGGGTGGATATTCCGGTTCTGCAAAAAGTGTTCAACCGGCGCATCCCGTTCCTGAAGTTTTTCCTCAAACAGCAGTTGATCTGGGTACCGGTCCTGGGACTGGCGTGGTGGGCCCTCGATTTTCCGTTCATGCGCCGCTACAGTCGGGCAGACATCGCACGCGATCCAGGCAAACGTGGCAAAGACCGCGAAGTCACCAAGCGCGCGTGCGCCAGGTTCGCAACTTTGCCGGTATCGGTGATGAACTTTGTTGAAGGCACTCGACGGACCGACGCCAAACATACAGCGCAATCGCCCGAATTCCGCCATCTGCTCAAGCCAAAAGCTGGGGGCACCGCATTCGTGATCGACGCTATGGGCGACATGCTGCAATCGCTGGTCGATGTGACGATTGTTTATCCCGACGGAACGCCAAGCATGCTGTCGTTACTGAGCGGCAAAATGCGCCGCGTCATCGTCCACATCCGTGAGCGCGAGATACCGCCAGATCTGAAATCCGGAGATTATGAGCAGGACGAACAGTTCCGGCGCCGCTTTCAGCAGTGGATCAACCAGATCTGGGTCGAAAAAGACGCCTTGATCGAGCGGTTGCAATCCAGTGCAGTGTGAAGACTATAAGGCTGGTCGTTGCGCCTCTTGTACCGAGATCGCACGATCGTACGATGAGCAGCTGAAGCAAAAGTGCCAGTCTGCATTGGCACTGCTGCCGCAAATCGAGTCCTGGCATGCTCCAGAGCGATCGCCAGAGTCGGCGTTCCGCAACAAGGCGAAAATGGCAGTGGGCGGGGGTATCGCGGAACCAACACTGGGGCTCGCCTTGCCGGGCCGCAATCCCGTAGACCTTCGCGCCTGTCCACTTTACCCTGCATCCATGGCAACCAGCCTGGCCCTCGCAGCAGAATGGCTGGCTGCGGCGCAGATCGCACCTTACGACGTGAGCACGCGCCGCGGCGAAGCCAAGTTTGTTCTGCTGACCGAAGCACCGGGGACGGGTGAACAAATGCTGCGGTTCGTCCTGCGATCCCGCGAAGGTTTGAGTCGCCTGCAAATCCGATTGGCGGAATTTCTTCGCCGCGCGCCTGCCCTGAGTGTCGTCACCGCCAATCTACTGCCCGAACACCGAGCCTCGACCGAAGGCCCCGATGAAATCCTGCTCACCGACACCTCGGCCATTCGCTGCGTCATCAACGGACACACTTTCTGGCTCCCCCCGCAAGCCTTCTTGCAAACCAACTCAACGGTAGCCGCTGCGCTGTACCGCACAGCCTGCGACTGGCTGGCGCACCATTCCGGCGTTGTGTGGGATTTGTATTGCGGCATCGGCGTATTCGCCAACCACCTCGTGCGTGCCGATCGCGAAATTGTCGCGATCGAGTCGAGTCACGCGGCAGTGAACGCCGGACGTCGCCTGCTGACCTCTGTGCGCTATGTTGCCGACGACGCCACACAGTTTGCATTGAGCAACGACCCGCCCGATGTGGCCGTCGTCAATCCGCCTCGCGCCGGCCTTTCGCAGGCGCTGTGCCGATGGCTCGACTGCAACGGCCCACAGGCACTGCTCTACTCGAGTTGCAATCCGGAAACACTCGGCCGCGATTTGAACTTTTTGCAGAAATATTGCGCGAAGGATGCGAAGCTATTCGATATGTTTCCGCATACCAGACACGCTGAGATTTTGGTGCGGCTCGAAAGAGCTGCCTGAGTATGGATCGACCAACAGTCAGAGCCTGCGAACACGCCTGATGACGTCAAGTGAGACTTGGATTGGAACCTATGCAACCACTGCCAATTCGAAACCCGCGAACTGGCGTCATCGAAGGTACTTTTGCTGCCACCGATCCCAACGAGGTGGCGCGACGGGCTGACGCCCTGCGCCTGGCTCAACCGGGCTTCGCCGCGTTGTCAATCGAAGAACGAAGCGCGCTGCTCGTCGAATGGGCAAAGAACTTGCGCCTGCTGCAAACGACGCTGTTGGCCGCTCTGGTCGCCGATACGGGGCGCCATCGTATCGAAGAAATCGAATTGCAGGCAGCGATCGCCGGAATTGAACGTTGGGCTCGATTCGGCCCCGGTCTGCTCGATGTCCGCGAAGGTCGCTCGGCGGCTGTGCCTTCGGTTCGTTATCGCACTCAGCGCATCTCATATGCGCTCACTGGTGTCATCAGTCCCTGGAACTTCCCGCTACTGCTTTCATTGATCGATACCGTGCCGGCACTGCTGGCGGGTTCGGCGGTACTCATCAAGCCGAGCGAAGTCACGCCTAGATTTGTCGAACCTCTGCTCGCCAGCATCCGCAATGTTCCCGTATTGAGCGATGTCCTGGATGTGATTCTCGGCGGTGGCGCGACCGGCGCTGCCTTGGTGGATGTTGCCGATATCGTCTGTTTTACCGGCAGCGTTGCGACAGGTCGGAAAGTGGCGCGCGCCGCGGCCGAGCGGCTCATTCCAGTTTTTTTGGAACTGGGCGGCAAAGATCCGTTAATCGTGCTGCCTGGCAGCGATCTGGATCGCGCCAGCGACGCCGCGCTGCGCGCCTCAATTCAAGCAACAGGGCAAGCGTGCCAATCGATCGAACGGGTCTACGTGCATGAGTGCCAGCATGACGAATTCGTCGATCGACTGGTCGCCAAGGCCCAGGCTATGGAGCTCAACACCCCGCAACTCCGACATGGCCATATAGGCCCACTGATTTTCGACCGCCAGGCGGATGTCATTGCCGCACAACTGGAAGATGCCATCAAGAAAGGCGCGAAAATCGCCTGCGGTGGCAATATCGAACACTGGCAAGGCGGTTGCTGGCTGAAACCCACGGTCCTGACCGAAGTGACCCATGCGATGTCGATCATGCGCGACGAGACCTTTGGACCGGTCATCCCGGTGATGCGCTATGGCGACGTTGACGAGGCAGTACGCCTGGCCAATGACAGTGAATTTGGCTTGTCCGCGGCGGTCATTGGCCCGGACGAAGCGCTGTCGCTGGCTGTCGCCGAACGGCTCGAAGCTGGCGCCGTGAGTGTCAACGACGCCGGACTGACCAGCTTTGTTCACGAAGCGGAAAAACAGTCGTTCAAGCATTCCGGCCTTGGTGGCTCGCGCATGGGGCCATCTGGCCTTGAGCGCTTTTTCCGGCGCAAGGCGATTCTGATTCAGGAAGGAGCCCCGATCCCAATGAGTCTGTTTGCCGAAAACGAATGAACAGCGCGCAGATATCCAAACGCCATGCAATAGACGACCGCGGCCGAGAATTCCTGAATTGGTTGGGGGAGTTGCGCGAACGCGCAAGAAAAAGCCCATTGGCCGACGAGGACTTCGCCGCTCTCGCAAGTCGCGTGGGCGAATTGCTGCGGCTGATGCGCGCGGCGCTGTCGCGCTACGGCGGTGTTTTTGACGCGGCGCCGGACGCCATCACACTGATCGACGCCGACGGCACGCTCATCGACGCAAATCCAGCCGCCTCGGCATTATTTGGATACAGCCGGGATGAGCTGAAAAAGCTGACCGTTTTCGATTTGAATCCTGACCTGTCGCCGGGATCTTTGCGTGCCGTCTGGGACGAACTCGCGATTGCGAGACCGCATTCCGTGATTGCGACCAACCGGCACCGCGATGGATCGGAGCTGCCGGTTGAGGTGCACTCTCGGGCATATCTGGAAGACGGCACCAAGCTGGTCGTTGCGATTGCCCGCGATCTTCGCGACCGCATCCGCACCCAGGCTGAGCTGGCTGCGAGCGAGGAGCGCTATGGTGCGCTGCTGGAGGCGGTCGACAAAGGTGTACTGATTCACGATGCCCGTGGTCGAGTGCGCCATTTGAATGCGGCTGCAATGCGAATTCTGGATTTGCAGCCCGCACAAATACTCGGACAAACCCGTTTGTCGGATTGGCAGCTGTACGACAGCGGCGGAAGACCCATCGAGTGGCAACAAAACCCGGTCGCCGTTTGCCTGCGCGATCGAAAAAGCGTGCTATCGACCATCATCGGGCTTGTGCATCGCAGCTCAGGCGTTTCCCGATGGCTGCAGATGAGTGTCGTGCCGCAATTTCACGCCGGAGAAGAGTCGCCGTTTCAACTGATCTCTCTGTTCGGCGACGTGACTGAGCTCAAACGGGCCAGCGAGTTGTTCGAGAAGGTCCAGATGCTGGCCCGCATCGGCGGCTGGAGCTTCGATGTCGGGCAGCGTTCGTTGTACTGGACGGAGGCGCTGTACCGTCTGCTCGGCCGCGATCCAGAGGTGCCTCTGGAGGCGGATGGCCTGGATAGCATGCTGCTCGATTCAGATCGCGAACGCATGAAGGCGGCGGTCGCGCGCACATTAGAACAAGGTACCCCTATAGACATCGAAGCCCGGTTAAAACATGCCAGCGGGCGCACAATCTGGGTCCGTATCCTGGGAAATCCGCTGCGGCGCGATGGCGAGACCTACCAACTGATTGGAACCGTACAAGAAACAACCACCAAGAAAGTCGAAGAGGACCGACTACGTCGCCAGGCACAGACCGACTCACTCACCGGCTTACTCAATCGCGATACGATCATCGCGCAACTGACCGCTCAACTCGCAACAGACGCGTTGCGACACCCTGCCCTGTTATACATCGACCTGGATCGTTTCAAGGTCGTGAACGACTTGATTGGCCATAATGGCGGAGATCGCTTGCTGGTATCCGCCGCGCGCCGGATCGCCACAGCACTTCCAGAGTCAACAGCCCTGGCCCGTTTCGGCGGCGACGAGTTCCTTGCACTATTGACCGACACCCATAACGACGACGCTGTGGAGCGCATCGCCGAGTCCATCCTCCACGCATTTGCGGCAACTTTTCAGCATGCCGGCGAGGAGTTTGTGATCACGCCCTCGATCGGCATCGCGCGGTATCCGAATGATGGTCTGAACGCCCAGGCCTTACTGAATCATGCGGATGTCGCGATGTACGAGGCCAAGCGTCGAGGGCGCAACAACTGGCAGCTGTTTTCCCCGGCGCTCGCACTGCAGTTGAAGGAGAACCTGCTGATCGAAACGCAATTGCGGCGCGCGATTGAAAACGAGGAACTTTACCTGCAGTACCAGCCCAAAATCGACCTTACGACGGGAAATGTCGTTGGCGCCGAAGCACTTCTCCGCTGGCGATCGCGCATGTTGGGCGAACTGGCTCCGGACACTTTCATACCCATTGCTGAAACCAGCGGAGATATCGTCCGCATCGGCGCATTCGTACTCCAGGCAGCCTGCCGCCAACTGCGCGACTGGTGGAGCATGGGGCTGAAAGTCGACCATGTCGCAGTGAACGTCTCGTTCCGCCAGTTTCTGGCCGAAAACTTCGAACGCAGCGTTCGCGATGCGCTGACGCAGGCGCAATTGCCCGCGCACGCGCTGGAGCTGGAAATGACCGAACGCGCATTGATCGAGGATGCGCCAGCAACCGAACGCACACTTGCGGCCCTGAAGTCGCTGGGCGTGGCGATCAGCATTGATGACTTTGGCGAGGGCTATTCCGCGCTGGGTTATTTGCGGCGCCTGCCGATCGCCGGCATCAAGATCAGCCATCATTTCATGCAGGGCGTGCCGGCAAATGCCACCGACGCACGGCTCTGCGAAGTGATCATTCAGATGGCCAATGCCCTGGATCTGACGGTCGTCGCAGAAGGCGTGGAAACGATCGAACAGCGAGACTTTTTGCTGGTCCACGGCGCCAAGGTCGCGCAAGGCTACTTCTTTGCCAGGCCAATGGCCCCCGCGGACTTTGAACGCTTCGCCCGCGACCGGCTGTAGCGTCTATTCGGCCACGACTCGTCGATCGATATCGAAACGCATACCTGCCGTCAAAATATGCATGCGCACATTGGTAATGCTCACCGCCTCGCCGGGATTGGCTTCCGCAAGCGATGAATGGCGAACTTCCGCCGGATCGAGCACTAACACCGTACTGTTTCCCACCACTTCAAGTACGTTATCGGGACCGATGAACGCTGCTGTGTCTTCGTCGATACCCAGGGCCAATGCGAACGGGTTCAGTGCAATCGCGGTCAACAGTCGCCCAATGCGGTCGCGCTGCCGAAAGTGCTGATCGATCATGATTTTGTTCGACAGGCCCAGGCCCGGCGCCAGGCTCACCATGCCCGCCCGGGGCGTCGCACCCTCTTCGCCGTGCGCGATCATGTGTGCCGGCATAATTGCTGCGCCTGCACTGGTACCGGCGATGGGCATGCCGTTCGCATTGCGGCGGCGCAAGAGCTTGGCGACCGGCGTTCCACCAATCGTCGTCGACAAGCGCAACTGGTTCCCGCCAGTAATGAACACACCGTCGCATTGGCTCAGTACATTGAGCGCCGAATCGTCATCACAATCCTCGCGCCGAGCAAACTGTAAGATCTTGGTATCCGCTGCATCGAAGCCGCTGAACAAATCTTGGTAGACACGACCAGCGTCATCGCGCCGCGATGCCGTTGGAATAATCGCAATCGACGGTCGCTTGCCGCACAAACGCACGAAACGCTTGAGAATTGCCGCGTCGCCGATCTTGTCTTCAGCGCCGCCGATGGGTATCAAAAACCCGCGAGGTTGTGCGGTGGTGGCATGTGCGGGCAACGGTTGCTCCGAGCATCAGCTAAGTCAATGGCCGCGGAGTATAGGTTGGGAAGGCGCTTGTGTTTGGATCTCTCGACGGGATTCTTCTGGATCGTCGCCAGATCGGGAGATTCGGGTCGAAACTCGACGCACGGCACCGTCCAGCACGAATGTTGACCACTCTTTGATCGAGCAGGTGCTATCCACTGCTGACCTGGGCTTGCTGCCTCGGATGTGGTGGATCCGCTGAAACGACTGCACTGCGCTGCCTGAAAGTTGTCTTCGTCAAGTGCTTTTGGAACCAACAACCGACCTTCAGCGGCTATGCTGCCGCCGTTTGTGCTAACTCGGAGTGACCGATGAATCTTGCCTTTACCGAAGAGCAATTGATGATCCAGGACGTTGCGCGCCGCATTGCGATCGAACGCATTGCACCGGTGGCCGCCGAATTCGACAGATCTGGCGAATTTCCCTCCGAGACAATCAAAGTTCTCGGTGAAAACGGGTTGATGGGCATTGAGGTTCCCCATGAATATGGCGGTGCCGGTCTCGATTCCATCGCTTACACATTGGCCATGATTGAAATCGCTGCTGCCGACTGCGCGCACTCAACGATCATGAGCGTCAACAACACGCTCTATTGCAACGGGCTGCTGAAGTACGGCACGGAAGCGCAAAAACACGCCTACGTGACGCCGATCGCGACAGGCCAGGCGATCGGTGCGTTCGCGCTCACTGAGCCCCAGTCCGGCTCCGACGCATCAGCGATGAAAATTCGCGCAGTTGCTTCCGCCGATGGCAGCTACTACACGGTGAATGGGAAGAAGTCGTGGATCACCAGCGGCCCGGTGGCCAGATACATCATGCTGTTTGCGATGACCGATCCGAGCAAGGGATCGCGCGGCATCACCGCATTCATCATCGATACCGAACGTGAGGGCTTCCATCGCGGCAAAAGCGAACCCAAACTCGGAATTCGCGCCTCTGCCACGTGCGAAATCGAGTTGACCGACTACCGAATTCCGGCTGAAGATCGGATCGGCAATGAAGGCGACGGCTTCAAGATATCGATGGGCGTGCTCGACGCCGGTCGCATTGGCATCGCATCGCAAGCGGTCGGTTTGTCCCGCGCTGCTTACGAGGCTTCTCTTGTGTACTCGCGAGATCGCAAGTCCTTTGGCCAATCGATCGGTTCATTCCAGATGATTCAAGCGAAGATCGCCGACATGAAGTGCCGGCTGGATGCAGCGCATCTGTTGACGCTTCGTGCCGCCTGGGCCAAGCAGCAAGCCGCCGCAACGGGCGCACGCTTTTCGACGGAAGCCTCTGTCGCCAAGCTGTTTGCATCCGAATCGGCGATGTACATCACGCATCAAGCTGTGCAGATCCATGGCGGGATGGGTTATTCGAAGGAGATGCCGCTGGAGCGTTACTTCCGCGATGCCAAAATCACCGAGATCTACGAGGGCACCAGCGAAATTCAGCGTTTGGTCATTGCGCGTAACGAAACCGGACTGCGCTGATCTCGGCACCAGGCGCGAACCATGGATGGTTCGCACATGGGTCGAGCACGTAAGTGCTTGATCCATGGAGAGCGAGTCCGGACATGTGCCGGACTCGCGATTTGAGAAACGCACATGGCTCTGTATCAAGCAAAAGTGTCAGGACGAGACCGCATTGAGGTCTCGTCCTGAGGGCCGCTGCATTTATTCGAAGCCATTGGCGAAGAGATTGTCCGGCAGCGCACACTGGTTTTGCCATAAACAGGCGACCCACTCCGGGCGATCGATGAACGGGTTGCGATTGCCCTGGAAACCGAATACCACTTCGTTGCGCAGCCGCTCCTGATTCGTTGGCGGATCGGCAAAGTGCCAGGCGATCAGCGTATTGAGCACACCCATGTAGGCCGTCGTTGCCACCTGATTATTCGCCGTGGTCATGATGAGACTGCGGTTGTTGGTGGCGATCAGATCCGGCTCTGGTTGCGAGTTTGCATGCATGCCCCCCTCGTATCGTACGTCCATGTACAAAATGGCGCGCGCCAGATCGCCCTTGCGGTCGAGCCAGACTTCGTAGGTACCGGTGTTGCCATCGTTACCGAGCTGCCAGTTGGAATTGCCGGGATAAGCGCCGGTGCCACCGCCACCACCATTGTTCACGTCCGTGGGATTTTCGGTTCCAGCGCACGTTGTGGTGCCGCAATTGTCGAAGGGCTTGTTGCCACGATTGCTGTTGTAGTCCGAAGCAGAGGTGTACAGCATGTGCGCATCGACGTACGGCGAGTATGGATTGTTATTCGCATCAACGCCGGAAAGATCGTTGAATCCCAACGAGTTGGGCCAGGTGTGTTCGCGGTTGTAGGTTGCAGGTCCAGTTGCTCCGGAGCGATCCGTGATCTTCGTGTAGGTGCGATTGCGGTACACATCAAGCACCCGCGCGGGGTTGGCCGGGTCTTGATCGGCCGCCTCCAGGATATCCCACACATCGCAAAGCGCCGTGCTGGGCGCCGACAGGTTGCAGGTGTTGGTACTGATCGAATAACGATATGCCACGTGGTCGTCGATCAGCGTGTGCAGCGTCGTGCGCAGGGTCGTCGCATTGGTCGCATCGACGCTGGCGTAGTAATCCAATGCCGACGCTGCCGTCGTGAAGTCGAACACATCGTCGGTGAGCATCGGATCGGGCGTGCCGTCGAGATCAACGATGAGCGTGTTCTCCAACGTCACCACGCAGTTTTCCAGAAACTCGAGGTCGCCGTTGATATCCAGCGTATAGCTGACGGGTCCACCGCTGACCGCTGCCGTTCGCGCACCGGAGCTTGCACATAGAATCTGATACCAGCTGCCCGTGACCGACACCGGTTCGCTGAAATTGATCGATACGTTCGTGCCGATCGGCACGTTGCCGGCATTGTCGAGTGGCACCGTGCTGACGACCGTGGGCGCAAGGTCCGCGACCACGGTGAAGTTGATCGGCACGTTCGCCGGCAGGTTGTCGGGTGATCCGTCGAGATCGGCCACCTGGGATGCGATCACGGTCGCCGTGCACTGCTCGCCAAAAGCCAGCGGATTCGTTGGCTGCGCGGTGATGCTGGCGCCTGTGTTGACCGCCGTGGTCACCGCCACGGCGCCGCTGACGGTGCAGTTCAATGTCAGCCAGGTGGGACTGACCTGCACGGGCTCGCTAAACTGAACTCCGATGGATGTCGCGAGCGGCACATTGCTCGCATTGTTTGCCGGAAGCGATGAAACAAACTGCGGCGGAACATCTGGACCCGCACCACAACTTGCCTGGATATCATCGATTCCGATCAGCGCATCGACTCCCGCGGCATTTGTTGTGATCCAGCGGACCTGCACCTGCGGTGCGTTGAGATAAGTCGCGGGCATGGTGATCGAATAGGTCTGCGACGCCGTGCCATTGGCATTGGCCACAAACCCGCCAGGCACATTGGCAAAATTGCCTGCCTCACCGACACGAGCCTGCAGTGCCACTGGCTGCACTGCCGTCGACAGCGTGTCAATGTCGCGCAGTCGGTAATCGACAATCAGTTGCGAACATCCCAACGTGTTCAGGCGAAGCAACAAAAATGGCGCATCGGCACTGCCGCTGCCCTGAAATGCGATCGTCGGATTTCCGGCGATGTCCCCGCCCCCGACCACTTCGGCAAAACCGCCGCCAGAGTGGTTGCTGGCGTCCAGCACATCCGGCGTGACATTCAACGTACCATTACCGAACGCCAGAACGGTTTGTGGGTCGACACCCGTGGCCATGGTCAGATCGCCGCCCAGATGCCCTTCCAAACTGGGCACACCCGACCAGTTGTCCATCGTTGCGATCAGTCCCGAGTTCGACCAATCTTGCGCGACAGGTCCACCCGACAACGCATGGTAGTTAGTATCGGCATGCGCGACAGCGGCGCCCAGCAGGCTCAGCGCCAGCAGCGTTCGAGTTAAGAACATCGGAATTGACCAAGCGGATCGGGGCGCGGAGTCTACGCGCGCAGTTTGACGAAGCAAAGACACCACACTAGTGACCGCCAGGCAAGAACTTTCGATCACTCTGGACGCCGTTATCTTCGCGGTGACCGACGATGCGCCACGTGTTCTCACCGTCGGCGACGATCGGCCCAGTTTGCCGTCTGGACCTCTGGAACTCGACCAGCATCCGACGTTGGAACGCGGCATTCGCCAGTTCGTGGCAGACCAGGCGGGTCTGGCGCTGGGCTATGTCGAGCAGTTGTACACTTTCGGCGATCGCGCTCGACAAGAGACCGGCCCGCGTGCACTTTCGATTGCCTATCTGGCTCTGCTGCGCGAAGGTGCGGCAACGTTGCCGGGCGCTATCTGGCGCAACGTCTATGCGTTTTTGCCTTGGGAGGACTGGCGCGACGGCCCACCCGAGATGATCGGCGCTCAGATCGTGCCCGCGCTGGACCAGTGGGCAGCAGCTCACCCTTCGCGCGGCGAGCGCTTGGCGCAGTGTTTTGGAATTGCCGGTCGACCATGGAACCGCGAGCGCGTGCTCGAACGCTATGAACTGATGTGGGAGGCAGGACTCCTGGCGGAAAACGGCGGCAAAGGCGATGTCGGTCTGGCCATGGCCCGCGACCATCGACGCATGCTCGCGACTGCATTGGGGCGTTTACGCGGCAAGCTCAAGTACCGACCGGTGGTCTTCGAACTTTTGCCGTCGACCTTTACCTTGAGCGAACTGCAAAACTGTGTGGAAGCACTCGCTGGACGATCGCTGCATACGCAGAACTTTCGACGCTTGATCGCAGAAGCGCAATTGGTCGCGCCGACCGGCGCGTCCGTACAACAGAATCGAGGCCGGCCGGCAAGCCTGTATTCGTTCCGTCGCGAGGTCCTGAACGAACGGCCAGCGCCAGGCGTCGCGATGCCGCGCAACGGCGGCTAAACTCCGATCAACGGCTGCGCTGTACGCCGATGGTGATCGCGCCTATCTGGTTATAGGGTTCGCTGTTCAGCAGTTTTGGATCGGCGTGCACCGCCATCGCAAACGGCGTTGCGTCCTGGCCAAAGAACAGATCGCCAGCGACTTCCAGTGTCGGCACGCCAAACACGCCTCGCGCCAGCGCCGCTTCGGTATTGTTCTTGAGCGCGTCCTTGACCTGAGGATCGGCAAGCCGGTCCAACGGCACGCCAAGTTCGTCGGCGATCTTTGCCAGCGACTCCGGCGTACTATCCCCGCCACGCCAAATGTAATTCAGCACCCGATCTGTGGCCGCCACGGTGCTGCCGGCAGCAATAACCAGACGCAGCGCCTGTAGCGGGTTGAACGGATGCACAGCGGGAAACGACAGTGGGAAACCCAGTTCTTTGGCGCGCCAGTGCACGTAGCGATAGGTGAACTCGCGCTTGCCCGGAATTTCCGCCGGGCCTAGTTGGCCGATGTGCGTCAGAACGACGCCCAACAACACTGGCACAGGCTGCAATTCGACCTGCGGCCAATCGCGCCTCAGCCACCGCCATTGCAGATATGCAAACGGCGACAGCACATCGAAATACCAGCGAAGACTCATCGTGAATTCTCCAAGTGGGCGCACAGCAGTTGCCCGGCGCCATAGTGCGATTGCCAACCTAAAACTCGCTGCGCCAGCGACGCATCGTATATCCGATCGATGCGTTGCGGCAATTTCCAGTGCCGCGCCTCGAAAGCGGCAGCGACTTCTGGCGCACGATGCCGTATGACGGCTGTGGCATCGCGGTACAACATGGATGCATCCTCGCGTACGAATGGCGTCTTTGCAGAGACCACATAACAACGATAACCGGTTTGCGATTGCTGCAACGCCAGCGCGTGCGCAGTTGCAACGTCGCGCGCATCCACGCCGCGATGCAGTCGATAGACAATCATCTCCGCAATCGACTCGGGAAAACAGCGCGACATGCGCAGGCTGGTCACACTCAGTCCCCACTCAACACTGGCCTGACGCAAGACTTGCTCTGCTGCCAGTTTGGTGCGGTGATAAATCGTCTGCGGCTCAGCAGGTGTTTCTTCGTCCACCCATAACGCCTCGCGAGTGGCTTGCGCACCTGCACCATAAAGTGCCGTGGTGCTGGTATAGATCATGCGCCGAACGCCGCCTTGCGCCGCGCATCGGATCAAGTGTTCCGTCGCTTCGACGTTGATGCGCCAGAACCGATCCTCGGGCACGATGCCGACATGCGGCGCGTGCAACGCGGCGCTGTGAATCACCGCGTCGACACCTTCGAAGTCGTCGGGTCGTAAGTCGAACACATCGCGCGGCTGCGGCGCAGCCAGGTCGATGCCCACAACATCGATTCCACGTGATTGCAGTTCAGCATCTATTGCACAGCCGACCCGCCCCGCACTACCGGTCAGCAATACCCTCAAGCGAACGCACCGCGCAGTTTTTCCACGTCCGGAGCCATGACCACTCCGCGTTCGGTGACAATGGCGTCGATCAATCGCGCGGGGGTGACGTCGAATACTGGATTGAACGCTGTCACACCATGCGCCGCAATCTGCTGTCCGGCATAGTCGGTAAGCTCTCTTTGATCGCGCTGTTCGACGTGGATTTCACTGCCCTCAAGCGTTCCGAAGTCGACCGTCGAGGTCGGCGCCACCACCATCACGCGAACCCCAAACTGTCTGGCCGCACACGCCAGACTTAGAGTGCCGATTTTGTTTGCCGTATCGCCATTGGCGCAGATCCGGTCGGCGCCGACAATCACCCACTGAACCTGCCCAAGCGACATCACATAGGCGCCCGCGCCATCGGCAATCAGCGCCGCTGGAATGCCATCTTCGAGTAGCTCCCATGCCGTCAGCCGCGCGCCCTGCAGCCACGGCCGTGTCTCGCCGGCGTACACACGCGCAACGCGGCCATCGGCAAATCCCGCGCGAATAACGCCCAGTGCCGTTCCCAGTCCTGCCGTCGCCAGCGAACCGGTATTGCAATGCGTCAGAACACCAGATCCCGGCTCAATCAAGCCAGCACCAAGGATCGCCATCGCGTAGTTTGCTGCAAGGTCTTCCGCTTCAATGGCCTTTGCTTCAACGAGAGCCCGATCAACATCGGGTTGATCGGCCAACGCCGCGCGCATGCGATCCACCGCCCACATCAGATTGACGGCTGTCGGCCGGGCCGCGCGCAAGTTCTCGGCGGCAGCGATGAACGCCGTTGTTTGCTGACCCGGTGGTAACAACGCACATTCGCGCGCAGCCAAGACCAGGCCATAGGCCGCGGCGATGCCGATGGCCGGTGCGCCGCGAACAATCAGCGCCCGAATGGCGTGCGCCACCTCCAAACTCGATGACAAAGCATGCCATTGTGTTTGCAGCGGCAAAGCTCGTTGATCGAGCAAATGCAGTGCGCCTTCTTGCCAGCGTAGCGCTCGTACGCGATCGAATCCTCGCAAACTGTCACATTGCATCCTGCACCTCAAAAGATCGACAACGTTTAAAGCGTATTGGTATATCTTTAGGCGATTACGCGTTTGGGGTTGCCATGCGAGCATTTCAGAACGAAGATCGCGCCAGCCTGCGGCCCGACCATCCTTCGCCGCTCTACCACCAGTTGTACGCTTTGGTGAAGCGCAAAATCGAAGGCGGCGACTTGCGCCAGGGCGCACTGATTCCGGCAGAAAAGGATCTCGCCCAGTTCTTCGGCGTTTCGCGCATTACCGTCAAACGTGCGCTGGATGACCTCGAGAGCGAAGGCTACCTGAGCCGCCATCGTGGCCGTGGCACGCATGTTACCTACAAATACGAACCGAAAGTGTTACGCGCACCGCTCGACAGCATGCTCGACAGTCTGGCGGTGATGGGGCGCGAAACTCAGGTCAAACTGATCGACTTCGCACGCGTCGCGCCGCCACCGTATGTCGTGGACGGTTTGCGCCTGTTGCCCGACCAATGGGTCGATCGCGCGCTGCGCGTGCGCTCGAGCGACGGCCTGCCATTTGCACACTACACCAGCTGGACCGTGCCGATCGGACCTGGGCTGACTCAGGAAGCACTGCAATCATCAAGTCGTCTCGACCTGTTTCGGCGCCTGGGCGTGCATCTGAAAGACGTCGATCAGGTGATCAGCGCAATTGCCGCCGACACGACACTCGCACAACGCCTGGTCGTGCGCGCGGGCGACCCTTTGCTGCAAGTGACACGCATCTCCAGCGATCAACGCGGAAGACCCATCGACTATCTCGTCGGCGTATATCGTCCCGATCGTTTTCAGTACCACATGAAACTTTCGGCCTCGGATGTACTGGTACGAGGCAAACGATGATGACGCTGGCACAGAAGATCATCGCGCGGGCCGCGGGCGTGGCGACGGTTGCCGATGGAGAAATCGTCACGTGCCAGGTCGACCTGGCCATGATGCACGACTCCGGCGGCCCACGACGCGTCGATGGCAAACTGCGTGAATTGGGCGTCGGCGTATGGGATCCAGACAAAGTCGTTGTCGTCAGCGATCACTACGTTCCCGCCGTCGACGCCGACAGCGCGGAAATTCTGGCCTTCACACGCGGCTGGGTCGCCGAGCGCGGCATTCGCCACTTTTACGACATGCGTGGCATTTGTCATGTGGTGCTGCAAGAGCATGGCCATTTGCGGCCGGGCATGTTCGCTGTCGGCGGCGATTCGCATTCGCCATCGGGTGGTGCCGTAGGCGCCTTCATGGTCGGCATTGGCGCAACGGAAATGGCCGGTGTTCTGGCAACCGGCGAAATCTGGATTCGAGTGCCGCAAACACTGCGCATCGAACTGACGGACGCCTTGTGTGATGGTGTTTCCAGCAAGGATGTGCTCCTGCATTTGTGCGCAACGCTCGGCATGAACAACGACTACCTTTGCATCGAATATGCTGGCAGCGCGATCGCAGACTTTTCGATGCAAGAGCGTTTGACCCTGTGCAACATGGCGGCAGAACTGGGCGGCAAGACCGGCATCGTGGCACCGGACAGGTGCACTTACGATGCACTTACCGCCATTGGGGTGGAAACTGCGTCGAGCACCCATTGGCGTAGCGACGATGGTGCCGCGGCGCGGGTACATCGCGTCGCACTCGGCGAACTCGCACCGCACGTCGCCGCGCCACATAGTCCGGCCAATTCGGCTTCGGTCGAGTCCTTCGTCGGTACGCGTATCGATCAGGCTTACATCGGCGCCTGCACCGGCGCCAAACTCGAAGATCTGCACATGGCGGCGCGGATGTTGCGCGGCCGGCAAGTGGCCCGGAGCGTGCGCTTACTGATCGCACCGGCATCGACACAAACCACCGCTCAAGCAGCACGCGACGGCACCCTGCAAATCCTCACGGAAGCTGGGGCAATCTTGTTGCCGAGCGGCTGTGGCGCGTGCGCCGGACTGGGTGCGGGTGTGTTGGCGAAGAACGAAGTCTGCATTGCATCGACCGCACGCAATTTTAAGGGCCGCATGGGCTCGGCCGAGAGCCGCGTCTATCTGGGCTCACCATTCACTGTCGCAGCGTCAGCGCTCGCCGGCGCCATCGCCGATCCACGGGAATTGCTGCGGTGATCCGCGGTCGCGCCTTTGTATACGGCGATCAGATCGATACCGATGTGCTCGCCCCGGGCGCCTACATGAAGCGGCCGATCGCAGAGTTGGCGCAGCACTGCCTGGCGGCAATCGACCCCGACTTCGCAGTGTCAGTCGTGCGCGGAGACGTGATCGTCGCCGGATACGGGTTCGGTATTGGTTCCTCGCGCGAGCAGGCAGCGCAGGCTCTGGTGCAGCTCGGCGTTGGCTGCGTGCTCGCCAAATCCTTCGCGCGAATCTTCTATCGCAACGCGCTAAATCTGGGGCTACCAGTGCTGGTGCTCGATAGCGAGCACAGCATTCAACGCGGCGAGCGCCTCGAAGTTCAACTTGAAACGGGGCGCGTGAAGTTGATCGACAAGAGTATCGAACTTCACGCGCAGCCCATTCCGGCGTTTTTGCAAACTCTGTTGGCCGACGGGGGCCTCATCCCGCACCTGAAAAAGCGCTTCGCGTCGGCGCAGAACTACCAGCGATAGCGTACCGTGTAGCGCACTTTGCTTGTACCATCTGCAGGTATGGACAGGTTGAAATCCATTGTCTGCGCGTCGCGTTTGTCGCCCTTGTGCGAAGTCTGCACGATCTCCCAACCGCTCCAGCGATAGAAGTACTCGCGCACAACCACCTCAGCGGGTGTCTTCTTGCGGTTCCGGACCTCGATCTCGAAGGTCTCAGTGATCGTGCGACCGCCGCTGTCCAGGTTAAAATCAACTTGTTTGCGCTCACCAACGATATCGAACGACGTACCGAGCTTGATGCGCAGCTTCTCATTGCGCGGCGTGTGCGCGATCGCGTCTTCGCCGATAAATTCCAACGAGCCGTCGGCAGCCGCCTGGTTCACGCGAATGCGTCCGGCCGGCAGTGGCATACCCATTTTGTTTTCGGCCCGATTCTGGAACTCCAGGAACGCGCCCACCTCACCCTTGTGCGTAGCACCGAGCCCCTGGTCCATATTCGGGCCGCCGCCCCAGAGCGGATAGTTGAACGGGCTTGAAGTGAACACCAGTTGTTTCTTGCAGCCTACGCCGACGGAGGCTGGAAAAAGCTCGAGCTGCTTGGTGGAATTCTCCGGCAAATCGCTGCGGCGCCCGAGCGTGTAAAGGTGATACTCGAACAACTCCGATTCCTGGAAGCCTTCGTCTTCTGGTGCCGCCATTGCAACCATTTTTTCCATGCGCATCCCGCCCGGCGCAGGCGCGGCTGGCGCCCGGTTCACTTCCCCAGCAACCAGTTTCAGTTTCGCCTGGGGATAACTGGCGCCAGACTGATTCACAATCGTCACCCAGGCCGCCAGATCCATCGTGCATCCGCCCTCGCGTTCGTTGAGCGTGACGTTGTAATCCGCCCACCAGGTCATGCCGCGGGTTTGGTAGGCGACTTGCGCATCGTGCTCGCCACCGCGAGCGCTGTCGGTCAACCAAACAAGCGTTGGGCGGGTGATCAAACCGCCCGGCAGCGAGGGGAACCGCACATGATCGTATCGCGTTAGCGAACTGACTTCGCCGGACTCCGATTGCAGCAAGATGGCACCCTTCGTGCCGAGCAGTGTACCGTTGATCCGTTCGATTTCCGTGCCGTTGGCGCGTTCGACAGTGATCGTCTGGCCGATGTACTTGTCCATCAGCTTCTCGGCGCTGACCAGATCGAACTGAAAGTTCTGCTCGAGTACGCGCGTGCCATTCGGATCGGTCAGCGACGCAAAACTGACGGTTGTGGCATCGATCAACTTGGCAACATCGGTGAATCGGACTTCTCCCCTGCCCTGCGGCACCGCCATGGTTCGCCGATCGCGGACCAAAGCGTAACCTGGCAACCCGGTGGCACCGTAGTTGGCGAGCGCATTGACATCCACCTGACCCGGTCGCGCCGAGCTGTAAATGGTCAATGTGTAATCGGGGCTTGCTGCATTAGATGCTGAGGTCATGGCCATGGCGATTGCAAGAGAGAGGGTGCGCATAATGATTTCCTGGTCGGTGACTCCATGTTAGAACGAATAGAGCGGCAAATTGGGGTTAGATTTCGCACCACTCGGCCAATGCAGGTTAGAGCCGTGGATCGATAGGCTCGCTTTCGAGCGCCAACACACCGAACACGCACTCATGCACGCGATACAGCGGCTCGCGATCGACGAATCGGTGTAGCGCCTCCAATCCCAGCGCAAATTCGCGCGCCGCGAGCGAACGTTTGCCGCTGACCGCACGCACGCGCAGCGCCTCCAGTTGCGCAGGTTCGGTGTATGTGGGCCCGTAGATGATGCGCAAGTATTCGCGGCCGCGGCATTTGATGGCTGGCTGCAGCAGCAGCCCCTTGCGATCGCGAACCACGGACTCGACCGGCTTTACGACCATGCCTTCGGCACTCTTTTCTGTGATCGAATGCCACCAGTCGCTGGCTTCGCGCTCGCTTGATGGATCGCCAAGTTCGACCCAGCGTCGGTCGGTCGCCACCAGACCGATGGGATTCACCGCACACAATGCATCGAGTACGTCCAATTGCCAACGATGGCTTTTCGCCAAACCGACCTGTCCCTCGATCGCCAGCACATGGAACGGCGCGATCTTCAAGTCGCCCGGATTGTTCACCGTCCAGCAGTAACGATGATATGCGTCAATGTAAAGCCCGACCAATTGGCCGCGAGTCGCGTACTTCGCTGCGAGGTCGGCGATGTCGACACCGCGCTCCAGCGCTTGCGTCAACAAGGCATTAGCGGCACCCAGTGCCGCAGCGCCGGCCGCGCCAGTCGGTGCGTATTGCAGCCGCAACAGCTCTTCGGCCTTCGCCGACCACGGCAACAACTCGGCATCCAGCACGATCCATTCGCTCTGCAACCTGGCCCACAATCCAGCGGCCGTCATCGCTTCGTCAAGCCGATCGAGCAACGCGTTTTCGACCGTTCGGTCCTTGAAAAAGCGTCGACCGGTGCGCGTGACGATGACGCCGCGACCATCGTTTTCGATTTGAAACCGTGCCGACGCGGTGTGCGTATCGCGACACAGCACGATCACGGCGCGCGAGCCCATGTGCTTTTCCTGGCACACCAACTCACGCACGCCTTGACCACGAAAGTAGCCGAAGGCTTCTTCTGGCCGTTCCAGCAGATCGCCTTCTGGCGCCGTGGCCGGTGGCGACATCGTCGGCGGCAAATACACCAGCCAGCGCGGATCGACAGCGAATCGACTCATCACCTCGAGCGCTGCGCGCGCATTTTCTTCCTGCACCGTAATGCGCCGCCCGAAACGGGTTTCGACCGATCGTTTGCCGAGTACATCGTCGATATCGAGCGTCAGCCCAGCACGCAGTTGCGTGAGCGCTGCGAGTGGTTTGATCGGTGCGTAGTGCACCTTTTCAGCAGGCACCGCAATGATCTCGCGCTCGGGATAGCGTAGGGCCGTCAACTCCCCGCCGAACACACAACCGGTGTCGATACAGATCGTGCGGTTGATCCACTCCGCATGCAGAACGGGCGTGTGCCCGTACACCACCATCGCCTTGCCACGATAGTCGTTGGCCCATTGGTAGCGCACCGGCAAGCCGTACTCGTCGGTCTCGCCGGTGGTTTCGCCATACAGTGCAAACTCGCGGACAGCGCCGGACGTGCGCCCTTGCAGACTCTCTTTGAGGCCTGCGTGGGCGACAACAAGCTTGCCTTCATCGAGCACAAAATGGCTGACGAGGCCGTCGATGAACTCGCGCGCCTGGATCTTGAACTCAGCAGGTTCGGATTCGATTTGCTCAAGCGTCTCGGCGATGCCATGCGTCAGGCTGACCTGGCGACCGGCCAGTTTGCGCATCAGCTTGATATCGTGATTGCCAGGCACGCACAGCGCGCTGCCTTGTTCGACCATGGCCATGACCAGATACAAAACGCCCGGCGAATCCGGGCCCCGATCCACCAGATCGCCTAGAAACAGCGCGCGACGCCCCGGTGGCGCTTGCACCTGTGGCGCCTCGCGGGTGCCACCGATCGCATAACCGAGTTTGTCGAGCAAGGTCTTGAGCTCGCTCAAGCAGCCGTGTACATCGCCAATCAGATCGAAGGGCCCCTGGTCGTGACGCTTATCGTTCCAAAGCCGTGTACGCTGTACAACCGCACGCGCCACATCGTCGACCCGTTTGAGCACCGTGACGTGTCGAAAACCCTCGCGCTCCAGACCCCGCATCGAACGGTGCAAAGCTTGCACCTGGCCGCGAATCACATGCGCGCCAAACTGGCGGTCAGGCCGGGTTTGATTGCGCTCATGGTAGAGCGCCTCCGGCAAATCGAAGACGATCGCCACTGGCAATACATGATGCTGTTTGGCCAAGGTCACCAGATGCTTGCGATCATCGCTGCGCACGTTGGTGGCATCGACCACGGTGAGCAATCCTGCCGCCAGGCGTTTGGCGGCAATGAAATACAGCACGTCAAAAGCATCTTTGGTCGCAGCCTGATCGTTTTCGTCGTCGCTCACCAACCCCCGGCAGACGTCTGACGACAAGACTTCAGTGGTTTTGAAATGGCTGCGCGCGAAGGTGCTCTTGCCGGCGCCGGATGGGCCGATCAGCACCACCAGACATAGCGCTGGAACGTCAATGGTCAGTGCGGTCATGGCAGCTCCCGCTTCTTGAAGACCGCCATCTGGGTAGGCGTCCCTAACGTGGCATCGACGTTGCCGATACCGCGCAGTTGCACGTCGTAGTCGTAGCGATCGGCCACTTCAGCAGACCACGCAGCGAATTCGGCACGTGTCCACTCGAAGCGATGATCGCCATGGCGGAAGGTGCCGGGCCTTAGCGCTTCGAACAGTACGTTGTAGTCGGCATTGGGCGTGGTCACAACGACCAATGGCGATGCCGCATGGCCGAAGAGGTTGGCCTGCACAGCCTCCAGGCGTTCTGCATCAATGTGTTCGACGACCTCCACAGCAACTACCGCATCGAAGCCTCTCAGCGCATCATCGCGATAGGTCAGGCTCGACTGTTTGAGTTCGATTCGCGCACGTTGCAGCGCCGGCAAACGGTCGAGTTTCAGCCGATCGGCGGCGCGTTCCAGCGCAACGCACGACACATCGACGCCGAGCAGTTTGTCGAAACGGCGCTCTTCCATCAGCAGCGCTAACAGCCGCCCTTCGCCGCAGCCCACATCGACGACCGAATGCGCGCCGCGTTCGACCAGTACTTCGAGAACGGCGCGCAAACGCTGCTCGTTCAACGACAACGGACGTTCGATGTTCGCCTCGCGTTCGTCGCGCTGCTGATCGGCAGTCTCGGCATCGTCCTCATCCTCGAGTATCAACTGCGACAAGGCCTCGCGCACCAGCGATCGACGTTGCTTCAGATAGCGCGACGTAATCCACTCGCGCTCCGGGTGCGCAGCCAGCCACGGCCCGGCGTGATCGACCAGTTTTTGCACCTCATCGCTACCGACGTAGTAATGCTTGTCGCCATCCAATGCCGGCAGCAACACGTATAGATGCGACAACACTCCGGACAGTTTCAGCGTGCCGGCCAGGCGCAAAGCGATGTACGGGGAAGCACCCCATTCGGGGAACTTCGAATCGAGCGGCAGAGCCTCAATCGTTACCGTGTCGTAACCGAGCGGCGCCAGCACCGCCTCGATCCTGGCTCGACCAGCACGACAGCGCAGCACCGGCACGTTGACCTCCAATGGAATCGCTGTGTGCGCCAGTTCGGGACGCTCTTTGGATTCGCCGCGACGCAAAATCCGCGCAATCGCTACGGCCATGAACGACGCGGCGACAAAGGGCCGATCGTTCACATAGTGTCCGATGGTCTCGCCGCGACCACGCACCAACGCCACCGGGTCAATATCCAGCAGCAGCGCCACAGTGCAGCGCTCGGCATTTGCTTCAGGATAAAACACGTGCGCCTGTCCAACGGTTAACTCGAACGATTGCGCGCGCGCAGGATTTTTGCCGATCAGATAACCCAGATCGGTTGCCGGTTGGTGAGTCGTGGTGAGCGTTATGAGCACGAGCTTCGACCTGAATGGACCTGATTGAAAGCAATAGTCCGCGCACCATGGCGCGACCGTTCTGAGCAAGCTACCATCTCGCGGTCGCCAAGCCGAGCAACGCAGATGCGCTTTCCAATACTGTGGGCATTGTTATTCGCCACTGCGGCATCCGCTCAAGATCGTCACCCGACGGTGATCGCGGATATCTCTGGCATCGGCGCCGAACGCATCGCCAGGCTGAAATCCGAATCGATCTGGTCGGTGGAGATGGGCATGGAGATGCTGCTCGCCGTCGACGCCGGGCAACATGACCAGTGGCTAAAACGAGACGGCATCCGCAACGGTCTGGGACACCTCAATCGCGATGAGGTCTGGATTCGCGACCATGTTTGCACGCACCAGGCCGTGATGCCAGCACTTGGCACAGTGGGCGGTTACGAGGTTCTACGGCAGCCACCCGCCATGATCCGTTATGCGAAAGCGCATGGCATTCCGGGAACCGACGCACCCGCGGACGGCGTTCTCGCGCGCGAAGCCCGCAATGAACCGGGCGGCGTGGTGCGCGGAAAATCGCTGCCGAGTGTGCAGTCTTTGGTTGATCGCGTCGATGCCGAACGCTGGTTTCAAACGATGAGCCTGCTCGCGGCTTTCAATCGCAACAGCTTCAGTCCCACGCTTTCGACGGCACGCGACTGGGTGCTTTCGGCTTTCGAAGGCGCCGCCTTACGCACCGAAGTGTTCGAGTACCAGATGCCGAGCATCACCAGTTGCAACCCGGCGACAGCACCGATCAATCTTAGCAATCCTGTTGGCCGCAAGATTGGTGAGCGCCTGCCCGATGAGTGGATCGTCATCGGTGCGCATTACGATTCGCGCAACAGTGCGCGCTGCGATGGCACCGCCAACCCCCAGCCCGGCGCCAACGATAATGCGTCGGGCTGTGCGGGCGTCATCGAACTGGCGCGCATCTTCGCCGATGTGCCGACGCAGCGCTCGATTTTATTCATGTGCTACTCGGGTGAGGAACAGGGCCTCTGGGGCAGCCGCCGTTACGTCGAAGCGCTGCAGGCGAATGGCGATATCGCCAAGGTCAAACACATGATCAATCTCGACATGTTGGGCTTCGACTCCGGTGGTACGCTCGATGCACGGGTCGAGACCAATACCACGCACGCCGCTTTGTTGGTCCAGTATCGGACAGCCGCAACCACATACGCACCGGAACTCAATTTGATCACCAGCAGCAATACCAGCGCCGGATCCGATCATTGGTACTTTTTACAAGCGGGCGTTCCCGCGGTATTTACGTGGGAAAACGGCGCCAGCATTTATCCGCACTACCATCGGGACACCGATCTGCCGGCCAACATGACCCGGGCCAGAGAACTGGCGGGTGGAATTTTGAAAATGGACACCGCAATGCTCGCTGAAATGGCCATCCTGGGGGCGACGTTTGCCGATGGATTCGAGTGATCGAGTCTGCTACCGAAGGCGCCAATGCCAGTGCAATCGTCCTCCTTGATCGACAATAACCCAGCCATCTGGCGCGCACGCGATGCCGAACGGCGGCGGCTGCCAGCGCAGCCAACGCGGCACGCCGCGCTTGATGCGGTGTTACCCGGTGGCGGCTGGCCGGTGGGCATGCTCAGCGAAATTCTGGCGCCGCAGTTGGGATTCGGCCAGCTTTCGCTACTCGCGCCGATGTTGGCGGAACGCTCGCGACAACAACATCGTATCGTTTTTGTTCATCCGCCCTGCCCACCGTACGCGCCAACGTTGGCACAATCCGGCATCGCCCTGGATCAAGTATTGTGGCTCGATATCGAAAAAGAGCGCGATGCACTTTGGGCGGCGGAACAAACCTTGGCGAGCCGCACACCGGCGGTGGTCATGTTGTGGGTCGATAACGCCAACGAACGCGCTTTACGGCGCCTGGCGCTCGCCGTCGAAGGCAGCCAGTCGCTGGCATTCGTCTTTCGCCCGCTCAGCGAAGTCGTCGAGATCTCGCCTGCGGCATTGCGCATTTGTATCGACGCGCCAGACAAGCCACTGCGTATCGTCAAAGCACGCGGGTTGCATTGCTCGCTGGCGCAACCACTGTTGGTATGAGTGTGCGCCGCGCTGTCGCGGCGGATGAGACTGGCGCCAGAAATGCTGCGCCGACCGCCTCGTTGGATGCGCCCATGCTGCCGCAACACGATCTTGCCGACACACCACCTCGCTGGTTGTACATCACTTTGCCGACGCTGGCGATCGATTTGATCGAACGCCAAAGTCCGGTTGCCGCCCCGCGTGTCGTCGTCGATGGACCCGAATTGCGCGCCAGCGTGTTTGCCGCAAACGCCGCCGCGCTCGCTACTGGCATTCAGCCCGGCATGCGCCTGCCCGCCGCCCAGGCGCTCGCCGCACTGACCGTACATCGTCGCGACCCGCTCGCCGAGAACAAGGCGCTTGAGCATTTGGCGGGTTTCGCCTATCGCTACACCAGTCGCGTTGCACTGGACACTGGGCTGACCCTGGAGATTGGTGCCAGCCTCCAATTGTTTGGCGGTTTTTTGCCATTGCACGCGGCTTTGACGCAAGGATTTGTCGAACAGGGTTTCGCCGCTCAGTTCGGCTATGGCGATTCGCCCAGCGCTGCTCGCTTGCGCTCGACCGCAGCTCGCGAACGCCACGCGCCGCTGGGCGCAATCCCACTGACATCGAGCACACTCGATCCACGTGTCGTCTCTACCTTGGCAGCCACAGGCGTGCATACGCATGGCGAATTGGCGCGATTGCCGCGCAGCGGCGTTGCACGGCGCTTTGGTCAACGCGTCATTGATTATTTGAGCCGTCTGCATGGCGAGTTACCGGAAGCGCTGACCCTCTATCGACCACCTGATCGTTACCACGCCTGGTGGGAACTACCGGCGCCCAGCGCATCGATCGATACTCTGGCCTACCCGATCAAACGTCTGCTCGCCGATCTTGCTGCTCAATTGGCCGCTCGCGATGGCGGCGTAGAACGATTTACGCTGCGTTTTGCGCTGGAGAAAGGGTTCAAGCACCGAACGGAGATCGATCAGGCACTCGACAGCGATGTTGTGCGCATCGACGTGGGTCTGCTTGAAGCCAGCCGCGATCCCGAGCGTCTGTTCGCATTGACCCGCGCGCGGCTCGAACACTTCAAACTGCCACGCGCCGTGCTCGGCATCCACCTCGAAGTTTCGCGGCTGCCAACATTCACGCCGACCGCCAGCGATCTTTTCGACGATCCTGGTGTCGATAAAACCGCGTTGAAACCACTACTCGAACGCCTGAGCGCGCGCCTGGGCACGCACAGCTTGAAGTATCCACGCCTGTTGGCTGACCACCGTATGGAATTTGCTCAACTTTGGGAAAACACGCCGAAGGCGTCGACCGTGAAGCCAGGCACCGCTCCACGTCCGGCGTGGTTGTTGCTTACACCTGTGCGCATCCAGATCGCCGATTTTCGGTTGGTCTCGAGCGCCGAGCGCATCGAAGGCGGCTGGTGGGACGATCGGGACCAACGTCGCGACTACTATCTCGCCGAAGTGATCCGCGCACGCAAGAATCAAGCTGTCCATGCACGCGCGTTCGTGTTTCAGGATCTCAAACAATCGGGGCAGTGGTACTTGCATGGTTGGGTGTGAGGCTTGGCAGATAAGCTCTTTTCGTTGTCCTGCAAACGGGAAGAACCGCTTTTCGTCACTTTAGGAGAATGGTTATGACGACTCCGATACTCACCGCACTCTGTTGGATATCGCTCACGGCAAACGATGCCGGCGACATCGTGCGCAAAGCTCAAGAGGCGGCCGGAGGCGAGGTCTGGCGCCGGCCGACAACGCTCTATCTTGAAGGCAGTGCCGAACTGTACGCCGATGGCACACAGGCGAGCCGCAAGACCGCCGACCGCTACGTGATGTGGCGCGAATTTCCAACCTGGAACAACACCGCGCACGCAGCCAACGGCAAGGTGCGAATCGACGCTGCCGAAGGCGGGAAGACGCTCTTCCAGATCGCGTTCGACGGCGAAAAAACGTACAACCAGGATGGGGAAGTGCCTGGCGCACAAGCCAGCCGCGAATGGAGCGAAAACTTTGGCTTCGGCATCATCCGCTTCGCGCTCGGCGAGGGTTTCAAACAAACGCTGATGGCGCCCGATACCATCGATGGGCACGCAGTTCACGTGGTCAAGATCAGCGACCCCAGCGGCGGCGACACGACGTTTGCCATCGATCAACAAAACCATCAGATCCGCCGCGTAGGCTTCAACACGCCGCGTGGATGGCATGAGCGCATTTACTCGGATTTTTTCTGGGTACAGGATCCAGGCTGGATGCAACCAGGCCGCGTACGGCTGTATTACAACGGCATCAAGACCAACGATATCCGCTGGACCAGAGCGCTGATTAATGAGCCGATTGAGGCCAGCCGCTTTGTGATCGGCAACGAGCGCTGACAGGGCGTTGCCCGAGACCAGCGCTGGCGGCATTGTGCTAGTCTTTGGGGCTTGATTTCGCGTCGATGGCAGGGCGTTTCTTAGGGCCCATCACCGTTCGACCCAACACCCGGAGCTGTTACATGGCTGATCTGGCCAAAGAAATCCTGCGCGTCAACATTGAAGATGAAATGCGGCAGTCGTATCTCGACTACGCCATGAGTGTAATCGTCGGTCGCGCGCTGCCCGATGTGCGCGATGGCTTGAAGCCAGTGCACCGTCGCGTGCTCTACGCCATGAAGGAACTCGGCAACGATTTCAACAAACCGTACAAGAAGTCGGCGCGTATCGTCGGCGATGTGATCGGCAAGTATCACCCGCACGGCGACACCGCGGTATACGACACGATCGTGCGCATGGCGCAGCCATTTTCGCTGCGTTACATGTTAGTTGATGGCCAGGGCAACTTCGGGTCGGTCGATGGCGACGCCCCAGCGGCGATGCGTTACACCGAAATCCGCTTGTCTAAACTCGCGCACGAGTTAATGCGCGATCTCGACAAAGACACCGTCGATTTTCAACCCAACTACGACGACAAAGAACTTGAGCCGTCGGTGTTGCCTACCGTTGTGCCGAACCTGCTGATCAACGGTTCGTCGGGCATCGCCGTCGGCATGGCAACGAATATTCCGCCGCACAACCTGACGGAAGTGATCAACGCCTTGATCGCGCTGATACACGCGCCGGAGTTGAGCATCGAACAATTGATGGTGCACATTGCCGGCCCGGATTTTCCAACGCACGGCATCATCAATGGTTCGATGGGCATCCGCGAGGCTTATCGCACCGGCCGCGGTCGCATCCTGGTGCGCGGCAAAGCGGATATCGAAGTCGAGGGAAATCGCGAAGCGATCATCATCACCGAACTTCCCTACCAGGTGAACAAAGCGCGATTGGTCGAGAAAATCGCGGAACTGGTCAAAGCAAAAGAGCTCGATGGCATCGCGTCCGACGGTTTGCGCGATGAATCCGACAAGGACGGCATGCGCGTCGTCATCGAGGTGAAGCGCGGCGAAAATGCCGAAGTGCTGCTCAATAAACTGTACAAACAAACTCAGCTGGAAACGGTGTTCGGCATCAACATGGTGGCGCTCGTTGGCGGCCAGCCGCGCACACTGAATCTGAAGGAAATTCTCGAAGCCTTTTTGCGCCACCGGCGCGAAGTGGTCACACGGCGCACGATCTTTGAGTTACGCAAAGCGCGGGCACGCGCCCACGTACTGGAAGGCCTGACCGTCGCATTGGCGAACATCGATGAGATGATCGAGCTGATCAAGACCAGCAAAGACGGGAGCGAGGCGCGCGAGCGCATGCTGGCCAAACGCTGGGAACCGGGCCTGGTGCGAGCGCTGCTTGCGGCCGCCGGTGCCGATCGTTCGCGGCCAGAAGATCTAGGGCCCAATGAGGGCCTTGCGGAGGATGGTTATCAGCTCTCGGAGATCCAGGCCAAAGAAATTCTGGAGATGCGTTTGCAGCGCCTCACTGGCTTGGAGCAGGAAAAACTCACAGACGAGTACAAGCTGATCCTCGATGCGATCCGCGAGTTGTTCCGTGTGCTCGAAGAGCCCGGTCGGCTGATGGAAATCATCGAAGGGGAGCTGGTCTCGATACGCGAGGAGTTCGGCGATCAACGGCGCACGAAGATCGAGCATTCGCAATCCGATCTCGACATCCTCGATCTGATTCCGCCGGAAGACGTCGTGGTCACCTTGAGTCATGCGGGTTATATCAAGCGCCAACCACTGACCGTTTATCGTGCGCAGCGCCGTGGCGGCAAAGGCAAGAGCGCCACCGCACTGAAAGACGAAGATTTTATCGAGCGCTTGTGGATCGCCAACACGCACGACACGCTGCTCGCATTCACCGGCCTCGGCCGGGTCTTCAAGCTCAAGGTTTATCAAGTGCCGGAGGCCAGCGCCGGTTCGCGCGGACGGCCGATTGTCAACATGCTGCCGCTCGATCCAGGCGAGAAAATTCAAGCGGTGTTGCCGGTCCATCAATTTGTCGACGACAAGTTTGTGTTCTTCTCCACCCGGCAAGGCGTGGTCAAAAAAACGCCGCTCAGCGATTTCGTCAACGTCCGTACCAATGGCATTCGCGCCGTGGAACTCGACGAAGGCGATGGCCTGGTGAACGTGGCTCTGACCGATGGCACACGCGACATCATGCTCTTCGGCAGCCACGGCAAAGCGGTGCGTTTTGCCGAAGATGAAGTGCGACCCATGGGCCGAACAGCACGCGGTGTGATTGGCATGCGCTTCGCCGACGGCGTGCCCGACGGACGCGTGGTTGCGATGCTGATGGTCGACGGCGACGGCGATCTGTTAATCGCCACCGAACGTGGGTTCGGAAAACGCACGGCGATCGGCGAGTTCCCGCAGAAGGGTCGAGGCACACAAGGTGTTATTGCGATCCAAACCAGCGACCGCAACGGCGCCTTGGTCGGCGCGATCCAACTCACCGAAGCACACGATGTGATGTTGATTTCCGATCAGGGAACGTTGGTACGCACGCGCGCCGGCGAGATTTCGCAGGTCGGTCGCAACACCCAGGGCGTCACACTGATTCGATTGCCCGATGACGAAAAACTGGTCGGCGTAGAGCGGCTGGACGCGCTGGGCGACGACGAAGGCGAGAAAACCGAGGGCGAATCGGAAGCGCCAAACTGATCCCGTGCGCCGCTCAATTGCGGCGATGGGCAATCAAAGTACCCGGCGGATCGCGAGTTTATCGATCGAGTCAGTCTTCTCCAAAGCGGCTTTGGCTGTTACGGCCAAAGCCCGCATTACGTGAAGAAGCTGGACGTACACGCTTTGAGCAGCGACCACAGAATCCGGCCACCGCTCCAATTGGCGTGGCTAGCCTGTCATTGGGCGCATCAACGCTTCCCGGCGAGACCGATTTCAACGCAGAGTTGTTCAACCGTGGGCGGCGCCATGTCGATCCAGGCACCGAACTGCGTGTTGATTCGAACTCCACAAGGCCACGACCGATGCGCACTCTTGCCGCGATAGCTCTTTTTCTTTTTGCCCAGTTTTTGCCCGCTTCGGACTTCATAGAAGGGCGCCACTACCAACGCATCGATCCGGTGCAGCCGACGCAATCGGGCGACAAGATCGAGGTTGTCGAGGTATTCCTCTACACCTGCCCAAGCTGCAACCGCCTCGCGCCCCTGATCGCCGATTGGAAGGCCAAAAAATCCGACGATGTGGTGTTTAGCGCAGTACCGGCCGGTTGGGATGGCGGTGCTGAGGCATTCGCGCGAACGCACTATTCAGCCGAAGTCCTGGGCGCCATCGACAAAACGCATCAGCCGCTATTCGATGCCATTCACCGCGAGGGCATTCAGTTTGGATCGGTTGAAGAACTCGTCGCGTGGTACGCGCAGTTCGGCATCACAAATGAGACGATGCAAAAGACAATGAATAGTTTCGCCGTCGACAACCGAGTTGCGAGTGCACAGTCGCGCATTCTCCGTTGGGGCGTGGGCGGCGTCCCAACAATCATCGTCAACGGAAAATATCGTTTCGACCCAACCGAAGCCGGCAGTCATCAAAAGACCATCGAACTGATCGACTTTCTGGTGCAAAAAGAGCGCGAAGCCAAGAACTGATTGCGCATCAATCGGCGGTTCTTGAGCGAACGCCGATCTTCCAAAACGCGTTTGGTGGCCAGTACCCAAGCGCGCCACTCATTCGGCACCGCAGAGCGGCGCGCTCTGGAATGCCCATTGCAAACTGACCGACTACGCTGCCAGCGCAATTTTTGGCGAAGCCAACCACGCAGCGCCGAGATCGTACTGTTCCGACGCACTCTCGACGACGACGACCCGGCGCCGGAAGGACTCGCCATCTGGACGTGTTTTTGCATACCAGCCCAGGTGTTTGCGTGCCACACGCACACCCGTGTGTTCGCCATAAAAGGCGTACAGCGCTTGCAGATGATCGAGCATGGTTTGCGCGATCTCGGCGTCCGTCGGCGGCGCGAGAAGTCGGCCATGGCGCAAGAAATGCCCGGCCTCACGAAAGATCCAGGGATAACCTTGCGCTGCGCGGCCGATCAGCACGCCATCGCAGCCAGTATGTCGCAATACGTGCTGCGCCTTCTCTGGCGTATCGATATCGCCGTTCGCAAATACCGGAATGTCGAGTTGCGACTTGATGATCGCGATCGTGTCGTACTCTGCCTGGCCCAGGTATTGGTCCTCGCGCGTGCGCCCGTGTACAGCCAGCGCCGCAATGCCAGCGTCCCGCGCGATACGCGCAATCTCCAGACCGTTGCGTACGGCGCGACACCATCCAGTGCGGATTTTCAGAGTGACCGGTGCCGGAGAGGCCGCCTGGACGACAGCCCGGCAGATGCGCTCGACTAACTGCGGCTCTTTCATCAAAGCCGATCCAGCATCGACCTTGCAAACTTTTTTGGCGGGACAGCCCATATTGATATCGATGATCTGGGCACCGTGCGCCAGATTGTGGCGTGCGGCGGCAGCGAGTACCTGCGGATCGTAACCAGCGATCTGTACGCTAATGGGCTCGGGCTCGCCCAAATGGTCCATGCGCCAGCGGCTCTTTTTGCTATCCCACAAGCGTTCGTCGCTGGTGGTCATTTCCGACACCGCGAGCCCGGCGCCCAGTCGTTTGCACAGCAGCCGAAACGGCTTGTCCGTCACCCCAGCCATCGGCGCCAGAATCAGTGCCGGGTCAATTCGATAGGGGCCTATGAAAGCAACAGGAACGCTCATATGGCGATGCGCTCGCAGCGACCACGTGCGTACAACTCGCCAGTGGACCCCGACCATCGCAGCCACGAAGCATGAGCGTCCCAATCGGGCAGTACGATGCGTTGTGCAGCGCCATAGCGGTGAACCATCGGTCGGTGGGTGTGACCGTGAATCAGCAACGGCACTGCATGCCGGGCGAGAGCTTCATGAATCGCGATCGGGTGTGCGTCCATGATCTCTGCTGCGCTCATGGAGGTATGGCGCTGACTTTGTGCGCGCGCGTGTTCTGCAAATGCACGGCGCTTGACCAAGGGTTCGCTCAGAAACTGAGTCTGCCAAGGTGCGGATCGCGACTGGACGCGAAACTGCTGGTAAGCAAGATCGTCCGTGCACAGTGAATCGCCATGCATCAACAATGCCCGAGTGTTGCCGAGTGCGATAACGGTCTCATCGCAAAGCAGTTGCACCCGGGCACGATTGGCAAATGCTGCGCCGATCAAGAAATCGCGATTGCCGTGCGCCAAAAAAACCTGTTGCCTTTTTAGCCTGGATAGAGCGACTGCAACTCGCGCCAGTAGCGGATCGTCGTCGTCATCGCCGATGTACGCCTCGAAGAGATCGCCTAACACATACAGCGCCTCGCCTTCGGCGGCGACGCGCTCGAGAAACGCAAAAAAGCGCTCGACATTCGGATCGTCGAGCGCTTTGAGATGCAGATCCGAGGCGAAATAAACCGCCATCAGCCAGCCGGTTTGGTTTCCGCTTCGACCACCGTTGCCGACTCGACCACGACATAGGGGCGCGGCAAATTCTGGAACTCGGCCGAAAACGCGCTGGTTTGCATTGCCTTGATCTTATCGACCACTTCCATGCCGGACACCACTTTGCCGAAAACCGCGTAACCCCAGGTGCGACCATCGGCCTTGCTGGTGTGATCGAGCGCTGCGTTATCGGCGACGTTGATGAAAAACTGCGAAGTCGCCGAATGCGGGTCGTTGGTGCGCGCCATCGCAACAGTGCCGCGCAAATTGCTCAGGCCGTTGTCGGCCTCGTTCAAGACCGGCGCGCGCAATCCACCTTTGCTGGTAAGCTCGCTCGTGTAACCACCTCCTTGAATCATGAAGCCATCGATGACACGGTGGAAAATGGTGCCGTTGTAATGCCCGGATTTCACGTACTCGACGAAATTGGCCACCGACTTCGGCGCGCGTGCTGCATCGAGTTCCAGCGTAATCTCGCCCTGATTGGTCTTGAACAGCACACGCGGCTTATCAGAAGGTTGTGCAAATGCGCTTCCAGCCAGTAACAGCAGCGCGATCGAAAGGTACTTCATGGACCTGACTCCTGAGTGATCGTAGTGCCCAGTTTAGCATTGGCCGCCGCGCGCTTTTACACAGCGTCGGTTGCCTGCAGAGGTTAGACTTCACCTCACTCTGCGAACGTTCATTGCCGAGCGAACTTTCGCGCATCGATACGCCACTCCACCTGGCCAAAGCCGCTCCAAAAAAGTCAACTCATTGCCGAGCTCCTGATCCGTCAACATCTCTAAGGAATCCGAATGCCACACGCACTTCATTTGATTGCACGCCCTCTCGGCGAACCCAAAGACAGCGACTTTGAGCTGCGCGAGCTTGCGCAGACGGATTTGGCTGAGGGTGAAATTCGTGTCGCCGTGCGGTATGTCTCGGTCGATCCGGCCATGCGGATTTGGATGACCGAACAGAAGTCCTACTGGCCGCCAGTGGGATTGGGGGAAGTGATGCGCGCAGGCGGCATCGGCGAAATCGTCGAGTCGAAGCATCCGAAGCTGCCTGTCGGCACCTGGGTGGGTGGCATGACCGGCGTTACCGAAGAGTTCGTCACCAACGGCAAGGGCCTTCGTCCGTTTGATGCGCGTGCGCTGCCGGACCCGACCTGGGCTCTGCATGTTTTTGGGGCCACAGGATTCACCGCCTATTTTGGCCTGCACGAGATCGGCCATCCAAAGCCGGGCGAGACGCTGGTCGTATCGGCCGCGGCAGGTGCAGTCGGATCGACTGTCGTGCAGCTGGGCAAAGCGGCCGGCTGTCGTGTCATCGGCATCGCTGGCGGCGCTGAAAAATGCGCATACGTCAAAGACCTCGGCGCCGACGCGGTCATCGACTACAAGAACGAGAAGGTCGGCAAGGCGCTATCCGAGGCCTGCCCTGATGGCATCGACGTGTACTTCGACAACGTCGGCGGCGAGATTCTCGATGCCGTACTCAAGCGCCTGCGCTTGCGCGCGCGCATCGTGCTGTGCGGCGGGATCTCGCAGTACAACGCGACCGGATTGCCGCAAGGCCCTGCGAATTATCTGTCGCTGATCAGCGCTCGGGCACGCATGGAAGGTTTCGTGGTGATCGACTATTTGCACCGCGGAGAAGAGGCCATCGCAGCGATGGCGCCATTGGTTGCCCAAGGCAAACTCAAAGGCAAAGTCGATGTGATCGATGGCCTCAGCCAGTTTCCCGAAGCGCTGCGCCGACTGTTGGCCGGCAAGAACTTTGGCAAACAGGTGGTGCAAATGTAGTCGATGCTCTGCCGGCACCTGCTGATCTGTGGGTCGCGCTAACGCTGTTTTCTGTTCCTCGCCGCGCCGCCGGTCCGAGGCGGAAAGTCGCTGAGGCTTGATGCAAGCTGCGGCAGTCAGAGCCATTCCACGCGAAGGCACGGAGTCGCGAAGAACTCCAAGATGCTGCATCTTGACCTGACTTCTTCGTCTCTCCGCGTCACCGTGACTGAGCTTGCCCACCGCGTGCTGCCGTCCCATTCGTCTCGACGCGCCCGCCGAAGACTCGGTGATAATTCCCACCGCACACAGCACCTGTGGCATCGTCGCGCATGCACATGTTCGGAACCTTGAAAAATGCACATCATTGAAGGCGACTTTTCGCCGCCACCCGGCCGCATCGCATTGATCGCCTCGCGTTTCAATGAGCTCGTTGTCGAGCGCCTCATCGCTGGCGCACGCGATGCCCTACTTCGTCATGGCGTCAAAGAAGACCAAATCTCGCTGGTCCGGGTGCCGGGCGCTTTCGAACTGCCGCTGATCGCGAACGAGATTGCCGCCTCGCAATCTTATGCCGGCATCGTCGCGCTCGGCGCCGTTATTCGCGGCGATACGGCGCATTTTGATTATGTTGCTGGCGGCGCAGCCAACGGGCTGATGCAGGCGAGCGTGGCGCATCGTGTGCCGATCGGTTTTGGCGTCCTGACTGTCGATTCGCTCGAGCAAGCACTCGATCGGGCCGGCGGCAAGGCCGGAAACAAGGGTACCGACGCAGCATTAACTGTGATCGAACAAATCCACCTGTTGCGACGCCTGAGGGCCGGCTGATGAAACAACCCCACAAGCCGTTCCCAGAGCGTGCCCGCGCCAGGCGTCGCGCACTCCAGGCGCTGTACCAATGGCAGATCGGTGGTGGCTCTATGCGCCGCATCATCGATCAGTTCAATGAAGAGCAGGATATGGCGATCGCCGACGGCGACTATTTTGCCGATCTCCTGCTCGGCGTCGAGCAACACTTCGACGCGATCAACGCCGCGCTGACCCCGCTGATCGATCGTCCGCTGGAGTTGGTCGACGCGATCGAACGCGCGTGTTTGCGCCTCGGGGCATACGAGCTGATGCACCGTGTCGACATTCCGTTCAAAGTCGTGATCAACGAATCCGTAGAGCTGGCCAAGGACTTTGGTGCTGAAGGTGGGCATACGTACGTCAACGGCGTGCTGGACAAGCTCGCGCGAAGTGCGCGGCAGACCGAACGTTGATTGGCGAATTCGAGCTCATCGAACGTATCGCGGCGCTGCAAGGCGCTGATAGCGGAGTGCGCATTGGGATCGGCGACGACGCCGCGGTGTTGGCGATATCGCCGGGCCACGAATTGGCGGTGACGACCGATACGCTGGTTGCGGGTGTGCACTTCCCGCTGGACGCCAAGCCGGCCGATATTGGCTTCAAAGCTGTGGCAGTCAACTTGAGTGATCTTGCTGCAATGGGCGCCACGCCACGTTATGCGACACTGGCACTCACACTGCCGAGTATCGAAATGGGCTTCGTCGAACCGCTGCTGGGCGGTATCGGCGAAGCACTGAAGCGTGATGGCACAACGCTGGTCGGCGGCGATACGACCCGCGGTCCATTCAGTATCACGATCACAGCCATCGGCGAGCTCCCGCATGGCGCCGCGCTGACGCGCGGTGGCGCCAACGCAGGCGACAACGTGTTTGTCTCCGGCACCCTGGGCGATGCCGCGGCGGCACTCGCGATGCGAGGCCATTGGCCGATCCTGGATGAGGCCGGTAAACTCGCCAGGTCTCGCCTTGAGCAACGACTGGCGAAGCCGCATCCGCGCGTATCACTCGGCGTCGCATTGCGCGGTGTCGCCAGCGCCTGCATTGATGTGTCCGACGGTTTAGCCCAGGACCTGGGCCACATCGCGCGCTTGAGCAACGTGGCGATTGTTGTCGATGTCAGCCTGCTGCCGCTGTCGCGCGCACTGCAAACGGTCGTTCCCGACCCGGAACAACAGTGGCCGTTTGCTTTCGGTGGAGATGATTACGAGCTGGCATTCTGCGCGCCACCCGAGCGTACAATACAAATAGAATGCCTGGCCGCTGAGCTGAAACTACCGCTGACGTGCATCGGCACGGTTGGACCAGGTCGCGATGTGCATTTGCTCGACCGCAAAGGGCGCGTGCGCGAAGTCCCGCGCGGGTATGAGCACTTCCGCGCATGAGACGCGACGTCCGCGCCGAAGCTCGGGTTCTTTTGAGCCACCCATACGGCTGGATCGCCAGCGGCCTTGGTAGCGGCTTGTCACCCGTCGCGTCCGGAACCACTGGGAGTGCCGTAGCCGTCCTGTTGTTTTGGCTGACGGGCGCAGCACACTGGCCGTGGTGGGCCAATCTGATTGTGGTGCTAACGCTGTTTGCAGTGGGCGTCATCGCCAGCGGCTGGGCGTGCAAAGCACTGAATCACGACGATGCTTCACCCATCGTCATCGACGAATGGGTAGGCCAATGGATGACGCTGGCCAGCGCCGCGTTATGTTGGCCGGCACTGCACGGATCGACATTCTTGTGGTTGCTGGTTTGCTCATTTGCGCTGTTTCGATTGGCGGATATCCTCAAACCCTGGCCAGCTCGTAACGTCGATCGGGATATCGGGGGCGGTTTCGGCGCGATGCTTGACGACGCCATTGCCGGGGTTTACTCGAGTGTGGGAATGGTTGCGCTGGCCTGGGCGCTGAATCAAATCACTTGAAGCGCAAGCACTTCGCCCCAGATACGGTCTATCTTCGCGGTTTTCCGTCGGTTCAATTCTCATGTCCAGCAAACACTGTCGAGTGCTTATTCTCGGTTCCGGCCCCGCCGGTTATGCCGCCGCCGTCTACGCCGCCCGCGCCAATCTGAAACCGGTGCTCGTCACCGGGATCGACGCTGGCGGCCAGTTGATGACGACCACCGAAGTCGACAATTGGCCCGGCGACGCACATGGCCTGACCGGTCCCGGCCTTATGGAACGCATGAAAGCGCACGCCGAACGCTTCGAAACCGAGGTCGTGTTCGATCACATCCACACGGTCGAGTTGAAGCAACGCCCGTTCACGTTGACCGGCGATGCTGGAACATACACGGCCGATGCCCTGATCATCGCCACCGGCGCGTCGGCCAAGTATCTGGGTATCGAAAGCGAAACAGCATTTCGCGGCCGCGGCGTCTCGGCGTGCGCAACGTGCGACGGCTTTTTCTACCGCGGTCAGGATGTCGCAGTCATTGGTGGTGGCAATACGGCCGTTGAAGAAGCGCTGTACTTGTCGAACATCGCGCGCAAGGTGACGGTCGTACACCGCCGCGACAAATTCCGCGCCGAAAAAATTCTCCAAGACAAGCTCTTTGCTAAAGACAATATCGAAGTCATCTGGGATCACGCTGTCTCGGAAGTGCTGGGCGACGACAGCGGCGTGACTGGCGTACGGATCGCACCGCGCGAAGGTGGCGACGCGCGCGATATTTCGGTGCATGGGCTGTTTATCGCCATCGGCCACACGCCGAATACGGGAATCTTTGAGGGTCAGCTGGACATGCAAGGCGGGTATCTGAGAGTGCGCAGCGGGACACAGGGATTCGCGACTGCGACCAGCGTTCCGGGCGTATTCGCCGCTGGCGACGTGGCCGATTCGATTTATCGCCAGGCGATCACGTCCGCGGGCTCCGGCTGCATGGCAGCCCTGGATGCCGACCGCTTCCTGGAACAGGCGCACTGAGAGTTCGAAAGTCGTTGCCGCAAACAACAAACCGCGCTTCGAGCGCGGTTTGTTGTGAACAACGGCATTGCTAACCTGGCTGCATTCCGTGGACCCGAGAAAGTCCTTGGGCCATGCCTACATGAAACCGAGATTCGACGTGGGGAAGTTGTCGACGTTCGGGAAAATGGTGTTGATCTGCGTTGGCGTTAAACCCATCCAGGTGCCCAAAGTCGATGCCATTTGGTCCATTGCCGTCGTGGGAATCATCTGGCCGCGGCTGAAGCTGTCGGCGCCGTTCAACGTCATATCCGGCCAGGTGCCATACAGGCGACCAGCCGTCGCGCTACCGCCGTTAACCGCGCCGCCCATGACCAACTGGATGCCGCCCCAACCGTGATCGGACCCATCGCCATTGCTGTTCAACGTACGAGCAAATTCGCTCATCGTGAATGTGGTCACGCTGTTCTCGACCCCCATTTCCACGAGGGCGTTATAGAACGAACCCAGTGCGCGCGAAATTCTGCGGAACAGGCGCGGCTGACCGGTATCTGGCATCTGCGCGGCGTGGGTATCGAAGCCGCCTAAGGACACAAAGAATATATTGCGTCGCTGACCCAACTGGGTGCGCATATTGATCAGGCGCGCCACCATGGCCAACTGCTCCGCCAGCGAGTTGCCGCCGTCGGCCGCGAGGTTGTAACCCGTGACCGCCTGATTGTCGGCTAACGCACGGAACGGCGTGTTCAACAGCGATGGGTTGTTGGTCACGCCTGCGAGCAGCGTCGATAGGTTTCCTGCCAAACCCATAGAGCGCGCCATGACCAGCGCGTGCTCGTTCTGCATCAGGTTCGTGGTGCTGTTGTCCAGCAAATCGCAATGCGCAATTTCACGTGCATTCAAACCTGCTGTGCCGCACGCCCGAAAATTCGATAGCGCGCTCGCGCCGGAACAATTGGCGAAGTTGGCGCCAACAATTTCGTTCACGACGGCCGTGCCGTTGTTCGGATTGCCGCAACTCGACATCTGGTAAGGCACCACGACGTCGCCAATCTGAAAGCGATTGGAACCGGCGAAGGAGATGTTCATCGGCAACGTTGTTGTAGGACTGCTGCCCGGGATCGGCAAGTTCTGCGAGAACAACAAGTCCGCGATCTGACCGCCCCAACCATATCGGTAATTCGGTGTTTCACGGCCTTGGAACCAGAAATTGGTCTGGTCGTTATGCGAGTAGAGCTGCGGCGGTTTAGGCAACAAAGGATTGCTGAATGTTGCCTTGCTCAGTGGAACCACGAGGCTGCCCACATTGGCAAGCCACGCCACCTTTCCCTGGTTTGTCAGGGTTGCCAGTCCTGGCATGGCGGTCTGCCCGTTATTAACATTCACCGAGGTCCAGTCGGCGCACGCCGGATGCAGTCCATAGGTCTGGCCGCCCGGCAATGCCACGCCTCCCGGCCCCGTCAGGTTGATCGGTATCAGCGATGCCTGATCGATGGCCAATCCGCCCGTTCCTGTGCCGCGCGATGCCTGGTAAACGGCAAAGCGCGTGTTGTCGCGGGGAATCAGCCAGTTAAAGGCATCGTTGCCGCCGCCCAGAAACACACAGACCAGGGCCCGATAGTTGGCATCTCCTTCGGGAGATTGGGCCATGGCCGACTGCATCAGGCGCAATTGCGGAATCATCGACATCGCCGAACCACAGGCAGTCAGAGTTGCGAACTTCTTCAGGAATTCGCGGCGAGCTTCGCGTTGTTGACGTGACATGGCTGTAGCTCCTTACTTCTGAACCGCAAATTCGGGGGACATGATGATGACTCGGATGACATCGCGCACTCGATCCCGACGCTGATCGTTAGTGGTCGGCGCCGCTTGTGATGTCAGCATGGTCAGCAGCGTGGCGCGCATCGCCGCACTCATGTTGCCGTGCATCAACCGCAGCCCGAGCTCATCAATCATTTGCCCGTAGGTGGTCGCGTTTGCCGTTTGAATCTGATTGAAGTAGGTATCCAGCTGCACGCAGGGCCGAGTCGTCGCGCCGCAGGTGTACAGGCCCGCAATTGTGAACCAGCCCGTATCGGCCACACGATTCTGAATCGTGTTGTTCATGCGCGACACCGACGACTCGTTGAGGATCTGAAACTCCGGCGAGTACAGGTTGGCGTTTTGTACCGGGCCAGGTTGTTGATAGTCGGGCTCGTAGAAATTGAACACCGAGGGTGAACTGTACGGTCGTTGGTTGAACTCACCGGAGAATCCGAGGGAAGAGCTGATGTTCCCGATACTCGAACCCGTCGTATCTGGTTGCGCCGGCACGACATCCAGCCCTCGCCACAACGCCGTCATCCGCAACACGGGCTCTCGCAGCTTGCCGAAATTAGCGCTCGGCGCATTCCGGGCTTCAGCGTCCATCAACACCGCTCGCAGCACCGCGCGCAGATCGCCGCGCACGCCCTGGCCATTGTTGACGAACACGTTGGCGACGCGGCTGATGTAGGCCGGCGACGGGTTGGAGGTTGTGAACCGCTGAATCAACTGCCGCGCATAAAACGGTGGCACTGAGCTGTGGTTGGCAATCGCGTTCAACGCCGCATTGATATCGCCCTCACAGCCGGCTTGCGTATCGGCAACCGCCGGCAGCGTGATGTTATTGAAGATCAGCTTGCTGCCAAAGTCGTGGAACGTTCGGCCTGTGACCAAATAGTTTTGGTTGTTCGGCGGGTTGTTCATCGGGAAACAAATCATCGGCAACATCAGGTCGCGGTTGGTGTTGTTACCGAAACTCGTATTCGTAAAACTCGAACGTCCATAGGTCAACCCGGTAAAGACCCGCGACAACTGCGCGATGATCTCGTTGTTGTAGGTCGGAACGGGCTGACCGCCGGAAAGTTGCGGCGAAAAGTCCAGATTGCGCTGAATCAGACCGAACGAAAACAGCTGCATCACTTCGCGCGCATAATTCTCGTCGGGCAAAATGGTGGTGGGCGGTGTACCGGACTGGTATGCCGCCCGGCTTCGTACATAAGTCAACCATTCGGCCATCGCCGGGCTGAAAGTGACGTTGCCCAGCAGCGTTCGGTAGTTGCCGAACGCACCGCGTGTCAGCATGTCCGCATATTCGGCGATCAATCGCGTGTCGATACCGCCCGTATCGCCCACCACCAGGATCTGGCTGAGAGCGAACGCCATCCGCTGGCGCAATTGGTCCTGGCCGAAGGTCGCTTGCCAGTAGAAGCGGTCGACACGATGGCCCGAATTCAGCGAGAAGTTCGGATCCAGCACCAGCTGATCGAGCCAGGGCCGCGTGAGTGTCGGCGGCATCGAAAACTGTTGATCGAGCCATTGCCCATAGCCGATGGCGCGAAGGCGGGCGATTTCAGAACGCGTCGGCCCGAAAGTCGCTTGCGTCAAAAATCTCGCGGCTTCTGCATCTGTCGCGGGTGCATCGGTGACATTTTCGAAATTCGCGCGGAACAGCGTCTCGGTTTGCGCATGTAGTGCACCGGAAACGAACATCAGCGCTGACCAGACGACGGTCTGCAGCGCAATCTGACGTATGTATCGCATAAAAATCCCCGTAGAGCGTGCGGCGGCTGGCCGCGTGCATTATGAACCGACGACATCGACGTTTGTGTGACCACGAACACAGGCAATCATTGCGCTTCGTGACGGCGGATAGGTTCAAGGGCTTGATATCCGTCGATGCAGACACGAGATCGACACACTTCAGCGTAGACTTCGCTCGTGCCCATGAATCACTCCCTCGCCAATCAGTTCCTGATCGCTATGCCGGGCATGGACGATCCTAATTTTTCCCGAGGCGTGACCTTCTTGTGCCAGCACAACGCCGAAGGTGCGCTGGGTATCGTTGTTAACCGTATCAGCCAGTTTAAGCTTGGCGATGTCCTGGCACAGATGCAGATCGAGTCCCACCAGCCGGGTTTAGCTGACCTGCCCGTGCATGCGGGCGGGCCTGTTCAAACAGACCGCGGCTTCGTTCTGCATGAACCCTACGGGATTTGGGATTCGACGTTTCGGGTCAGCGAAACACTGTGCGTCACAACTTCGCGCGATGTGCTCATGGCCATGGCCGAAGGCCGTGGCCCACAGCGTGTCATCGTGGCATTGGGATACGCCGGCTGGGGCGCCGGGCAACTCGAAAACGAAATGAAAGAGAACGCCTGGTTGACCGCACCGGCGGACAACGCCATTTTGTTCGACACGCCGCTCGATGCCCGCTGGTCGGCCGCAGCTCTGCTCACCGGAGTCGACATCGTGCGCGTCAGTGGCTATGCGGGGCACGCTTAGTTTCGTTCGTCGTTCATGCAGGCCAGCTTCAAGAAAAAGGTGACGGGTCCATCGATAGCGCGCCGCTCAACCCACTCATGACCGACCACCAACGACCAACCGCCAACCCAACTGCCCTCGCCTTCGACCTCGGCACTCGCTACCTCGGCATTGCGGTGGGTAACGCGCTGACACGCACGGCGCGCCCGCTGTTCACGCAAACGATGCATCCTGCACACAAGATGTGGGAGGCTCTGGACGCGCTGATCGCGGAATGGCAACCTGCGGCATTGGTCGTGGGACTACCGCTGACGCGAGATGGCGGTGAACAGCCGATGAGTACGGCGGCGCGCGAATTCGCGGCAAGCCTTGCGAATCGCTATCGTCTGTTCGTCGCGCTCCAGGACGAGCGTGGTTCGAGCCAAAGCGCGCGCAGTCGATTTGCCGATGCGCGTAGCCAAAGTCTCGCCAAGCGCAAGAACGCAGCGCAACTGGATGCGCATGCGGCCGCCGTAATTCTGGAGGACTACCTTGCAACTGCCGGCTATTGAACCCCTGCTCGCTGCCTTGGTCGACAGTGTGCGCCAGGCGCTGAACCAACGGCCCGATCCACTGGTCGTCGGCATCCATTCGGGCGGCGTTTGGCTTGCACGACACCTCGCTCAGGCCATGCAACTGACCGATCCGATTGGAACCCTGGACATCAGCTTTTATCGCGACGATCTGTCGCGCAACGGGTTTAATCCAACGGTCCGTCCGTCGCAAATTCCCTGGGATATTGAAGGGCGCCACCTGCTATTGGTCGACGATGTGCTGTACTCGGGCCGCACCGTGCGTGCCGCGCTCAACGAGCTGTTCGATTACGGGCGCCCGGCGAGCGTTACGCTGGCAGCGCTGATTGCACGTAACGGCCGTGAGCTGCCCATCGAGCCGCAGGCGATTGGCGCACGTTTGCACCTGGAACCGAACCAGCAAATCAAACTGCGCGGGCCAGATCCGTTGCGCTTAGAGTTGATCGAGGCGCCAGCATGAGTTTGCAGATCGACGCAGACGGTCGACTCAGGCATCTGTTGACGATCGACGGAATACCCAAACGGAATTTGACCGAGATCCTCGATCAGGCGGACGCGTTGAGGTCGGTCGCGTTGCGCGGCAACAAAAAACTGCCTTTGCTGCGCGGACGTACCGTCTGCAATCTCTTTTTTGAGCCATCGACCCGCACGCGCACCACTTTCGAACTGGCGGCCGAGCGACTATCCGCGGATGTGATCAACATCGACATCGGCAGTTCGTCGACCAGCAAGGGTGAGAGTCTGCTCGACACCCTGGCCACGCTCGAGGCGATGCATTGCGATCTGTTCGTCGTGCGGCACCCAGATTCGGGCGCCGCGCATTTCATCGCCGAACATGCTAAGGAGGGCGTCGCCGTGCTCAATGCCGGCGATGGTCGGCATGCGCATCCTACTCAGGCTTTGCTCGACGCTTACACGATTCGCCGCCACAAGCCGCACTTCGAAACACTAACGGTCGCACTTGTTGGCGATCTTTTGCACTCGCGCGTGGCCAGGTCTGGCCTCACCTGCCTGGGCACACTCGGCATCGGCGAGCTGCGCGCAATCGGGCCGCGAACGCTGTTGCCGCCGACGCTCGATGAGTTGGGCGTGCGCGTGTTCACCGACTTCAACCAGGGCATCGCAGACTGCGATGTTGTCATCATGCTGCGCCTGCAGAAAGAGCGCATGCGCGGCGCTTTGGTACCTTCGGAAAGCGAGTACTTCAAGCGCTATGGCTTGACCGAGGAACGACTCGGCCGCGCCAAGCCAGATGCGATCGTGATGCACCCAGGCCCGATGAATCGCGGCGTAGAGATCGCCAGCGAAGTGGCCGACGGACCGCAGTCGGTCATTCTCGAGCAGGTGTCGAACGGTCTTGCCGTGCGCATGGCGGTGATGAGCCAGATCCTGGGCGCCGCGGTGAAGGAGGCGACGTGAACTTGCTCATTCGAGGTGCGCGTCTGCGATTTCCAAATCAAGACATCGACCGTGTCGGCGACGTCTTGTTCGCCCCCGGATGCATCATCGCCATCGACCCGCCGGAAGCGCTGACCGATGGCGCGCACGTCGTCCAGGCGCGCGGTGCATGGTTGATCCCGGGCCTGTGCGATCTGGCGGCGCGCCTGCGCGAACCCGGCGCAACGCACAAGGCCGATATCCGCTCCGAGGCAACTGCAGCACTGATCAACGGCATCACGCACCTGACCTTGCCGCCGGACACAGATCCCGTCGTGGACACTACGGCGGTCACTGAGCTGATCCTGCGGCGTGCGCGCGAAGCCCGAGGTGCTACGGTGCATGTCATCGGCGCGCTCACGCGCGGCATGGGCGAAGAGACGCTGGCGGAACTCGGAACCCTGCGCACGGCGGGTTGTATCGCAGCGGGCAACATCGGACGACCGATTGGCAACAACAACGTGTTGCGTCGCGCGCTGCAGTACGCGGCTTCGCTGGATGTGCCGGTCCACCTCCAGTCTATGGATCCATGGATCGGTGCCGATGGTGTTGCTCACGAAGGACGGGTTGCCGCATTGCAAGGACTGGCCGGCATCCCCGAAACCGCCGAGACCCTGGCCTTGGCGCGTGACCTGATGTTGGTCGAAGAGACCGGCGTGCGCGCGCACTTCGGGCGAGTTTCGACCGCGCGCGGTGCCGCGATGATCGGTGCCGCCAAAGCGCGCGGGTTGCCGATCACGGCCGACGCAGCAATGCCCAATCTGCTATTGAACGAAAACGACATACTGCCCTTCCGCAGCGCAGCGCACTTATGGCCGCCATTACGTACGTCGACCGACCGCGATGCGTTGCGATCCGCGCTGGCAGACGGCACATTGGATGCGGTGTGCAGCGATCACCAGCCACACGATGCCGATGCCAAGCTCAAGCCCTTTCCAGCCACCGAGCCCGGCGCATCGGGACTCGATACTTTTATTGGCCTTGGTCTGAACCTGGTCGCCAATCGTGTGTTGACGGCAGAACAGTGGATCGATCGCGCGGCGCACGCGCCGCGTCGCGTGCTGGGACTACCCGCGCCGCTGCTCGTGCCTGACGCCCTGCCCGATTTTGCGCTGATCGATGTCGATACTGAGCGCCTGATCGAACCGACGACGATGACATCGCGGGGCAAGAACTCGCCGTTTCTGGGCTGGCGATTGCCCGGCGTTGTGCTTCTGGCCGCGATCGGCGACCGCGTTTATCTGCGGGGCGACGCATGATTGTCCGCCGTATTGCTGCGCTATGTGCCGCACTACTCAGCGCCTGCGCAACAGTGCCGCCACCGCCGCCGGCCGCGCCAGCTCTGCCGCCTCGGGATCGTGTTGCCGAACTACGTGCTCTTGCCATGCAAACGGCATCCCGCGTTGAGGTCGCACCGCTGCAGGATCCTGCCGTGAGTTATCTGCTACAACAAACCGATCAGGCGGAGAACCAGCGGGATTTCGACACCGCACTGCGCTATATCGACGACGCGCTCACGATTGAACCTACCAATCCGCATCTTCTACAGAGAAAAGCAGAGGTCCTGCTGGCTAAGGGCGACTTTCTGGTTGCGGAGAAATGGGCGATGAAAAGTTACGACAGTGGCGCGCAGGTGGGCCAATGGTGCATTCGAAACTGGCTGCTGCTGGCCGAATCGCGTGATGCGCTGGGCGATCTGGCGACGTCTACGGCAGCACGCCAACGCGCCAAGGGCTGCCCGGTGCTGGCAAAGCCGCGGTTCTGATCAGCGCGACGAAGCAAACCCTAAGCCCAAACGGCCTCGGGCGGCGCATTCTGCTCCAGGCGTGACCGAAAGCCCGGCAGCACAGTACCGGTCATCTGCACTGGGTTGTCAGCAAAGCAACATACGCGAGCGTATAGTCTAATGACCGGGCATCATCCCTGCCCGCCGTTTCCATCCCTTAACCTCCCAGGTCCCTTATGCCCGAGCAGAAGTTACTGGTTCGCAAGGCCGCCGTTTTAGGCGCCGGCGTCATGGGCGCGCAGATTGCTGCGCACCTTGTCAATTGCGGCGTACCCGCCGTACTCTTCGAATTGCCGGCCAAAGAAGGCCCACGCAATGGCATGGTCGACAAGGCCATCGCCAATTTGTCGAAGCTGAGCCCCTCGCCGATTGGACTTAAAAGCGTTCCCGCGGAAATCACACCGGCGAACTACGACGATCATCTCGAATTGCTGCGCGACTGCGATTTGATCATCGAAGCGGTCGCAGAGCGTATGGATATCAAGCTGTCGCTGTACAGCAAGATCGCGCCGTTCGTGAACGATGGCGCGGTGCTGGCGAGCAACACCTCAGGATTGTCGATCACGAAATTGTCCGAGGCGTTGCCCGATGCATTGCGCCCGCGCTTCTGCGGCATCCATTTCTTCAATCCACCGCGTTACATGCATCTCGTCGAGTTGATCCCTACAGCGAGCACTGCTGGTGGCGTGATCGACGCGCTGGAGTCGTTTGTTGTCACGACGTTGGGCAAGCGCGTGGTGCGCGCCAAAGACACGCCCAACTTCATCGGCAATCGTATCGGCGTGTTTTCGATCGCCTCAACGATGTACCACACCGAGCAGTTTGGCCTGGGTTTCGATGAGGTCGATGCGCTCACCGGCACGCTGATCGGACGCGCAAAAAGCGCTACTTATCGCACCAGCGACGTGGTCGGCCTGGACACCATGGCGCATACGATCAAGACCATGGACGACACGTTGCCAAACGATCCATGGCACAAGTACTTCAAGGCACCGGTGTGGCTCCGAGCGTTGATCGATAAAGGCGCTCTGGGGCAGAAGACCAAGGCCGGATTTTTCCGCAAGAAAGGCGACGTGATCGAAGTCCTCGATCTCAAAGCGCAGGACTACCGCCCGAGCGCCGGCGAAGCGAGCGCCGAGGCCGAAGGCGCGCTGCGACAGAAGGGCTGGGCCGCGCGCTTGGAAGCGCTGCGCACCTCTGACGACAAACAGGCGCAGTTTATGTGGTCGTGCTTCCGCGATTTGTTCCACTATTGCGCGGTGCAACTTGAACACATCGCCGAAAGCGCGCGCGACATCGATTTCGCGATTCGCTGGGGTTATGGCTGGGAACAAGGTCCGTTCGAGATTTGGCAGCAGGCCGGCTGGGTGAAAGTGGCCGGTTGGATCGAGGCCGATATCAAAGCCGGCAAGACCATGAGCGATACGCCGCTGCCCGCCTGGGTTCTGGCGCGCGGCGATGCCGGTGTGCACAGCCCGGGCGGTTCCTACTCGCCGGTCGCCAATGCATTGGTGCCGCGATCGAATCTGTCGGTTTATCGTCGCCAGCACTTCCCGGATGCGATCTACACCGAAAGTTTCGATCAAGGCACGACGATTTTCGAGACCGACTCAGTACGCTGCTGGCACCAGGGCGATAGCGTCGCGATCTTGAGCTTCAAGAGCAAGATGAACACCATCGGCAAAGGTGTGCTCGATGGCATCCACCAAGCGATCGCCGAAGCCGAAAAAAACTTCGACGCCTTGGTGATATGGCAAACCGGCGAGCCGTTCAGCGCTGGCGCCGATTTGAAGGACGCCATGCCGGCACTCGCCGCAGGGCGCTTCGATGAGTTCGAGCAAGCCGTTGCGTACTTCCAGGCCACCAGCATGCGCATCAAGTATGCGCTGGTGCCGGTTGTTTCTGCCGTACGCGGCATGTGTCTCGGCGGCGGCTGCGAGTTTCAAATGCATTCGGCGAAGGCCGTCTTCGCGCTTGAGAGTTACATCGGCCTGGTCGAGGCGGGCGTTGGCCTGCTGCCCGCCGGCGGGGGCTTGAAAGAATTGGCGCTGCGCGCGGCGAATACCGCGATCGGTGGCGATGTGTTCCAGCAAGTCCAGACCATCTTTGAAGTAGCGGCGATGGCCAAGGTTGCCACCAGTGCGCTGGAAGCCAAGGAAATGAAACTGGTCCGCGCTACCGATCCGATCATCGCCAACAAAGACGAGTTGCTGTTCGTTGCGAAAAACGAAGCGTTGGCGCTGGCGCGATCTGGCTATCGCCCACCGATGCCGGCCAAAGCCATCAAGGTTGCCGGCGACATCGGCTCGGCCACCATTCGCGCCCTGCTGACGAACATGCTGGAGGGTGGCTTCGTCTCTCAGCATGACGTTGAAGTGGCCTCGCGGATCGCCACAGTGCTGTCCGGCGGCGATGTCGAGCGCGGCTCAGAGGTCGACGAAGAGTGGTTACTGAACTTGGAGCGCAAAAACTTCGTCGCACTCGCGCAGATGCCGCTGACACAGGCGCGCGTCGCGCACACGATGCGCACCGGCAAACCCTTGCGGAACTAAGGAGAAACCCATGTCCCGTCAAATACAAGATGCTTACATCGTCTCCGCGGTCCGCACGCCAGTGGGCAAGGCGCCGAAGGGGATGTTCCGCAATACCCGCCCGGACGATTTGCTGGCGCACGCACTGCGAGGCGCAGTCGGGGCGGCACCGGGCGTCGATGTCAAGCGCATTGACGACGCGATCATCGGCTGCGCGATGCCGGAAGGCGAGCAAGGCATGAATGTCGCGCGTATCGCCGTGCTGCTCGCCGGCCTGCCGAATACTGTGGCGGCAATGACCATCAACCGCTTCTGCTCCTCCGGCAGCCAGGCCGTGGCCACTGCTGCAGATCGCATTCGCCTGGGTGAGGCCGATCTAATGCTCGCTGGCGGCACCGAGAGCATGAGCATGGTGCCAATGATGGGCGGCAAACCAGCATTCAACCCGGCGATTTTCAAGGACGAAAATGTCGCCATCGCCTACGGCATGGGCATCACGGCAGAGAAGGTGGCCGAGCGCTGGAATGTATCGCGCGAAGACCAGGATGTGTTCGCCTACAACTCTCACCAGAAAGCCATTGCGGCGATCGAGAAGGGCGAGTTCCGCGATGAGATCCTGCCGTTCCTGCTCGACGATCACTATCCCGATCTTGCCTCACGCGGCTTCAAGAACGACTCGCGCAAACTCGACACCGACGAAGGCCCGCGCAAGGACACCAACGTCGAGGCGCTGAACAAGTTGCGCGCAGTCTTCAAACAAGGCGGCAGCGTCACTGCCGGCAACTCCTCGCAGATGAGCGATGGCGCAGGTGCCGTATTGCTCGCCAGCGAGCGTGCAGTCAAGGAAATGGGCTTGACGCCACTCGCACGCTGGGTCGGCTACTCGGTCGCGGGCGTGCCGCCTGAAATCATGGGTATCGGCCCGAAGGAGGCGATTCCCAAAGTTGCCAAGCTGACTGGCATCAACGTGGCCGACATCGACTGGATCGAGCTCAATGAAGCTTTCGCCGCACAGGCGCTGGCTGTACTGCGCGACTCAGGTCTTGATCCGAACAAGGTCAATCCGCTCGGCGGCGCCATTGCACTGGGACATCCGCTCGGAGCCACAGGCGCAATTCGCACTGCAACCCTGGTCCACGGTCTGCGTCGACGTCAACAGAAGTACGGCATGGTCACCATGTGCATCGGCACCGGCATGGGCTTTGCTGGGATCATCGAGCGCGTTTGATTCGCGATTGGGCGCTATTCAAGCGGTAACGCGGCGGCCCGGATGAAAATCTCGGGCCGTCTTCTTTGCATTGCCAGAGTCCTCGACGGATCCGAAACTCGTCGGTAGACGGCGCCACGTTAGAAGCTGGAAAGCACGCTGCGACCGATCTAGCAGGCAGTTGAGAAACAGCCTGCGGGCGCGAACCATGGGTCCTGCACAGCAACCGGCGCGCGCCCGGCAGCGGTCAATCCTTCCAGATTTCCAGGCTATCGGCGTAACCGCCCAATAAATTCCATAACGGCGCCTCTTTTTCCGGCGGGATTTGGCTGAACGCGAATCCGACGTGTTCTTCGGTGACGCGCATGACATGCGCTTCGACGTGAATATTCAGCTCATCGCCGAACAGCATATCGAGCACAAATCGGTCACCACGCGCTCCAATCCAATCGACCGGACGCACAACCATGACACCTGTAGCCGAAATATCCAGCAACTCGCTGGTCCAAGATTCATCGCCACGCATCATCAGCACAGCCGTATTGATCGGCATGCGGCGGTGGCGCTTCCCGACAGATGGATATCTCGACGTCATGCCAGCGCTTTACCCCGAAATTTCGTCTCCGCCCTGCAATGGGCGATCCAATGATGACTGATTGTTGGGCGCGCTGGTAGCCGTCGCTCACAACAACAGAACAGTCGCCAGACCCAAAAAGGCCAGAAATCCGACAACATCGGTAATCGTCGTTAACACAACGCCACCCGCCAATGCAGGATCGATCGCAAAACGCTTGAGCAGAAGTGGGATCAACACACCGGAGAACGCTGCGAAAAGAAGATTGATGATGATCGCAGCGCCGATGACGCCCGCGATTTTCCAATCTCCGAACCACAACCAGGCGACAAGCGCGACAACGACTGCCCAGATGACGCCGTTGATTGCGCCGATCGCGACCTCACGCGTCAACAGATCGCGTGCGTTATTCCAACTGACCTGGCCCAACGCCAATCCCCGCACAATCATCGTCAACGTCTGCGTGCCTGCGATACCACCCATGCTGGCGACAATTGGCATCAACACCGCGAGAGCGACGATCTGCTCCAGCGTCGCTTCGAATCGACCAATCACCCATGCCGCCAGGAACGCTGTCAGCAAATTGATGCCAAGCCACGTCGCCCGGCGCCGACTCGCCGCACTGATCGGCGCAAACATGTCTTCTTCTTCGTTCAGGCCGGCCATGGACATCAAATCATGTTCGGCTCGCTCACGAACCAGATCCATCACGTCGTCGACCGTAATCCGACCGAGCAATCGGTAGTCCGCATCGACAACTGGTGCCGACAAATAACGGTGATTTTCGAACTCCTCAGAGACACGATCCACGGACATGGTGGCCACAATAGCCGGATGGGTATCGTCTACGATTTCAGCGATGGCCTGGTCCGGGTCGCTGGTCACGAGCGCAGTTAACGCAACGCGGCCGATGTACCGACCGTTGCGATTGAGCACAAACATGTGATCGGTACCCTCCGGCAACTCCCCGCGCATACGTAGATAACGCAGCACGACATCCACCGTCACGTCGGCGCGGACGGTCACCACATCCGGATTCATCAGACGACCCGCTGAGTCGTCCGGGTACGACAGAACTTCGTTCAGTCGATCTCGATTCTCACGGTCCATCCCGCGAAGCAGCTCATCAATGAGCTGTGCCGGCAAGTCGTCGACAAGGTCCGCCAGGTCGTCGATCTCGAGCGAGTTCAGGGCACTGATCAGCTCGGCATTGTCCATTTCTGCCAGCAGTCCGTCGCGGACCTCTTCGGCAACATGCACCAACACCTCGCCGTCGTCGTCCGGATCGACCAGATTCCAGACCACGCTGCGTTTTTCGCTTGGCAGCGACTCCAGCACGCGGGCGATTTCGCCGGGCGTCAAGGTGTCGAGCATGCGTTTGATCGGCGCCAATCGTCCCGTGGCGAGCGCCTCCGACAACGCACGTAACTGGCGCGTCTTCCGATCGTAGCGCTCGTTTTCGCTCATGCTCAACTCTCCGTTCTGGCGGGCGGCGCCATCGGAGAATACGCGGGCAAGATATGCAAACCGAGAAGCACGCGGCGTGCAGCGCAACGCGGTTCAGGTGCCTGCGGCTCGCAGCAGCACGTTCACCGATTTGTACGATGGCGTGAAGCTTTGTGGGTCATACGCATCGAGCGCAATCAAGACTGTGGCTTCGGGAAAGTAAGCGGCGCAACTTCCTCGGGCGATGGGATAAGGTACGGCGACGACACTTCGCAAAGCACGCGAGGGGTCCGCAGCAGCTACGACATCGACTCGACTACCTTCTGCCAATCCCAGATCCCGCAAATCCTCGGCATTAACGAACAGCACATCCCGCGTGGCTCGCACTCCGCGATAGCGGTCGTCGAAACCGTAGATGGTGGTGTTGTACTGGTCGTGCGAACGAATGGTCGTCAAACAAAGCTCGCCGCGGCCGCTTGTCGGCAAAACCGCGTCGGCCATGACCTTAAACTCTGCGCGACCGCTGGCGGTCAGCCAGCGACGCTCGCTCGCAGCATTCGGCAGATGAAAGCCGCCTGGCAGGCGCACACGTTCGTTGTAGCTTTCGAACCCCGGCACGCAGCGTTCAATGCGATCGCGAATCCGATCGTAATCCGCGACCAGGTCCCGCCAGGGGATGGTGCCGCTGGTCAATGTTGCAGCCGCGATTCCGGCAACGATCGCCGGCTCGGATCGTAAGTGCGGCGAACAGGGCATCTTCATGCCACGCGATGCATGCACCATCGACATCGAATCCTCTACGGTAACAAATTGAGGGCCGCTGGCCTGCATATCGAGATCGGTACGCCCAAGGCACGGCAAAATGAGCGCCTCGGCACCGAATGTCAGATGCGAACGATTGAGCTTGGTGTGAATCCCAACGCTGAGTTGAAGACGCGACAATGCTGCGGCCGTCGCCACTGGATCGGGCGCCGCCATCGCAAAGTTTCCGCCCAGGGAAATCAGTACGCGAATCTCATCGCGCGACATCGCAGCAATGGTCTCGACCACCGTGCCACCATGGCGCCGAGGCATAGGCACACCGAATTCGCGCTCAAGAGCGTCCAGGAATGCAGCAGGCGGCCGCTCATTGATACCGACAGTACGGTCGCCCTGGACATTGCTATGGCCGCGCACCGGGCAGATACCGCAGCCGGGCTTGCCGATCTGTCCGCGCAGCAGCAGCAAATTTGCGATCTGCTGTACAGTTGCGGTACCGTGCCGGTGCTGCGTGATGCCCATTCCGTACGCAATGATGCAACGCTCGGCGCGGACCAGGAGTCCAGCGATGCGATCGATCTCTGCAAACGTCAGTCCAGTGACTTCGATGATTCTGTCCCAGCCGATCGCTTCCAACTCCGAGAACAGGGCTTCGGAGCCGATCGTATGCTCGGCAATGAACGCGTGATCCAGCGCAGGCCAACCCTGGCGATCAAGCTCGATCAGGCGCTTCATCAGCCCTTGAAGAACCGCATAGTCGCTGCCGATGCGAGGTTGCAGGTAATCGCTGGCCAATGAGGTCTCGCCCGCCGCCAGCATCTCGGTAGCGTGCTGCGGCGAACGGAAGCGTTCCAGACCGCGTTCACGCAGAGGATTAAACACGACAATCGACTTACCGCGCCGCGCAAGGGAGCGCAACGTACCCAGCATGCGTGGATGATTGCTCCCCGGATTGTGGCCGAAGCTTAACAGCAGATCGGTGCGATCGAAGTCATCGAGTGTGACCGTACCTTTGCCAACGCCAATCGACAGCGGCATGCCGATGCTTGTCGCCTCGTGGCAGAGATTGGAGCAGTCCGGCAGATTGTTCGTGCCGTAACAACGCACGAACAGCTGGTACAAAAAAGCAGCCTCATTGCTGGTTCGCCCGGAGGTGTAAAACGCGGCCTGCCAGGGAGACTCTAGATCTTGCAGGACACTGCCGATCTGGGCGAAGGCCGCGTCCCACGATATCGGCAGGTAGCGATCGCTGCTGCGGTCGTAGCGCATCGGCTGCGTCAGGCGGCCTTGCGCTTCCAGCCAATGATCGCTGTGTTCGCGCAACTCGCTGACGGTGAAGTCAGCGAACAACGCGGGATCCGCGGTTTTGGTGGTTGCCTCGAATGCAACAGCCTTGGCGCCGTTTTCGCAGAACTCGAACGAAGAGGTGTGCTTCGGATCCGGCCACGCGCACCCTGGGCAGTCGAATCCTTCGGGCTGATTGGCTTTAAGCAGGGTCCGCGCACCATCGATCGGCGCACCCTCGCGCTGGAGCGCACGCGCCACCGATCCAAGTGCATCCCAGCCGCCAGCAGGGCCGCGGTAAGCCTTGATCGAGTCGCTCATGGCGGAACCCTTCATCCGACGGGAAACCTGGCAACTGTAGCATTCCGGCACCAGAACACCGCAACTGTGCCACGCGTATCGCGACGGCAGTCAGGCGCATCGCTAACGCGAACCGAATAACGCCGATCCCACGCGAACCATCGTCGCACCGTGTTCGATCGCCAGTTCGAAATCATCGCTCATGCCCATCGAAAGCGTGTCGACATCGAATCTGGCCCGGAGCTCGTCGAACAGACGCTTGAGCTTGCAAAAGCTCGCGACGCGCAACTCACGTTCTGGCCACGGCGCCGGTATGGCCATCAGACCGCGCAAGCGTAATTGCGGCTGCGCAGCGATTTGGCGAGCGATCTCAAAAGCTGCCTCAGGCGAGCAACCCGACTTGCTGGCCTCAGCATCGATATTCACCTGGACCAGGAGGTTCAGCGGCGCCTGATGCGCCAGACGGTGACCGGCAAGTTTAGCCACGAGCGACATGCGATCGACCGATTGCAGCCAGTCGAAATGCTGCGCCACCTCTTTGCACTTGTTGCTTTGTAGCGGACCAATGAAATGCCACTCGGTATCGAGCGGTCTCCACAACACCATTTTCGCGAGCGCCTCCTGCGCATAATTCTCGCCGAAGACGCGCAGACCAGCAGCGTAAGCCGCCTGCAGTTTTTCGACAGGCTGCTTCTTGCTCACGCCGATCAACGTCACATCCTCGCCGCAACGTGCCGCTGCGATGCGCCTGCGCAAATCGGCCAACGACTTGCTCAAGTCCACACGTGCCTCTTCTCGCCGCCTACGGCTCCATGGCTATACTTCGGGCACCGCGCGTGCAAGGGGTGATCCATGGACATTGCTGAACTGTTGGCCTTCAGCGTCAAGAATAAGGCTTCCGACTTGCATTTGTCGGCTGGATTGCCACCGATGATCCGTGTCGACGGCGATGTACGCCGGATCAACATCCCGGCGCTCGATCACAAAGCCGTGCACGGTTTGGTGTACGACATCATGTCGGACAAACAACGCCGCGACTACGAAGAGTATCTGGAAGTCGACTTCTCGTTCGAAATCCCGGGACTCGCCAGGTTTCGTGTGAACGCCTTCAATCAGAACCGAGGCGCAGCGGCGGTGTTTCGAACCATTCCATCGGAGATCCTGTCGCTCGAAGATCTAGGCGCGCCCAAAGTGTTCAAGGAACTGATCGATGTTCCGCAAGGGCTGGTTCTGGTGACCGGACCGACCGGCTCCGGCAAATCCACAACGCTGGCGGCGATGCTCGATCACATCAACAAAAACGAATATGCGCACATGCTTTCGGTGGAAGATCCGATCGAGTTTGTGCACACCTCGAATAAGTGTTTGATCAACCAGCGCGAGGTACATCGCGACACACACGGCTTCAACGAAGCGCTGCGATCGGCCTTGCGCGAAGACCCGGACTACATTCTCGTCGGCGAGTTGCGCGACCTGGAGACGATCCGGCTGGCTTTGACCGCTGCAGAAACGGGCCACTTGGTATTCGGCACCCTGCATACCTCGTCGGCGGCCAAGACCATCGATCGAATCATTGACGTGTTCCCCGCTGGCGAAAAACCGATGGTGCGATCCATGCTGTCGGAATCGCTGCGTGCGGTCATCGCGCAATCCCTGCTGAAGAAAGTTGGCGGCGGCCGTATCGCAGCGCACGAAATCATGGTGGGCATACCTGCGATTCGCAACCTGATCCGCGAAGACAAGGTCGCACAAATGTACTCGTCGATCCAGACCGGTGCCAATTACGGCATGCAAACGCTGGATCAGTGTTTGCAGGATCTGGTCAAGCGCGGACTGGTGACCCGGCAGCAGGCAATGACGTACGCCAAGGACAAGCGCCTGTTCGAGGCCTGATCACCGGCCATCAATTTCTGAAATGACTTCTCGAAGGTCGCCAGAGCACTCCTGGTGGGCGCTCCCAGGTCGAGGCTGCTCGGATCTGGTCCGAGCATCAGCACGCGTCTTTTGCGAAATTTGACCCGCAAGCGCGATGACGGCCCTGGAATGGAACGATTACTCCATCGACGCGGTAGCGCCAAAGCGCAAAAAAAGGAAGACTCCGGCAACGGAAATTTAACGCCAGGAGTTGCCATGACCCGCAAACAACCGCTGACACTCGCCATCCTTGCCATTTTGGCGATACCGGCTTACGCGCAGGACGACAACGAAGCAGCTGTTCTCGACACCGTGCAAGTCACGGCGCAGCGGCGGGTCGAAGATGTACGGCAAGTACCGATTTCCATCACTACTGTCGCCGACGAGAAGCTCGATGTACTGGGCTCCGGTGGCGAGGACATTCGGTTTCTGTCGGGCCGCTTGCCAAGCTTGATTATCGAGTCATCCTTCGGACGTACCTTCCCACGCTTTTACGTGCGCGGGTTCGGCAATACAGACTTCGATATCAATGCCTCGCAACCGGTATCGCTGGTGTACGACGATATCGTTCAGGAGAACCCGATTCTGAAGGGCTTTCCGATCTTTGACACGGCACAGGTCGAACTGTTGCGCGGTCCGCAAGGCACGCTGTTTGGACGCAACACGCCCGCGGGCGTGGTGAAGGTCGACTCAGTGCGTCCTTCGCAGGAATCGAGCGGCTACGGGCAAGTCTCTTATGGCCGCTATGGCACGGCAAATCTCGAAGGGGCCATTGGCGGTGGCTTCAACCACAGCACCTCGGGCCGCGTCAGCGTATCGTACCAGCGCCGGGACGATTGGGTGACCAACACGTTTGCGCCAGGCCCTGAAGACGAGCTTGAGTCGTATCGGGACTTTGCCGCACGTGGCCAGTTGTTGTTCGAGGGCGAAAATTTTCAAGCGCTGTTCACTGGACGAGCCCGAGCGCTGGATGGCTCCGCCCGCGTATTCCGCGCCAACGTCATCCGCCGCGGCAGCAACGATCTGGTTCCAGGTTTTCGTCGCGACGAGGTATCGCACGATGGCATCAATGACCAGGAAGTCGACAATCTCGGTGGCAGTGCTCGATTGTCGTGGGATTTAGGCTCAACCACGCTGTATTCGATTACGGGCTACGAGACCGTTGAAAGCTACAGCCGCGGCGACATCGACGGCGGTTTTGGCGCGGTGTTTGCGCCTCCCTCCGGCCCGGGACTGATCCCGTTCACGGCCGAGTCTGCCGATGGATTACCGGATCACTCTCAGTTCACGCAAGAGTTCCGCCTGGTCTCGAACGAGTGGGGTCAATTTGACTGGCAGATCGGCGCCTTCTGGTTTGATGAAGAGATCGACATCGACAGCTTCAGTTACGATCCTCTGAACAACAACCGTGAAAACGGCTACGCACGCCAAACCCAGGAGAATCAGGCGTACGCACTGTTCGCTTCTGGCGAATATGAGGTCTCCGATGTTCTGACGCTCAGAGGCGGACTGCGCTACACCAAAGACGAAAAGGACTTCGTGGCCGAGCGCCTGGTGTCGCCACTGGCCTTTCTGGGCGTTGGCCCGCTCGCACCGGTGCGCGTCGATACCAGCGACGACGATGTCAGTTGGGATTTGAGCGCCGTGTACGCTCTGAACGACGCGACAAATCTATTCGGCCGCGTCGCGCGGGGATTCCGAGCCCCTTCGATTCAGGGGCGCGTGTTGTTCGGTGATGTGGTCTCGGTCGCCGAATCAGAAACGGCGTTGTCCTTCGACGCCGGTATCAAGACCGATTTGTTCGATCGCCGTGCCCGACTTGGCCTCAGCGTATTCCGCACTGTGATCGACGACCAACAGCTCACGGCCGTTGGCGGCACCCAGAACTTCAACACCCTGGTCAACGCAGAAGAGACCGTGTTGCAGGGCCTGGAAATCGATCTCGAGGCTTATCTCTCCGATGCGCTGTTGATCACGCTCGGCGCCAGTTACAACGACACAGAAATCGACGACCGCACGCTGGCGATCGCCCCTTGCGGCGGGGGCTGCACCGTACTCGACCGCGCCGGCCCGGTGGCGGGCACAGTCCTGATCGACGGCAATCCCTTACCCAACGCACCGAAGGTCATCACCAACTTCACCGCCCGCTATGGCGTGCCGATGGGCGACGGTGAGTTCTTCGTGTACACGGACTGGGCGTATCGCTCGCAGATCAATTTCTTTTTGTACGAAGCCACCGAGTTTCGCGGGAAATCCCTGCTCGAAGGTGGCTTGCGAGTCGGCTACAACTGGAATTACGGCGCCTATGAGTTGGCGCTATTTGGCCGAAACATAACCGACGAAGAAGTTATCGTAGGCGGCATCGATTTCAACAACCTGACTGGGTTTGTGAATGAGCCGCGTATTTTTGGCCTGGAGTTTAAGGCGAGCTTCTGAGGTCGGCGCAGATCGTTCCATCAAGAGCGGTGCACGGGGCACGCGGCACGGGGCAGGTGTCGCGCCCCCTGCCCTTGCGCTGCTGGCGGCACTGATCGCTCCACTCGCCGCTGCGCAAACCGATTGTGTTGGCCTTGTGCTGGGTGGTGGTGGCGCCCGCGGCGCCGCTCACATTGGCGTGCTTAAGGTACTGGAACGAGAACGCGTTCCGATCTGCCGAATCGCAGGCACCAGCATGGGCTCGATTGTTGGCGGGCTGTATGCCTCCGGGTACGCGCCCGAGGAGATCGAACGGGTATTGCTGGCCGTCGATTGGAAAGATGTGCTGAGCGACGATCCGCCGCGGGCCGATTTTCCGATGCGGCGCAAGAACGACACCCTGCGCTATTTGCTGAACTTTCGCCTGGGATTTCGCGACGGCAAGATTCAATTGCCACGCGGCGTCATCCAGGGCCAGAAATTGCTGTTGCTGCTCAGGCGGCTCACGTTGCACACGTGGAATACCGATCACTTCGATGGATTGTCCATCCCATTCCGCGCAGTCGCCACCGATATCGCGCGTGGCGAAGCCGTCGTGTTCGATAAAGGCGATCTCGCTCTGGCGATTCGCGCCAGCATGAGCGTACCGGCCGCTTTTGCGCCGTTGCGGGTCGATGGAAAGCTGCTCGTCGACGGTGGCATCGTCAATAACGTACCGGTCGACATCGTGCGCGAGATGGGCGCCCATCATCTCATCGTGGTCGACGTCGGTGCGCCGTTGCTCGAGGATAAAGACCTCAACTCGCCGTTCGCCATCACCATGCAGATGCTCGATGTGCTGATGAAGCAGCGCACCGCGGATGTGCTGCGCGGCATGGCCCTGACGGACGTCAAGATTCAACCGGATCTTGGCGATATCGGCAGCGCCGATTTCGACCGCGCTGCCGAGACCATCGCGCCGGGCGAAGCCGCTGCGTTGGCAGCCGTGTCGCAAATCCGTCGCTTCTCGCTGACGCCAGAAGCGTACGCCCAGTATCGAGCACGGCATCGCAAGCGCGCTTTCGATGCGCCGATGATTGCCTATCTGGACGTGCTCTCGGAGCGCTCAAAAACCTCCGGATATGTGATGCGTCGATTGGACTCGCTACCGGGTGAGAGATTGGACCTCGACCGCGTCGAAGCGAGCATCGGTGCCGCCTACGGACTTGGCAACTACGAGCGCATCGCATGGCGCCCGGTCTCACGCGATGGCGAATTCGGCGTCGAAGTGCTGCCGGTCGACAAAGGCTGGGGCCCGAACTTCATCACCTTTGGGCTGCAGATCAGCGATGATTTCGAGGGTCGCAACGACTATCAGCTAGGCGCCGAATACACCATGACCGGCCTCAACCGATTTGGCGGGGAATGGCGCTCGCGGCTTGAGCTTGGGCGCATTACCGGGTTACGCAGCGAGTTCTTCCAACCGTTTGGCGAACGTGGGCAGTACTTCGCCTTTCCTTACGTCGAATACCGCGCGCTCGATCAGTCCTTGTCGGTCGATGGTGCGGTCGTTTCCCTCTTCCGCTTCGGCCGCGCCTCAGCTGGCTTCGATCTGGGTTTTGAGCCCTCGGTCAACTGGCGCATTTATGGCGGCCTGTTCCGCGGCCATGGGCGTGCGCGAACCGAAGTGGGCAGTGGGCAGTTCCGCCAGCAAATTTCGGGAAACATCGGCGGCTATCGACTGGGCCTCATTCGCGACACGATCGACGACGGCAACTTCCCCGGAGCGGGCTCACGCGGCGAAATTTCGGTGATCGCCGAGAGTTTCGCGCTCGGTTCGGATGGCAACGGCGACATCGTCGATATCCAGTGGGACAAGGCGCTATCGCATGGTCCTGACCGTTTTCTGTTGGGTGCGCGATTACACGCCAGCTTTGGCGAACCGAACCTGTTCGATGCCTTAGGCACTTTAGGCGGTTTTACCAATCTCTCCGGATTCGCCGAACGTGAGTTGCTCGGTGAGCACAGCTCGCTGTTTCGCGCAATCTATTACCGGCAACTCGGTGGAGATGGTCTGTTTTCGGTGCCAGCCTATGTCGGCTTCAGCGCCGAAGCGGGCAACGTGTATGAGGACAGAAATGCCATGATCAGCCTCGACAACCTGATCTGGGCCGGCAGCATCTTCGTAGGTGTCGAATCGCCGTTTGGCCCGGTGTTCCTCGGATACGGCCGCGCCGACAGCGGCGATAGTTCTTTCTACTTGAACTTCGGCACCTTGTTACGGCCCCGGCCCTGAGTTGGCTTGCCCGTGAGAGCGTGCATAGAATCGTAAGCTGTGGGTAACGGCACCCACGTACCTGACGATACCAACGGAGCTTGATTCGCCAAGAAAATAGAAGGCACCTGAGTCATTGGGCGCACTATAGTTGCGCCCATGAACATACTGACGGATCTGCTCGACAAAAACCGCCAATGGGCCGCTGCCATGCATGCGGCGGATCCAGAATTCTTCGAACGGCTGCGCCATCAACAAACACCCAGGTACCTGTGGATCGGCTGCTCCGATTCGCGCGTACCCGCCAACCAAATCATTGGCTTGAATCCTGGCGAGATTTTTGTCCATCGAAATGTGGCAAACATTGTGGTGCATGCCGATCTCAACTGCCTGAGCGCGATCCAGTTTGCCGTAGATCTATTGCGCGTCGAACACATCATCGTCTGCGGGCATTTCGGCTGTTCCGGTGTTCGCGCGGTGCTCGAAGGCCGCAGGGTCGGAATCGCCGACAACTGGCTGCGGCACGTGGGCGATGTGGCCAACAAACATGCCCACGCCCTGGAAGACGTTCATGAAATCCAGCGCGCCGACTTGCTCTGCGAACTGAATGTGATCGAGCAGGTCGAAAACGTCTGCCAGACAACCGTCGTACGAGACGCCTGGGACCGCGGCCAGCCCGTCACGGTTCACGGTTGGCTGTATGGCCTGAACGACGGCCGCATTCGCGACCTGGCACTCGCCATTGCCTCACCGATCGATCTGGCGCAACGCTATAACGAGGCTTTGTTGGCCGCTGCGTTGGGCTACAGGCCCTGAAACGCCAGATTTTGTCGCTATTTCCGTACCGAATCTGGTGTGGTCACGTCTCGCCTGTCAAAAAAGCCCCACTTGCGAATGAACCTGGAAACCTCAGATGGAAGGGGTGAACCGCGCCAACTGCTGAAAAGGCAGTAGATTCATGAACCTACGGACCTGGAAAAGCGGTCAACTGAGGCTTTTTAGGATGATGTCCTCGAATTGCGAAGATGGCGAAGAACCCATCCAAATGAACACTCATCGCCGCCCAAGCGCAATGTGTATTGGCGCCGCTCTGCTCGCAACACTGCTTTTTGCCGGATGTCGCGACTCAAGCGACAGCGACAGCAACAGCAGTGGCCATGAGGAGCCCGTACCGGAAATTGTGGCGACAGAACCCTCCACAGTGGGCTTTCTCGCACCTCCCGGTGCTACGGCAAACGACGACGAAGCGTATCCAGAGCTCGATTGGCTGGATTTGATGCCAGACGCAGAGCGCGAAGCCCTGTTGCGCGGAGAATGGCCGGAAAACGACATCAACCATGATCTGGAGGGCGCCATGGATCAGGTCGGAAGCGACGCTGTCGTGGCGGCACTCGATGGGCGCGAAGTCACATTGCCTGGTTACGTTGTACCGCTGGAACTGGCCGCTGACGGCAAAATGCGCTCGTTTTTCCTGGTCCCGTACTACGGCGCATGCATTCACGTTCCACCGCCACCACCGAACCAGATCATCTACGCAGACCTCACTGAACCCACCACCACGCCAGACCTGTGGGAACCGATGCGCATGAGCGGCACACTGCGCACAGTGAAAATCGAAAACGACCTCGCAAACTCGGCCTACCGAATGGACGAGGTGCGTCTTACGCCCTGGGAATAGCGATCCTGGTCCTCCGAGACGCAAAGGTCAGACGCCAGCGTTTGGTTGTCACCCTGGGCATTTGAACCCGACAGCGCATTCGGAGCGAACCGATAGGAGGGACGCGCGTGACTGCCGGCTCAACGCACGACCGACCACGACACCATCCGGCCATCGCGGTACGGCATCACGCCGTGGAATGGGCGCGGATCGCTGTCAAACACCAGTGGCAGGAACTGACGATCGCCTTCCCACATCGGCAGCTCCATCATTCGCTCAAGTTCGATCCATTCGAGCGGCCCTTCCACGTTGCGCGGCGGCGGAATGCCCTCGAATGCGTCGATCAGGAAGATGAAACCCAGCCAGTCTTCGCCATTCTTGCCAAAGCCCGGCCATGAAATCGTACCGCGCAACTGCAGCGACGTGCACTCGATCTGGGCTTCTTCGCGGATCTCGCGACGCATACCGGAGAGCACGTCTTCGTCGGCTTCCAGTTTTCCTCCCAGCCCGTTGTATTTGCCCAAGTGCTCGTCGTCCGCGCGCGCGTTGCGATGCACGAGCAGTACGCGTTTGCGGTCCGGAGACAACACATAACCGAGTGTACCGATGATGGGTTGGTAAGGCATGCGCGCTTTCTTCTTCGTTGGCAAAACGGGATGTTATGTGCAGACCGCATGCTGCGGCGACCTCGATCGCGCAGAGTCATGATGGCTAGGCCACTCTCCACTCATCCCTGAGCACCGGTAGAACTGGGTGATCGAGATGCATTGCGCGCTCGGCAGCTTCCGCGACAGCGCGCGCGACGCCGTGGATATCTTCCAACTCCGCCACTTCCTTCGCTGTCTGAAAAAAGACGCAGATCTCATCGTGATCGGCCTCGAGCTTGAGTCGGGATCCGAACCGGACGTAGGACGCCGTGTCCTGAAAGGCGAATACAGAGCCTTCAACAAGATCCACCGTCCCAAGAAACACCCATGGCTCAACGCCGGGGATCGTCATGTCGCGATCTGCGAATGTCAGCCGATAGTACGTGCGACCGACTTCCAGGGAAGAGACTTTCATCTCGATTACGTTTCCGTGATTCTGATTCGCGACTCCGACGACGGCACTCTCGGAGCGCTCACCCGACATTAGATCAGCCTCCCAGGAACCGGCGTACTACTAGAGACCAGGTGAGTCCGATTCCGAGCACGTAGCCAGCCAGGAGTACATGGAAACGTCGAGACTGCACGAAGATGCCGATGACCCCAAGCACCCCGAAGTGCAGTGCGAACGGTAGATAGATGGGTGGATCGAAGAGATCTCCCCGCATGGCGGTGAGCGCAATGTCGGCGACCGAAGTCGATGCAAACAGGCCAAGGAACCATGCCCTGTTTCGGGCGAAGACCTCGGCATAGTCCTGCGTTTCCAAGTCGGGCGGAAACAGCAGCACCGCGAGCAGAAAAAACAGAACGGCCCAAATGATGACAACCAAAAAATAGTCGAAGCTCCACTGGGTCACGCTCTGCGACTGGAAGAACACCCACCAGTTCAAGATCAGTGTCCAGAAAACCGCGCCTGTCCAGAGCAAATGCACAGCGTCCAGTTTCATCTCCTCCCGGCGCTGAATCATTCGCCCAACACCAAGGAGAAGATGAGCAATCCCAAGACCCAGGATCAAGGACACCAGAACTGCCAGGTATTCGAATTCAGTCATCGACCGCCTCAGAGTTGTCCTGACCGCCTCAGTCGCAAATAAACGCTATCGCACACCTCATCGCCGACGATCCACGTGCTACTCGCGCGATGCGTCTCAACAAAGCCGAGCTTGTGCAAAACTGCGAGCGAACCCGCATTGCGTGGATCAACATCCGCGGTGATGGCGGGCATAGAATGCGACGACAGTAAGTGCTCAATGACTGCACTCAGGGCCTCAAAGGCCAAACCTTGCCGCCACTGATCGCTACGCAGAATGAAGCCGATTTGAGGCAGTCGCCAGCAGCCGGCTTTGCCAATGACCTCACCTTCGCGTTCGATGATGAAGTCGTCAGTCAACGCCGGATCGGCATCGATCATGGCCTGCAGCCATTGGCGAGTTTGCTCGACATCGGTATGCGGCGGCGTTGCCCAATAGCGCATCGCGACGGCATCGCTCAACACGGCGTGCATCGCAGGCAGGTCTTCCGTTCGCGCACGGCGCAGCAATAGCCGCTGGGTTCGAATCATGCCGCATCACCGCGCAGCGCTCGAACGTCCGCTTCCAGATCTTCGGCCTGCGCGTCGGGCCCACGCGCTTTGCCGATGGCCAGGCCGACGCGCGAGTCAAAGCGCCGCGGTATTTTTAAACGCTTCTCAAGCGCATCGCGTCGCGAAAACAGGCTGCCCCAAAGTCCTTGCAGCGCCATCGGTATCACGGGCACCGGATCGCGCTGCAGAATTCTCTCCACGCCTGGGCGGAAACGTGCGATATCGCCGTCTCGCGTCAGGCCGCCTTCCGGGAAGATGCAGACCAGGTTACCCTCTTGCAGCTCGCGCGAGACTTCGTCGAACGCGCGGATCATGATCGCTGGATCCTCTTTTGCGCCGGCGATCGGAATAGCCTTCGCCCAACGGAACACCTGTTTGGCAATCGGCATGTCAAAGATCTTGTAGTACATGACGAAGCGTACCGGCCGCGGCACCGAACCCAGGATCACCAGCGCGTCGATGTACGAAACGTGGTTGCAGACCAGCAGTGCCGCTCCTTCGTCGGGGATTTCGTCGATGCCACGGATGCGCACGCGATAGAAGACGTTGATCAGTATCCAGGCGATGAAGCGCAGCAAGAACTCGGGAACGAGGGTGAAAATGTAAATCGCGACGATGGCATTGAGCAGGGCGGTGACCAGCAGAACCTGCGGCATCGTCAGACCAAAACCGCTGGACAATGCAAAGCCGACGAGCGACGCCGCGACCATGAAGACCGCGTTCAATATGTTGTTGGCGCCAATCACACGCGAGCGGCGCGAGGGCTCGCTGCGCTGTTGAATCAGTGCGAACAGCGGCACGATGAAGAACCCCGAGAAAACCGCCATCAACAACAGGTCGATGGTCAAGCGCCAACCATAGGCAGTGGCCAGGTAGGCGCTGATGGACAGCTCGACACTGCCGCTCGTCGCAGGCAACGCAAAGTAAATGTCGAGCCCGAACAGCGTCATGCCGAAAGCACCGAATGGCACCAGACCAATCTCGACCTTGCGCCGCGAAAACACTTCGCACAACAGCGCACCAACACCCGTTCCGACGGAAAAAATCGCGAGCAGCAGTGTATAGACGGCTGTTGCGCCACCGATCACATCGCGCACGTACACCGGCAGGATCAGGAAGTACATCGAGCCGTAAAACCAGAACCAGCTGATACCCAGGCAGCTCAGGAACACCGTTCGATGGCCAGCCAGGAACTTCAGGCTGCGCCACGTCTCTGTCAACGGATTGAGGTTGATCGTCAGCGCCGGGTCGACAGGCTTTAGGGCGGGCATCCATAGGCTCGCCAGCCATCCGACAATGGCCACTGCGAGTCCGGTCGCGGAGATCAACAACAATCCACTCGATGGTAGTCCGACCAACCACGTGCCAAGCAAAGTGCCGAGCAGTATCGCGACCATCGTTGCACTTTCGACCAGGCCGTTGCCACCGGTCAATTCTTCGCCATCGAGCACCTGGGGCAAGATGCCGTACTTCAGCGGGCCGAAGAGAGTCGATTGCAAACCTAGCAAGAACAACACAATCAACAGGATCGGCGCACTTTTCAGCAAGAAGCCAGCGCAGGCGAAAACCATCAAAACCACTTCGAGCAGTTTCACCCATCGAGCGAGGCGCGCTTTGTCGTATTTGTCCGCCAATTGCCCGCCGAGCGCCGAAAACAAGAAAAACGGCAGGATAAACAGAGCGCCTGCCAGCAGCGAAAAGTTCGCATCGCTGATGCCGACTTCGATGGCGCCGACAAATACCACCAGCGCGACAAAACCCTGTTTGAAGACGTTATCGTTAAATGCAGTCAACGCCTGCGCCAAGAAAAATGGCAGGAAGCGGCGTTCGGTCAACAGGCTGAACTGACTGGAGGCGGACATAGACTTATCGAGACTCCGCGTCAGACCGACGAGCATTGTTGACTTCGCTCGACAGTGTACTTGCAAGCCTGCCGAGCGCGGGGCGCTCGGATTCCGGCCCGGCCTCATGAGCCAAAGCTGCTTCGTAGAAAATTCGACTCATTGTTTCCAGATCCGTCAAGGACTTTTTGCTCAAGTTCGATGCTCGCAGGCTAACACTGCGAGCAATGCGGTTCGCTAATCGCGCAGGCGTTGAAGCAACCCAGGTCCACCCAATTGTTCGCTTTGTTGCACGATCCAACTGGCGCGCTGGTGTAGATAGGGCGTCGGCCGATCGGCGCGACGTTCGCGCGGGTTCGGCAACGTCGCGACCATCAATGCGAGCTGATACGGCGATAGTCGCTCACAGTCTTTACCGAATCGCACCTCACACGCGCGGCAGAAGCCAAAGAGCGCCTCACCGGTCTCGGCGACATTGATGTACACCTCGAGAATGCGCTCCTTGCTCCAGATCAATTCGATCAACACAGTGAACCAGGCTTCCAGCGCCTTTCGCAGGTAGCTGCGGCCCGACCAGAGAAATACGTTCTTGGCGACTTGCTGGCTGATCGTGCTCGCACCGCGTAGTTTTCCGCCTTCTTCGCGTGCAGCAAGTGCTCGTTCGATCTCGACGGTGTCGAAACCCGAGTGATCCAGGAAACGCTGATCTTCTGCCGCGACGATCGCCACAGGCAGATAGGGACCCACGCGATCGAGGGCGCACCACTGCTGATCGATCGCAAATTGCTTATCGCCCGAGCGCCTCGCCTCGATGATGCGTTCGGCCATCACACCGGTGATCGGCGGATCGACAAAGCGATACAGCAGAACCCAGAAAACGCTCATGATCATCGGCGTCAGCGTGATCCAGATCAGCCAACGCAGGCGCCGCCGAGGCGCCCGCGTCGCTGCTGGCTTTAAGCGCGAGCGCTGAGCCACTGGTGAATGGTCGGCGCCACCTCGCGCTGTGCGCGCCCGGACACATAGATGCCGATATGGCCACCTTTGAACGCCAACACCGTGTAGTCCTTCGTGCCGACGATGTTCTTCAGCGGAATCGATGCCGTCGGCGGAACCAGATGGTCCTGCTCGGCGTAAATGTTGAGCACTGGCATCGTGATCTTCTTGGTATCGACAGGTTTATCGCCGATCGAAAGGCCACCTTCGATCAACTTGTTTGCCTGATAAAAGTCCTTGATGAACTCACGAAACGCCTGGCCAGCCTGATTGGGCGAATCGAAAATCCACTTCTCCATCCGTAAGAAGTTCTCGAGTTCGGCTTTGTCGTCGAGGATGTCGACGAGGCCGACGTATTTCTGATGATTGAGACGAAACGGTTTGAGCGTCAGGTAACACCAGTTCATCAGATCGCCCGGCACATTGCCCAACGTGTCAACGAACAAGTCGATGTCCATCGCCTGCGTCCAATGCGACAGCATGTTGTCCGGCGTGTGGAAATCGACCGGTGTAACCATGGTGATCAGATTCTTCACCTTCTCCGGATAGATCGACGCAAAGCACACCGAAAACGCGCCACCCTGGCAGATGCCGAGGATGTTGATGGCTTTCAATCCATGGCGCCTGGCCACGACGTCGACGCAGCGCCGGATGTAGCCATTGATGTAATCGTCGAGAGACAGGCACCGGTCGGCCGCATCGGGATAACCCCAATCGATCAAATACACATCTTCGCCCTGAGCCAGCAAGTTGCGAACCAACGAACGATCCGCTTGAAGATCGGTCATGAACGGCCGATTGACCAGGGCGTAGACGATCAAGACAGGCGTCTTGTTGCGCGGCGGCTTGTCGCCCTGGAAGCGGTACAGGACCAACTTGTCCTCGCGGTACACCGCTTCTTTTTCCGTCGCGCCATAGTGCACATCATCGAGCTGCCGCAGCACTTGCGCGCCGTTCGTGAGTTTTTGCGAGTAGCGTGCGGCTTCGTCGAGCACGGCTTTGGGATCGAATTTGAGCGGGCCCATGCTTATTTGCTCCGTTTTGCGGGTTGTGCGGTCTTAACTGCAGCCTTGACGACCGGCTTGGGTGGTGTCCTGGTTCTGGCAGGCGTCGTGGGTTTTGCCGAGGCTCTGGACTTTGCTGGAGCAGCGGCTTTTGCCGGCACTGGTGCTTCGGCGGGCGCTTTCGAATCGACCTGACTGGATGGGTTCCTTACCCCTTCCTCGAGTGCCGCCACGCGCCGCCTTAACTCATGCAATCGCTGATGCACGGTATCCAATTCACTACGTCCGGGCATGCCGAGTGCTGCCGTTTGCCGCTCCACATCCGCTTGCACTAACTGCCGCACGCGCATTTGCGCGTTGACCATCGCACCGTAAACTTCCCGGAATTCATCGGAGAGCGCTACGTCTGCGTAGCCTTCTTCGGCCGCGTCGATGTACACATCGTACAAAGCACGAAAATGACTGATTTCGCGGCCTGGCTCACTGCGCTCAGCCAGTTTACTCTCGAAACGATCGAACCCGATTCGAGTCGCTTTCATCATCAACTCGTTGTAGCGGTTGTTCTGTTCCTGATACTCGGCAACCGCGCGCACCAAGGCTTGCGCCCGCTCTTGCGATTCGCGCGCATAACCAAAGGCTGGTAACGAAAGCAACGACTGCAATTCTTGTTTGATTGGACCGGCTTGTTTCTGCCACTCGCCAAACAGTGCCTCGAATCCTCGAGCTCCCTCATGGTTGACCGAGCGCAACGCATCGAGCACTGGATTGCCAGGCGCCATCGAGGAAAATCCTTGCTCCACTGCTTTGCGAATCGCTGCGGGCGAAAAGGCGTCGGCAGCACCCCCGCCCATTTGCGAAAAAACGCCCTGCATGAAGTCGGTGAACTGCTTGGCACCGCCGACCAGCTTTTCTACCGTATCGTTGGCAGAGCCACCACCCATTGCCTGCTGCCACGCCCTAAGGCCATCGTTCGCCCCCACGCTACGTGTGGCGTCCATCCAACCCTTCAACAGCTGTTGCTGCATTTCCTGCCAATCCGGCAATGCGTTCTGCGCCACGGCAATGACTCCGTTGGTTGAGTTGGCGCGGATGTTAGTGCAGTACTTTGTCGTTTGCGAGAACGGCGTTGTCGCCGATGTCGCTATCCTTGCGCCAGATGCCTGGCCTGGCGCGGCGGCGTGCTACTTTGGACTTTGCTTCTCGGTGCCGGAAGCGGCGTGTCGCTGCGGTCGAAGGCCAGGCGCGAGCGTCCACCCTGATTTCGATAGTCACAAATTAGTGCATGCTCCGTTGCCGCCAACATCTCTGGCCACAAAGCAGCGACACCATTGCGTATCAGCACAATAAGCCGCTCATGGGCAATCGAATGCGATTGGCCGCTTGCGGCAAAGATGGCATCGCTGATCGCCAGAAAGCGAGCGAACGGCGACGTACCTAACAACAAGGGCAGCGTGCGCGAGAATCGCGCCGAATTGGCGATCAGGTCCCAAAAGCGCGCAAAACGATTGAGGCGCTGAAACGTCGGGAAGTCAATCGTATTGGTGCTCAACACGGTGTAAGGCGGATCTGGCGAAAAGCGCAAATCGAAAGCTTCTGCGTGGCGCGCGATTGGCGCACCCCGAAGACGCTTGAGAATGCCGAACTGAATCTCCTGGGGATTCAATGCGACCAGCCGATCGAACCCCTGGGCAAACTGTACCAGCGTCTCGCCCGGCAGGCCGGCGATCAAATCGACATGCAAATGGGCATGCGATTGTTCGCGCAACCAGCGCAGATTCTCCTCGGCGACATCGTTCTTCTGGCGCCTGGAGATGCGCGCCTGTATCTCGGGATCGAAAGTCTGGATGCCAATTTCGAACTGCAATAAGCCAGGCGGAAACAGCGCAATCCTCGACTTGAGGCGCTCCGGCAAATGATCGGGGATCAGCTCGAAATGTGCAAACGGGGGATCGCTCGGGCAGGCCTCGATTTTCGCCAGGAAGAACTCGAGGATAGCCAACGAGGTATCCACCTTCAAATTGAAGGTTCGATCGACGAACTTGAAGTGCCGGGCGCCAAGCTCGTAGAGCCGATCCAGCTCGCGCAAGAACGGATCGAGTGGGAACGGCCATGCAGTTTTGTCTAGTGCGGAGAGGCAAAACTCGCACTTGAACGGGCAACCGCGCGACGCTTCGACGTAGATGTGGCGACGCCTTGCATCCTCGGCCGAGTACTCGGCATACGGCATTACCAGCGTCTCCAGCGGCGGCTGTTTGCCGGCAATCAGTTTCGCATCGGGCGGATGACCGTTCAGCACATCTGCGGCCAGCTCCGCAAAACTGACATCACCCCAGCCCGTGATCACATAATCCGCCAGCGCGACGATGCGCTGATTCTCTACTTCATAGCTGACCTCGGGCCCACCGATCACGATGACCATCTGCGGCGCGAGAACCTTCAGTTGCGCCACCAATCGCGTGGTTTCTTCGACATTCCAGATATACACACCGAATCCGATCAACTTTGGACCTGAGGCCAGCAGGCGCTCCGCCATTTGTTCGGTGCGCTGGCCGAGGACGAACTCAATGATTTCGGAGCGCTCGCGAAGCGCGTGCAAGTTGGCTCGCAAGTAACGCAGCCCGAGCGCCGCGTGAACGAAACGAGCATTGATCGTGCAAAGAACGATATCGGTCATCGTCCAAGTATGGCGGACATTGTCGACGTGCGACATGCCATTCCAGGCAGTAGACTCTGACGATGAACAGTTATCGGTGGTTTTTCGTCGGAGTCATGCTCGCTTTGCCGATGCAGGCAATGGGAGAGATCGATGCGCCTGTTGAACGTCACCCATTAGAGTTGAAGGCCCTCACTGAACCCGATACCGTGCTCGCCCAGCTGCCAGGGGCCATCGTCGAATCCCAAGCCGCCGGACAAACCCGCCAGGTGTTACTGCTGAACCTCGCAAAAGCGAATGCCTGCCGCGTTGTCGCCGACTGGCACTGCCAGCGTGACGCTGGCGCCGAAGCGGCACTTGTCGCAGAGAAGATTGGCGAACCGCTGCTGCAAGTTCGAGGGCTGATCGCTGAAAGCCGAGGCCGCGCCTCGATGCAGGACTATTCGCGCGCCGAACAGCTGTTGGCCAAGGCCGAATCGATACTCAGGGCGACGCCATCATCGGAATTGTCGGCCGATGTGATGCTTGCTTATTCGTCCATCAGCTCCGTGATTGGCAAACACGAAATCGCCATTTCGTACGCCGAACGTGGTCTGGCGCTCCTGAAAGGCGATCACGCCATGCCGATGCAGGCACGTCTTCTGCGCAATCTGGCGTTTTCCAACGGACTGCTGCAGCGCGTGGGGCTGGCCCGCGACGCAGTGGAGCGCGGGCTGAGGCTGGCCGATCGTATCGGCGACCCAAAGCTGAGCGCCGAACTGCATATCGAGTCGGCACGACTGGCTCGAATCTCGGGCGACCTCGCAACCGCCGATCGGGATGCGCGCGCGGTTCTTGCACTATCGGAACAGTTGCGGAACACACAGTTGGCCGGTCTGGCCTTTGAGCTGCTGGGGCTCAACGCAATGGATGCCCGCGACTGGGCCGGCGCACTTGAACAACTCGCGCTTGCGCTGAAGTCGTTTCAACAACTTGGTTTGCAGCGCGACGAGCTACGCGTCTCACGCGCGATCCTCACGGCCAGTCTCGACTCAGGCGTCCGCATCGAAGAACTGGAGGAGGTGCTTCGACGCTTCCTGGTATTGCTCAATCGCATCAACGATCGAGATCGTGCGCAAGCTGCTGACGATTTCGAGGCGCGGGTTCGTTATGCAGAACAACGTTTGGAAATGGTCCGCCTGGAGAGCGAGGCCGAAGTCGCAAGGGCCGGCACGGAACAACTCAGAGCCGAAGCCAAGGTCAATCGCACCCTGATCGCCCTCTCTTTGATGATTGTCGCTGCACTGGCGATGTTCTTCTTGCTGCAACGAAGAGCCAACCGGCGCCTGCGCGCTTCCATCGAGTTGCGTTCGCGAGCGCTCACGCAAACCAGTCATGAGCTGCGCAACCCCATCGCCGGCATTATCGGGCTGACCGAGTTGCTCGCAAACACGCACTTGTCGCCGCAACAATCGCAAATGATCAAGGCCATTCGCGGCGCTGGCGGCACCTTGGGAAACCTGGCGCAGGATCTTCTGGATCGCGGGCGTATCGAAGCCGGTCGGCTATCGTTGGCGTTTGAGCCCAGTTCGGTCATATCGATCGCACAATCGCTCCATGAGCTGCACCTGCCCATCGCTCGCGGCAAAGGACTAGAGCTGAAGTTATTTTTGTCCGATGACTTGCCGCCGCAAATATCGATCGATCCGCACCGCCTGCAACAAGTCCTCGCGAACTTGATCGGCAACAGTCTGAAATTCACTTCAAGCGGTGTGGTGACGCTTGCGGTGAGACGGCTCAATCCGGCACCAGATGGGCGCGTCCGAATCATCTTCTCGGTTTCCGATACCGGTCCTGGGATGGCGGCCGATGAACTACAGACCTTGTTCGAACCGTTCGCTAAAGGGGCAGCCGGCCACCGACACCGCTCGGGAGCGGGATTGGGCCTGGCCATATCAAATGACCTGGTGACCTTGATGGGCGGAAAACTGACCGTCACCAGCGAACCGGGCCGCGGCACTGAGTTCAGTTTCCGATTGGACGCGGCAATCGTCGAATCTCCGCCTGGCCCAGTGTCAGCACCGTCCGCCGTGGGCTTGGGCGTATCTGCCCTGGTTGTCGACGATGACGATGACTGCGCTCTGGTCGTGAGCAGTCATTTGTCGATGCTGGGCTGCAAAGTCGATGTCGCTGGGTCGTCCGAAGGTGCGATGCAGCGCGTCAACGACGCCAATTACGACCTGATCATGATCGATGTTGAACTGCCCGACGGCCATGGGCCGGATCTGGTTGCGCTGCTTCGGGCTTTAGGCGAGCGTACTTTGAATGCGCGAATCGCGATTCTATCGGCGCATCAGCCCCCAACCAGACTCCCGGCCGGCGTTGATTTATGGCTGACCAAACCAGCACAAATTGAACGGCTTGCCGCGCTGGTTGCCGATGTGAAGCGCTAATCGCCTATGCTCCGCGCGTTTTCCGCCGGAAGCCGACCATGACCCAATCCGCTCCGATGACCTATCGCGATGCTGGCGTTGATATCGATGCTGGAAATTCGCTGGTTGAGCGCATCAAACCGCTCGTCAAGCGCACGATGAGACCAGAGGTGCTGGCCGGCGTCGGCGGTTTTGGCGCATCGGTGCGCGTCCCGCTCGAGAAGTACCGAGAGCCCGTGATGGTTTCCGGAACCGATGGCGTCGGGACCAAACTGAAGCTGGCGCAGCAACTCGGCCGGCACGACACGATTGGCATCGACCTCGTCGCGATGTGCGTGAACGATGTACTTGTGCAGGGCGCTGAGCCCATTTTCTTCCTCGATTACTTTGCCACGGGCAAGCTGGATGTAGACGTGGCTGCCAGCGTCGTTGGCGGCATCGCCGCCGGTTGCGCCGAATCTGGTTGTGCACTCGTGGGTGGAGAGACGGCAGAGATGCCGGATATGTATCCGCCGGGCGAGTACGATCTGGCGGGGTTCTGTGTCGGTCTGGTCGAGCGCAGCAAGATGCTCGATGGCTCCAGAGTCCGAGCCGGGCAGGCTCTCGTGGGCATCGAAAGCAGCGGTCCGCACTCAAACGGCTACTCTCTAATTCGCAAGATCCTGGCGCACTCGGGCAGTGATCTTTGTACAGATCTTGACGGGCGCACGCTCGCCGATGCGCTGATGGCTCCGACCCGGCTTTACGTGCGGCCCGTTTTGAAATTGTTGGAGGTCTTACCGGTCGCGGCCATGGCGCACATCACCGGTGGTGGTCTGAGCGAGAACATCGTGCGCGTGATTCCCAACGGCCTTTGTATCGAGGTGGACGCCTCAGCGTGGCACATGCCGCCCGTATTCGCCTGGCTCCAGGCGCAGGGAAACGTTGAACGCAGCGAAATGTGGCGCACGTTCAACTGTGGAATCGGCTTTGTCCTGGTGCTTGACGAAACGTCTGTTGCGACGGCAATCGAGATGTTGGCTACCGATGGCCTTGCCGCGTGGCGAATCGGCAGCGTCACCACTGGCGCCGAACGGATCATGATTCGCTGATGCGCCTGGCTGTTCTGCTGTCCGGTCGCGGCAGCAATTTACAGGCATTGATCGATGCCGCCCGTGTCGATTTGCCCGTTGAAATCGTGCTGGCGATGAGCGACCGCCCGTGTGCCGGAATCGATCTTGCACGCACGGCTGGATTGAAGGCCGTGATCGTCGATCGAAGTGCCTGTTCGTCGAAAGACCAGTTCGAATCCGCCCTGAATTCGCACCTAGCTGCGATCGAGCCGGATCTGATTGTCCTGGCTGGGTTCATGCGAGTGCTGAGCGCCAAGTTTGTGGCGCCATGGGCGAACCGGATCATCAACATTCACCCATCGTTGTTGCCCAAGTACCCGGGCTTAGATACCCACGTACGCGTTCTGGCCAACCAGGATGCCGAACATGGCGCCACTGTGCACTATGTGACTGCCGAACTCGATGCCGGCCCACCGCTTGCGCAGGTTCGGATGCCGGTGCTGCCCGGCGACACACCACAATCCCTCGCCGCACGGCTGTTGCCGTTGGAACATCGACTGCTTGTCGATGTTGTTGGGCAACTGGCGGCCAATCGTCGCTGACAATTCTGTACCAGCGTTCATTGAGTCGGTCCAAATAAACGTACTTCAACGCAAGTTCATGCCCTCATTGGTGAAATCAACGCATCGTCACTGCCGGGCCAAGATCATGCAGGCCGCCATGTTGTTTCTAGGTCTCGTTACAACCGCCTCCTTCGCGTCGGAGCCTTTTTCAGCCGGCTTTGATGTTTCGCGAAACGGCAAGGCCCTCGGCACGATGGAAATGTCCTTGACCGAGACCACGCCCGGCAACCTTGAGTTTGTGAGCCGTTCCGAAGGAACTGAGGGCATGGCTGGCCTGCTCGCCGCAACAATCGAAGAACGCTCTTGGCTGCGCCGCAGCGAATTTGGTTTTGCGACGATTCGCTATCGGTACGTTCAGAAAATGGTCGGACGCAAGCGCGAACGCGCGTTGGACATCACCGACGATGGCAAGATTGTTGAGAGCGAACGCGATGATCAATGGAACTACCGAGCATCTGGGGATGTGCTGGACCGTCATGCAGCGGTTCTAGGCGTCGCCAAAAAGCTGGCGGCGGGCGCCAGCAAGGGCTCAGTCTTGTCGATCGATGTGGCTATGCGCGGTGAGGTAGAGGCATGGCGGTTCCTTGTCGTGGGTCATGAAACAGTGCAAACCAGCTATGGCGAGGTCGATGCCGTACGAGTGGAACGCATTCGCGCCAACGCCAATCGCCACACCGTCAGCTGGCATTCGCCGCGGCACAGCTTTATGCCCGTCAAAGTCGAACAGACGGAACCGGATGGGGAGCTTTTGACCACGGTTCTAAAACGCTTTGCGTCAGTGTCGCAGTAAGCGGGCACGCGCTGCGTTCACTCGACGATAACGCTCCTGGCAGCTATATCGCTGCCCTGCCCTTTCACCAGCCCCTTAACGACCTGAAACAGGCTCCGCTGTGCGCTTGGCGCGCGGCTTGTCTTGATCTCCAGGTGGGCCTGGCGGACCAACTGCCGGAGATGATGGCGATCAGCAGCGGGGAACTGAGCGACAAGCTGGTTCAATGCATCGTCCCCCTCTTCGATCAGGCGTTTGCGCCAATCTTCGATCAGGTGCAGCTCTGCCGTTTCTTTGCGACGTTCCTCAATGGGCTGATCGACAACGGCACGAATCGGATCCAGATCTTCGATTTTTCGCAACTTTTTCGCCAGGAAATGCACCTGACGTTTATGCGCAATGTGCGATGTGATGCGCTGAGCATCCTTCACTGCGTCCAGGATCGACTCCTCCAGAGGTACGCGTTTTAGTTGCGATGCCGTCATTGCAACCAACTTTTCCGCCAACTCCAATACGCCCAGAGCGTCTCGACGACGCTGACTGCGCGAGGGTTCATCGAATTGCTCGTTCTCATCGTCTCGCATCGCGTAGCCTTGCGTTCTTCCCGGATGCCGAACAATAGCGATGAATGCGATGCTTGCCGAACCTTCTTTGGCGCCACCGACCCAAGCCCTCGACGATTTGTCTACCGTTGCCGCGGACGCCGTTCGTCAGTGCCAATCCCGCGGCGCCGACCAGGTCGAGGTCAGTGTTTCGGTCGAGCAGGGCCTGAGCGTCAACGTGCGCCTCGGCGACGTCGAGACCTTGGAACACACCAAAGACCGGGGCCTGTCGTTGACGGTGTACATTGGCGGACGCAAAGGGTCCGCCAGCACAGCGGATCTGAAACCGGCGTCGCTGCGCATGACCATCGAACAAGCGCTGGCGATCGCCCGGCACACCGAAATCGACGCCGCTGCCGGTTTGGCCGATGCCGCAGAGATGGCTCAGACCTTCCCCGATCTCGATTTGTGGCACCCATCCAGAATAAGTGCAGACCAGGCGATCGAGCTTGCGCTTCGCTGCGAAGCGGCGGCGCTGAGCGACCCGCGGATCCGCAATAGCGAAGGCGCCGGCGTCTCCGTGTCGCGCGCTTACGGGATTTACGCCAACAGTCACGGATTCGTTGGCCGTGAGATGGGTACGCGGCACTCGTTGCAATGCTCCGTGTTGGCCGGGCCGGACGAAGCGATGCAGCGCGACTACCACTATAGCCTCGGACGTGGTTTCGATGAGTTGATGGACGCCGAAGCGCTCGGCCGGGAAACCGCACGGCGCACGATCGCGCGAATCGGGGCTCGCTCTCTTGCGCCGCAAAAAACACCGGCAATCCTCGATGCGGAAGTTGCGCGCGGCTTCTTTGGACACTTGGTCAGCGCGGTCAGCGGCGGCTCACTGTACCGTAAGGCGAGTTTCTTACTGGATGCGGTTGGGCAGTCGATTTTCCCGTCATGGATGCAAATAACCGAGGCGCCGCGCCTGCGTCGCGCCCTGGGTTCTGCCGTATTCGACGACGATGGTCTGGCCACTCGCGAACAAGCGCTGGTTGAGCATGGCGTGTTGACACGCTACGTGTTGTCGACTTACTCGGCGCGGAAGCTTGGACTCCGCTCGACTGCCAACGCGGGCGGCATCCACAACCTGATCGTGACTCCGAATGCAGGTTCGTTGGACGAGTTGTTTCGCGCCATGGGCCGCGGCCTTTACGTCACCGAACTGCTTGGACAAGGTGTCAGCCTCATCACGGGCGACTACTCGCGGGGCGCTGCTGGCTATTGGATCGAGAACGGCGAGATCGCCTATCCAGTGCATGAGATCACCATCGCCGGCAATTTGCGCCAGATGTTCTCCGATCTGATTGCCGTCGGCTCCGATGTCGACCTGCGCGGCAACATCCGTACCGGACCGGTTTGGCTCGCACAATTGAGCATTGCCGGACAAAGCGCAGAGGACCTGAGCGATGACTGATTGCCGACTTGTCATTCACGGCGGTGCCGGTGTCATCGATCGAGCTTCGCTGAGCGCGAACCGTGAGGCGCAATTCCGACAGGCGCTGCAGGACATCGCCGCTGCTGCGTTCGAGCGACTGACATCGGGCGCCAGCGCGCTGGAGGTGGTCGAGTCCGCAGTGATGGCGCTGGAGGACTTTCCGCTGTTCAATGCGGGCCATGGCGCGGTACTGAATGCCGACGGCATCGCCGAACTCGACGCTTCGATCATGGACGGCGCAACACGCAGCGCCGGTGCGGTCGCCGCCGTTCGTACATCGCGCAATCCAGTCCAGCTGGCGCGCGCGGTGATGGCCCAAACCGAACATGTGTTGTTGGCAGGCGAAGGCGGCGACCGGCTCGCCGCCGAGCTTGGTTTGCCGCAAGTGGAGGGCGCCTACTTCGTCACCAAGGAACGCGCGCATCAGCAAGCGCTTGCCGCACGCCTTGGCAAAGTGACGCTCGACCATGACTCGGCTTACAACGGTCCGGCGCCCAACGACAAGAGTGGCACCGTCGGCGCCGTTGCTCGTGATATGTGTGGCCATCTGGCCGCTGCCACTTCCACGGGCGGCATGACCAACAAACGCGCTGGTCGCTGTGGCGACACGCCGATCATCGGCGCTGGCACCTGGGCCGATGATGACAGCTGCGCAGTCTCGGCGACCGGCCACGGCGAGTATTTTATGCGCACGGTTCTCGCTTACGATGTGCACGCTCGCTTGCGCTACGGCGGTCAGTCTCTGATCGATGCGGGCAACGCCGCGCTGGCCAGCGTCGCGGCTCTGGGCGGTACGGGCGGCCTGATCGCAGTGGATCGATATGGCGAAATCGCAATGCCATTCAATAGCGAAGGCATGTATCGCGCCTGGGTCGGCGCCGACGGTTTGGTGAACGTTGCGATCTACACAAATTGAGCGACCGTGTGAAAGGATCCGAACACAACCACACGCCCTGCAGCGCCGGCGATTTCATCGGCGCTTTGTAACGCATGTTCAGGATTGACGGCTGATTCGGCAGTGATTGACAAGGCCCGCAGTCGCGACGCCAATTCTTCGGGACTCACAGCGCGCGGATTCGGACGAAGATCAACCGTTATCCACTGGGCAAACGCACCGCGCAGCGGCTCAACAATACCGACCAGGTCTTTATCCCCAAGCGCAGCAAAAACCGCCACAGATCTGGCTGGCGGCAACGTCGCCAGCCACGCCGCCAGGGTACGCGCTGACTCGGGGTTGTGCGCCACATCCGCCCAGGTCTCGGTGGTTCGGTTCAAGCGCTGCAGGCGACCTGGCAACTCAACGCCGCGCAGTCCATCGGTGACGTGCTTTTGCGAAACAGGCAAACGATCGGCAAGCAGTCTTGTTGTCATCACCGCGCAACTCGCGTTACGGAGTTGGCAGGGCGCAATCAGCGCAGGAAGCGGCAGTGTCCAATTGAAATCGTGACCACCGCAGTCGATCGACGGCCCTTCGCCTGAGAATTGGAATTGCCACTCTCGCGCATCAATTCGAGCGGCTGTGAACTCGGAGCCGTATCGATAGACAACCGCACCGATTTGTCCGGCCACCTGCAATACCGATGATGGCAGGCTCGGTTCTCCGATCACCGCAGGCCGCCCGATCCGAAAAATATGTGCCTTCTCCCAACCGATTTTTTCGCGTGTATCGCCCAGATAATCTTGATGATCCAGATCGACGCTGGTCAGAATGGAGACGTCGCCGTCGATCAGATTGACCGCATCGAGACGACCGCCGAGACCGATTTCGAGAATCGCGACATCAAGGCGCGCGTTTTCCAGATGGACAAAAGCTGCCAGGGTGCCGAACTCGAAATAGGTCAAAGAGACCGCACCGCGCGCTCTTTCGACGCGCTCAAATGCCTCGCACAGCGCAGCATCGGCGATATCGTCGCCGTCCACGCGGATGCGCTCGTTGTATCGGCGTAAATGGGGCGACGTATAACAGCCGACGCGGTAGCCGCCATTGCGGTACATCGCGGCCAACATGGCGACCGTCGAGCCCTTGCCATTGGTCCCGCCGACGACCACACATATGGGCGCAGGGCGTGGCCGGCCAAGTGTGTCCCAAACCGATCTCACACGATCCAGGCCAAGATCGATGGTCTTCGAATGGCGCGATTCGAGCGACGTCAACCAGGCATCAACCGTCAACTGCAACACTTCGCGCGCGCCTCCCAGGCGTGATTCAGGCTCGGATTTTACGGTACGATGCCAAGGCAATCGTTCGGCGTTGGAGCATCAGGTGATGGGAACCGCTCAACCTGCGCCACGAATGTCTGTTGAGGAGTACCTGACTCGCGAAGCTCAGAGCGATGTGCGTCACGAGTATGCCGCCGGACCGGTCTTTGCGATGACCGGCGGTAGCCGTGCGCATAACCTGATTTCGGGCAACTTCTACGCATTGAGTCGAAAAAAGGCCAGCGAATCTGGTTGCGATGCCTTCATCAGCGATATGCGCGACGCACGGGTGAGGTGCTGTACTACCCGGATGTCGTAGTCGGCTGCGAAAGCGCCGATGATCACAAATTTTATTTGACCCAGCCCCGCCTGATCGCGGAAGTGCTCAGCGAGTCTACGGAACGTATCGATCGGGGCGAAAAGCTCTACAACTATCGCCAGATCACAACGCTCAAGAACTATCTGCTGATCGCTCAAGACCGTATTCATATCGATCTTTATCGCCGTCGCGGCGAATCATGGCTGCACGAGAGCTACGTGCGTGCCAAAGACGTGATCGACCTCGATTGTCCAGCATTGGCGGTGCGGGTCAGCGAAATTTATGATCGTGTGCCTGGCATTGATCTCGAATCGGGTGATTGAATTCGACAAAAGTTGGTTTGTCGTCGCTGGTACTTGGTCCATAATCGCAACACGCACGCATTCGTTGCGCCGCCGAGGCGATTGACGCGCTGCGGCATCCAGTTTGACCATCGCAGCCCCTCTCGGAGACCTTATGAGCAACAGCTTCGGCACGCGCGACACCTTCAAATCGAGCGGCAAGACGTATCACTATCATCGTCTGACGGCCCTGGCGCCGCGCTACAACCTTGCGCGCTTGCCGTTTTCGCTGAAAATTCTGCTCGAAAATTTGCTGCGCTTCGAGGACGGTGAAAACGTCACGCCAACCCATATCGAAGCCCTGCTCAACTGGGATCCAAAGACGCCCTCGACGCAGGAAATCCCGTTCATGCCGGCGCGCGTTGTGATGCAGGACTTCACCGGTGTGCCCTGTGTGGTCGACCTGGCGGCAATGCGCGATGCGATGCGGGCGTTGGGCGGCGATCCGCGCAAGATCAATCCGCTGATTCCCGCTGAGCTGGTCATCGATCACTCCGTGCAAGTCGATCGGTTCGGCAGTCACGATGCGGTCGATCTGAATGCGCGAATCGAATTCGAACGCAATAAGGAACGCTATGCGTTTCTGCGCTGGGGCCAGACCGCGTTCGATAACTTCAAGGTGGTACCGCCGCGCACCGGTATCGTGCACCAGGTCAACCTGGAGTTCCTGGCGCGAGTTGTGTTCGCCACGGACGGCGCGGATGCATGGGCTTACCCCGATACCGTTGTCGGTACCGACTCCCACACCACGATGATCAATGGCATCGGCGTACTTGGCTGGGGTGTCGGCGGCATTGAGGCCGAAGCGGCCATGCTGGGACAACCTTCGACGATGCTGATCCCTGAGGTCATCGGCTTCAGGCTCTCCGGCAAACTGCCGGAAGGTGCGACCGCCACGGATCTGGTGCTCACGGTCACGCAGATGTTGCGCAAGCGCGGCGTTGTCGAGAAATTCGTCGAATTCTTTGGCGAGGGCCTGAATAGTCTGCCGCTGGCGGATCGTGCCACCATCGCCAATATGGCGCCGGAATACGGCGCAACCTGCGGCATCTTCCCGATCGACGCTGAGGCGCTGAGTTATTTGCGATTGTCGGGGCGGTCCGATGAACAAATTGCGCTGGTGGAGAGCTATGCGAAGTTGAATGGTTTGTTCCGCGAACCTGGCGCACCGGAGGCCGAATACACCGACGTGCTGCACCTCGATCTGGCAGACGTTAAACCCAGCCTTGCCGGGCCCAAGCGCCCGCAGGATCGCGTGTTGCTATCGGATATGAAGTCCGAGTACCACAAAAACCACGAATCGATGGCACAAGCGCGCGCGGCAAAGCCCAGGAGCGCATCGCCGGGCCATGCCACCGTCAAAACCGAGAACCGCGAATATGCGCTGACCGACGGCGCCGTCGTTATCGCCGCGATTACGTCTTGCACCAATACCTCGAACCCGTCGGTCATGCTGGGGGCCGGATTGTTGGCCCGCAATGCAGTCGCCAAGGGCTTGAAGACCAAACCTTGGGTCAAAACATCGCTGGCGCCGGGCTCTCAGGTGGCCACCGATTATTTCCGGAAGGCCGGGTTGCTGGATGACATGGAAGCGCTGGGTTTTCACGTTGTGGGTTATGGATGTACTACGTGCATCGGCAACTCCGGACCGCTGCCTGCCGAGGTCAGCAAGGGCATCAGCGACGGCGATTTGATTGTCGCCTCGGTACTGTCGGGCAACCGCAACTTTGAAGGTCGCGTGCATGCCGAAGTGCGCATGAACTACCTTGCCTCGCCGCCATTGGTTGTCGCCTACGCACTCGCCGGGCGCGTCGACATTGATCTGACCAGCGAACCGCTCGGTACCGGCAGCGACGGCCAGCCGGTTTACCTGAAGGACATCTGGCCGTCCAATCATGAGATCGCCGATACGGTGCGAAGCGCAGTAACGCCTGAAGGATTCAAGGCTGGTTACGCCAATGTCTTCACCGGGGACGCGCGCTGGCAATCCGTGCAAGCGCCCTTGGGCGACCTTTACGCCTGGGACGATGCTTCGACCTATGTGCAAAACCCGCCTTACTTCGTTGGCATGAGCATGGCGTTGCGTCAGATTAGCGACGTCCAGGGCGCGCGCGCGCTGGCCCTGCTCGGCGATTCGATCACGACCGATCACATCTCGCCGGCAGGAGATTTCAAGCCCACGACGCCGGCCGGAAAGTACTTGACGGATCGTGGCGTGCAATACGCGGATTTCAATTCCTACGGTTCGCGCCGTGGCAATCATGAAATCATGATGCGGGGCACGTTTGCCAACATCCGATTGAAGAACCAGCTTGCGCCTGGGACCGAAGGTGGTTACACGACGTTTTTCCCAACGGGCGAAGTCACGTCGATCTACGATGCATCGATGCAATTTCAGGCCGCAGGCACGCCATTGATCGTCATCGCTGGTAAGGAATACGGCACCGGCTCATCGCGCGACTGGGCAGCCAAAGGCACGATGCTTCTGGGCGTCAAGATCGTCATCGCCGAGAGTTTCGAACGCATCCATCGCTCAAACTTGTGTGGAATGGGCGTGCTGCCCTGCAAGTTCCTGGATGGCGAAAACGCGGGGTCATTGGGCCTTACGGGCCGGGAGACCTTTAGCTTTAGCGGCATCGGCGACGGCACTGGAAAGCGCCTTCTAGTCACTGCCGTGGCCGAAGACGGCAGCACTAAACAGTTCGAAGTTCGCGTGTTGCTCGACACACCGAAGGAAGTCGAATACTACCGCCACGGCGGCATATTGCCGTACGTATTGCGCCAGTTGGCCGGCACATCGACGGCGGACGCAAAAGCGGCCTGAGGATTCTAGTACCGGGGATTCCCTGAACGCGCTGGCCCAGCCAGCGTGTTCTTCTGCGGACCGCATGGTACTCCCTCGAGGATTCGCAGCCTGGCAGCCTGAGGGATCGTCCGACACTTATGTCAACAGCCAAAAAGATGTCTCCCGGTGCGCTCCGCGATCCGCAACAGCGCTATGTGCGACATTCCATGCTGCTGTTATTCGCGCTCTCCATCTTGGCTACGACGACTGCTGCCATCTTGCACGCTTTTGAGCCCAACGCGACGATAGTCAACCGAGTTGTGCCGGCGCTGATGGCCGTCACTCTTTCAGTTGTCATGCTGCGCTATTGGCTTGAACCTTCGAGCCTTCAGTCCAGCGTCTGGCTGGGCTGGTCGATTGCCGTCGCGGGGCTTGCAGCGCCAGCGTGGGGAGCCCTATGGACTGCGCTCACGAGTACACAACGCCTGATCGAAATCCTGCCGCCCATTACAGCGGGGTTGCTGCCGTTGCTTCTGGTGCCGGTGGTTATCGCGAGGCCACGACACGCCTGGTGGGCGACAGCGTGTGCGTGGCTGGCTATCGCGGCACCGGTGCTGTTCTACCTGGCATCGCATCCGGAACAACTATGGACACCGCGCGGGCTTGATCTCGCCATCGCATTCGGGCCAATCAGCATGTTTGTCCCGTTCCTGATACCGTTGCTGCGTGGTATCGAGCGACGCATCGAAGTTCTCCAGGAAGACGGCGAGCGGCTGCAGGCGCTTGCGGATCGCGATGCGTTACTTGGTATCTACAACCGACGTGCCGGCGAGCGTTTTCTGGCAACTTTGCTGGCCAACCGACCGACCGCACATACCGGCATTTTGGTCTTGTTCGATATCGACCATTTCAAATCGATCAACGACCGATTTGGCCATCCGGCGGGCGATCACGTGCTCGTAGAGTGCGCTCGCCGATGCGCGCTGTTACTCGATTCGGAGGACGTTCTGGCACGTTGGGGTGGCGAAGAATTTCTGGTTATTTCGCCAACGGGTCAAAGGTCCGGCGCACTCATCGCCGAACGGCTTTGTACGGCACTTCGCGCCAGCCCGATTCACCCTGTGGGTATCGTCACCGCTTCGTTCGGCGTCACCTGCCTGGGCCCGAACGACACGCCAGGTCAGGCGCTGCAACGCGCAGACAATGCGCTCTACCAAGCTAAGGCAGGAGGCCGGGACCGCGTCGTCGTCGCCCCGGTTGACTAACCGCGGAACCACGGATTCAAGTGGCAATCCGTTTTTCTGACGCCATGACTTTCTACCTGTAGACCTATGCGAACTGGTGTACTAGTCTACTAACACACCAATGCATCAGCGAGGTTGTCATGAACAAACGCGTACACCAAGGGCTGGTTCTGGTTTCGGTGATGACCTTGTGCGTAGCAAGCGCAATCCATGGAACACGCTTGGCCCGGGACCAGGCTGCAAATGCAACGGTTGATCGCGCCGAACTTGCTCCCATGGTCACCGAACTACCCGTCGTGATAATGCCGGCCATCGTGGTCAGGCCGACTCGCGAAGAACGTATCGCCGCCTTTGCTGTTGAGAATCCGGGCAGCGAATCTGAGCTTGAAATGCCGTTCTTCTCGTTCGGCGGCACGGCCGGTCTGGAGTAATGTGGGAATGAGCGTTTCCTGGAGTGAAACCACACCGATTTATCGCCAGTTGCGCGATCGGATCGTGGCCATGATCCTTGATGGCGAACTCAAAGAAGGAGACGCCGTGCCCTCAGTACGGCAAGTTGCAGTGGACTACCAAATCAACCCATTGACCGTGTCGAAGGCCTATCAGGAGCTGGCCGATGAAGCGCTCTTGGACAAGCGCCGCGGACTTGGGCTCTTCGTCGGCGCTGGCGCTCGCGAAAAACTGCTCGAGCTCGAGCGCGATCGATTCTTGAAAGAAGAGTGGCCGGCGCTGCGCGCAAGGCTGCTGCGTCTGGGTTTGGATCTCAACATTTTGCTGGCGGAGAATCATCAATGACCGCTGTAATTACCGCTCGCCAGTTGAGCAAGCGCTTTCGGCAAAAGACGGCGCTGGATAATGTCAATTTTTCGGTGCAACAAGGTCGAATCGTCGGCTTGATCGGCCCCAATGGGGCAGGCAAAACCACTGCCTTGAAGGCCATCCTCGGTCTCACACCATATGAAGGCGAGTTGGATGTGCTTGGCCACAATCCTTTTCGCGATCGATCGGCCCTGATGCAAGACGTTTCTTTCATCGCCGATGTGGCGATCCTCCCTCGTTGGATCCGGGTATCGGAAGCGATTCAATACGTAGAAGGCGTGCATCCACGATTCGTGCGATCCAAATGCGAACGCTTCCTGGCTGCGACCGAAGTCCGGCCAACGATGCGTGTGCGAGAACTCAGCAAGGGCATGATTGCGCAATTGCACCTGGCCCTGGTGATGGCCATCGATGCACGCCTGTTGATCCTCGACGAACCGACACTGGGGCTCGACATCCTTTACCGACGAAGGTTTTACGAGCAACTGTTGAACGATTTCTTCGACGAGACACGGACAATTTTGGTGACCACGCACCAAGTCGAGGAAATCGAGCACATTTTGACGGATCTGTTGTTCATCAAGAGCGGAACAATTGCGCTTTCGACCACCATGGAAGATGTCGCACAGCGGTATTGCCAGGTTTTAGTCAGCAACGACCGTCTGGAAGCCGCCAGGTCAATGCGGCCGATCTCTGAACGCAAGCTGCTCGGCAAGACAGCGCTGTTATTCGATGGCGTTCCCCAGCACCAGGCGCGGGAGTTTGGCGAGGTGCACCAGGTAGGCGTTGCCGATTTGTTCGTCGCAGTCATGGGAGGCACAGCTTGAACGCGCGTTTTCTGACTTTGCTGCAACGCGAGATCTGGGAGCATCGTGGCGGTCTGATTTACACACCGTTCATTGTCGGCGCGGTGATGTTCGGGCTGTTCCTGCTCACCGGCATCAGCACCTTCTACTGGACCGACAAGTTTGACGGTTCAACGCATATGGCCGAAGGCGCGCTCAAGTTCGCAGAGACGCAGCTGGATCCGGCACAGATGCGCCTGATCATTGAGGCTTTTTTGTGGGGGACGGCGCTGGTCTGGCAGATGGTGATGTTCATCGTTGTCTTCTTCTACTGCTTAGGCTCGCTTTACGACGACCGGCGCGATCGTTCAATTCTGTTCTGGAAGTCGATGCCGGTATCGGACATGGAGACCGTGCTGAGCAAACTTGTCATCGCTGTCGTCATCGCACCCATCGTCATGCTGGCGGGCCTGATTGTCGGGCAAATCGTGCTGATTGTGTCCAGTGGTGCATTGGTCGCGATGCACGGTGGGAATCCCTGGAAACTGCTTTGGTCCCACAGCAACCCACTTCTCATGTGGGCTCAGTTCGGGGCCGTCCAAGCAGTACAGGCGCTGTATTTACTGCCACTCTTCGGCTGGCTGATGCTGGCCAGTGCATTCGCACGCGGGCGCCCATTCTTGTGGGCGACGTTACCACCGATTCTGTTGTCGATCGCCGAAAGCTGGTTGCGATTTACCACCGACTTTACCTTCAGCAAGGTAATCTGGGAATTCATCGCTCGACGTTTTGCAGCCGGCTTCGCACCGATATCGATCAACGCAGATTTTGGCGAGACCAACATCAACGCCGGGCTATCCGGCACCAAGTACGCCGCCAATTTCGACGATGTACTGGCGCGAGTGATGAGCATCGATCTTTGGGTCGGTGTCGGTATCGGCATTCTGTTCCTGGCCGGAGCGATCTATCTGCGGCGCTATCGCGATGACGCAACCAGCTGATCGTTGGGCGCTCACATATCGCCAAACTGCGATTGCAGGATTGCCAGCGCTGCAAGACCTGCTGTTTCGGTACGGAGAGTCCTGGGTCCAAGGCGCAGTGCCAGCGCCTCGCGAGCGATCGCCGCTTCAACCTCACGGCGGCTAAAGCCGCCTTCGGGTCCGACCAGCAAGCTTAGCTGGGAGCGCATTGGCAAGTCGCGAGTGCGATGAGTGCCCGCCGGATCCAATAGCAACGCGCCGGGAAACACGAAATCCAATAGCGCCATCGGCGCCGAGATCTCGGGCACTGCGCTTCGCTGTGATTGTTCGGCGGCGCTGGTTGCGACCTGTTGCCAATGTTCAAGTCGACGCTGGAGTCGTTGGCCGTCGAGTTGAACTTCAACTCGTTCGGTGATCAGCGGCACGATACGCACCACGCCAAGTTCGGTGGCCTTTTGGATCACAAGATCCATCTTTTCGCCTCGGCAAATGCCCTGTCCAAGCGTCATCGACAGCACGCTTTCAGCCTGAACGTCGACGCGCTCTCCGATCCGCGCGCTCGCGCCGGATTTTGCCAATTTAGTGAGTTGTGCCAGGTACTCGTTGCCCTTACCGTCGAAAAGCTGCAAAGCGTCGCCGACGCGGACACGCAACACGTTGAGCAAACGGTGCGCCAACGGTTCTGGCAGCTGCACCTCGTCCCCGCTTGCCAGCGATTGTTGCAGGAAACACCGCCAGACGCGCATGTCAGCCGCCGATTGGCGTTGTCAGCCGACGCGCGAAAAAACGTCGCAAAATCCATCTGCCGAACGCAAAACGTTCGACCAGCTTGCGTGCCAAATGCGCCGTCGTCGGCGGGCGATTCAAAGCATGCGAACTGCGAGCGGCTTGCATGATCAACCCCGGCGAAAGACCCGTGCGCATCGACAATTGTCGCGCGCAGGCGTCGCGATAGGCTTCGTCGAGCAGGTCCTGGCGCTTTGCGGCCGTATCGTTGCACGACGGGACCCGATAGAACGATGTGGTCTTGTCGACAATTTCGAAGCGATCTTCGAGCGTGTATCGGGTCCAGAGATTCCAGTCCTCTAACTGATCCATGTCTTCGGCAAACCCACCATGGCGTTCGTACAGCCTGCGGTGGAACAACACCGTCTGGATCGGCATAAAGTTCTCGATCCAGAGCGTCACGTGATTGAACGGCATTTGAAAGCGCAGTAACCAATCAGTTTCGCGATAGCGCAACGGCGATTGCGATTGGATTTCGGTTGGCACCTCCCACGCGATGCCATACACGCCGGGAACACCCAAACTCAATGCGCTCGACAATAGCGACTCGACGTGATCAGCATAAAACGCGTCGTCGTCGTCGAGAAAGTTCAACCACTCGCCGCTGGCGAGTGACAGCGCGAGGTTTCCTGCGCGTGCACGACCGACCGGCGAGCCGGTGGAGCGATAGACCAGGCGCTTGCTCAAATGTGCAAATTCGTTTTCGATCATCGGCTGAGACAGCGGCTCGCCATCTTCGACGATCACGATCTCGATGTTCGGATAGGTTTGTCGTTCGACCGACAGTATGGCCTCACGCAGCCACTGTGGTCGCTTGTGTGTCCGAATCAGGATCGACACCTTCGGCGTTGCCTCGCAAACCGGTGCGACGAAAAAGGCGCCTTTACGACGTCGCTCGAAATCCCAGGCGGCAAAAATGGGCTGGAAGCTGTCGTTCGCCACGACACGCGTTCGACGCCAATACGGCAATTGTCGGATCGCCTTGAGAATATTGTCGAACAGCGCTTTTCGCCTGCCGGGGAATGCCTCCGGCACACGTAATTCTCGGATCAACATGGCGAACCCGGCCCGCACCTCTCTCCAGGTTCCGTAGCGCGTGCGCAAACACAGATTCGCTAAGGTCGAACCCATCACCTGAGCCGGTTTGATCTCCCCCGCTTCTGCATAACTTTCGTGCAGAACCTGCGCATTGGCGATGTACTTGAGCTTGTAGCCGCGGGCGCGCAGCCGCCACGACAAATCGACGTCTTCGCCATAGAGAAACAGCCTGGGCTCAAATCCGCCAACGCTGTCGAAAGCGTTCTTGCGAAATAGCACGGCTGCACCGCTGCACCAATCGGTTTCGAGCGAGATCGGGTGATAGTTTTTTGGGTGCTCGAAGGGCTTTTGGCGAAACTCGAATGCCGCCACTGTTGGATCACTCGTTACGTGTCCCAGCAGTACACCTAACGATCCGGGCAATAGTGCTGTATCTGGATTCATCAACAACAGCCAGGGCGTTTGCGCCTGAGCAGCAAGAAAGTTGTTGGCCTGACCGAAACCGAGGTTGGCTTCGCTCATTGTCAATCGGAGCGAACCAAACCGGCCTTCGAACCCCGCTACGGTTGTGCGAATGACCTCACGGGGGGCGGCATCAAGGGAGTTGTCCAGGATGGAAACGTGCAAGACCACATTGCCGGCATGCTCGACCAGACTGGCCAATAGCCTGCCCAGCACTTCACCACGCGTCTTATAGGTGACGATCAGTACGTCGATCGCTGAAATCCCGCTCATTGGGACCTCAGCCTGAGCTTGCGCAGAAAAACGCGTAGTGGTGACGGAACCCACCCCAGGACGCGGTCGTACCGGGCACCCTTGATTCGCAATGGGACAATTTCCTGCTCCAACAGCAAGACAGTCGCGGTCAAATGCGCATTGTTGATCTTCATTGCATCGTGCTCCGCGGTCACCTGACGACGTGCCTTTTCCGAATGCTCGAAACGCACCTCGAACTCTTCACGAAGACGCGCCAGGGCGGCGTCGGTAGCCGCTCTCGCCGCCTCCACGCGGCTCAACTCAGCGCGCAACGCGGTCGTCTGTTTCTCCAGTTCTGCCCTGACTTCCGCCAGCGCATAAACCTCAGACGTCAACGACTCTGCTCGTGCCAGTTGTGCATGCAGATCCCGCTCAATGGCGAGTGCTGAAGACTCAACGACATGGTTGCGGTCGCGCAGCGCGTGAACATCCTGTTCGAGCTGCGCGACACGATCCATAGCCAACGTCAGTTGCGCAGTTTGTTGCGCCGCGAACGCATCGACAGCCGCCCGCGTTTCAGCCAGTTCCAGCAATTCGTTTTGCTGCCTCTGAACATCGGTTTCGAGCTTTGTTGCCCACTCAAGAACCTGCCCATAGTCTCGTGCCAGCCGAATATTCTCACTCCGGAACACGACGCCATCCAATTGCGAACGCAACATCGGTTGCAGTGCCGCCAGGTCTTCTGAAACTGCTTCACTATTTTCCATAGCCGCTCGATATACGGGCGCGATCGCCAAAGCCATCGTCGCATGGTCCGGAACCAGGTTGGCATCGTTCAAACGTCGATGCCAGGAGAGCCGATCGACATCGGCCAGAGATTGAAGCATAGCGAGAGCGACCGCGGGTTCGCAGCCCGCCGGAACGACCATACCGGCGCCGCTCTGGCGAACCCGTTCGCCTAATGCGCCAACGTCCGGCGCTACGACCGGCACACCCGCAGCCCAAACGTCCGACAATGCGTAGGAAAAACTCTCCGCAATCTGGTTCGGAAAATAAACCAGATCGATGCGATAGTGCTTCAACCATCGCGACGTTTCCGCATGGTCGAAGGGACCGTGAACCCACAAACGTCCGTCGAGCAACGGTCCGGGCTGTAATTGGTCCTCGGTATAGCCGATCAGCACCCACTTGAACCGCTCGGCACCAGGCAACTGAATCAGGTCCAGCAAATGCGTCTTGCCCTTGTGGGGCCCAATGGCGCCAACAACGCCGATCGTCTGCAACGAACGCCTTGGTTCGCCAACCTTCGCCGTATGAGAAACGCCGGGTTCGAGCACCTCAGCAGGAACGTCCGAAATGACCTCTTCCCAGAGGCGTAAGATGAACCGACTCGGCAGCAGGACTCGGGATGCGCGGAGCGCGATCTCACGCCAGCGCTTGATCCATGCCACGTCGATCGTCGGAACCGATCGGCCTTGTGCGAAGGCTCTGGGATGCAAAAGGCCCACATCGTGTATGGACAGCACCAATGGCCGATTCGGCGCCGCCTCGAGTAAGTTCAGGGCCAGCGGCGACACATGGTGGCTGTGAATCAGATCGGCTCCAAAGGCATCCCAAAATCGGGGCGCCCAGTGGGCCATGGGCTCCGACGCTTGCAGTGGGTAAAACAAGCCCTCAGATTCCAACACCACGCATTCTTCGCTCAGATGCAGAAATGCGTGCCGAAAATCCGGCGTCAGTGCCGCAAGATCGCGGGCATAACGCTCCATTCCGCCCCCGCGTGCGCTGATCAGATGCAGTATTCGGCGGCGCATTGGTGCATCCTTGACGGAGCCGGATCTGAACATTTGAGTCTGTTTCTCCGGAGCGGCTTTGGCTTTGGCAGGCCCTTCATTTTCGCGGGCGGCTTTCAGCGAAAGTCGCCTTGCGACGCTCAATGATCGATACTCCGGATGGCAAAAGCGGCATGCTCAGGATCGCTTCCAGCGAGCGCCCTGAGGTGTGTCCTCGATAACGATTCCGCGGGAGAGCAGTTCATTGCGAATTTGATCGGCGCGAGCGAAGTTCTTGTTTGCGCGCGCGGCCTGGCGTTCGGCCAGCAGGCCGTCGAGTTCCGCATCCGCACTTGCTTCGCCTTTGAACCAGGCTTCGGGCGACTGCTGCAATAAGCCCAGCCAACGACCGCCGGCCAGTAGCCGCGCTTTGGCGATCGACCTCGCCTGGGGACCTTCCGCACGCTGCAGATCGCGAGCCAGTTCGCTGAGGGCCGCCAACGCTTGCGGGGAATTCAGATCATCCGACAACGCTTCGAGTACTGCATCTGCTGCGATGTCAGAGGCCCCACGTACATCTGCGCAATCGCGCAGTGCGCCGTAATAACGATCCAGCGATACGCGGGCTTGTTTGAGCGCACCATCCGACCAATCGAGTGGTTGCCGATAATGCGCGTTCAGCAATAAATACCTCAGTGCTTCAGGCGGCGCCTGCTGGCGAAGTTGATCCACAAGCAGAGTGTTCCCAAGCGACTTGCTCATCTTACGGCCATCCACCGTGACAAAGCCGTTATGCATCCAGATTCGCGCAAACTCGGCGCCCGCGTGCGCGCAAACACTCTGCGCTACTTCGTTTTCGTGATGCGGAAACTTAAGGTCGGCGCCCCCGGCGTGAATATCGATCGTGTCGCCTAAATGCGCCTCCGCCATGGCAGAACACTCAATGTGCCATCCCGGCCGTCCCCGGCCCCATGGGCTATCCCATCCCGGCAATTCGGGCGTTGAGGGCTTCCAGAGCACAAAGTCCGCGGCATGACGTTTGTAGGGCGCAACCTCAATGCGTGCGCCCGCGATCATTTCTTTCAGGCTGCGTCGCGACAAGCGCCCGTAGTGATCGTAGCTTTCGACCGAAAACAACACATGCTCTTCCGCAACATAGGCGTGGCCGCTCGCGATGAGACGCTGGCACATGACGATGATCTGGGCAATGTGCCCGGTCGCCCGGGGTTCGATGTTGGGCGCAAAATCGCCGTCGACACCCACCGCGCGCATGTCATTCAGATACGCCGCCAGGAATCGATCCGTGATCACCGAAATCGGTACGCCAAGTTCCGCTGCAGCAGCGTTGATTCTGTCGTCTACGTCAGTGATGTTTCGCGCAAAATCAACGCGCGAATACTGGGCGCGCAACAGGTTGGCCAGCACGCCGAACACAACAGGAGGGCGGGCGTTGCCGATATGCGCATAGGAGTACACCGTTGGCCCGCAGACATACATCGTCACGCGATTCGGATCGGCGGGCGCGAACGTTTCGACGGTTGCTGTCAGCGTGTTGTAAAGTCGGAGCATGGGGCGAAATTTCCAGGTCGCAATAGCCGGGCGGGAATCTGACCGCGTCGCAGAGCAAAAAAATCCGCGACGCCGCAACAGATCAGATCAGGCAATGCGACAAGCCTCATCGAATGACAAACGCGGGCCGCGGGGAAAAAGCCCTGCAGGATCGCCATAACCCAGATTAATCAAGAAATTCGACCGGACCTCTGTGCCAGCGAAAAACGCCTCATTGACCATTTGTTGATTGAAGCCACTCATCGGACCGCAGTCCAGACCAAGTGCCCGCGCAGCGAGCATTAAATAGGCACCCTGGAGTGAACTGTTGCGAAATGCGGCTGCTTCGATCGCAGCGGGTTTGCCTTCGAACCAGCTGCGCGCAGCCGGCTGGTGCGGAAACAACTTTGGCAATTTTTCGTAAAAGGCGTGGTCGGCGGCGACAATCACTGTGACCGGAGCGGCCATAGTCTTTTCGCGATTGCCTGCGTCCATTGCCGGTTCGAGCCTGGCTTTAGCTTCCGCCGATTTGACAAACACAAACCGCGCCGGTGAGCAGTTGGCGCTGGTCGGACCCCATTTTAATTGCTCATACAATGCAAGCAATGTCTCATCACCGACCGGCTTGTCAAGCCAGGTGTTGTGCGTTCGCGCATCACCGAACAGTTGCGCCAATGCAGCGTCATTCAGAGTTGTCATGATGATTCCTTTGCCATCGCAAAGCTCGGCATTATGCGGACTTCTGTGTCGACAAAGTGTTCCATGACAAGAACCGTGTGGGTGGTGACCGATGGTGCAGCGGGCAATGAGCGCCAGGCGAGCGCATTGGCTCACCGCTTGGGCACGGTCGTTGCCACGCTGGGTGTGCAACCACGTTGGCCCTATTCATGGTTGGCACCACAACTTCTGGTGCCAACAGCTGCATGGCGCAATCACTGGCCCAGTCCCTGGCCTGAACTGGCGGTCGGCGCGGGGCGCTTTGGTGCAGCAGCGCTAAGGACCATTGCACGCTCATCGTCGGCAAAAACAGTGCAGATTCTCGATCCGCGGGTTGCCTCCGAAAAGTTTTCGGCGCTGGTCGTTCCGGCGCACGACGCAGTCCGTGGGGCCAATGTGGTACGGACGCTGGGGAGCCTGCACGACATCGACAACGCCTGGCTCAAGCGCGAACGTATTGCCTGCGCAGCAATGTCGCGCCTGCCGGCACCGCGTACCGTCGTCCTGCTGGGCGGGCCGCGGCGCGGGGTCGCCATTGATCGCAGCACCTTCGCAAGACTGACCGATATCGCCCACGGCTGGCGGCGCGATGGCTCACTAATCCTCGTGACGTCCAGACGCACGCCTCCGGCATGGCTTGACGCACTCAAAGAACTGCGCGCAGACCTGCGTTGGACCGGTGCGGCCGATGGCCCGAATCCCTATCGCGGAGCGCTCGCCTGGGGCGATCGGTTCATCGTCACCGCCGATTCTGTCAACATGCAATCGGAAGCACTGGCAACTGGAAAACCGGTGTTTTCCGTATGCAACGGCGTGCCTCGCGGGAAGCTCGGCCGTTTTCACCGCGAGTTAGCCGAGTCCGGCAGATTGCGTCCATTGCGCGCCGATGCGGCGAGCTGGAGCTATGTCCCGCTTCGTGAACTCGATCGCGTGGTCGCGGAATTGATGGCTTTGTTGGCCTGATCAGCTGATGTTGTTTAAATGGCGAACATCGACTCTCTGAAGCGCGCTCGTCATCGGCCTATACTGCACTCTTCTCGCTGCGACCCACGGACCGATGGACGACGCTCTCCGCCAACGCCTGATCGGCGCTGCCGTCATTATTCTCCTGGCGGTGATATTCGTACCGATGTTGCTCGACGCGCCCAAAGAGACGACGGCAGCACGCGAGCAGCTCGATCTGACCATCCCGCCACCCGGCGAACCCGGCATGGAGACGCGGCGATTGCCACTGGATCCGTCGATGACGGCGCCTGCACCCGTGCCACGCAGCGAAGAGCCGGATACGTCTGCGACTGACGTTGCCGAAGAGACGCCCGAATCGACGCCAGCGGTCGAAACACCGCCAGCAAGATCTGCGCCGTCCCCGCCGACGGTTTCTGCACCCGACCCGCTGCCGATACCAAACGACACGCCGCGCCAACCGCCAGTGAAACCGACACTCCCCGCGCCCGCGCCGGCGGCTGGCGGTCGGTTCGTTGCTCAGTTCGGTAGTTATGCCGACAAGAAAAATGCCGATGGCTTGATTGTCGATCTCGCAAAAGCCGGCGTACCCGCAAACATTGAGGAGTTGTCCAGCAGCGGTGGTCGCAAGCTTTACCGGGTTCGCAGCAAAGGCTATGCAACGCGAACGGAGGCTGATGCCGCACGCCTTTCGGCACAGCGTCAGATTGCCGGGCTGTCGAGCAATGTCATCGAACTGGCACTGGCGAACCCAACTCAGTCGTCTCCGGCACCCGCCGGCCGACCGAACCTGAGCGGCTGGGCCGTCCAGGTGGGCGTTTTCGGCAATCCGGAGGGTGCCAGGGAGCTGTCGGCGAAGCTGCGCGCAGCGGGCTATGCGGCGTTTGTCGAGCCCATCAAACTTGCCGGCGGAAAGAGTAGCCATCGAGTCCGCATCGGCCCTGAAACGCGCCGCGAATCTGCGGTCAAAGTCCAGGGCGAAGTCAAGAGTAAATTCAATCTGGACGCGTTAGTCGTCGCCCATCCGTGATCTGGATCGACATCGTCATTTTGGCGCTGATCGGTCTCTCCACGCTGATCAGTCTGATACGTGGCTTCATCGTCGAAGCGATGTCAATTGTGATTTGGATCTGTGCGATCTGGGCAGCATTTCAGTTTACGACGCCACTCGCGGCTTACTTACATGGCATTGAGGTACCTTCGGTGCGGCTTGGTGTGGCTGCGCTTCTTTTGATGATCGGTGTCCTGGTCGTCGGCTCGCTGTTCAGCTGGTTGATTGGCCGGCTGGTGCGCTCGACAGGCCTGTCCGGCACAGATCGTTTGCTTGGTGCAGTGTTTGGATTGCTGCGAGGTGCGCTGACGGTCTTGGCGCTGGTCGCAGTAGGCAGCTGGACACCACTCTGTGCCGACCCGTGGTGGCGGCAGTCGCAGTTGATTCCTCGATTCGAATCGCTGGCCATTGCCAGCAGCGCATTCTTGCCGAGCACATTGCGTGAGATGATAGGCGCCTGTCGCGCCTCCAGCCCGACCCCCTCTCCCGAGACCTGAACCATGTGCGGAATCATTGGCATCGTTGGCAATAGCGATGTGGCTACGGCTTTGTACGATGGCTTGACGGTGCTTCAGCACCGTGGCCAGGATGCGGCTGGCATTGCCACATTCGATGGCAACAGGTTGCATCTTTCGAAAGGCAATGGTCTGGTGCGTGACGTCTTCGATAGCGCCTCGATGGGTCGATTGCGTGGCGTGATGGGCATTGGCCATTGTCGGTATCCAACCGCTGGCTCCGAAGGTGCCGCCGAGGCGCAGCCTTTTTATGTCAATTCGCCATTCGGCATCGCACTTGCGCACAACGGCAATTTGACGAACGCACCGGCGCTCAAGCGCGAGATTTTTGCGGAGGATCGACGCCACATCAATACCGAGTCGGACTCCGAAGTGCTGCTCAACGTGTTCGCGCATGAACTACAGGCGCAGGAGCGCGCACGCCTTGAGCCGGCGCACTTGTTCAAGGCCGTCAGCGGCGTGCACCAGCGCTGTGTCGGCGGTTACGCCATTGTATCGATGGTGCTCGGTTTGGGATTGGTTGGATTTCGCGATCCAAACGGCATCCGGCCGCTGGTCATCGGCAAACGCGACGGCATTGACGGCGTCGAGTGGGCGCTCGCGAGCGAGAGCGTGGCGCTGGACATTTTGGGTTTCCGACTGGAACGCGATGTCGCGCCGGGTGAAGCGGTCCTGATTACCGAAGACGGCAAACTGCACGCGCAACAATGTGCCGCCAAGCGACTGTTATCGCCGTGCATCTTCGAATTCGTCTATCTGGCCCGACCTGACTCGATGATCGAAGATGTGTCGGTGTACAAAGCGCGTTTGCGGATGGGCGAAAAACTCGCCAAGAAGATTCTTCGCGAGCGACCGAACCACGATATCGATGTCGTCATTCCGATCCCGGACACGTCGCGCACTGCCGCCATTCCACTGGCCAAAGCGCTCGGCGTCGAGTACCGCGAGGGCTTCGTCAAGAACCGATACATCGGCCGCACGTTCATCATGCCTGGTCAGAAGGAGCGCGTGAAATCCGTACGCCGAAAACTCAACGCCATCGAACTTGAGTTCCGCGACAAGGTTGTGCTGCTGGTCGACGACTCAATCGTGCGCGGAACCACGAGCAAACAGATCGTACAAATGGCGCGCGAAGTGGGAGCGCGTAAAGTGTATTTCGCCTCTGCGGCCCCACCCGTACGTTATCCGAACGTCTACGGCATCGACATGCCTGCCGTTAAAGAACTGGTGGCCCATGGCCGTACCGAAGCCGAGGTTGAGGCGTTTATCGGTGCGGATTGGCTGATCTATCAGGATCTTGAGGATCTGATTGCCGCAGTGCAAGAGGGCAATCCCGCCATTCCGGCCTTTGATACATCGTGTTTTTCGGGTCATTACGTGACCGGATTGTCAGGCGCTTACCTGGAGCAACTGGAGTTGCTGCGCAGCGACGAAGCCAAGGCCCAGCGCCGAGTCGCTTAGAGTCCCTGACTGAGCGGGATCTTGTCATTTGAGTCAAGTATTCGTCGGAGCGGCTTTGGCTTTTGAAGCCCCCTTGAGTCAAGGGGGGCGCGCGCGAAGCGCGCGGGGTTGTGGCAACTACGCTGCAGAGCGAAGCCAACAATGCTCGGCGGTCTGAGGCGAAGCCTCGCTAGCATTCGGTACTGAGTGACGAACTTGCAGGGCGACCCGGTGTCGTGCGCAATTCGCATGCACGTATAGCGGCATATTGGCGAAATGGACCTGTCTGTTGTTGAATCTCTGTTTGCGGCCCGAGGCTTTGAACCGGCCGGGTTTCAGCGCGCCTGCTGGGCTGCCTGGCGTGCTGGCGCGAGCGGCCTGGTGAATGCGCCGACCGGCAGCGGCAAGACTCTGGCACTTTGGGGCGGACCGCTCGCGTTGGCAGCAAAAACGCCGCCTGACACGCTGAAGATCCTGTGGATCACGCCACTGCGAGCCCTGGCAGGTGACACGACCGCGCATTTGCAAACAGCTCTTGATGAAATTGGCAGCGATCTTCTGGTGGCGCGGCGAACCGGGGACAGCACCAGCGGCGAACGAGCACGCTACAGACGGCGGACACCCTTCGCGCTGGTCACTACACCCGAGAGCCTTTCGCTACTGCTGTCGTACCAAGAAGAACAAGCTCGCCTCAGGCACCTTGATGCGGTCATTGTGGACGAATGGCATGAGCTGATGGGCAACAAACGCGGCGTGCAGTTGGAACTGTGCCTGGCGCGATTGCGGCGCCTGGCACCTGGACTCAAGATCTGGGGAAGTTCTGCGACGCTGGGCAATGTGAAGCAAGCGGCACAGGTATTGGCCGGCAACAATGCGTTGGTGATCGCCGCTGAGCAGCAAAAAGCGATTGCCGTCGAATCATTGCGCCCAGCCCGAATCGAACGTTTTCCATGGGCCGGACATCTTGGCCTCAAACAACTGCCGGGCGTGCTGGCGTCCATTCTGCGAGCGGGGAGTGCCTTGGTGTTCACCAACACGCGCTCGCAGGCCGAGCTCTGGTTTGAAGCCCTGCAGGCGGTGTGGCCACTCGAACCACAAATGCTCGCGCTGCACCATGGTTCACTCGATCGCAATGCGCGACTGGCGGTCGAGGACGCACTGCGGCTGGGCACAGTGCGCTGCGTTGTTGCGACCTCAACCCTGGACCTGGGCGTCGACTTTCCGGCCGTGAATGCGGTCATCCAGATTGGCAGCCCCAAGGGTGTAGGTCGCGTCATACAGCGGGCTGGGCGCAGCGGGCATCGGCCGGGCGAGATGTCCAGGATTACCTTCGTTGCAACGCAGGCATTGGAGTTTCTGGAGATCGCTGCCGCCAGGCGCGCACTGGCCAGTAGCGAGATCGAGGCGCGAGTGCCGCGTCGCCTCTGTTTCGATGTGCTCGCCCAACACCTCGTGACCCTGGCGCTGGGTGGCGGATTTGTGCGCGATCACACACTGACCGAGATCCGCACAACACATGCGTACGCAGACCTCAGTGAGTCCTCGTTCGATCGCGTTCTGGATGTTGTTGTGCGTGGCGGCGACAAGCTTGCGCAATACCCAGACTTTCAACGGGTCGTTTGCACTGACGATCGTTTCCTGGTGCCCTCTGCCGCCATCGCGCGTCGTCACCGTTGGTCGATCGGAACCATTGTTGCGGATGGCCAGATGCAGGTTCGCTTTGTTCGCGGCGCCGTCTTGGGAATGGTCGAGGAGAGTTTCATCAGCCGCCTGAGACCCGGCGCCCGATTCTTGTTCGCCGGACGCACCCTGGAGCTCGTCCGGGTGCGCGACATGGTGGCGCAAGTCAAAGTGGCCGGTGCGCGCGGCGCGGCGGTGCCGCAATGGATGGGCGGGAAAATGCCGTTGTCGAGCCATCTCGCCAGCGGCGTGCTGGCACTCATCGATCAACGGCCCGATGAGCCGGAAGTAACGCTCGTCGCACCGCTATTGGACATGCAGGCAGAGCGTTCCGCCCTACCCTCGCAACACCATCTATTGGTTGAAAAGCTGCGCACGCGCGATGGACATCACCTCGCCGTGTTCCCCTTCGCCGGGCGCCACGCACACGAAGGGCTTGCGCCATTGTTGGCATATCGACTTAAAGCGATCGCCCGGAGCAGCTACAGCTACACCGTGAACGACTACGGCGTGCTGCTGTCGTCGCGCCATCGAATCGACGTGGACACCTCGATGCTGCGCCAGCTGCTGTCTCCCAAGCGCCTGATCGAAGATATCGAGGCCAGTGTAAATCTGGCGGAAATGGCGAGGCGCCAGTTTCGCGATGTGGCTCAGATCGCGGGACTGACGTTCAACGGCACGCCCGGTCAGTCGCGTCCGCTGCGGCAACTTCAGGCCTCCAGCGGACTATTGTTCGACGTGCTCGAAGAGCATGATCCCGAGCATCTGCTGTTACAGCAGGCCAGACAGGAAGTGCTCATCCATTGTCTTGATGTCGAACGCCTGGAAGCGGCGTTGCAGTGCGCTCAGCAGCGACCGATCGTAATCACTGAACCACGGCAACCTACGCCGTTTTCGTTTCCGCTTTGGGCGGAACGTTTGCGCGGCCGCTTGAGTCACGAGGATTGGCAAACCCGGGTCCGCGCCGCCGCCGACGCGATGGAGCGGCATGGATGATCACCTTCGAATGGCATGGCGAAACGCTGAGTTTGCTGCCAGATCGCGCGTTGTTGCTGCCAAACTGCAAGACGGTCGTGATTGCCGATTGGCATTTGGGCAAGGGTCACGTTTTTCGTCGGAACGGGATACCCGTGCCACAGGGCATTACCGACCAGGACCTTGCGCGTATCGATCGAATCCTGGCGCACACCGGTGCGCGCGACCTGGCCATACTTGGCGATCTACTGCATGGACCGGTCGAAGGCAGTGCAGCATGGCTGGGAAAGTGGCGCCACTGGCGAGCAACCCATCCACGATTGCGAATTCGCGTTGCCTGCGGCAATCACGACCACCAAATCTCAGCGCTCGCCGGAGAACTCGATGAATGCACGAACCAGCTCAACCTGGGTCGCGTGCATGGCGTACATGAGGCAAGTCGCGGGGCCGTGCCGCAGATCGCCGGCCATATTCATCCGTACCGCACGCTTCGGGCTCCTGGCATACGCGAGCGGGTGCCGGTGTTCTGGCTCAAAAAACATTCGCTGATTTTGCCCGCCTTCGGGAGATTCACTGGCGGCGAAGTGATTTCGCCGTTGCCCGACGAGCGCACATTCGCGGCACTGCCTGAAGCTGTCCTGGCGCTTTGAGCGTCGCGCGATCGCAGCCTCAAGCCATCAACCACTCGAACGGCTAAGACCAACACCCATCAACCGGCTATGATCTCGCCATCCTTACAAACGCCCGGTGCCCATGGACGCCCCGATTCAAGTCCCAAACTTCGAGTTCGTCCGGGAACTGGGTCGTGGCGGTATGTCTCGCGTGTATCTCGCGCGCCAGTTACAGCCCAAGCGCGAGGTGGCGATCAAAATCGTCTCTCCGGGCAGCGCGCCGGATCCGTCGTTTCTGGCATCTCTGAAACTTGAAGGCGACACAGTCGCGAGCTTGAATCACGACAACGTCGTCACAGTGTTCGCTTGCGGCGTCATCGACGCCCACTATTACATGGCAATGGAGGTTCTGCCCGGCGGTGATCTGACCGAGCGCATTAAGAAGGGGTTGCGACCGGAAGACGCGGTAGAGGTGATGATCCAGATCGGGAATGCGCTCGAACATGCGCATAAGCGATCGATCCTGCATCGCGATATCAAACCGGAAAATGTCATGTTCCATGAGAGCGGAAAGGCGGTGCTCGTGGACTTTGGTATCGCCAAAGAGGGCGAGACGGAATCGAGCTTCACGCAAGTCGGGGCTGTCGTCGGTACGCCGCATTACATGAGCCCGGAGCGCTGCATGGGCAAAGCCACCGACCAGCGCTCCGATCTTTACGCCATGGGCGTTATGTTCTACGAAATGCTTACGGGACATAAAGTGTTCGAGGGTCGCGATACTTTCGCCGTGTCCTACGCGCACGTATATGAGCCGGTGCCGCCCTTACCTCCCGAGCACGCCCGGTTCCAGGGGGTCATCAACAAACTGCTGGCAAAGGATCCCAAAGATCGTTTCCAGAACGCCGCGGAAATGGTCGCTGCGCTGCGCAAACATCGCGCGGGCGCGCCAGGCGCCGCGGAACCGGCGACACGGCGCGTCGACACGGCGGCGATGTCGCCGCTGTCGGAAAAACTCAAGAAGTTGGCATCTGACGACGCCACAACGGCCGGCCAGCCACTGTCGCCGGACTCAGCAACCGCAGTCTCCAAGCCAATGGGGCCGGTGTCCTCGACACCGTCGCCAACCTCAGCCCCGGAGATCGGCCGCTCGTCGCGAGCGGATCTCGCGCGCACACCGTCGAAAGTGCCGCTGATCCTGGGTGCCGTTGCGATTGTCGGAATCATTGCCGCAGCTGCTGTCTTTTGGCCTCGCCCCGACCCGTCCGACCCTGACCGCGACATTCCGAAGGTGATCTTGTCTCAGGAGAAGGCCATCGAAATGGCAGACAAGCTCGCAGCCGCCAATTCCTTCATGCGTGCCGGCAATATGGAATACGCCGCAGTCAACTTCGAAGACGTTCTGAAGAATTTTGACTGTACAAACGAAGAGGCCCAGCGAGGCTTGCGCACCACCGACCCGGGCAACGAGACACGCTACAAGGACGCTGTCGCCAAGTGCGTCAAATAGCCGCAACTGCCAGAACCATCATTGCTGCAAGCCACAAGTGAGGCGTACCGGAAGTTTCACGCCTTTCTCGCTGGGTCTTCGGCCCCGATCCTGCGTTCCTTGTCGCCGCCATAGCGCTGCTGGTCGGGTCGGGCACAGGTGGCGCACATATCCGCAAACCCAGACCAGACATACTGCACGGCGATGACCAGATTCACGCGCCAAACCGACCCCGTCCAATAACGAACCTCTAACTCCGGCTGAACCGCGCGCAGAAATCGCGCCATTTCGTGTCGTCACTGAAGGCGCAGTCGACTCGATTCGTGGATACTCCGCGCCCGCAAAGCATGCACATTTGCGTATCGCATGACCCCGGCAAAGGTGCCACGTGTCGGGGACGGAAAGCACTGACTGCGCAAGTCCGTCATGCATCACCCTCGCGGGTTGCACCATTGTTTCCGGAAGATCGGCGCTGCTGAGCGTAGTTTTTTCGGGCCCTAAAAGAACCTCCATTCAAGTGACCAGAACATGGCCAGGCAGAAAGAACTCGCGCTGTATCGCAATATCGGGATCATCGCGCACATCGACGCAGGAAAGACCACCACCACCGAGCGTGTGCTGTATTACACGGGTCGTAAACACCAGATCATCGACGTCCACGACACCAAGGACGGCAAGAGCAGCACCACGACCGACTACCTCGAACAAGAGAAAAAGCGCGGCATCACCATCCAGAGCGCAGCGGTTTCGACCGAGTGGAAGGGTTATCACATCAACCTGATCGATACGCCGGGCCACGTCGACTTCACTATTGAAGTGAATCGCAGTTTGCGCGTGCTCGATGGTGCGGTAGTTGTATTCGATGGCGTCGCTGGCGTTGAGCCGCAGACCGAGACCAACTGGCGTCTGGCCGACCAATACAACGTGCCGCGCTTGTGCTACGTGAACAAAATGGACCGCATCGGCGCCAACTTCGCGCACTGTGTCAAGGGCATACGCGAGCGCCTCGGCGCCAATGCGCTGCTGTGCCAGGTGCCGCTGGGCAGTCAGGATGAATTTGTCGGTATGGTCGACCTTGTCGAAGCGCAGGCCTACGTCTGGCACTCGAACGACAAAGACAGTCAATGGGAAATCGTCCCGCTGGACCAGGTACGTTCGCGCTTCAAGTTCTCCGTTGCGCTCGACGACGCGTGGATGGACCAGTTGCCGAAGCTGCGCAACGATTTGATCGAGTCGGCGCTGGCGATGGACGACAATGCCTTCATGCATTACGTCGAAACCGGCGAATTCGATCAGGCCAAACTCAAGGAGTGCATCCGCACGGGTGCAGTGTCCGGCAAGTTGGTCCCGGTGCTCTGCGGTTCGTCCTTCAAGAACAAGGGCGTACAGCAGTTGCTGGACGCAGTGATTGATTATCTGCCCTACCCAGGCGAGATCGGTGGCATCTCAATGGTCGACGAGGACGGCAACGTCGTCGGCAAGCAGGAAGTGCTTGATGACGCGCCGATTCGGGCATTGGCGTTCAAGGTCATCAACGATCAGTTCGGTACTCTGACCTTCACGCGCATCTACTCGGGCATCATCAAAAAGGGCGACACCTTGATGAATGTCACGCGCGGCAAGAAAGAGCGCGTCGGCCGTATCGTCGAAGTGCAGGCGAATGCGACCAAGGACATCGACGAAGCGCGCGCTGGAGACATCGTGGCATTCGTATCGATGAAAGATACCGAGACGGGCGACTCACTGTGCGACCCGGCGCATCCGGTTCTGTTGGAGCGCATGCGCTTTCCAGATCCTGTCATCAGCGTTTCGGTTGAGGCCAAAACCCGCGACGACATCGACAAGATGTCCGCTGCGCTTTACAAGATGGCCAAGGCCGATCCGTCACTGCGCCTGAATGTCGATCCGGAGACCGGCGAGACCGTGCTGCGCGGCATGGGCGAATTGCACCTGGAAATCACCATCGACCGCATGCGTACTGAGCTCGGCGTCGAAGCCAACATGGGCAAGCCCAAGGTCAGCTTCCGCGAAGCTTTTGGCCGTACGGTTGAGCACATCTACACGCACAAGAAGCAAACCGGCGGTTCCGGCCAGTTCGCCGAAGTGAAGATGGTGTTCGAACCAGGCGAGCCGGGCACGGGTGTGGTATTTGTCGACGAAGTTGTCGGTGGCCGTATCCCGCGCGAGTTCATTCCATCGGTGGAGTTTGCGATCAAGGCCGAGTCCAAGTCTGGCCAGATCGCCGGCTACGAAGTGCTCGATTTCAAAGCGCGCCTGATCGACGGCAAGTACCATGACGTTGACTCTTCGGCCCTGGCCTTCGAAATTGCGGGACGTCACGCTTTCCGCGAAGCGCACAAACTGAGCAAGCCGAAACTGCTCGAACCGATGATGCGCATCGAAGTCGTTACCGAGTCCGAATTCCTGGGCGACGTGATTGGCGACATGAACCGGCGTCGTGGCCAGGTCACTGACCAGGGCACCAAGGGCACTGCGGCATTCGTGCACGGCTTCGTGCCTCTGGCAGAGATGTTCGGCTACATCAACTATCTGCGTAGCGCAACGCGCGGTCGCGGCACGTTCTCGATGGAGTTCAACAACTACGCCGAAGTGCCCGCAAGTTTGATCGATAAGCTGATGGAAAAAGAAGCCAAGTAGCGCCGCACCTGCAACGCTGCACTTGGAGCCGAAAACGGCCGGGGCGACCCGGCCGTTTTTGCGAGCAGTTGAGCGGTGTTGGCATCATGCCTGCCGCTTTTCATGCTGCCGACCAATGACGTACCCGATGATTGCTGTGCAACCGGCCACGCAGACGCCGAACAGGTACAGCCCGGTATTCGTGACGCCTGCTTGCGTCAGCAGCCGTACGCTCCACTGTGAGACCACATCGCTGAGCCGATACACAAAAGTATCGATAAAACCTTTGCCCTTGTAGCGGATTTCGCGACTGAGCGTGGTGTAACAACTAGCCAGCGCGGTTTCGCCGAATGCGAATCGAATACCGCGACTCAGCACTTGGAAGACGGCGATCAAAATCACCGCCGGAGAAGTCAGCAAGATGGCGAAACCGCCCATCAACATCAGCGGCATCAACGTCAGAATGCGCGCGGTACCGATATTCAAGAATAGCCAGCGCGCGACGAAAATCTCCAAGAGCAACGCCAACAAGTTCGTGAGCAAATCGATTTGTGCAAAGTAAGCAGCGCGCTCGCCGTCGCTGGCAAATAGTTCGCGAACCGCAAAGGCCTGCTGTGTGTACAGAATGCCGCCGCCAACGCCGCTCAAGATCATAAACAGCGCCAACCAACGCAGCGGGAGCCTGGTCACGACCAGCCTGAACGCGGCAAAGCTGGTCCCGCCGATCAGCGCGTCCATCTCAGCCGCATCGCTCCTCTGACTCGCGGCGGCGGCGTGGCGGCCAAGCAGCGCCGCGCAAATGGTAGCCATCAATAGAAAAACGAACGACAGTGCGAAGATGCCATCGATATCGATACGATCCGCGAGCAACATCGTGAGCAGTGCGCCAAACAGTCCGCCCGTCGATCCACCGGCGGCGATGAACCCGAACATTCGTTTGGCTTGATCACTGGAGAAAATATCGGTCATGTAGCTCCAGAAGACCGATACGGTGAAAAGATTGGCTATCGACAACCAAACATAAAACACCGGCGCCATGGCGTCGCGCGCCGATTCGATCTGCCACGTGAAGAAGAAAGCGATGATGAAGACCAGGAAGAACACGTACACCAAAGGCACAAACACGCGCCGCGCGAAGCGCGCGACCAATGCCCCGTAAAGCGGCTGCGCGATCACCATGCAAACGAAGATCGTCGTGTATAGCCAGGAGTAATTCTCGGGCCCATGGCGAACACCCATCGCCTCGCGGACCGAGCGCAGCATGTAATAGCTGGTCAGCAACCCGAAGAAGTACAGGAATGCGATGGCGAGAGCGGCTCGCTCGTGGCGGTCGATGGCGAAAAGATCGCGAAAGGACATTCGGCTCGCGGCCAAGGCGGACAGCTTCTATCCTGCCCTAAATTGCACCAGGGCGTCATCCGTCTCGATGCAAAACTTGCGTGCGCTAACCCTCGCGCTCAGGCAGCACAACCGTGCCGCACTTTCAGCGCCAGCGAATACTCGCCTTGCCAGAGCTCGATGCTGAGTTGATAGACTAATCGCATCCGCGCCGGCACCCGGGACAGCCATTCATCAGGCGCATTGAACCAAAGCGCGGTGAGCACCTGTGTGCCACGTCCGCGAATGCGCATTTTCAGGTGCTGATCTTTGAGAACTCGCTGTTCGACGACGACAAACTCGCCATCGAATTCAGGTTCTGGGAATCCTTGACCAAAAGGCCCTGCGTTTTCGATCTCCCGTGCCAGCTCGAATCCGAGTTCGGCGGCAGTCAACTCGCCATCGGTGGCGATCACCCGAGCGAGTTGTTCGGCATCAAGTAGTGCTGCTGCAACGCTCACAAACCCGCGATCGAGCGCCGCGATCGCATCCCCAAGGATGCTCAAGCCTGCCGCCATGGCATGACCACCGAAGCGTTGCATAAGACCTGGATGCGCTACATCGAGCGAAACCAGCGCATCGCGCAAATGAAATCCGGAAATCGAACGCGCAGAACCGCGCCACGATCCATCATCGGCCGGCGCCAGGGCAATCGTCGGCCGATGCAATCGCTCAGCGAGGCGAGACGCAACCAAACCGACAACGCCCGGATGCCAGGACGAATCGTGCACCACCAATGCTGGTGGCAAATGTCCGCGCTGCGCGACGATGTCATCGACAATGCTGTCTGCGCTGAACTGCATCTCCCGCTGCACCTCACGCCGTTCGCTGTTGAGCGCCGAGAGTTCCGCGGCGAGCAACCGCGCCTGATCAGGGTCATCGCACAGCAAACACCGGATACCAGTGTGCATATCTGCAAGTCGCCCAGCTGCATTCAGGCGCGGCGCGATCTGAAAGCCCAGGTCACGCGCCGAGATACGTGCCGGATCGCGGCCCGCGCTTTCAATCAAGGCCCGAACCCCGGCACTGGCACGCCCGGCAGCAATACGCTTCAGCCCCTCGGCAACAAGAATACGATTGGCCTGATCGAGCGGCACCAGATCCGCGACGGTACCGAGCGCAACCAGATCCAGCAGCGGCGCCAGCGGCGGTGTGATCTGACCACGACGGTTCAATGCGGCTCGTAGCGCGACCAGAACGTAGAACATGACGCCAACACCCGCCAGTCGCGCATAGCGCGGCGCCAGATTGCCGACATTCGGATTGACGATTGCCATCGCTTCTGGCAGCCGCGTTCCCGCCAGGTGGTGATCCGTCACGATGACATCCATGCCAGCAGAATTGGCGCAGGCAACGCCGTCGATACTGGAGGTTCCGTGATCGACCGTGACCAATACCTGCGGCGCACGCGCGCGCAATTCCTCTACCAGCGCAACAGACAGCCCGTAGCCATGGCGCCCGCGATCAGGCACCGCAAAATCGACGTACCTTGCACCCAGAAGTTTCAAACCGCGCACTGCGACAGCAGTCCCGGTCGCGCCATCAGCGTCGAAATCGCCAACGACCAAAATTCGCTCCTGCTGATCGAGCGCCGCCAGTAGACGCGCGACCGCCGCGTCGACGCCGGGTAAATCGTCGCCGCGCGGCAATGCGCTGAGCACTAGTTCCGCGCTGGCTAAATCGGTAATGCCGCGTGCGGCCAGAATGCGCGCCATCGCCGGCGAAAAGCGGTTGTGCAACGCAGGATCGTAACTCGGCACCACACGGCGCCGCAGCGTCACGCCGTCCACGCAAGCATTCCAGCCGACGTGGCCGCAGGATCCGGCGCGGCCAATGGCACATCGGTCCCGGCATTGACGACGCGCCAGCCCGCTAATGCTCGGGCGTCGTCGTCCCCATAGTGATACAACCAGAGCCGGTCGCGAATCGCAGCGTGATAGTTGTCGAGATCAGCGAGGCCAGTATGCGAAGGATTGCTGCGCACTGATACGTCATGGAAGATGGTCTCGCGCGGATATGCTGCAAGCTGATCTGGAATCGGCCGAGTATCACCGCTGTAGACGAAACTCCCGGGCAAAGCAAGGCCAAAGGCCGCATTCGGCGCGTGGTGGCGAACGGCAAAGACGTCGAACCGCAATCCGGCATGCCAGAAGCTTTCACTCACAGGGATGAGCTGGAATACATCCCAAAAGTTGCGTCCACCTTCGGCCACCCAGTTCGGGAAATCCGCGACGCGCCGCTGCAGAATCGGCACCAAGGACGCTGGTACATACAACCTTGGCCACTTCGATTCGGCAAAGGCCAGCTGATAAAACCAGGGCTCCAGATCGGCGATATGGTCGAGATGGGCATGCGTAATGAACACTGCTTCAGGCTGTGCAGCAAGCGCTAAACCAAACCGAGACAGCGTATCGGGACCAATATCGATCAACAACAGCGGCTTTCCTTGCTGCAAGAGCACGGCACAGGAGCTGCCCAATCGCTTGGAAATCGCATTACCTACGCCGAGGAATCGCATCGCCAACGTTGTCACGCTCGATAAGCCCTATTCAGTTGCAGCCAGGCACGTTCGCCTTCGCCGCTGGCCATTTGCATGGGAAACAGCTTGCGCAGCGAACGCTCCAGTCGCGAAAGGTTCTGCGCTTGCCAGGCGCCGGGCATGCGCAGGGCGCCCCGATCCCAATCAATGATCCACACCTGGTTTCGTTGCAACAGTACGTTATGTGCGTTGAGATCCGCATGATCGAAACCGTGTCGATGAAAGTCCGCGATGCAGCGTCCGATGGCCGCCCAATCGACATCAGCGAAGCCACATGCCGCAGAATCAGACAGCGTTTCGCTGCCGTCGATCATCTGCATCGCCAAATCGCCGCCATAAAACAAACCGCGGCGCACGATCTGCGCCGCTACTGCGACCGGTGCCGGCAGATCCAATTGCGAAGCCCGCATCAAGAGCTGGAACTCTCGCCATGGGCGCGTGCCTTTCAGCCCGGCGTACAGGTAATGATCGCGATTCCATCGGCCGACGAATCCCCCGCGAAAATAATGGCGGATCACCAGGTCACCAGACGCGTCGACAATACGCCGCGCAGCACCGCGGCCACGCGCCAATTGCCGGCCCTCGCGTTCGAACCAATCTGCTCCTGGCGCACTCCCAAGCTGCGCGCGGCTGAACAACACCGTTCGCGGCCCGTGCCGCGCAATACCGACTAGATCAGAATGCAGCACGGAAATCACGGTCCCCTGGCCATGAGCTCAAGCATAGCGAGCCCCAATCAACGTGTTTGCATTCTGCGCTTATCCGCGTTGGGTGATGTTGTACACATCGTGCCACTGGTGAGGGTGCTGAAGGCTCTGCAGATCGAACTGAGCTGGGTTTGTGGCCCCGGCGAAGCCAGACTGCTGGAGGGGCTCGAGGGCGTTCGATTCCATGTATACCGCAAGGCCGATGGCTTTGCGGGCATGCGCAGACTTTGGCGGGAACTTATGGACATCGAGTTCGATGCGCTATTGCTGATGCAACTGGCCTTGCGTGCGAATCTGCTCAGCCTGGGGATCCGCGCCAAACGGCGCATCGGATACGACCAGGCCCGCAGCAAAGAGGGTCACGGTTTTTTCATCCACGAACGCATTGCCGAGCACCCTCGCGGCCACGTCATGGACACGCTGTTGCGGTTCCTTGAACCGTTAGGTGCGCCACTGCCCGCTGCACCCGTGTGGGACCTGCCAGTTCCAGAAGATGCGCACGCATTTGCCGCGCAGCACTTGCCGAGTGGCGCACGCTATCTGGGTATCAGTCCTTGTTCAAGCCATGCGCTTCGCAACTGGCGTGCAGAACGCTACGCGGCAGTGGCTGATGCGGCATTCGAGCGCTTCGGGCTACGAACGGTACTCTTGGGCGGGCGCAGCGAGCTCGAGACGACGATGCGCGATCGCATATTGAGCGCAATGCGTCAGAGCCAGCAGGCCATCGATCTGGTGGGCAAAGACACATTGAAGCAACTTCTGGCCTTGTTACAGCGGCTGGATGTGTTGATCGCGCCAGATTCCGGTCCAGTGCACATCGCAAACGCACTCGGCACGCCCGTCATTGGCCTCTACGCTGCCACCGATGCTAATCGCAGCGGGCCTTACCGCAACACACGCTGGTGCATCAATCGCTACGCTGAGGTTGCCAGACAGTTTTATCGCACAACCCCAGAGCGCCTGCCTTGGGGAAAACGCCTGGAACGGGAGGGCGTGATGGATATGATTGCCGTCGACGATGTGTTGGAGCGCCTCACTGCTCTCATCGCATGCGATACGCGCTGATTCCGCGTTGAACCTCGGCGGTCGCCGGCGATGCGATCACAGTGCCATCCAGCGCGGCAGCAAGATCAAGGCCCAGGTGGCAATCACGTTCAACATACAAAGGAACACCGCAGCAGATCCCATGTCTTTGGATCGACCCGCCAGTTCGTTAAACTCAGGCGTCGTCTTATCGACGATGGCTTCAATGGCCCCGTTGAGCAGCTCCGCTACGAGTACCAGCACCAGCGAGGACAGCATCAGTATGCGTTCAACGCTCGACCGCCCGAGCAATACCGCGAGCGGCGCCAGGACGATGAACAAATAAACCTCCAGGCGAAAAGAAGCCTCGAAGCGGAACGCAGCACGAAGTCCCTGGATCGAATACTGGGCCGCTTTGACCATTTGCCGCGGACCGCGACCTTCGATACTGGCCATTATGGGCGCAACCCTGAAAAACCAAACGTCATGCACACGACAAACACGATCAAGTAGCTTTGTATGATGGCACTCGGATTGCGCAGGCAACAAGCGCAGATGGACAACCCCTTCACTTTCGCAAAAGGACGAACATGTTCGACGTCGAACGGCTCCTGGGTCAGATGTTGAGCGGCGGAGTCAGCCGCAAGAAAAAACGCTCGAAGAGCAGCTTCGGAATTCCCGGCGTGAGTAACGCACAATTGGGCGTTGGCGCTGTTGGCTTAGCCATTGCTGCTTGGGAACACTTCAAGAATAAACAGCCTGCCGCCCCGGCACCAACTCCTTACCAGACCTTGCCACCGCAAGGTCCACCGCCACCGCCCATGGCGGCGCCACCGTTGTCGATGCCGCCACCAACCGTGGCGCCCGCGAACTCACGACAAGCAGATGCCACGCACCTGATTCGCGCCATGATCGCGGCGGCGAACGCAGATGGGTTGATCGATGCCGAAGAGCGCGCCGCGATTCTGGAGCGCGCGATGGAAGCCGGTCTCGATGCCGCCACACAACAGTTTTTGATGGGCGAGCTGAAGTCACCGGCGGCACTGGAAGCCATCGTCGCCGCCACGCGACCCGAACTGCGTTTCGAGACCTACGCGGCCGCTTTGATCGCCATCAGCATCGATACAGACGCAGAGCGCGCCTATCTCGACCGACTTGCCGCCGGACTGGGATTGAATGCCGAAGACCGGCAGCGCGTGCACGATCAAGTTGGCTAATTTGGGCGCCATGGCTGACTGATGGCGGCCCGTTCCTGCACTTACCGCTTCGAAATACCGAATCGAAACCTTGAAGGGAGAACGATCCATGCACCAGTGGTACTTCAGCTACAACGGCCAGCAGATGGGCCCGCTCGACCACGGCAGCGCCGCGTTGCAAGCGCAGCGTGATGCCAACGGTTATTGCTGGCGACAGGGTTTCGCCGAATGGGTGCCGATCGGAACCGTCGCCGAACTTAAGACACCAACCGGGCAAGGCATGGTCGCCACGCCACCACCGAGCATGGGCATGCAACGTAGCGACGAGATCGATTACACGATCTTCGGCGAAGACATGCAGTTCGTCGAAATCGAACTCGACCCAGGCGAGAGCTGCATCGCAGAAGCTGGCACGATGATGTACAAGGAAGCCGTGATCCGCATGGAGACCGTGTTCGGCGACGGAACGCAGCAAAGCGCAGGCGGCGGTTTCCTGGACAAGCTGGTCGGCGCTGGCAAGCGCCTGATCACAGGCGAGAGTTTGTTCACCACGGTTTTCACCAACGGCGCGCCGAGCGGTAAGGCCAAGGCGGCATTCGCAGCGCCCTACCCTGGCACCATTATTCCGATGACGCTAAGCAACTTCGGCGGCCGCATCATTTGCCAGAAAGATGCATTTCTGTGCGCCGCGAAAGGTGTTTCGATCGGTGTTCACTTCCAGCGCAAAATCCTCACCGGCCTGTTTGGCGGCGAAGGATTCATCATGCAGAAGCTCGAGGGCGATGGCTTGGTATTCGTCCACGCTGGGGGCACCATCGTAGAACGTGAACTGCGCGCCGGAGAAGTCCTGCAAGTCGATACCGGGTGTGTGGTCGCCATGACCAGCCACGTGCAGTTCGACATTGAGCAAGTCGGTGGTATCAAGAGTGTACTGTTCGGCGGCGAAGGGCTGTTTTTCGCCAAACTGACCGGCCCCGGCCATGTATGGATGCAAAGCCTGCCGTTCTCCCGCCTCGCCGGCCGCATGCTGGCTGCGGCGTATCAGAAGGGCGGCTCGAAAGACGAGGGCTCGATCCTCGGTGGCCTCGGCGGCATCGTCAGCGGCGACAGGGGGTTCTGACCGGTTTTGTTCGGCAACGCCGAACAAAATGCGGCGCATGCGCCGCAAGATCAGAACGCCAGCGCATGGATGCGCTGGCAGGAGCCAGGAGCCATGGATGGCTGCTTGACAGAGAGTGTTCGGGGGCGATGCGGCGCATGCGCCGCAAGATCAGAACGCCAGCGCATGGATGCGCTGGCAGGAGCCAGGAGCCATGGATGGCTGCTTGACAGAGAGTGTTCGGGGGCGATGCGGCGCATGCGCCGCAAGATCAGAACGCCAGCGCATGGATGCGCTGGCAGGAGCCAG